>JANNWZ010000093.1:0-32057 GCA_031409295.1 Mariniblastus sp.
GCGATCCAACTCGGCATGCAATGGGCAAAGTTTCGTGTGCGAGGTTATTCCTAACGGACACCGGCGAATTCGTTCCAAGGGCGAAACTGCATTGACAACATCGAGTATCGTCAGTTCACCGGTCGACGATACTAGCTCGTATCCTCCGCCCGGGCCGGAACGGGATTGTACCATTTCGGCAGCGACCAAGTCCTGCAGCACGCGGTGCAAGTAACGTCGGGGAACTTTCGTTTTCTCCGCCAGAAGATCAGCCGAAGCCGGCTGGCCCACTTGCGCCGCCATGCACGTGACAGCGCGAAGGGCGTACTCAGCGGTTTTGGACAACATGTTTTTCTCCGGTTTTGGTGGGTGGGACAGCACGTTACCGATTGACGCGACGAGGCTATTTCTGTATATTGATGTGTAGATTACAAGTTTAAGCTTCGGGGCCCAAGAAAGCAATTCGGCCGCAAGCTGGGGCGAGATCGCTGGAGACCATCGGCCCCCAACCGATCGGTTGTAACTTCCATTGGAATTTGGACATGAAAATTACCAATACGATCAAGCAAATCATGTGTGGAATTGTCTGGTCGACGATCTCCACGGCGACCTGTTGTTCCATCGCCACTGCTCAAACGGCATCGTTTGAGAATCCGCCCATCGATTACTTACATGCGCCGGTCACGGATCCAGTGGCTCAGTTGGCCGCCAAGATCGAAGCTGGCGAAATCAAATTGAAATACGATGCGCAACATGGCTATTTGGATGCCGTGCTGGATGAACTTGACATCCCACACAGCAGCCAGACGTTGGTTTTTTCCAAGACCAGTATGCAGCTTCACCGCATCAACCCGAACCGCCCGCGGGCGGTTTATTTTAACGACGATGTTTATGTCGGATATTGCCAACAGGGCGAGGTGTTGGAGCTCGCCGCGACGGATCCGAATCAAGGCGCTATTTTTTATTCGTTGAAACAACATCAGGAGGCGCCACCGAAATTTATTCGCGATCGCGGGCAATGTTTGACCTGTCATGCAAACTCGCGCACGCAAAACGTACCGGGCTATTTGATTCGCAGCGTTTACGCCGACCGTGCGGGCCACCCAATTTTGGGCAGTGGCACTTTCACCACCGATCAGACCAGTCCCTTCAATGAGCGGTGGGGTGGGTGGTATGTGACCGGCACACATGGCGAGATGCGGCACATGGGAAATACCGTATTTGCCGAAGGTGATAAACCGGATCTGGAACCGGGGGCCAATTTAGTCAATCTGACCGACAAATTTTCGACGAAGCAATATTTAACACCGCACAGCGACATTGTGGCGTTGATGGTGATGGAACATCAAACGCAAATGCACAACGCCATCACGGCGGCAAATTTTGAGACTCGACAAGCGCTCCAGCAAACATTTCAAATGAACGAACTGCTGGACCGGGAGCCGGAATTGATCAGTGAAAGTGCCCAACGTCGGATCTCGGTATCGGCCGATCGAATCGTAGCCCAGCTGTTAATGTGCGATGAATTTCCGCTACAGTCACCGGTCGCTGGCACGAGTGGATTTGCGGAGGAGTTTTCGGCTCGTGGGCCGCGAGATTCGCAGGGCCGATCGTTGCGGGATTTTGAGCTGAATCAACGACTCTTCAAGTACCCCTGTAGTTATCTGATCTACTCGCCGGCCTTTGAGGCATTGCCCGAACAGGTGCGCCGCTTGACCATCTCGCGAATGCTGAATGTGCTCGAAGGTCGCAACGCAGCGCCCGAGTTCGCCCACTTGACCCCTGATCTCCGCAAATCCATTTTGGAAATCTTGCGGGAAACAAAACCTGAAATTTTCGCAAATTCCGATCCAACGGCATCTAAAGTCGGGACGAGCACGAAACAGTTCGATGTCGAAGCCAGGTTCGAGTTTCATTACCGCTGAATCAGTGGTACAATCCAGCTGAATGCTGGGTTCTGCGAACTTGCATCTTGATTGGTCTCTCGAAATACACTGCTCACTTGGCATCCGGTTTGCCTGTCTTGGACGGGTTTTCTCCTTTTATAGTTCAAGGAGTTCGAGATGAGTATCGATTTGACGACGCGTTATGGAGGCTTGGTGTTGAAGTCTCCCATCGTTGTGGGGGCGTGCCAGTTAACCGCCGAAGAAATGTTGCGAATCGCGATGATCTCGGCTGGTTCCGGAGCACTGGTGCTGCCCTCGCTGCTGGAAGACCAGGTGATACTGTGGAGCGAGCAACATGGGCACATGGTTGCGCCAACTATTGAACCAACGACACACAACGATCAAGTCCTCGAGGCAGCTCATCGCTGGCCGACTGAAACCAGTTGGGAAAATGCCGAGGGTTACCTGGAACTAGTGCGACGTGTCAGTTCTCAACAGACGATTCCGATTATCGCCAGCCTGAATGGAAAATGCGGTGCCCATTGGCTGGCGTTTGCCCAGGCGCTGCAATTGGCGGGGGCTGCCGCGATCGAGCTGCATGTACGACATGCTCCACCAGGTCAGTACGCCGCGCCGCGCGAAATCGAAGATGAGCTAGTGGAGACAGCGAGTCAATTGCACGCCGTGTTGGAGATTCCGCTGTTTATGAAACTGGGGCGGGACTATACCAGCGTTAGCCACCTCGTGCGACAGTTGCAATGGGCTGCACAAGGGGTCGTATTATTCGGCCAATCACCAGAAGTCGACATCAGCCTGGATAGTTTTCAAGTCACCAACCGATGGGGTTTGTCCCACCCCGGTTCGATTTCAAATTCGCTTGCCGCGATCTTGTGCGTGCGAGACTTCTGTCCTGAGATGTCGCTGGCCGCTAGCGGCGGGATCGGTAGTTCGTCTGATTTGATCAAAGCACTCTTGGTCGGCGCTGATGTCGCCATGATTACTTCGGCGATCTATCGAGACGGTCCGACAGTGATTGGAACCCTGTTGGAAGGGTTGATCAAGTTCATGGAGAGCCACAAACTCATGAACCTCGCGGAATTAAAAACTAAACGTCAGTTGATATTCGAGGCGGATCAAGATCGTTTCGGTTATTTCAAATCGACGGCATCGCAATTTGAATCAGCCTTGGTGCGCTGTACGAACCGGGTAATGGAAAGCGATCCTTGGGGACATCCGCGCGCGCCCCGATAGAATTAAGCACGAATGCATAAGTTTTCGAACAAAATGAATGAACATGGATGAACAAGATGTACAGGATGATTTCAATTCGCTGATTGATTCACTTGTGTCGTGTGAATCGTTTGTATTCGCGTTTCGGATTGCCAAAATTGATCAGTAGGCCGACCTCGATTCCAGTTGCCTTTAGGTAGTTAATAGTCTGGGCCTGGTGCTCGGGAGCAATCGCCTTTGCAGCCTTAAGCTCGACGATGAATTTTCCTTCAACTTTTCCTTCAACGAAGAGGGTCGGCATAGAACTCGCCAACGATTCGTGGTCGAAAGTGAACATGGAGAGGATGCTGGCATTGCACTCGGAATCCCTTGTCACGGAGCGCGATTGCCAAGGCTTTGTCATAAACTGATTCAAGAAACCCGGCTCCCAACTCATTGATGACTTCGAATGCACAACCGATGATTTTCTCAGTGATTTCTCCATACTGTTAGTCGGATCGAGAATCATCCTGTAAATCCATGTTCGTTTCTACGGTTGTGTCGACTGGTGATGGTTATGCCGGTTTACTTATGTACAGGTGCTTAGGTCAGCGAATCACCGACCAATGTCAGCAAATGCTGTCGAACGCAAGCTGCCAAGACGGGTGGATTGTATCCCCCTTCGAGGACACTCACAATTTTGCCATGGGCATGTCGTTCCGCAATTTGCCGAACCACTCGGGTCAAGATCGCGAAATCGGATGTCGCCAACCCCAATGAACCCAGGGGGTCGTCGGCATGAGCGTCAAACCCGGCGCTAATCAGAACCAATTGAGGTCGGAAACTATCCGCAAATGTATTCAATTCGTGTTCGAATTGAGCGAGCTGATCGCGCGGTGGAACGCCGAATGGAATCGGTAAATTTTTGGTCAAACCGGAGCCAGCTCCGATTCCCGTTTCGTGCGCCGATCCAGTGTCGGGGTAAAATGAATCGCGGTGTATTGAAAAGAACGCGACATCACCCGCAGCATAAAAAATATCTTGCGTGCCGTTACCGTGATGGACATCCCAATCCACGATCAACACACGTTGGTAATCTAGTTCGGCGGTGGCGACTCGAGCTCCGACCGCGATGTTATTGAACAGGCAAAACCCCATTGCTTGATCGGCCAAGGCGTGATGCCCCGGTGGCCGCAACAAACAAAACGCTTGGCGATCCAGCCCTTCCGTCACGCGATGTACCGCATCGCAGACCGCTCCCGCGGCCAATCGCGCAACGTCGAAGGAACGACGACTCACGACCGTATCTGCCTCGATCAGCCCTCCTCCAGCGGCGGCAAAATCGCGGACTTGTTGCACGTAGGCTGGCGTATGGACCCGCTGCAATTGTTCCAAAGTGGCGGGTTGCCAAGTCGGCCTGGGAAACTGGTCACCGTCCAATGATTGTATGAACTCGACGCTCGGCAAGAGTTTTTCGGTGCTTTCGGGATGACTTCCAGTGTCGTGCTCCAAAAAACGGGGATCGTAATAAACTATAATAATAATCCCTCCTGACGTAACTTTAGTTCGAACTAGACGGCTTACGAAACAGTGATTCGGCAGTCATACAAATCTGCCGATTCCAAGATTCCCAACGGATGATTTGATTCATCGACCACGACTAAATGATGTACGTTGGAGTTGCGACCTAGCGCCGAGTGAGCGGTTTCACAAGAGTCGTCATTGGATACTGTGATGACAGGTGATGTCAAATGCCGGCTGACCAAGTCAAAACTGCTGTTTCCGGCGCGGCGCTGGCCAAACTCATCGGTCTCAAATATCTCATCGACCACCGTTTCGTCGCGGGCGGCCAGTCGCTCTTGAAGTTCGCGATATTCTTCAATATCGGTTTGGGTCAGAATCCCGATACACGTTCCGGCTTCATCGATGACCGGCGCGCCGGTTTGATTGGCGCGGTGTAATTCGATAATTGCGTCGTCCATTTTGTGGTAACCGCGCAGCGGCCCCACATGATGCATCACATCGGTGACGAACCGCTGTTTGATTGGCAGCCGTTGAGTGGATTGCGGACCAAGTTCAACTGTTTCGGTTCTAACAGCCACCACTTCATTAGGCACTGCAACGGATTCGTTCGATTTCGGCGGGGGGCACTTATAGACAATTACAGGGCATTTTGCATGTCGCATCACGTATTGAGCGACGCTGCCAACCAGCAATCGCAGGAGCCCGCCACGACCATGAGTACTGATCACGATCAAGTCAAAATCCTTGGCAGCCCGGACGATTTCTGGCCCAGGATTACCAAACATAAACTTGTGGTCGTATTGAACCGCTGGGTCCATGGGACGAATTTCCAAAAAAACACTGCGATCGGCGTCAACCGCAGCGCGAACGTAACTACTATCGACGATCGTCTCCTTCGGCAACCACTGAGGCGCGATGTAAAAAAAAACAAGCTTCGCACCATGCAGTTTGGCAAGCGAAGTAGCGAGTTCAACCGCTGCCAGGCTATTGACGGATAGATCGACGGGGCAAAGAATTTTCCTAACGGCGACCATGATTTGTTTCCTGAAAGGCAGTTGAAATTAAGGGGTATCTTCACGACCTGAAGCGCGACTTGTCCCAAGACACACGCAAGGAACATGCCAAATCTTACCGAACGCAAGAATCCGCAGCGATCGTTTGGAAACGAAGCGGTGTTCATCCAAAAAGCGGCGGCGGGATTTGGTTGTCTAATTTTAATGTGCGATTCGGCACACGCTACCCTGCAGCCGATTGTCCGAATCGAGGCCGAGGACCTGACGCAGACGAATTGACAAAGGAACGACGAAAGAGTGACCTGGGCATGGCTCCATAGCATGCATTCCCAAGTCACTCTTCGGAAAGCTCTACTTGCGAGAGCTTTGAGATACTTGCCCGAAACAAATACCCCAGGTCCACATCAGGTTTCGCCGCGACTATTTTGCTGCTTCGATGCAGTACAAGTTTTTGTTGGAACGAACAAAAATCTGTCCATCGCAGATCGCGGGTGTCGCACTGAATTCCTCGGAGTCGCTAGTAACCCGATTTACGGCGAGTTGTTTCAATTCCGTTCCCGCATCGAAGACAAACATCTCGCCATTCCGTTTGACGTAGTAAAGTTTGCCATTGGCCACTACGGGCGATGAATAATCGCCACCGAAACCACCGCGACCGCCGCCACGAGAATTGCCGCCCGGGGGTGACGCTGGCGCATTGTCAGCCGAACTTTCCAAGCGAACTTTTTCGAGTTGTTTGCCGGTTTGGGTATCGATCGCAGTTGCCACACCACGGGACGCGATGAACATGCGATTGTTGTGCAATACGGGCGTGGCATAACTGCTTTGATCGGAGCCTTGCCAAACCATATTTGTTTTGGTGACATCGTCCTTGCCACCAACTTTGATGGCGAAGGAACCGCCACCATTTCGGCCTCCCACAGAACCGTAAACGATTCCGTCGCGCGACGACAGGCTCGTGTAAAATGAATCTCCTGGGATGTCGCCACAAAACCAACGCAATTTTCCATTGGCTGGATTAAGTCCCCAGACCTCACCGCCGACTGGCATGACCAAGTCACTGCGACTGTCATCAACTTTGACCAGTAACGGAGTGCTCCAAGAGTTGCCAAGAGCATCTGTTTCTTCCTTCCAGATTTGTTTACCGGTTTTTTTGTCCAATCCGATCAACGACGAACTTTCCGCGATCGCGGGAACAACTAAGATATCGCCGGCGAGAATCGGGCTGGAAGCAGAGCCCCAATGACGTCGATCCGAGCCCGTCCCGACTTCGGTATGCCACAATTGTTTGCCGTCCAAATCAAACGCATAGACTCCGGATTTTCCCAGGAACGCATAGACGGCTTCACCGTCGGTGACCGGTGTGTGCGAGGCGTAACCATGTTCGGGAACGCCCATACCGGAATAGGCGTCCTCGGCAGCGGTGGAATCGATCGCTTGATCCCAAATTATTTCCCCATTGGTCCGATTTACGCAGACGACATGCCGTTTCAAGTCCGCTTGGTCCCCTGGATCGCGGGCATCGATTCCATAACCCGAGTAGCAAGTCAGAAAAATTTTCCCTCCAAGAACGATCGGACAAGAGACCCCAGCACCGGGAAGTTTTGTTTTCCATTTCATGTTTTCGGTGGGGCTCCATTGTGTCGGTGCACTATCCGGAGAAATACCATCTCCGTTGGAGCCGCGAAAGCGAGTCCAGTCTTCGGCTTGCGCGACCGCAAGCAATGCGAACAAACCGAATGAACACGATCCGAGAGTCAAGCATCGGGACAACGAGAATTTAGAGTGCATCAAGAACTCCTTCGATTGGAGGAATGAACTTTCTAGAATGGCAGACATTAAACCACGAATTGCCGTATTGGTTTCGTAGATATGCTTTGGAAACGTTAAATTCGCCAGTCAAATGACCCTGACGGTAAATCCAGGCACAGCTGAATTTTTCCATTGTACTGCCGTCCCGGAAAACGGAACGACGTTGAAGAACATTTTTGTTCGAATACGTGTATTTCACGTTAAATCGCTTGTCGATAGCTGTTCGACCGGAGTAAACTGAAGTGCTCGCAGGAACGACAACAGGATTCGAAATTCGATCAGGATTCTGCAACAGAACTCTGGCAACGGACCAAATCTTGCAGCGGCTCTTGATCCGACGGTTTGCGTGACGGATTAGATCGACAACTTGAACTTACCCAATGACGAATTGATGATTTCAGCGACCAAATATCATCTCCGACGACGTTGCCAACACCACTTTTTGTTTCCTGGCATCGTTTTTTTCGCGATGCTTGTGTTGGTCAATAGTTGGGGGCTCAGCGCGCCGGCCCAAACGACTCTTTCACCAGAACAGTTGGATTTTTTCGAATCGAAAATCCGACCGGTGTTAATTGAAAATTGCTACGAATGTCATTCGGCAGCAGCGGCCCAGTCCGGAAAACTTCGCGCTGAATTGGCACTCGATACGCGCGCCGGTGGGCTGGCTGGTGGCGAATCGGGACCGGCCGTGGTGCCGCATGCGATCGACGATAGCCTAATCATTTCGGCACTGCGCTACGATTCGTTTGAAATGCCGCCCAGTGGCAAATTGCCGGACGAAGTGATCGCTGATTTCACCAAATGGATTGAAATGGGTGCGCCCGACCCTCGCGACGGAGACAAAGTGATCGCCAAGAAAACCAGGGTAATTGACTTGGTTGAAGGGCGGAAGTTTTGGTCTTTTCAACCCCTGCAACTTACACCACCGGCGATCAATTCAGCAGTCCATCCCATTGACCAATGGATTCTCAAAAAACAACTGGATTTGGGGCTGTCGCTGAGTTCGCCAGCCGAACCGCGAGTCTTGATCCGTCGCGCCTGGTTTGATTTGCTAGGCATTCCTCCGACTCCAGCCGAAATGAATCATTGGATTGCTCGACTGAGCAGTGGAAACGATGCAGCCCCAATGATTAGCCAACCGGCGTGGAGCGAATTGATCGACACGTTGTTGCAGCGGCCAGAGTATGGCGAGCGCTGGGCTCGCCACTGGATGGATGTCGTGCGGTTTGCCGAGTCGCATGGTTATGAACAGGACTACGATCGACCCAACGCGTACCACTATCGAGACTTTTTGATTCGGGCGCTCAATCAGGATCTGCCTTACGATCAAATGGTGCGCTGGCAAATCGCCGGCGACGAGTTGCAACCCGCTGAACCGCTGGCCTGGATGGCGACCGGTTTCCTGGGTGCCGGCGCGTTCCCTACACAATTGACAGAAACCGAATTTGAATCGGCGCGTTACGATGAACTCGACGACATGGTGGCCACAACCAGTGTCGCGTTCCTGGGTCTTTCAATTGGTTGCGCGCGTTGTCACGATCACAAATTCGATCCGATTCGCGCCGAGGACTACTATCGTTTCGCGGCGATTTTCACGTCCGCGATCCGGTCCGAAAAAACATTGGACTTGGATCCAGCAACCAATCTCCTGCGACAAAAACAATTCGACACCGAATTGCAAACGGCCCAAGCCAACTTGACTGAATATGGTTCCAAAAAACTTCCGGTTGAATTTCTGGAGTGGTTGCAACAGACATCGTCCGACGTACGAATGTCAGCGACCTGGAATGTTTTGGCGGGAGAGGTTGCTACATTATCGGGGTCCACCTTTAATCGTTTGGAAGACGGGTCATTCCTGGCCGTTGGAGCGCCGCCCCTGCAAGACGTTTTAACGTTTCGCGCGACTCCGTTCGACGGGACCGTGCGCGCGATTCGGATTGAGGCACTGGCGGATCCCAACTTGCCGAATCAAGGTCCCGGTCGGGCAGGCAACGGAAATTTTGCGCTGGGCAATTTTGAGATTATTCGCTTGGACGCCGAGGGCTCGAGAAAACCGGTGTCCTTGATCGAGGCCGTCGCCAGTCACCAGCAAGATCAGTCGACGTTGTCCATTGCCGCTTCGATCGACGACGATCTAATTTCGGGCTGGGCAGTCGATGGTCAGATCGGTAAGAGTCAGGCCGGAGTGTTTTACCTGGCGGAGCCGCTTGAGTTGCGAGCCGATCAACGGCTCGAGATGACCTTGACCTTCCAGCACCCCAATGCACACCATTGTATTGGGCGATTGCGGGTTTCGGCGTCGGCGGTTCCTCGAGCTGTACCCGAAGTAGGCGGCAATGGACCCTCGCAACAACTCTTGACGATTTTTCAGACGCTGGCTGGTCAATCGGACTTGGCGCAAGGCTTTGCCGCCCTGCCCCAATTCGAACAACAAGCCTGTTTGGATTGGTTTCGTCCCCAATCGGCCACTTGTTCGGAGTTGCAAAAAAAACTCGATGATCTAAACCGAATCGGCCCTCAGTTGGTCACGGCCAAAGTGCAAGTGACCAGCGAAGGCCTGCCCCATCTGCCCCATCATGCTGACGATCGCGGCTTCCCCCATTTTTACCCGGAAACTTATGTCCTTCGTCGCGGTGATGTTGCGCAAAAAGTTTCCATTGCTGGGGCGGGATTCCCCGAAGTTCTGCTGTCAGCGGAACGGGAACCAACCGAGCTGGTCACTCCGGAACAGACTCGTATCAATTCGCTGTCCAGTTATCGGCGGGCGGCGCTGGCGAATTGGTTAACGGATTCGCAACACGGGGCTGGAGCCTTGGTCGCGCGGGTGATGGTCAACCGGTTGTGGCAACATCATATTGGCCGCGGGATTGTGGCGACACCAAACGATTTCGGCGAAAGTGGGGATCGCCCCACGCATCCGGAATTGCTGGATTGGTTGGCTCAAGAGTTGATCGTCAACGAATGGAAACTCAAACCGATTCATAAAAGGATCATGACCAGCGACACCTATTTGCAATCAAACAAACGTACTGACGACCCGCGTTCCAAAATCGACCCCGAGAATCGCTGGTTGTGGCATCGCGCACCGCAGCGATTGGAGGGAGAAGCCATTCGCGATTCCCTGTTATGCGTTGCGGGGCAGTTGGATTCCAGCATGTATGGTCCCGGCACGTTGGATTCGAACATGAAACGCCGTAGCGTCTACTTTTTCATCAAACGGAGTCAATTGATTCCGGAGATGATGCTCTTTGACTGGCCCGAACACCTGGTCAGTATCGGCCAGCGGCAAAGCACGACGATCGCGCCGCAAGCGCTGATGTTTATGAATAGTCCGCAGGGTCGCGGTTATGCGGAAGCATTTGCGTTGCGGATCGCCAACGACAATCCCCAGGAGTCGCTACGGCAAGCGTACGAGCTCGCTTTTGGAAGGATTCCGACGCCGCAGGAAACACAGTTGGCATTGGATTTTGTCGGTCGCGCTACTCAACAGCGGCGCGAGCAAGGGGACAGCGACCCCAAGCAAATGGCTTGGTCGGACTTTTGTCAAATGCTGCTGGGATCCAACGAATTCATCTATATCGATTAGTTGTCAGGAATGCCGCGAACATGGAAAACTTGAATCAATTTCCCCGAAACGTTTCGACGCGGCGGGAGTGGTTGCGCCGCGCCGGTTGCGGTTTTGGTTTCCTGGGTTTGACCGCGATGTTGCACGAACACGGCGGACTTGGGCAACTGCGAGCCGATGGTTTGGGCGCTCGCGCACTTGATCCGCTGGCACCGGTGACGCCTCATTTCGAGGCGCGGGCCAAACGAGTCATCTGGATTTTCGTCAACGGCGGCCCGAGCCATGTCGACACCTGGGATTACAAGCCAGCGCTCGAGAAAGCTCATGGAAAGTCCATCAAGGAATTCGACGCCAATTTTTCGAACACCACGGGGTTCTTCAAAGATGCAGTGGGTGACTTGATGAAGTCTCCTTTCGAGTTTCGCCCCCGCGGAGAATGCGGCAAGATGGTCTCTTCCCTGTTTCCGCACTTGGGTGAACACGTCGACAAGATGGCTTTCATTCATTCCGGCTTTACGGAATCCAACAACCATTCACCCGCTTTGTTTGCGATGAATACCGGATTGGCGCGGATGGGTTTTCCCTGTGTTGGGTCTTGGGTCACGTATGGCCTGGGCAGTGAATGCCGCGATCTGCCGGCCTTTGTGGTGATGAGCGATCCGAAAGGAAGAGGGCTTCCCAAGGGCAGCGCTGCTAACTGGAGCGCCGGATTCTTGCCGGGCGTGTTTCAGGGAACTCATTTGCGTCCCACCGGGGACGCCATCGACAATTTGAAACTTCCAACTAATCTCTCGTTGAAAATTCAGCGCGAGCAATTGGATCTGTTGAAACAGCTGAACCAAACGCATCTCGATCAACATGCTGCCGAATCGGATTTAGTCGCTCGGATCGAGAGCTTCGAATTGGCCTATCGAATGCAGAGCGCCGCGCCAGAGACAATCGACCTTTCAAGCGAACCGGCCCACTTGCAGCAACTTTACGGAATCGATGATCCGCGCTGTGATCATTTTGCCCGGCAATGTTTGATGGCTCGCCGGTTCCTCGAACGCGGAGTTCGTTTCGTACAGATTTACTCGGGCGGCATGGAGAACCAGCGATCATGGGACGGGCATAACGATATCCAGGGGAACCATCAACAATTTGCCGACGAGACGGATCGCCCTGTCGCCGCGTTGTTAACGGACTTGGAGCAACGCGGCATGCTCAATGATACGTTGGTGATTTGGTGTGGCGAATTCGGTCGGCTGCCGATCGCTCAATTGAGCGAGAAGCCGGGTCGCGATCACAATCCACATTGCTTCACCGCCTGGCTGGCCGGCGGCGGAGTCAAGCCGGGTGTTAGCTATGGCGAGTCAGATGAAATCGGTTACAAGGCGGCTGTTGATCGGGTGCATCTAAACGATTTGCATGCGACCATCCTGCATCTGTTGGGTTTGGATCACGAGCGATTGACTTACCTGTACAATGGTCGCAATTTTCGCTTGACCGATGTGGCCGGGCAAATCATTCGACCAATTCTTGGATAAGCAACAACCCTCGTGGAATGGGTTTTGAATAGCGCCCCGTAACGCAATTTTTTGGGAGCACAAATCGTGGTGCATAATTACTTTCGGCGGCTTTCGCTGGTCTTGTTGGCGTCGACATCGATGTTGGTTTTGCGACCAGTGCCGGGTTTCGCCCAAGTTGAATTGACTGAATCGAAATCGGAACATCATGACCTGATTCAAGTTGCCGCGAGCCGCTTAATAGAAATTCAGGAGTCCGATGGAGCTTGGCCATACGAAGGGGTCTATCGGGTTTCGCGCCAGATTCCTGTTGGCTACCGCATTGGCGGAACGGCCATCGTCTGCCAATCGCTACTGGAGTCGTCACTGGACGATCGGGCCTCAGCTGACAAAGCCATCGTCCGCGGCTTGGATTTGATTTTGAAAGAACTCGAACATCCGCTGATGAAATCCAGCCAGGTGGATCGTTATGACGTGCGGGTTTGGGGCCACATTTATGCGCTGGATTTGTTTTGTCGACTGCATGAGTCTCCGTTGGTCGCGGAACGCGCGGAATCAGTGAACGGCTGGATTGAGAAATTGATTGCAACTTTGGCCGAAGAAGAGCTAACAGAAGGCGGATGGAATTACGCCTCGCGCGGCCGGCACGCCAGTTTCGTGACCGCGCCTGCTTTACAAGCTTTAATTTCCGCCAAATCGATCGGCAAACTTGTACCACCAGAATTGTTCGAACGAGGCGCCAAGATTTTGTTAGCCAGTCGTTCCGAAAACGGAGCGTTTCATTACAGCGGTACCCAGGATGCCAATGGTCGCGAAGCCCAAGTGCCGGGTGCGATCGCGCGCGATGCGATCGGAGAAACAACGCTGTGGCAGTTGGGGCATGGCGACGCAAAAAGATTGAAGGCCTCGATTGATGATTTCCACTTGCATTGGGATGAGCTGGAAAAACGTCGGCAGAAAACTGGAACCCACGAACCACCCTACAACGTCGCGCCATACTATTTCTATTTTGGGCATCGCTACCTCGCGCAATCGATCGCCTTGTTGCCGGCGGATCAGCAAATCACCGAATATGCGAAATTCGAACACGCGTTGCTAAAGACATTGGATGCGGACAACACCTGGAACGATCGCGTCTTTCCCCGCTCACGCGCCTTCGGCACGGCGATGAGCTTGTTGGCCTTGAATCGGCAACGCAGCCCACTACCGATTCTTACCCAAATCGAGCAAAAATGATTGGTCGCCGCCTGAGTTTCTGAAGAAAAACTAATGAAGAAAAAAGACTGAAGAAAAATGCCTTGGTATGGCTCCGGTGATCGCCACAGTGATCCTTCGGAGAGGATTGCCCATCACATCGTCAACAATCCGATCCATGCGGAACTGTTTGAGATGTTACCGTCCACGCGCTGATCCTGATCAACGACTCCCGGCAGGGTCTCACCAAAATTTGCAAATCAGAAATCCAGCGTAACCGATTCGCCACCAGCCCGTGTTGCCAAGCTCTTGAGCGTTACAACGTCAATCGAATACAAGATCAAATGAACCGAAGCATCGGCCATGGCAAAATTTGCTCCGCCGGAATGGTAACTCCAGAAATGAAGCGTGTCACATTGTTCGTTGCGGCCAGCGGTAAAGCTGTAGGGGCCCGGCGGGCAGCCATTCAGATAAAATGAAACTCCACCCGATGTTCCCGGATTGAGTTCATCGACTCCCAGGGTCACATCTCCAGTTGACAATGAGCCTTGACCGGTGGCATACCACCAGCCATACCAGAAATCGGTGGAAGGAGGCCGTTCGCCAATCATCAACGTGTTCGATTGGCCGTCGCCAATTTCAGCCAGGCGAACTGGAATATCGTAGGTGAAAATTCCGTCGCGTGTCTTGTAATCGACTCCGTTGACGCCAAGATAATTTGTGCAGGCCACCAAGCGGCCTTGGTTGGTCGAGTGCAATTGCCAGGCACTTGGATCGCTGGGGCAATTCACGTTGCTTAGCACCGTTTGCAATCCGCGATGCCCAGAAAAAGGATCGGGATTGAAACCATAATCTTCGATTGCATTGTCCCACATCGCATTCTGTTCGATGAACGGAAGAATTCGCGTGATCCAGGTCATGCCATAATACTGACTCGCGGCACCCGCTCCGCTGCTCGGGTTTGGCTCAAAACTTCGAAGCCCGATTGGCAGCTGTCCATGACTCGATTCAAAATTCATCAACCCCAACGCCAACTGCCGAACATTGTTGGAGCAAACCGTCCGCCGCGCGGATTCGCGCACCATTTGCACAGCAGGCAACAACATTGCAAGAAGTAGGCCAATGATACCGATGACAACCAAGAGTTCAACGAGCGTGAACGCTCTCGCTTTTTCCCGACAATCACTTGCTTGAAACCGCCGATTCATGTCTGACTTGCCCTCTTCTTTAAGACAAAACCAACTCCCACTATCGCAACCAGAATCAAACCCAGGACACCCAAAACAGTGGGCCAGAACTTTGCGGAACTATGCATGAATGTAGGTTCCGGTAGACCATAGTAGGATAGAAAACATTCCTTGGATTGACCGCTGTTATAATTTGTATTGAGGATTTCATACCTTGTATTTGAGACTCGTTCACCAATGGTGAAGCGGTAGTCAACCGACTTGGGAAATACTTCATTCAGGTGATATGCAAAGGTTATCTCCGTTTTCTCTTGAGGAGGAAAAATCATTTGTTGCCTCTTACAACGTTTATTTTGGAGATCAAATTCAAGTTCAACTGTTAACGGCTTGTCAAATTTTTGCCCACTCCAATTAATCAATAGTTGCCTTTCGTCTCCGTTTGTTCCGAAGGAACATGACAACTCGCCACTTCGAAACAAATCTTCAAAGCTGTCGAAAATTCCCAGTACCCTCATCGAGTCAATAACTGGATGCATCGGATGTGGAAATCCACGATCCTTTCGTTCTTCGACATTTAAAAGAACAAACTGTTTTTTTGGTTCGGAGTCGTTTCTTTCAGGATTGTTGACATACGCAAAATAGTATTCGTTCCCCAAACAAAATTCCTCAAAGCGAGACTCTTCTAAGTTTTCTTTCGATCCGAGTCCGAATTCTACCAGGTAATTTCTGCCACCAAACCAAGTTGTTCGAAGTCTTTGACGTTGCTCATCTTCGATCAACAGCTTGATTGAATCGACTCTGCACGGAAGGCATTCAAGCTTACGTTTTTCAATCATCCTAACCAGATTCCGAAACTCGGATTCTGCATCGGAATTTGACCCAACCTTTTCAATGGACGAAGCTAAATGAAAGCACGAGAGAATCGCAAAGCCGAAGAATGTAACGAATGACATACGAAAGACTCCCCAAAACTGCTGTAAATATAAGAAAATCCGGAATGTTTGCGAAATTTTGAACTTGGCGAAAATTCATTGAAGCAGATAACCAGCCTGCCACATCCACCAAGCCAATCAAACAACATTGGATTGGTGGCGTGGTCTGGCTCGGTACCGACGCAAAAGTCTGCGACCGTAGCTTGCCCTTCAAGATCGCGTCGGTTCTGCTTAAGCGTATTGCGGTACAAATGTCTATGGGATAGCAACTTGACATGCGCAAGTCGCAAAAGTGGCTTTCGGTCTACAACTTGGTCTAGCGGCTGGACAAACCGCAGTAGCCACTTCACATGTCTGAGTAAAAATCCCTGACGAGTTATATATGGGCTCACAAATGTCGCCCACGTCAAAAACTCGAGCACTAACGACACTTGTTGCCGCGATTGCAGCCAGCGAAAAAACTACTGTTCCAGCAAAATTGAGCCAAAAACTTTTCATCTTACTTCTCCTTTTTTACGGTACTAAAAACATCGATATTCAAACGAAACTGCTTCGGATGATCCAAAAACAAGACGACACGCTGGTTTATTGGTCCGAGTCTGTTCGGTTTGATAACCAGCGGAAGCGAAATGAAACTATTGGCAGGAATTTTCGTTGAAACCGGATCGTCAGCCAAGTCAAAACAACGGCAGGAACGAGACGCACCAACCACTTTGGCTGACTCGAACGATCGATTATGGATTTCAACCAGCCCCGTCCATGCCTCGCCGATTTTCAAATCTCCATCGAATCGAACAATCGCTTGGAACGGCTGCTCTCCCATAAGCACTGCGCGAAAAGCGGCCGCGAAAGGGAGCTGAATTGCAACAACAATTACAGCAAAAAATACCAGCCCGACAAATCGCCCTCGTTTTTCGGACGACCAGAAAGACCAAATCTGCGACAAATGAACAATTCCGCTGGCGACTTGAGTTCGAGCCGCTTCCGAACCGGTAAACCAAGCCACCACCCCCACGTCAATAACGATAAAAAACCACGTAGGCAATTCCAAACTTCCCGAGCAGCCACAGGAACCATAACCCATTGCCAGTCGAATCGAGGCGACAATGGCAAATGAGGCGAAGACAACTGAATTGACAAAGGCCATTACGCGATGATCGCGAAGTCTGAAATTCTCAAATGCAAGCCAGAATTCAAAGGCAACGCTGAGCCACAAGATTTCCCTGGGCAAGCCAACTCGCACATCGGCAAAAGGATCGGTCAACAACATCCACAATTTGGCGATCGCGGTTGCGGTTAGCAGCAGGGCGATGGCGAAATACGGAACGCGCGCCCAAATTTGTTCCTTTGAGTCGCGATTGAAGAGGGAACGACCGCCAAGCGTCGGAAGTTCGCCGACGCTCTCAAAAACATCAGCCGCCGTTAAGGCCTGTGAGCCTGTGAGCCTGTGAGCCTGACTGCCAGTATCGTCTGATTGAGAAGTAGTCGGATGCATAAATCATTGATCCGCGTGTTACCGATGAATTTGAAATCAAATTGACAGGTTGCCTCTAAATATACGGATTGAGTTAAGGTTGTCAAGAAACACTTCCAAAAACTTCTCGGCAACCATTTGATCAACCTTTTGCCACAAAAGGAGAAAACGAGCCGGGAAAACGAGCCGGGGCCAGACGAAAACGAGTCGGGGCCAGACAAGGTGGAAACGAGTCGGGGCCAGACAAGGTAAAACCAGCAAACGTTTTAAGGAATTTTTAGAAATAGAACCTTCAGGCGGACAACGCGCGAGTTAATTTCTCTTCATAACGGGAACTTCATTCGCGAAATCATTCATCCCAGCGGCTTTGAAGCGATGGGAGTAGATGATTTGTTGATGTGCGCGATTACCCTTGATGCCAACTGCTTGACAGTGTCTGCCAGCGGCACCAAAATTCCCCCAGTGGTGTGTCTCTAAAAATAATCTTCCGCTCACGGGCCCGTGAACTGAGATTTCCAAACGTGCCTCGAAGGCGCGCAGTACCGCCGACCCTGGGCACGATCTGAAAGTTAATCAATTCTCCCATGCAAAAGTTCACCGTAAACAACCGGAACTACGATCCGCCCTCGAAGCCGGTCGTCGTCGTTTGTCTCGATGGGTCCGCCGACGAGTATCTGGATTGTGCCATGGTGCGCACACGAATGCCCAACCTCTCGCAAATGTGCATCACGGGTTGGCGGGGGATGGCCCGGGCGGCGATGCCGACATTCACCAACGTTAATAACAGCAGTATCGTCACGGGCGTGCCGCCATCCGTGCATGGGATTGGCGGAAATTTTTTCTTCGATACCAGCACGGGCGAAGAGGTCATGATGAACTCGGCGAGATTCATGCGGGTGGAGACGATTTTCCCGGCAGCTCAACGGGCAGGAAGAAGCGTGGCGGTGGTCACCGCCAAAGAGAAACTGCGTGGCATTTTCGCCCATGGATTAATTAGTGCCGGCGGGATCGCATTCTCAGCAGAACAAGCCCATCGGGCGACGGTCGAATCGCATGGCATCGCCGATGTGGAGAACTTGGTGGGACCGACGCCAGCGATCTACAGTGGTGAGGCCAGTTTATTTGTTTTGAAAGCTGGCGCGGCGATGTTGGAACGGGAAATCGCCGATTTTCTGTACCTTAGCACGACGGACTTTATGCAACACAAATATGCCCCGGAAGACCATGACTCGCTGGATTTTTATGCAGCGATCGATCAACAATTAGGACGCTTATTGGCGCTAGGCGCGGTAATTGGTTTGACGGCCGATCATGGCATGAACGCGAAACAATTACCCGATGGAACACCCAACGTGATCTATTTGGAAAGCGAATTGATCCAACAGTTTGGGACTGGATTTCGAGTTATTTTACCAATCACCGATCCCTACGTAGCCCACCACGGCGCGTTGGGTTCCTTTGCCCAGATTTACCTTCCGCGGCAGGTGGCTGTGGAATCCGTGCGAGATTGGTTGCTTAGCCGGCGAGGCATTTGCGAGTGTCATGAACGATCGATCGCGGTACGATTGATGGAGTTGCCAGCTGACCGGATGGGGGATCTGGTCGTCGCTAGCGCGCGGGACGTGGTGTTGGGGCGAACACCCGCCGATCATGATTTGAGCAAACTGGCCGGCGCCCTGCGAAGTCATGGTGGGCGTTACGAAGAAATGGTGCCGCTGATTTTCAGTGAACCCTTGAACGACGAGTATGCAGGATGGGTCGCGGGGGATGTGCGGAATTTTGATATTTTTGAGCTGGTCTGCAATGGCACGCGCCGATGAGCTATGAAATCGCCAACGTCCAATTGTTTTACGGCGCTGGCCAGCCATTTCAAATGGCGGAACTCCGATGCCCCGAGGAGCTAAAAGTAGGTGAAGTGTTGGTGCGTATTTCGTTGGCCACCATCTGCGGTTCCGACTTGCATTCGGTCGCAGGTCGGCGCGACGCACCGACACCCTGTATTTTGGGCCATGAAGGAGTGGGTCACGTTGTTGCCAGTAACCGAATCGACGCGGTCGTCGGTCGGCGGATAACTTGGTCGCTGTCGGTTGGTTGCGGTCATTGCCGGCCTTGCACGCGTTGGCAACTGCCGCAAAAGTGTGAACAGATTTTCAAGTACGGGCATGCTTCACTTGGCGATGGCTCCGGGCTCAATGGTTGTTATGCCAGCCATCTCCTATTGCGTCCCGGTACTCAAATTTATGGTGTCCCCGAGAGTTTGTCCGATGTCATTGTGGCACCGGCCAATTGTGCCTTGGCAACGGTGGTCAATGCCTTGGAGACGTTGCCGATGCCTTGTGACCGAGTGTTGATTCAAGGGGCCGGTTTGTTGGGGTTGTACGCTTGTGCTTGGCTGCGGCAACAGGGAGTTGCCGAAATCTATTGTACCGATCTCAGTCCCGCGCGATTGGCGTGGGTGGCTGAGTTTGGGGGAATACCGTTGGCCGGGCCCCAGGCCGATCGTCTTTCCAATTTGGATCTGGTATTTGAGGTTACGGGTTCTTCCGCTTCGATTCCTGCGGGAGTTCAGGTTTTGCGCCCCGGCGGACATTATTTATGGGCCGGGATGGTGCATCCGCAGACGAAATTAGACCTGACCGGTGAAGCCATTGTAAAAAAATGCCTGAACATACGCGGAGTTCATAATTATGCGCCCAGTCAGTTAGCCACGGGGTTGGACTTCTTGATACGGAACCAGACAGTGTTTCCGTTTGAAAAACTGATCAGTCCGGCAGTGCCATTGATGGAGTTAGATCGAGGAATTGAACTTTCGCGTCGCCGGCAATGGCCGCGAGTTTCCATCAAGCCTTAACGTCATTTCCGTAATCGTTACCTTTAATACCAGTGGTTCATTGCGAATATCTATACCCTATAGCCCGTTCCTTGCCGGATCAGTTACCGACTATGTTGACGTTACCAAGTTATCTAACAGGCACCGCATATTTTGGAAAAACATGGATCGATGTGTTCAATCCTTGGAACCAAGAGCAAGTCGGGCGCGTGGCTTGTATCGACCATGATCAATTAGCCGATACGATTGGTCGCCATCTCGCTTCCCCGGAACTGTTAACGCGATACCAGCGCAGCCAGATTCTCAGCCGTGCTCGAGATTTACTGGACGCGCGCCGCGCAGAATTTGCGCACTTGATTACCATTGAATCGGGATTGTGCCTGCGAGAATCGCGCTATGAAGTCGGACGCGCCTGCGACGTATTTTCGTTTGCCGCCAGCGAGGCCCTGCGCGACGATGGGCAAACGTTTTCTTGTGATATCACGCCGACAGGCAAGTCCCGGAAAATTTTTACGCTCCGCGAGCCGATATCACTGGTGGGAGCAATTACGCCATTCAATCATCCGCTGAATCAAGTCGCTCATAAACTGGCGCCGGCGATTGCGGCGGGAGCGCCGGTGATTCTGAAGCCCTCGGAGAAAACGCCATTGACTGCGGTGCGCCTCACCGAGTTGCTCTATGAAGCGGGGTTGCCCGGTTCCCTGTTGAGCTGTGTGCACGGCGCAGTGGACGAGGTCGCGCGCCTTTTGGTACGTGATCCGCGAGTCGAACTGATTTCATTTACAGGTAGCGCGGCGGTGGGTAAAGAAATAGCGGCCACCGCAGGATACAAACGGATCTGTCTCGAATTGGGTGGCCATTCACCCTTAATTGTTCTCGCGGATGCGGATCTTGATCTGGCAGCGCAATTAGCATGTGAGGGTTGTTTCAGAAACAGCGGTCAGCGTTGTACGGCGGTCCGCCGCTTGCTGGTTCAAGCGGCGGTGCTGGATGATTTTACGAGTCGGTTTTTACAACTTGCGAGGACCTATTCCTGCGGCGATCCTCTCGACGAGCATACCCGCGTAGGTACTGTGATCGATGAATCTGCAGCGCAATTTCTCGAGTCGGCAGTCCGCGACGCGGCAGCGGGGGGTGCGAAGATTTTGTTGGGGGGCGATCGGAACGGAGCACTGATGCCCCCAACCATCATGGCGCAGGTTCCACGGACTGCACTGGTTGCGACACAAGAGTGTTTCGGTCCGTTAGCGCCGATTTTCAGTGTGCTGGATCTGGACGATGCGATCGACTTAGCCAATGCAACCGCGTATGGGCTCTCGAGTGCGATTGTCACTCGGAGTCTGGAATCAGCGATTCGCGCCGTAAAAGGGATTCGGGCGGGAACGGTCAATGTTAACGAAATTCCAGGCTATCGCTTGGAGTTAAGCCCTTTTGGGGGTGTGAAAGATAGCGGTTTAGGAATCAAGGAAGGCGTGGTTGAAGCGATGAAGTTCATGTCAACAGTAAAAACGTATTCCTTGCCTTGGTAGTCACCCCTCCGGCGAATTCGCAGTTCCCCATACGCGAGATTCACCGGCCTCAAGACCATTGTTCCCAATCTCGTTCGGCAAGTCCAAAGGACATGGTCATCCCGGCACCACCGACACCGGTTCTCACAAACACACCCGGTACGGGTTGATCGGTGTACGAGGGTGCCGTCAGATGTTTGGCATAAATCCCATGCCAGCGCTCGGCGATCGACCATTCCGGAAGACGAATAATCGCGCGCAACTCGCGCAGGATTAACTCATCAATCAGGCCTTTGTCAAACGGTTCGATCTCTGCATCGTACTCGTGGGAATCGCCCAAGATGACTTCTCCTTGATCATTTTGGGAGGCCATCACATGAATCCCATAGCGATCGAGTTCGGGCGTTTCGGTCGCCACGCGTTGCTTGAGTAGGGCTAAGCTCGGACAGACATCAAAATTGTGGTAGTGCCTTAAGGTCAAACCACTGGCGACATGCGGCCCCAGCTGCCAATCGCCGGGTTGCGAATTAGTTTTCAGCATTTGCAGTTTGCAAAGTTTCAGCCCAGATTGTTGCAGTGATTGCGGAAATAGCGTTGCGAAATCGGCGCCACTGCAAATCACAATCTGGTCGAAGTTCCAGGGTTGACCGGCGGCACTACGAAGGACTCCGGTCTCGGCGGATGAAATCGTTGTGTTAAAGTGAAATTGCACCTTGAACTTTGTTGCCAACCAAGCGGGAATACTTCGAACGGCAGCCGGTGGGTTCACCGCAACTTCCGTCGGACTCCACAGACCTCCCAATAACCTATCGGGTTGGGCGGCGGGGGATCGCGCCAACACTTCAGCGGGTTGTAGCAACGAGCATTCGAATCCGAGGCTCGGTGCCAGCGCCTGAAATTCCTGAAGCACGATCCATTCGTCTGGCCGATGGGCGAGATGAATCGATCCGCAAGGATTGGCCCACAGTCGCGCCTGTTGCGCTATTTGTAACCATCGATCACGACTGCGCAGGGCAATCTCGTGGCACTCACCCGCCGGTTGACCAATCGGCCAGACCATCCCAAAGTTTCGAATGGAGGCGCCGCTGGCCCGGTCCGAGCGTTCAAAAACAGTGACCTGATGTCCGCGTTGCGCGGCGGACCAGGCCTGTGCCAATCCGGCGATTCCTGCGCCGACGATTCCGATGCGCATCGCAGTGATCCTCCTAAAACAATTGAGCAGCCAATAAATGTTGGCCGACAATTTACACTAACCTGGACGTGTCTGGGGCGGTTGCAATCCAAGATTAATTAATCTTCACGCTGATAGGCGACCACAATTCTGTCTTCTACGATTGACGTGATATTTTTGTCACCAATCCTCAAGCGATCAGAGGCCGTGTTTCGGCTGACTTACGGTTAATTGATAATTAACGGTAACTGCTGACCTTGTTGCCCGAACTCAAGGTCGACCCCTTCCAGGAGTTTCCATGGAACCTTACGCAACGGAAGTTCATCCTGCCAGTCTCGATAGCGAGCAAGGGGAATGGTGGAAGACGATCTGGGCGGTCACTGCTGCGTTTGGTTGCTACTTTTGCATGTACGCGTTTCGCAAGCCCTTCGCCGCCGCGAGTTTTTCCGACACAATGTTATGGGGTTTGGGCTTCAAGACGGTTCTTGTGACGTCACAAGTGATTGGTTATGCGCTAGCAAAATTTATCGGAATCAAAGTGATTGCCGAGATGCAGCCCCATCGCCGGGCGTTGATGATCATGAAATTAATTCTCTGGGCGGAGCTAGCGCTGGTTTTGTTTGGGCTGTTGCCGCGACCGTGGAATGCCGCTTGCCTGTTTTTTAATGGCTTGGCATTGGGGATGGTGTTCGGTTTGGTTTTGGGTTTCCTAGAGGGTCGACGATTGACCGAGTTGTTGACGGCGGGATTATGTGCCAGTTTTATTTTGGCAGATGGAGCGACTAAGTCGGTCGGAAGCTGGTTGATTGATCACAGAATTTCGGAAGACTGGATGCCCAGTGTCGCGGGCGCAATGTTTTTATTGCCGTTGGGAATCTGCGTGATCATGTTGGGGCGAATTTCAGCGCCATCGAAACGGGACATTGCCGCAAGGACTGAGCGAGTGCCCATGAATCGGGGTGAACGCTGGTCCTTCGTCGGACGATATGCGCTGGGATTGATGCCGTTGGTGTTGATTTACCTGTTGGTAACCATTGTACGCAGTATTCGCGGCGATTTCGCTCCGGAAATCTGGCGCGAACTGGGCAGTCCAGCCGTGCCGAGCGTTTTTGCGCAATCGGAAATTTGGGTGGCGCTGGGGATTCTGGTTGTTAACGGTGCGGTGGTGTTGGTGCTCGACAACCGTCGAGCATTTTTTCTCGCTTTGCTGACTTGCGGCGGGGGCCTCGGACTATTGGCTGCGACGTTGGTGATGCATCAGTTTTCATTTTTGTCGCCCTTTCGATTTATGGTGTTGATCGGATTGGGACTGTACCTGCCGTATGTGGCGATGCACACCACCCTGTTCGAGCGGTTGCTGGGCATGACTAAGGCTCGCGGAAATCTGGGTTTTCTGATGTACGTGGCTGATTCGGTTGGATACCTAGGCTATGTCGGTGTGATGTTGGCTAAGAATTTTGGCGGAGCGAACGAACATTGGCTCAGCCTGTTGGTGACAGCCTGTTGGGCGACCGTGGTGATTGGCGCAATCTGTTTGCTGCAAAGTGGCTTGTATTTTTGGCGGCCAACTCGGTCTTCGATCGATCGTTGAGCCATTTGACGAAACTTGCAGTTTGCAACAGCTCCGAAATTAACCGACTTCAGCGGATCGTTTTAATTAGTTCAAGTCCATGAAGACAACTTCATGAAAAATTCATACATCGGCGCGGTCTATTTTATGCAGACAGATTATTTCTCCGCCATCCGTCGAGATCGTGCCAGAACTTCATCAGCAATTCATGGAATGTTCAAGGAACGCTAACAAAGTTGTTGACAATCTGACCTCGTAATATTGTTTTCCATCGATGGGACGAGGCGCTTTATGTGTGGAACGAGAATTTGGGTATTTCTATTGTTTGTGGGGGCGATGTTACTCGTGGGTTGTGGCCAAGATACCACGCTCCATGCCATCTCCGGTCAAGTGACGTTGGCTGGAGTTCCACGCGAGCGGTTGTTGGTGTACTTTCGACCGATTGGCAAATTAGTCAATGAATACAACTTGGGGGTGGGAGAAACCGACAAAACGGGTCGATTGACGTTACGGTCCACAGCTGGCGATGGCCTCGTCAAGGGTAAATACAGGGTCACGTTTTCCTATGGCCTAACGAAAATCAATGGTCGGGAAATCGCGCTACCGACCGATAGAAAAGAAGAAAGCACCACTGTCGTCAGTGTTGAGCAAGTACCCGAAAAATTCACCGATTCGGACCAGAGTCCAGTCGAGTTCGAAGTTGTGGCAGGGAGCGAGAACCGTTTGGAATTCGATATTCCCGGCATGTAGTAGCCTAAAGAAGTCGTTCTTTTCTAAATAGCCAAATTGTTTATTTTTGATCGGAAGTGCAGATGAAAAAAAAATCAGGTTTTACGTTGGTTGAGTTGTTGGTGGTGATTGCCATCATTGGAATCTTGATCGGCATGTTATTGCCAGCCGTTCAACAAGTTCGCGAGGCCGCCCGACGTACCTCGTGTAGTAGCAATCTAAAGAACTTGGGCTTGGCCATGCACAATTTCGCCAGTGCGCAAGCTGAGAATCTTCCGATGCTGGGAGAGGCTCAGGAGGGCGGCCATTGGTCGGCGTTTATTTTGCCCTTTCTGGAGCAGAACAATGCCTACAATGCCCTTACTTTTGGCTCGACCGATTGGGCGCGTGCGGTGGCGACGCCGAATGCCTTAATTACTGACCCCGATCCGATCACTCGACAAATTGCCGCTTGCGAAAATGTTTTTTCGGTTTTCCGCTGTCCTTCAACTGAAGCCCCGGCGAATATTTTTGACGCTTCGACTTGGTTGTCGAGTCCTTGGTTTGTGGCACGCCGAGTACCAGCAAACTATTTGGGCGTGGTGACGGGAATCCAACCCGTCGACTGGAAACCAGCGTCGGGATGGGGAGCGCCTAATCGTGGCACTTGGAGTGGGAATCCGACCCTGGGACATTGGGAACTCGATGGCTTAATGATCACGCGAGAGCTCAGTTTGTCCCGCATCAGTCAGGGCGGTATGGGCGGTGCAGTTAAATTAGCAAACTGCACCGACGGACTATCGAATACCTTGATGCTTGGTGAAGCGGAGCCCGATTCCGAATTGGCTTTGCTCGCGTCGGTCCGTGAGACTGCCAATACCGGTCGTAAAGATCACTGGGCGATTGGCGGTGATGATTTTGATAACTGGGAAGGGACCGATTGGTCAGAAATGGGTGGTTCCACAGCTGTGTCGATCAACTTCAAAAAGCCGGCCGTCCGACCGTCAGCTTTTGCGATGGATGGAAATCTGGAATGGGGTGCCTACGAAGTGAGTTTCAGCAGCCGACATCCGGGGGGAGCCGAGTTTTGTAACGGAGATGGTTCGGTCCGATTCTTGACCAACAGTATCGATGCAGCCACTTACAGTGGCTTGGGAACTCGAGCCAATGGTGAAGTCGCCCCAGGTAGTTTTTAGTTGGGCCTACCGAGTTGATTTAGTTGAGAACGGCCAGTTGTTTTGGCCGTTCTATTTTTTTAGTTAGAATCCGTAAAACGATAAAATCTGGGGAGGAACAAATGAATGAAATTCTAACAACCATCGTGGAGACGTTTGCCCAGCGAGGCGGTGAAAAATATGCGGATGAAGGCGTTTCACAGTTGCAACACGCGTTGCAGTGTGCGGCCTTGGCGCGACAGGAGCAGGCTGATTCGACCCTGGTGGTTGCGGCGTTGCTACATGACATCGGCCATATTCTCGGTCGACGCGGGTTGCCGGAAAATTGTCAGGAAGATCTTGATGATCGACACGAACAAGTCGGCTACGCGTTCTTGAAGCGGAATTTTGGCGCTGCCGTTTCAGATCCGGTCCGATTGCATGTTGCGGCCAAACGCTATCTGTGTACCAAGGAGCGAAGTTACCAACAAAAATTATCGCCCACCTCCTACAAGAGTTTTCTTGATCAAGGTGGTATGATGAGTGCCGAAGAACTTTTCAACTTCGAAGACGAGTGCTATTTTCACGACGCGGTTCGATTGCGTGTCTGGGATGATACCGCGAAAGATCCGGATCTTATTGTGCCTGGTATTCAGGACTATCTTGCCGAATTGGAGTCCTTAATCCTGGCTCAGACCAAGTAATCTACGTCGCGAAGTTCGATGTTGTCGCAATTTTTGATTTCAGTAAAACTGGCCGAACCGTTCCAGCGAGTTTGGAGTACCTGTTCCGCCGGGATTTTCTGTCGGACCGCTGCTGCCTGACACGCGATCAAAAAGGCCAGCGGCCAGAATATCTCTGGCGGCTGGTTCCAATCTATTCAGGCTGAACGACCTGTTTATTTCCGCGTTTCTTCCACCCGTTCTCATCACTGCCTGCGCCCGGATTAGCCGATCAATCCATTGACAAAGCCTTCAATATCGCCAAACGTAAACACCCCGTCTCCGTCAAAGTCCAGGACTTGGTCGACATCGACATTGGGAAACTGCAACATGAATGCGGTTGGATCGCTCAAGGCCAGAACAAACGGTTCAATGTCACCGAAATCAAAGGCACCATCACCGTTGGCGTCTCCCAAAATAAAGTCGGGTTCATCGGCCAGGATTTCGATATTGTCGATCGCCATGCCTTCGAACGGAAGGTTAGCGGTAATTCGGATTTGAAGTGCTTGGCCGGATCCGCTCAGGGGCACGATGTACGAATCCAACCGCGAAGGGTTCGCGCTGGTTTGATTGGGTGCCTTGTCGAGAAAATTATTGGCCACAACCAATTGTGTAACGGCAGAAATTTTGGTGACACCATTGGGCCCCGAGGCCTGCATTGCCGATGCTGTCGTCGGCAGCGACCCGTCGTCCATCGCGCGATACAAGAAACCAGAACTCGTGGCGCTCGCCGGTTGGCAGATCATTGCAGTTTGGAAGTTGCCCCCGTCAAAACTATATTCCACCAAAACTGAACCCGCAGTGATGCCGCCAAAGGAGGCTCCATCCGACTGTTGCCCTAAATCCAATTTTAGCAGTAGATCATTGCCAGCACCGCCAGCAACGTTGAATGTCCACGCGGCTACGAGTTGCGAAGCAGTCCACTCGCGCGTATCACTGATGGCAAAAAAATCGTTATTGGGATCGGAGGCCAAGCCAAAAATGCCTTCCCGATCTGCAGGAAAAGGTGGATTTGCTGGATTGCTTACACTGGTTACGGTGTCATCGGCAAGGCCAAATGGAACGCCGGGACCGAATCCTTGCGGCCAATTCAGAATGTTGCCGACACCAAAATAGTCGCCGGGCCCACCATCGAGATTGTCGTTTGTTGGATTGAATCCCGAGACCAGATTGAGTTGTCCGCCATCAAAATCCTGCTTCGCAATCGTCGTCTGCGCAGCAATGGGTTGCGCGAAGACAGTCGCTAGTAAAATTACAGAGGGCACTCGCAGCCAGTTGGAATGAATTGGAATTCGAAAGGTGTTCATGGTTTAGATTCCTCTAAGTGTTAACGAAAGATCCGAGTGCGCGACATGGTGCACGCCGGGGCTTGCTTGGAAATGAACTAAAGAAAAGGCGGCCAGAAAACCGGCCGCCTTGGTAACTTACCTAAGAGAATAGAAACTGCCGCATAACGACTTTTTAGATGTCCGATTTCGCACAACCTCAAATGCAACTCAGGATGAACCCACGAAACTCAAGATGATCGCTCAGACAAAAGCCGCCAGCGGCAAAAGCAGCTGACTAGCGACGACGTCGGCGCAGCAATTGCGATAAACCAGCCAAGCCTAAAATCGCCAGTGAACCTGGTTCTGGAATCGCCGAAATCGTAATGGATCCGGTTCCTTTGGTAATCGAGTTCCAGATATTACCGCCGCCACCAAGTTGGGAAACGCCCGCAGTCGTAGTTGTAAAAGTCAAACCGGTCGAAGATCCGAGGGCCCCAATTGCCGAAACCTGAAACCTACTATGCAGTACAAAATCGGTCAAACCGGTCGTCGCAATGCCAGTTCCAGCGGAAATGCCGGGTAGATAAAAGGCCCGGGTGTTGTTCACTAAATTGCCGCTAGTATTGACTACACCTTGGTTAATCGACGACCACCGCCCACCGCCCGGATTCTCCACCAGATGGCTGAGTCCCGTGGCAACGCCAACGGTGTCGGCGAACACATTGTACGAAACAGCCGTCAGCGTTTGACCCGTATTTGTCGACATCCACACAAACATCGAGCCGGTGGCACCGGATTGCAGTTCCAGGTTGGTTCCAGCTGTCGCGCTCGAACTGCTGGTACTGAACACAAAATCAGCCTTGGCCGATCCAATCATTAAATTGCCAACCATGACGAGGGCCAGCACTACAAAAAACTTCTTCATCAGTTGTAACTCCAAAAATAGTAAATCAGGTTGTAAAAAAACGCTTCGTCGAATGAAAACGTTTTACGAATTATCTGCTCTTACTTTGTTTGCCCTGCTTTTCTTGTCGGCCGCCCAAAAGCGCGTCAACAAACCCTTCAATATCACCAAACGTAAATACTGAATCGCCGTCGAAATCCAATACCGCATTCACGTTGACATTGGGATACTGAATCAGAAAGGCATCGAAATCTAACAAAGCTAAAACGAAGGCATCAATATCTCCAAAGTCGAAAAATCCGTCACCGTTGGCATCGCCTAAAACGAAATCGATCTCCTCGGCGCGTATTAGTACGTTGTCAATCGCCATCCACCAGTTGTTATCCGCATTCAAATATCCGAATCGGAGAATCATCGACGTGGCACCGGCGGGCGCCGTGAAATCGGTTCCCGCAATGTACACCGGACTATCCGCCAACTGCGTATCGTCAGGGGTTGTTGGAGTTTCGGTTACTGACAACAGTGTCTGCCAAGTGCTGCCACCATCGAACGAAACTTCGGCCGTGCCGAGCTGTTCATTTTCCACGCGAAATTCGTAATCGAAAGAAATCTGCAGCGAGCTGCGGACAAATCCAGAAAGTTGATACTGGCGTGAAATGTAACTATTGAAGGCCTTGGCAGGAGCAGGACCCGTATTGGTCAAATTTCTGCCGAAATCGTAGAACGCATCGCCGTCGGCAACCAGCACGCCATTGACATTGAAATTGTCATTGCCCGGATCGACAAACAACGAACGGCCTTGGCCGCCTTGTTGATTAACCCAGCACTTCAAATCGAGAACGTTCCACCCATCAAAACCGGTCTCTTGCGAGAATCCCAGCATTTGGTTGTTGTTAATCGTCCAGTTGGGAACATTGTCAGTCCAGTCGGTACCGTCATAGGGCGAAACGGTCGGGGCTGGAGCCACAGTGAAGGGAGTTAGCGTCAATCCTTCAAAGTCTTCAAAATCGGAAAAGCCATTGGTTTGGACCGTTTCCACGAGAATATTGTCGATCGCGAACCACCAGTTGTTATCAGCCGTGACACAACCAAATCGCAAAATCAAATTGTTGCTGGTTGCTGCAAAATCAGTGCCGGCGGAATAGGTTACTGGTCCGGTCAGCAATGTGTCATTGGGAAATCCGCCGACGCCACCAGCGACGGAAAGCAACGTTTGCCAACTCGCTCCACCATTAAATGAAACCTGAATCAGTCCTCTCTGATTATTTTCGACGAAAAACTCGTAATTCAATGAAATTTTGAGCGTGCTGACATCAAAACCGGTCAGATTATACGACCGCGAAATGTACGAGTTATAGCCATCATTGTTGTTGGTCGGAGTATCAAAATCTTCATATGCATCGGGATCGGCAACGAGTACCGTATTTCGCACGGCTGCATTGGAGCCAATGAAAATCGAACGACCTTGTCCACCCTGTTGGGCGGTCCAGGAAACGACGTCCATCGCGGACCAACCGTTGTAGGCTGGTTCGGTACAAACTCCACCGGCCTGATTGCCCACTGGATTGCCCATTTGACTGTTATCGATGGTCCAATCTGGAATATTTTTTGTCCAATCCGTCCCATCGGCAAATACCGGTAATGCTTTCGTGAAAGGCACCATGGTGCCGTGTAATTCGAAATTGTCAAAAGCCACGTCAACTAATTGACCATGGGTCAGCGGCGTGGTGACCATGCCGATACCCATGCCGGCTGTCACCGCGCAAAGCATCAATCGTTTCAGGCTAACCGCCTTTCGCGAAATCGTTTGCAATTGAAATAAAAGCTTTCTCATCAAGTTTCTCCCGATGTCAGAACAAAACCGGCCTTTCAACCATTGAAAGGCGACTGTAACGGGCCGTATGTTATCTGCCTCGCATGAATGTCTTGTGAAGCAACGGTTAATTCTCCTGAATCGAGTTAGAGCCAGAAATCGACCAACTAAAATGCTCGTGAAATCCCGCAACGCGCGTCCATCTTCACGTAAGATTCACTAATTCTTAAACTGAATTTTTTGTATTACTGCCCGACCGAGACTCGGCGGTGAAAACTGTTTGGTCGAACGCGACTGCAGGCGACAGACAATCAGTTCGAGCGAGTTTTTCGACAGAATTTCCGACTCCACGGAGACAATGCAATTCGCCAAAATTTCGCCAAAACTTAATCGGATCTACTTCGATTCACAGGACCGGCTTTGATAGGCTTACTTCAGACCGATTTTCAATTGCTTTCGAGCTAACCCAAACACTGTGGAAATTGCCCCTATGACAATTGCATTCTTAGTTCAACTTCGCGCCGCAAGCTATTTTGTTCTGTGCTGCTGTATTTTTGGTGTGCCACACCTGGCCGCCGCACATGATGGCCCAGACCCGCTCGCGCATTGGCGTTTCAATGAGCGTCATATTTCGGATTCAACATTGCAGGCGCGGCTGGGGCCGAATGGCGTCTTCACGGGCAAGCCTCTGATTGTTCCGGATCCGTACGGCCAATCGGTATCCTTCAATGGACAAACCCGGGGGTGTCTCTTGGCGGAAGACTTTCAATCGGCGCGCGCTTTTCTACCAGCTCGCGAAATGACCGTCGCGGCCTGGGTGGGTGTTGATCGGCCAAGTGAATGGGGCGGCATTATCGGCGTCTTGCCAGACAATGGCCAAGCCGAAAAGGGTTGGATTTTGGGTTACGATGAATCGGTGTTTTACTTTGGTCTTTCCACAACCGGGGCCGATGATGGCAATGGTCAAATGACTTACCTGCGGGGAAAAACCAATCATGAGTCCGGCAAGTTGTTCCATGTGGTCGGAGTATATGACGGAACCACAATGCAGTTGTATGTAAATGGGCAATTGGAAGCGGAATCAAAGCTCCAATCTGGCGATATTCTTTATCCAGCCACAGCACCTTGG
>JANNWZ010000094.1:0-9681 GCA_031409295.1 Mariniblastus sp.
CCTTTTCAGCGGATCACTTCACAGATGTCTAGAATGTGGCCGCGCAACCACCGATGGGCTTGATCGGCATCCAGCCGCGGGTGCCAAAGCAATGAAACCGTGAACTCCGGTATGGAGACCGGAAGCGGGAAGCTATGCATCCCAGCGCGCAGGTTTCCAGTATGGCGTTCGGGCACGCTGGCGATCAGGTCGGAAGCCCGTGCCAGGCCCAGTGCGGTGGAAAAGCCACCAACGATCGTGACGATCTTCCGTTCCAAATCGAATTGCTTCAACGCTTCATCAATCGGTCCCTTGTCGAGACCCTCCCGCGAGACGATGACATGCCGGCCGGCCGCATAACGGGACGGCGTGATCTTTCCCTTGCTCAGTGGGTGCCCCTTTCGCACGACGCCAATGTAACGGTCCCGGAACAATCCCTGGACACGCAACTCCGGAGCCGTCGACGTCTCCACAACGCCTGTTTCCAGATCGACGGTCCCGTCCCGAAGCGGTGCGCTGTCCTTGTTTGGCTTCAGCATGAAGCGCAGCAGCAGGCCGGGAGCCTCCTCGTCGACGCGAGCAATGAGGTCCGGTCCGAAGTTCTCCACAAAACCTTCGCTGGTCCTCAACGTAAATGTTCGGACTATCTGCTTGAGATTCAGCTTCTCGGCAGGCCGTAAAACCGCTTCACTGTCCTGCACGAGCTGACTGACTCGATCGCGGAGTTCGAGCGCTCGGGGTGTGGGAACGAGACCACGCCCAGCCCTAACCAGTAGCGGATCGCCCGTCGTCTCACGCAATCGCGCCAGCGCCCGACTCATCGCCGACGGGCTGAGACGCAGCCGTCGGGCAGCACGCGTAACGTTGCCTTCCACGAGCAGCGCGTCGAGGGTGACAAGCAAATTGAAATCGGGTCGCGCCATGAATTAAGTGTATCGAGATATGGCGTCAAACGCAATGATAACATGCAATCAGTGCGTCTTCCGCCATGCGTGAAAGGCCCATATGCTTGAGATTAACGATTGCACTGGATCCATCCGCTCTGAATTGAAAGGGAAAAACATGGCTAAGAACTCGCTGGACAAATTTATTGAAGGGGTTGGACAGATTTGGGGTCCTCTCACCTCCGAAGTGATCGCAGGTTGTCGCCAACACTTGGAGGAACTCGTCAAAGCGCCATTCACGGAGGAATGGTTGGCCGCACTGCACCGAGAAGCTCCGACTTACAAAGAAATTTACCGGGATCCGACCTATGGATTCGTGCTGTTGGCCCACACGGAAGATGCGGGGCTCTACAGACCACCCCATGACCACGGCAGAGGGTGGGTCATCTATGCGCTCCAGCAAGGCGAAATCGAAATGGGAACCTATGCTCGGATCGAGGCCCAGGACGGTAGTGTGAAACTCGTGAAAAGGGATTCAACGCTGGTACGCCCCGGACAGGTCCAGGTGTATCTCCCAGGGGATATTCACGACACACAGTGCATTTCCGGGCCCGCACTGTTGTTCCGCTTTACAGAGAGGGACTTGAAGAAGGAGGACAAAGAAGAACACAGAGTGACGAGGTACGTTGAACGGGACGGCGTCTGGACCTTAGGGAGGTCCTAACATGCCCCACGGATCAGCATCTCCTGCGCAAGACGACGACCGCATGGAAATACAATCGACGGGGCTGGGCGAGCCAAGGCATATGGTCGCGATCGCCTCCGTGCTGGCTGCCATGGTGCTCGTGGTGCTGGACGCGGCCATTGCAAACGTCGCCCTGCCAACGATCGCGCGATCGCTGAGCGTGACGCCAGCTATGTCGGTCTGGGTCATAACCTCCTACCAGACCGCCCTATTGATGGCCTTGCTGCCCTGCGCCGCGCTCGGGGAAAGCATTGGTTATCGCCGGGTCTTCACGGGGGGTGTTGCGGTGTTCACGGGAGCGTCCGTATTGTGCGCGTTGTCGCCGTCGCTGTCGTGGCTCGTCGCGGCCCGCCTCCTCCAAGGGCTCGGAGGAGCCGCCGTCATGTCGCTCGGCGTCGCGCTGCTGCGCGTCGTGGTTCCAGATCGGCGGCTCGGCACTGCTATCGGCTGGAACGCCCTTGCAATTGCGTTGTCGTCTGCCGCAGGTCCGTCGATCGGCGCGGCGGTACTGTCAGCCGCAACCTGGCACTGGCTCTTCGCCGTCAACCTACCCCTGGGTGTTTTGGTGCTACTCGCCACCCGCGCGCTGCCAGATGTCGGCGGAACGGCACGTCGGCTGGATCTGTTCAGTGTGGCGTTGAATTTCGGAGCCTTTGCGTCATTGGTCATAGGCGTGGAACTGCTCCCGACCAGACCGGCCCTTGCTGGCGTCCTGCTCGCCGCCGCAGGCCTTGAACTGGTGGCGCTAGTTCGGCGGGAAATGCCGAAGGAGGCGCCCCTGATCCCGCTCGACTTGCTCCGCACCGATTCATTTCGCTTTTCGGCGATCGCTTCGACGTGTTGTTTTGCTGGGCAGACAGCGGGCATGGTTGCGCTACCTTTTTACCTGCAACACGGGCTTGGTCAGGACACGTTAAAGGCCGGGCTATATATGACGGCCTGGCCCTTGACTGTGGCGATCGCCGCCCCGTTCGCAGGCCGTCTCGCGGACCGCGTGTCGACAGCCTGGCTTAGTGCCGTGGGCGGCATGTTTATCGCGACTGGGCTCGGAGCCGCCGCACTTTGGCCGCTGAAGGGCAACGCGCTGCTGCTCGTTCCGTTCACCATGCTGTGCGGCCTCGGTTTCAGCCTCTTTAATGTGGCCAACAACCGCAACATGTTCCTGTCGGCACCAACCGAGCGGAGCGGCGCCGCGGGAGGTATGCAGGGCACCGCCCGGCTATTTGGGCAAACCGCTGGCGCCGTTATCATGACCTTACTTTTTACCCTATCAACCGCCGAAGTAGCGCCTCAGATCGGTCTTGGGATCGGAGCAGTGTTGACATTTGTGGCAGGTCTTGTGTGCACGCTGAGGGTCAGTCCGGTGCCGCCCCGCTTACCAGTGTGACTGTCGGTTGGAAACACTGAAGCATTCAGCGTCGGCACCAGAAAATAGGACAGGATGTTAAGTGATACCGGACCGGAGATGGGACGGCCCAATCGGAAAGGTGACACGGAAATGAATCGGATGACTCACACTCACCGTTTCGGCTGAATCAAAGCCAGTTCAGGTATGTCTCGCGCTGATGTCAAATTGCGGTCGATCGGCTCGGCCGCCGCGTCGCAACATGAAGCCGCCCGATTCTCGTAACTTTGCACATGCACTCACAGTGAAGCGATCGAATCGTGAATTTTTGAGAAATTTTGTTGACACCTGATAATTATTCGGTAAGCTTCAAAATCGGCATATCCGGAGGTATCACGAAGGACCGTGTTAGTTGATTTACATTCCGGAGTCATCACTCCAATCTTTTTATTTAGGAGAAGAAATGAAAGCTGTCTTGTTCTTTTCGATTGCATCACTCTCGGCGTCGTTGGTCTTGATCGCTTTCTCGTCCACCGCATCCGCACAGGCCATAAACGTGATCGGCGATCTTTTCGGAACCGCCACGGGAACACCCCTTTCCGTGGCGGGTACCATTTTCACCCAGCCGATCTCAATAACCGCGCTCAACGGGACGCTCGTCGGCGACGTCATCGTCTCCAACAACGCTTCGGGAAACATGTTCGACCTGACCATCACCAATCTGACCTACAACTGCCTGATTCCAAACGCATCAGGGGCGGGCGATGTGGTCATGATCGTCAGTCACACGTATCAGGTCGGCGTTGGACCGGGTCCTTACATCGGATCGCAATCGCTTTCTGGCACGAACACCTCCGGCCCGCTCCGCGCAGTTCAGCTCGACAGCGTTCAAGATTTCGGCGGAGCTAACCTCTCTCTGCCGTCACTTTTATCCACCGCCGCGTCATTTAGCCTCGGCCCCGTCACGTCGGCGCTGCCCGCGCCCAGTTCCAACCTCTACAGCATTCAGGCCACGCTTCGGCTGCACACCGACGGCACGGGCGTGATCAACCTGCCCAGCAGCGCGCATGTGAGTTTCAGTGTAGTGCCCGAACCCACCGCACTCGGCTTTGTTTCCGGCGCGATGTTCATCGCATTGCGCCGGCGACGCTCAAAACCCACCTCGCTTTGCGGCATGCATAACCTAACCGCGTAGCCGCGAAGGGCGTGTGCAAAACGCCGTAACAACGGTGCGATTCTCGCACCCTACGCGGCTGCCGGACGGGCCAGAAGCAAAAGAATCGGTCGTAGTTGAAACTCCAAGGGTTGAGACAGAGCAGGCCGGGGTAATTTTCAAGTCCTGTCGCGGATGAAAACACCGGGGCCAACCAAGAGGGCCACACCAAGACATTTTCTAATGTGCTTTTGCTATCAAACCAAGTGCTGCCAACAAACGTGTAGCATGTAAGTTTTTGTTGGTTTGGCGTGAAGTTCGAAGGACGCTCACGGTCTTACTCCTCGGCCCCGACTCGTAGTTATTTGAAACCATCTTTTTTTCATTCACTCTATTGTTCGTTTTATTGTCGATACTTCTGGCGGTTGGACGTGCCGGCGGAGCGCGAGTATTTTGGATAGGCTTTGGTATTTCGTCGATTTCGTACCTTGTCGTTGCTAATCTGCCGGATGCAGACGACATGGTCCCAAGGCATAATGGCCCTGAAATTACAACTCAATTGCTGCGTCGTGGATTCAATTGGTTGCATTCATCGACTTACTTCAAAGACAACAACCGGATGCCAAAGCCGGGAGGCGTTTTCTCGGTTCAAGACCAGTCGCTTGATTTCCGAGCGCAAGTCGATGCGATCCAGGAAATCAGCGATCCGGATAGCTGGCCGAGCGAACCGTTTCCAGCAAAGTTATCTTTGGTTTTTGACGGGCAACAGCTCGCTCCGGACCCGTTCGCATTATGCGAGCGCTTCATGCGTATTGGACATTCAGCATGGGCGCTCGTTTTCGGCTGGATTGGCGGTCATTTTACGCGAACGATAGACAATCGGTCACGCCGCAGAAAGACGGAATGAAATTTAACGTCCACCGAGCTATCGTAGGGCTCGTTGTTGCGCTCACTGCTGTTGGATTAATCGTTGCGTACAACGTTGATCGCACGATTCGAAACGCGTACGCTGTTTGGTGGGTCGCCGATATGGTGATCATCCATCTCGAATCGAATGAAAATCGCTGGCCAACTAGTTGGGATGAACTGCGCGACGACTATGAGATTTGCGTCAGCCGTTCGGGACAGCCTTGGACATTTGAAGAACTAAGGAATCGAGTGGAGATCGATTTTGATATCGTTACAGATAAACTAATGGAGTCTGCGCGAGGGAAATCTGTACCAAATTTTCCGGTCATCTACCCAAGCGATGGGACCGAAGCTCATTGGAAACACCAGGAACCGAATAGAAAATTATTAGACTATTTCAACGAAGTGCCGCGTCCGGGTCCGGCACGAACAGGCATCGGTGGAAGCGCCGTGAATTAACATCCGCGCACTTGAAATCGCGAATTGGCGTAGAAAATTCCTTGCGAACCGACCGCTCGCTACACTAGACTGAGGCAACTCAGATGCTTCGCCCCGTTGGTTTCGTATTACCTGGTCAAGCGACGGGTCTCAATCCAATACATGATTTACCGCGTCGGAATAGCCGGCCGGTGCGATTTTTTTTGCGCTACAAACTCCACTGAATTTGGAACCACAATCGATGATCAAACAACGAGTCGCGATCGCTTTTATGTTTGTCGCCCTGCTGTTGGTGTCTCTGGCGCACGCGGTTGTCGTCGTCCAAGTTCCCAAGGAACTGCCCGATCCCGACGGCAAGCCAGCCAATCAGAGCAAGCCCGTGAAGGTTTACATCCTGCTTGGTCAGTCCAACATGCTCGGCTTTGGCAAGGTCGGTCCCGTCGAGACCAAGGGCACCTTGGAGTACCTGGTCAAAACGGAGAACAAATATCCGCACTTGGTCGATGCCGAAAACAAGTGGACAGTTCGGCAAGACGTTCGCCACGTTTTTGTGATGCAACGCGGTGACAACATGGAAATCCCACGAAACGAGTGGCTCACACCTAAGGACACGTTTGGCCCTGAACTAGGCTTCGGTCATGTCGTTGGTTTCCTGCACGACGAGCCGGTGTTGTTGTTGAAGGCGTGCATCGGAAATCGCAGTCTGGGCTGGGACTTGCTTCCGCCCGGCAGCGAACGATTTGAGTTTGAAGGAAAAACTTACGCGGGTTATAAGGACACTTCCCCGTCCTGGGATAAGGGCGCCGAACCGAAGTCGGTTCCGTGGTACGCCGGTAAGCAGTACGATGATGACATCGGCAACGCGAAAAAGGTGTTGGCAAATATTGCCGACTACTATCCGGAATACCAGGGGCAAGGGTATGAGGTGGCCGGCTTTGTCTGGTGGCAGGGACACAAAGACCAGAACCCGGCGCACGCCAGTCGATACGAGCAAAATCTTGTTCGCCTTATCAAGACCCTGCGGCAGGCTTTCAACGCGCCCAACGCGAAATTCGTACTCGCGACAATCGCCTTCGGCGGCGATAAGCTGGCTGGCGACGGATTGACGATCGCTCAGGCGCAACTGGCCGTCAGCGGCGAAACCGGTAGATATCCCGAGTTTCAAGGAAACGTCAAGGCAATCGATGCGCGACCCTTCTGGCGGGACGCAAGCGTCTCACCCAACGCGCGGCAAGATTACCACTACTACCACAACGCCGAAACCTATTACGAAGTCGGCGATGCGCTGGGTCGCGCGATGGCGGAATTGCTGGTCGAACCGAAATCGCAATGAGAACCGAAAAAAAATGGACGCACCATTCAATGCAATTGTGGAGACAAAAGCCGCGCGGCACAAACTCGCGGCGGGTTGTACACGAGGTATGGTGGACGCGGAATTGGAACGCGAAGGTTTGAGTAAACATTTGCGAAACGAAGTAATTGTTGCGGCGACGAACTCACTGAACCGGCGTGGGAGAATCAAATCCGGATTCATGGCACTGGGTGGCGTCGTTGTAATCTGTATTGGCGGTCTATGCTACTGTCTGTGCGTAGTCAATCAATTTCCGGCAATTCGGTTACCCGTCCTAATCATGATGGTGGGGTTGATAGTCACGGTCTGCGGGCTCCACGGAACAACTCAGAACCAAATATGAGTCACTTTTTCGACGTCGGCGGGACTTCAAAATGAAACAACATGCCGCTATTAGTTTTTTGGCGGCCAGTGTCGTCGCGCTTGTTTTCGGAGCAACAAAAGTCGAGGCGCAGAATGTGACATCACGACTGGATCCGGCATTGCTTCGCCGTTCTTCCTTCGAGTGGACTCAAGCAGAACGCGAATTCGGGTTTGCACATTGCGACCTCCGATCCTAAACGCGGCTACGGTTTCCAGTGGTGGACTTCCAAGGATGGCGCGTTCGACGCGATCGGAATCCACGGGCAGCTCATTCACATCGATCCGTCGCGCTGCCTGGTCGTTGCCATCAACAGTGCCTGGCCTGTTGCGATCAGCAAAGACCTCTCCGCCGCTAGAGAAAAGATGCTCCGTTCGATTGAAGCAATTATCGACGCGGAAGTCGCACGATAAATTCCAATATGACGAGTCTGGTTGCCGAGCGATGGATTGCACTCACGCGCATTGATTCGGTCAGCGCCCCCATATCAGTGCGGCCAATCTTCCGAATTGACGGCCCAATCCTATTCTCGATCGGGCACCGTCTCGGACGAACGGGATGGTTGATCGTTGTCAGCTGACTCTGCTGCGACCGTTGGGTCTTCAGTGGGTTTGATCCAATCCGGTTGTGTGTGAACGGACTCGACGACCATCAACGGGTATTTGATTTGCTCGACGTACAAGCGATTTTCTGATTCCACAAAGAGATTAAAATCCATTTCAGAATCGCCTGGCAAACCGACATTGACGGCAACGTCGAAGTTAAATGTTTCTCCGGCAGGAATTTCGATCGGCATTGACTTTGAACCAAAGTCGCAAAGCGTTCCTCAGCACGCACTGTTGCCGACGATGCGCGCGACCTTGGAGGTTGGGTTGTGAATTTCCATCATCAAGCGATTCGTGGCCATTGACTCCAGCTGCGTCAATGAATTGGGATCAACGAAACCGATTTGAAGTTGACTCCTGCCGCTGGAAGCCGTGTCGGTAACGAAGAAATAGCCCGCCGCGATTAACAGCATGGCACCGGCAACGAGTATTGGAATTGAGAATGTTGATTTGTCTCGCACAGTCATTGCCTTTCGGGAAAACCAGTTGGGAAACATTCCGTTTAAAAAAAGTGGTTAATGTCCCCGGCCAGGCAGGATGGTAAAGCTTCGATAACGCTTGGTCAACGCAATTAAGACAAAGAGTAGCACTTTTTCACTCTTTTCTCTCGTCAAATGCTAATTTGCGTTTGCCGCCACACCGGGCCCATTCCCGGTATGAGTGGGTTGGAGAGTCCAGGGTGCTGACCTCATGAGATCGCTTTTGGATGCAGCTGGCCTCGCGGCAAATGGGACTTGATGTTCGCCGTTTTCGAATGGCAATTTCCACAGTAGTAGTATTGTCAGATCGTTCACTTAGAATAACAACCTTGGGGGCGATCCGTCCGAGCTGAAGTCGACTCGAATGTCAGGAAAAAGTAGCCGATGCAATGGAGTTACAAAATCCTTGGACCAGGTTGTGGGCTCGTTTGGTTGGCGGCGCATATTCTGTACGGACAAAGCCCGTTGTTTGAATTGAGTTCAAACCATCCGGACAAGGATCGGTCGCGTCAGGTCATCCCTACGGCAGCGGTTGAACAGTTGATCGCGCGACGGTGTATTAATTGCCATGGTGGCGAAAAACCGTCGGGCGATGTTGATCTATCAAGACCATCAGTCATCGCGAGAGACGACAACGGACGAGTTGAGCTGGCAACCAGTCGATTATGGCAGGTCGTGCGGGACGATCTGATGCCGCCCGAGCACCCGTTATCGGCCGACGAAAAAGCTGTGCTGCGCGATTGGATCGAAAAGGGTGCACCCAACGAGTTTGAGCCGATCAATCCATTTCGATTCACCACCGACCATCGCGCCGGTTTTGATTGGTGGGCATTGCAGCCAATTAGCGAACCGACTATCCCCTCGGTTGTGGACATGACCAGAGTCCGAACGCCGATCGATAGATTTTTGATACCGGAGTTGCTGGAACGCAAGTTGTCGTTCTCACCCGACGCTGAACCTCGCCACCAAATCCGACGGTTGTATTTTGATTTGATTGGCTTGCCTCCTCCTCCAGAGTTGGTCGAGAAATTTTCACAAGAACCATCGGATGCGGCCTACTCGGCGATTGTGGACGAATTGCTGGACACGCCGGAGTACGGGGAGCGTTGGGCTCGGCACTGGTTGGATATCGTGCGCTATGGCGAAAGTGATGGTTTCGAGCGAAACGGGCCGCGGCGGGAAAGCTGGAGGTTTCGCGACTGGGTCATTGACGCTTTCAATCAGGATCTACCGTTTGATGAATTTGCGCGACGGCAGATTGCGGGCGACGTGTTGTGTGAAGATCCGGTCGAGGGAGCTGTAGCGACGGGATTCCTTGTCGCCGGTGTTCACAACACGGTTGTGGGGAACAGTAAATCGATGCAGTTGCTGGCCCGACAGGACGAGCTGGAAGACCTTGTCGGTGCGATTGGCCAAACGTTTGTTGGATTGA
>JANNWZ010000095.1:0-32422 GCA_031409295.1 Mariniblastus sp.
GGAAGATCGACCGGGCATCGGTGTTTTGCGCAGCGACGATCATGGAAAAACTTGGCGATCGATTGCCACTGGCTTGCCTTCAGATTTTGGTTTTCCGATCGTTGTTCATCCACACAATCCAGATGTGGTCTATGTTGTGCCGCTGGAGGGAATGACGCGAACTTGTCCGGGCGGTTCGCCCGCGGTCTGGCGCACGGAAAACGGCGGCGATTCGTGGGCGCCCATGAAACATGGAATGCCGAAAAAAGACAGTTATTTCACCGTACTTCGGGATGCGATGACCATCGACGAGCTCAAGTCACCCGCGTTGTATTTTGGAACGACCACGGGGCAATTGTGGATTGGTCGCGATGGTGGCGAGCAATGGGATTGTTTATTCGATTCCCTGCCGCCGATTTTGTGTGTAAAAACGGCACTGGTTTAGGGATTTTTCACTGCTGATCACTCAAAATGTATCGGCGATTAGTCGAGTGTTGTGATTTGGCAGGTGTCCCACGGGAACCATCACAACCAATGAGAACGTAACTGGTTGACCGTTTTGCCGGCGTTGTTACTCCGCTAAGACGGCATCCAATTCCTTGAGCATGTGATCAATGATGGCACGATTATGCGTTTCCGCTTGGCTATCGCGATATTCATCCCGCCCCAATTCAGCCGCAAAGGAGGCAGCGGTTTCCCGATCCCCAGATAGCCCGTAGGCCATGGCCAAACCCATGTTTACCATTTCCGAGGGTTGGCCCTGCAATTCGTCCGAGTCTTCAAACACCTCGATCGCCTGTTCGTAATCTTTAGCGCGCAGAAAAAGCCAGCCCAGCGTTTCCATCTCATGACCTTTGGACGTCCGGTCCGTTGCGGGCCAATGGGCGACAATTCGCTGGCTCAAGCCGATAGCCCGTTTCGAATCGAGGGGTTCCAAAACTGCAAAGCGACAGAAAAACGCCGTGATCCGCGCTTCACCGATCATGGGTGGCTGCGTCTCAATTTGATCCAAGGCCGCTTTGCAGACTTGTTGATATTCTTTCAAGTCACCCACCAGCACGGCCGCGATCACTTGGATCTGTCGGTCATCGAGTGAAAGTGCGGTGTTGTCTTTGACACGATGATAAATTCGCAAAACCTCTGCCCACTTCCCATCGACGGAGCACCGACGGGCGGTCTTAGTTAGAAACACATCGTCGGGTTCCATGGACAAAGCGTGCTGTCGATCGGTCTCCACACCGGCTTCATTTCCCAGTTCGACACGGACAATAGCCCGATCGCGCCAACTCTCCCAATGCTCGGGTGCAGACTCGATCAATCGGTCCAAGTACCATTCGGCCAACGGCCAGTTTTCACTAGCCCGCGCTTTTCCGCATTGATGCAAGTACCAGTCTTGCATTTTACTACCATCTTGTCCAAGCAATTTGTTGGCTTGGACACTCGATGCAAGTGCTGTGCGGCCTCAGACTTTGGGAATCTTGCTTGACCCGCAACCACCGGACAAAGAACATGACGTGCAGCCGCCAGTTGAACAACCACTTTCACTCGTGCCACAATTCGGGCCGCAGCCATTGGCCAGCGTCTCTGCGAATTTTTTGAAGCGAACTTTGCGTTCATACTCCGAACCCAGCTCGCCAGTAATTGCTTCCAATTGGGGCGAGACGTCGCCGAGAAAATAAAAGTAGACCGATTCGCCATCGAACAAGTGTTCCACGTCGACCAGGACGCCGGACAATTGGCGTTCGATCAACAGTTTTTCGCAAGCCAGAAACGCTCTGTCGCGATAACGATTCAGTCGTTCCAAAATCAATCGGTCTTCGCGGCCAACTTGTCGCAACAGTTGTCCCGCCGCGAGACTGTCACTAGATTCACGACCTGCCAAATCGCAGATCACGATTCCTGTTTCCAAGCCACGAGCCGTTCGACAAATGACCGGCGTGTCGCGCGGGTAAAGCTGGAAATCGAGCGCGTCGAATCGCCCAACGACTCCCATCAATCCGGTTTTCACCAAATGCTCGACACCCATCGTTTAACTCTTTCGTAAAAAGCCTTCTCGAAAATCAGTCGCAAACCCTTATTCACCCTCTTTTTTGAGGACTTCGTCCAGCCCTTTGATGCGAACCAATTTGCCATCTGGAGTTTCAGCCGCTGGGTCGCCCGCCAAAGTAATGTACAAATCACCTTCCGGCGAAAATGCCAATGCCGTTGGCCGTTCCAATTTCTGCATTTCCTGACAACGACTTCCCTCGGCCGTACCGATGACCTTTACCAAGGCTCCCGCTAGCGGACTACCATAATTAAAATCTGTTGCAAACAAGCGACCGTGTTTGGGACCGTAAGCCATTCCGGTGATGTCGTGAATTCCCAATGAATAGTGTTTAAGAATTTTGCCATCTTGTGGATCACAAAATACCAGCACGGAATCGCCCGGTGTGCTTGAAGTACCCTGCAATCCGATTGCGAGATAGCCATCGGGACTGAGCGTGACGGCCGCCGGCGTTGAAACTTTCGTAGGCTCAAAGAGCTCAATCGAGCGCGTGAAGTCACCCAGTTTTCCATCAGCCAATGTCGCCATGCCAATCCAGGCTTTCGCATCATCTCCGCGGCAGGTCACGAAGATCTTCGTCGAGGTCAGAGCCAACCCGAAAAAACTTCCTTCAGCTACTGCGTCGGCTGTTGCAGGCAGTGATTTGGATTCGCCTTCAAGCTTGTCCGCCTTGATCGCCTCTGCGCCGGCCGCCGGGATTTTGTAAAGACTCAACCTTGCATCGCCGGTCTCCAAGCCACTATCGCCGACTAGCAGGGTCTGTTGATCAATGAACAACAAGCTGACCGGACCAACATCGTACACTGGATTCGTACCAAAAGACTTCCTGGCAAAATCGGTAATCACGGATTCTGTCTTATTATCCACAACGCGAATCACACGGAGGGCGCCACTCTCGGCGACAAACACGTGTCCTGTGCCGGGCTGAACTACCACACTCGTTGGATTTTTCAAACCACCGGCAATCGTCTCGACAGTGAGATCCTGGGCGCCGGTGGTTCGTAGACAACAGGCAATCAGAATTATGGAACAAGAGAAAACGTTTCGCAGAATCATAGATGGCAATCCGATTGGTGAGATGATTTATCGCTGCGGCACACGGAACTTCATACTCTAGTCCGCCACACGCAACTGTTCAAATGCCGTAATTTTATCGACATGTTTAAGCGTGAGGGCGATATGATCGAGGCCTTCGAGGAAACACTGCCGACGGTAGTCATCGATCGAAAATTTGGCGCCGAATCCGAATTGGTCGTAAACCGTCAGCGTTTCCAAATCGACCGTCAACTGATAACCGGGTCGCTTCGCAACGTTCTGGTGAATGGTTTCGACCTCGGTCGACGTCAGGACAACAGGCAAGACGCCGTTTTTCGAGCAATTATTGTAAAAAATATCTGCGAACGTCTCCGCGATGACACACCGGAAACCAAAATCGTCCAACGCCCAGACAGCATGTTCGCGACTGGAGCCATTGCCGAAATTTTTTCGAGCTACCAGAATCGAAGCACCGGAAAACCGCTTTTGATTCAATTCGAAATCAGGCTTGAGGCTTCCGGCTTCGTCGAACCGCCAATCGTAAAACAAATATTGGCCAAAACCGGTTCGCTCGATCCGTTTCAAAAACTGTTTGGGAATGATTTGGTCGGTATCGACATTGGAGCGATCCATGGTCGCGACCAAGCCTGTATGTTTGACAAATGATTTCATGAGTTTGAATTCAAGATGATAATTGAGTACGGATATGGTACGGATTGGTTGGCGTCGAGCGTTAATTTATCATGACGACTCTGCGCAATTTTTTCGAGCAATCTACCATTGACGAACATCCACAAAATGTCCGGCAATTGCTGCGGCCGCAGCCATCTCGGGCGACACTAGATGCGTGCGTCCTCCTCGACCTTGGCGCCCCTCAAAATTCCGATTGCTGGTCGATGCACAACGTTCACCGGGTTCGAGTTTGTCAGGATTCATGGCCAGGCACATGCTACAGCCCGCTTCTCGCCATTCGAATCCCGCATCGCGAAAAATTCGATCCAGTCCTTCTGCTTCCGCCTGTTTCTTGATCAATCCACTTCCCGGAACGACCATCGCACCGACTCGTGAGCTGACTTTTTTGCCGCGCACGACAGCCGCCGCTGCGCGCAAGTCTTCGATTCGCGAGTTGGTGCAAGAGCCGATGAACACTCGATCGATTTTGATATCGGTCATTGGAGTACCGGCGATCAAGTCCATGTATTCGAGTGCTGCGGCGGCTGATTTTCGTTCCGATTCGTCGGCGAAATCACTGGGTCGGGGAACGGTCGATGAGACGGCGGTTACTTGCCCTGGATTGGTGCCCCAAGTGATTTGCGGCTCGATCTCGGCAGCCGAAAAAACCGCCACATGATCGTATTTCGCCCCCGGATCACTGGGCAGTTTTTTCCATCGCTCGACGGCGGCCGACCAGTTGGCGGGCGCGAACTCACGCCCTTTTAGATACTCGAATGTGGTCTCATCCGGCGCAATCATGCCCGCCCGCGCGCCAGCTTCGATCGACATATTGCAGATCGTCATGCGCTGTTCCATGGACATTTTTCGAATCGCCTCGCCAGTGTATTCCAACACGTAACCTGTACCGCCAGCGGTGGATAATTTTCCGATCAGATACAAAATCAAATCTTTCGACGTGACACCGCGACCCAAACTGCCATCGATTCGCAGTTCAAAAGTCTTCGGACGCGTTTGTAACAATGTTTGTGTCGCCATTACGTGCTCTACCTCGCTGGTGCCAATCCCAACGGCCAATGAACCAAACGCGCCATGCGTCGCGGTGTGTGAATCGCCACAGACGATTGTCATGCCGGGTTGTGTTAACCCCAGCTCGGGACCAATCACATGTACAATTCCCTGGTTGAGACTGTCAAGGTCGTACAAACGCACGCCAAACTCGCGACAGTTCGTACGCAATGTTTCGATTTGCTGGCTGGAGATCGGATCCAAGATCGGCAACGATCGATCGGTTGTCGGCACGTTATGATCTGGAGTTGCGACTGTCAAATCGGGTCGACGGAGTTTCCGACCGGCCAGCCGAAGACCTTCAAACGCCTGCGGGCTGGTTACCTCATGCACCAGATGCAGGTCGATGTACAAAATGGCCTGTTTGCCTGGTTCCTGATAGACCAAGTGCTGGTCCCAAATTTTTTCGAAAATGGTTCTAGGTTTGGATGCGATCATGATATTCGTTGGGAGGTTAGCGGACGCGCCGAAACTGGACTTTGCGAATGGTTCAAAGTACCCTAGACGGTCGCCTACTATCATAAGGTTTGGCGATTAAGAACGAAACCAGATTGGCGGTTGAACGCCGAAGTTTGTTGACCTGCAAATTAATCTGACCCCGTTGGCCGGACAAAACTCAAAATTCCTCTGTTGGCCGGATTGCAAAACTACTAAAAATATTGCTGCTCACCATCCCTCCGTTCATCATTTGAAATCAATCCCCCATGTTGGAAGCCATAATCCTCGGTATCGTCCAAGGTCTCACCGAATTCTTGCCCGTTAGTAGCAGTGGGCATCTGGAAATCACCAAATTCATTTTAGGGGACAAAAGTATTCCGAAAGAGTCGTTGCTGATGACCATGGTCCTTCACTTTGCGACGGCCTTAAGTACCGTGGTGGTGTTTCGCGTGGAAATTATCCGCCTATTGCGGGGGCTGTTTCAATTTAAGTGGAACGAGGAGTTTCAGTTCTGCTCCAAAATTGTCCTGTCGATGATTCCGGCTGCCGTCGTCGGCGTTTTTTTTATGGATGAAATCGAACAGCTTTTTGACAAACAACTTTCGTTGATTGGTTCAATGTTACTCCTGACCGCCTTTTTGTTACTACTTGCCGACCGGGCGAAGCGGACGGGAAAACGGGTTGGTTGGCTCGATGCATTGGTAATCGGTATCGCGCAGGCGATCGCCATCTTGCCGGGATTATCCCGATCAGGAGCGACGATTTCCACGTCAGTATTGTTAGGAATCGACCGAGAAGAGTCGGCTCGGTTTTCGTTCTTGATGGTGGTACCTCTAATTTTCGGTTACATGGCCAAGGAGGCTATCTCTGGCGAATTGAAGTTTGAAAGCGCGGAAATGTTGCCGCTGTTGGCGGGGTTCGCGGCAGCTTTCCTGACGGGGTTGGCGGCGTGCAAATGGATGATTTCACTGGTCAAAAAGGCACGCCTTTCCTTTTTCGCAGTTTATTGCTTCGTCGTCGGCGTAATCGCAATCGTTTGGGCGTTGAATTTTCTGCCAGTGCCGGTGGTTTCGTAGCAAGATTTTCTAAGTGCCAGCACATTTTCCACGTTGACGATCTGGCCCTAATTTTCTAACGTTCCGGCCATGAGCCGCCAAACGTGTTGCATCTTGCTATCGTTTCTAATTGTGGTCCGGTTTTACGAACCGGTCCTGGCGCAATCCGTGTCGCCCAATTCGACGACAAACGCACCGTTAACGAATGACGGACAGGCGTTGGTCTTAAAAAATGGCAGTGTCATTGTCGGATTGATCGAAAATGTGTCCGGCAATTTCACGGTGCAAACCAACCAAGGCAGCAGGCTGGTGATTCCAGCCGAAAAAGTCGAATTTGTCGCTGAATCCATGGAACAGGTTTATTGGGGGCGATTGGCCAGGATTCGAGCCAGCGATATCGACAGCCAGCAAAGACTCTTCTATTGGTGTTTGCAAAACAATCTGCTGGTAGAAGCAGAAAATCAACTAGAGGTTTTGCAGGTCACTGAACTTGCCGCCGATCGAATTGGACAGCTACGACAACAGCTGCAACAACGGCTCACAAACGCGATCGCGGAATCAAACATGTCAAACCAGGTCGGCGCTTTGTCACCCAAGCCGGCTCAAGAGCCGATAGTGGCCGCGAAGATCGGCGGAGACAGGACAGAAACGGCACGATTGTCCGAGCATGAATTTTTTGCCCAACTTGATCCGGTTTTTGTTCCGCTTCCTTCGCTCGCCGCGGGGGGGCTAGAAAGTACCGACGCACCAGGCCCGAATCAACGGTCGGCTGCGGACATTGCGTTGTCGAACAGTCCTCGGCCCGCTGAAGTGTTACAAGTCGGGTTTACGGAATCGCTTATTGAGCCCAATACCGATCACGAAATCAAGCCATCGAACGAGAACGGCGGTGCGACATCGCCGAAATCTGATTCGGGGCAATTATCCGCGCACGAACTGGAGAGTTTTGTTGGCGATCTTCCCAAAGGTACCTTTGGAGTTTTTCGACAGCAACTGGAGCGAAAATTCCTCTCTCAGTGTTCCGATTGTCATGATGTGCGGTCGTCGGTGACGACAGCGATGCCGTTAATGCACGCGGGAAAACTGCAACCCACTACCCGTCGAATGACACAACGGAACTTACATAGCGTAATCGGGTTCGTTGATCGATCTGATCCGCTGGCTAGTCGGTTGTTGCAAGCGGCCGTCACGGCTCATGGTGGTGCTCCCACTGCACCGATGTCCGTCGATTCCAGGGAATTTGAGAATCTAAAGAATTGGGTGATATCGCTTAGCCTGCAACCGTCGCCGCCAGTCGAAAATACTGGCGCTGAACCGATAAAACCCAGTCTTTTCGATGAACGACAATTAACATCACAATCAGTTCAACCGATCCGAAAACTTGCGTCCGATACAGTGATTCGAGGTAACTCAACCGATCCCGCAGTCCATCAACGGCTCTCACCGACCATTGGCGAGATCCCCCGGTTGGAACTTCGTCCGACGGCGTTTGTGCCTCAAGACGAATTCGATCCCGAATTATTCAATCGATTATCGGGCAGCCCCGACAAATTGCCGTAAATCGCCAAATTGATGCAGCGCGATATGTTAACGCGATTTATCAATTAACTCCCGAATCTCTCGAGACAGATACGACGGTTGGGTGGGAATTCTAAGGAGCGGCAGACCGGCCGACGCAAACGCCTGATTGACGAATATGTCGCGCTCGATTCGATCATTGCGATCATGTGACGGATCATCCAACTCGATGCAAACCAAAGGCTGCAGAGAACCCGGGTCGCACAGGACGAAATCAATATGCTTGGCCAGAATTTTGTTCAGCCACTTTCGTTTATTGGGCAGTGCCGGATCAACCCTCAATAAATCAGCAATTCGCACCATCGCGAAAATCTCGAAGTCATCCTGAACGGCTCTTTGCAACGACTTAAAAAAACGCAACTCTGTCTTGGTGATTAGTGATTCACGTTTTTGATACGGCAATGCCTGTTGGCCGCCGTACATTCGCAACAACAGGACAATCGCGATCAACACGATCAACCCGACCCAAAATGGCCAGAAGTCCAACAGCAACCTCAGAATCAACTCAAAATCCATCGCGTCACCCCGTTAATTCACGTCTTGGCATACAAAAAACGTAATCGATTTGGTCGATTCTCAACAGATCGCTTTGGCAGTTAGTTCAGAGCAGGCTGTTCGAAATGATCCAATTCCGGAAAGTTGGGAAATTCTCCAGCCTGTCGCGATATTATTTCGCTAGAAACCAGCCTTGCCCGTCAAATAAAATCCCAACGCCCCTACCCTGTTTCAGTCGCCAGGAATTACCACCAACCCGTTTGTTCGATGATTTGTGGGAGCGCGTCGTAGTTGGCGATTTTGGCTGATTTCGAAATTGGGACTGGCAGACCATCTAGGAGGATCCCAGCATTTTTGTGAGTGACGAAACAGCGCCGATCGACTAGACTTCTTGTGACAATGTTATCAGCGCTTCAAGCAGCGCCCTCATGTTTTGAATTCATGCACACTCAAGATTCCGCACCCGTTATTCCAACGCCTCTAAAGCCGTTACAGATTGGCAACGTTCGCATCGGATTCCCCGTAGTGCAAGCTGCGTTGTCCGGTTACAGCGATTGGCCCATGCGCGTTTTGGCCCGACGGCTGGGTGCTTCTTATACGTTGTGCGAAGTAATGCTCGATGAATTCCTGGTGAGCCTGAAAGAACGCAAACGAACCAGCCATTTTCTGCACATTTCCGACGAGGAACATCCCGTCGGTGGCCAGTTGATGGGTGCTGAACCGGAGCAATTTGCGGCGGGAGCTTTAAAATTGGTCGAAGCGGGATTTGACGTGATCGATATCAATTTTGGTTGTCCCGTGCGAAAAGTTTTGGGACGATGTCGCGGCGGATACCACTTGGGCCAACCCGAAATTGCACTCGAGATCATCCGACAAACCCGAGATCAGGTACCCGGTGAGATTCCGGTCACCGTAAAAATGCGTCGGGGCGTCGACGACACTGCTGAAAGCCGGGATAACTTTTTTCGAATTCTCGACGGTGCTTTTGCAATGGGCGTCGCGGCAATCACCGTACATGGTCGAACGGTCGAACAACGGTATGTCGGTCCCAGTCGCTGGGAATTTTTGCGCGAACTGAAAGTACATGTGGGCGAAAAAACAATTTTGGGGAGCGGCGATTTGTTTACTCCCCAAGACTGCCTGAACATGATTGCGGAAACTGGAGTCGATGGAGTAACGGTGGCGCGCGGCGCGATCGGCAACCCATGGATTTTTTCGCAAATCCGGGCGATTGCGGCGGGCTTGCCACTGCCCGCTCCGCCAACGTTGCACGAACAACGGGACGTCTTGCGCGAGCACTACCTGCTGGCCGAGTCATTGTATGGTGCCCAGCGAGTCGGGCCGTTGATGCGAAAGTTTGGCATCAAGTACGCGATCTTGCATCCCCAACATGACGAATTGCGCGCGGCATTAGTTCGCGTCAACGACAGGGCCGCTTGGGAATCGGTGTTGCTGAAGTATTATGCGGAAGATTTGCCTGGCTGCCATCCGGATGGCCGAATGCACAAGGCCCAAGGAAGTTGCGGTTAGCTTACTGCGGCTCGGTCGATGACCGGCCGGGAACTCGCCATCGAAAATCGCGTTATAGTTCGAATTGAAATGTTCGATTGAGCAACCGCCACAATCGCTGCCCGACGGTTTGGGAACCGGTGCGAATCTTGGCCACACCCGTGCTGCCTGCGACAATCAATTTGTCCGTGTTGACCAAGGGCACGTTCACGAGATATTTCGTGCTTTGAGGCACGTCGACTCCTTCATCGTCAGGTATCGCGACTATGTCCCCACCGTGTCGCGAAGAAAGTGCTTTCGGGACGGATTTCATTTGGCTCGGCGAGATTGCTGCGGTAATGGAATGGTGAGTCTTCGAGGGCAACTGATAAATCAATAGTTCGACCGCTTGGTCGCGACGAATGAACTCAATATCGGCTTGATCAATGGCCAGGACGGCTTCCATTTTGGTCAAATCGGGAACCACTTGCCCGACCAAGGTCTGTTGTTCGAGATACGCACCCAGGTTTTTGCGATCGAGTGGGGTACCGTGCCAAAATCCAAGTTCGCCCGTGTCCGATTTCTTTTTCTCGATCTGGGCAGGGCCCAAGAAATAGCCGTTGATGGGAGACCGGACGACTAATCGCTGAACATCCATTTTTCGTTTCTCAAGATTCGCTGAAGCGGCCAACACACTGGACTTTACTTCTTCGACACGTTGAGCCGAGTTTTGATCAACGCTCATCGCCTTCATGACGTTTTCCTGTTCCACTCTGGCAAGATCCAGCCGGGTTTGCATGCTGGCCAATTGAACCTCCAGTTTTTTGCTGTTTAGAACGAGAATCGGCTGGCCCGCTTTGACGGCTGTATTAGGTTGCGTGAAAATCGTCTCCAATTTTCCCGGCACATCAACATAGAGGTTGGCCGCGGACGCTGGTTGCACATAGAAACTACAATGCACGTGATGTGGAATCGGAACAATCAGGATGCCGGCCAACATACTCAATAGCACAATGGCGGAAATTGCAACACGAGCCGGTTTCACGGTACCAAGTCTCCCAGGGACGGAAAGAAATTTGAACAATTGAATCACTGGCAGGACCAGCAGACCGTAAAGCGCGCTGAAGGCAATCAGCTGGCCGACGATTTTGAAACCATACGGTTCCAACACCCGATAGATAAACCAAAAAATCGAAAACGTAACAACCCACCGATACGCCGCAGCAGCGACACTGAACAAGGCGAACAACCATTGATGGCGCACCGGCAAAAACGAATCTGGGCGGGCTTCGATGCCCAGCATCCAATTGCCGCAGGATCGTTGCAAGATCGAGGTTGCCTTGGAACGCAGATTGGGAATCTCCAACAGGTCCGACAGAATGTAGTATCCGTCGTACCGCAACAATGGATTGGCGTTAAACAACAACGTGCTAACGGAACAAACAAAAATCACGTTCAAAGCCAATTGGTTGATCATTCCCGGATGAGAAAACCACCAGATGAAAACCGCGATCGAGGCCAATACCAATTCGACATACATGCCCGCGGCCGCGATGAACGCACGTTTCCATTTGCTCGGCAGCAACCAGGAATCGCTCACATTGACGTACAAGCACGGGGTCAATACCAGCAACATGAACCCCATTTCATGGCATTGGCCGCCGAATCGCTTGCATGCCAAACCGTGTCCGAACTCGTGGAGAACTTTGGTGATCGCCAACACCAGAGCTAGCCATATCCAGTTCTTGGCAGCGAAAAATTCCTGAAAGTTCGGCAACTTTGCCTGAAACGATTCAAATTGTGAAAGTAGTAATCCGCCCGCCGCCAATCCGAGCAACACGACAGCGAAGAACGCCGGCCAACTGAAAAACCAGCCAAAATAACCGTTCAGTAACCCGAGTAGACGATCCGGGTCGAACCCTTTGCAGCGGATGGCCAAAATATTGGTTAGCGACTGCCGAAACTCTTTGTGGCGATTTTTTACCGCGCGTTTCTTTAGTTCAAGTCCTTGATCCGGCGATTCCGACACCAACAACGAATTTCGGTACAGCATGCCAATAAACTGATACAGCTCGGGCAGCGAGATTTTTTGCGGCGCGAATTCATGATCGAACTTGCGCTTGATTTGGTCGGGACTGGCCTCCCCGTCAAGCAACTTCAATAGCGAATACTCTTCTTCCTCGAATCGATAGTACTTAAGTGACAGTGGATCTTTGATCACCCAATAGTCGCGTCCTTGATAGACCTGGCGTTGAACATCCAAGTCCCGTCGCATGTGCAGACTGAGCGGCCGGCTGGCGCTAGACGCCATCGCATGCGGCTGGTTGGACGAAGTGGCTGCCATGTTCTTAGTGCGCGTGAGTATGAGCTGTTTCGAATCCCGCATTTTTCAACCAGGCTTGCCAGGCATGAGCCTGATCTTCGCTTGGCAACTCAATCGATTTCCATTCTGGGCATTCAAATGTGGCGTCCAGATGCCCGCCATGTTGCTGCGTTGAAACATCCACCCCAATCATCTTCATCGTCCGCAGAATTTGCTCGGACTCGATTGGATCGTGCAGATGGATGGTTCGCGATTGAGGCAGCCGATATTGCACAGTTGGCTGGACCGTATTGGCCGCTGGATTTAGCACGACAATCTCGATCCCCTTTGCCGTCAGCCAGCTGGACCATTGTCCAATCAACTCCGCGCTTGGAAGTTCCATTGTTTTCCATTCTGAGCAGCGATACTGGATGTCGATATGGTCTTCATGGTTTTGCGAGTTGACTTCACAACCCAATTTTTGCAGCGTCTCCAATTCGGCCGATGCATTGGCCGGGCTGTCTGCGTGAATTGTCTTCCATTCGGTCAAGCGGAATCCGATTCGCTGGGGCGTAGGTTCGGTAACGGACGGCGAGGTCGGATGTGCTACCTGTTGAACAGGAATTTGGGTTTGTTGTCCGAACGTCAGCTGCCCCACAATACTGACTACGAAAACGGCAAATGGTATGGGCATTCCGAACTTCGGCATGGTTGGTTTCCTGTGTGAGTCTAGGCAGAGATTGGAAACACTTTGAATACCGGGCCAAGAAAATAGACGCAAGTCAGGTTGTAAAATTGCTAGCTATCGACGGAAGAATAACACGGATTCTCAAACAGATCTGCCATTCTGGCCGGCCTCAAAAACCTGGCCGGAAACTATTCCGAACTAAGCCTAAATAACATTGTTGGGAACGCGGAAACTCTTTAGGCTTAGGGCCGATAATCCGCGCCGCAGTCAATTGCGTGGGTTGGACGGCCAGGCTTCATTCCATTTTCCGGTGACCTCAATCATGACATTTCCTGCCCTACCGCTTGTCTCGGTCATCGTGCCGATTTACCGCGAGCTTGAAAATATCCAGCCGTTGTACGACGAGTTGACCCAAGTCATGACGGAACAGCCGCGCCCCTATGAGATTGTGCTAGTGGATGACGGCAGTCGTGATGGAACTGTGGAAAAAATGAAACAGATTGCGGCGCAAGATGGGCGCGTCAAGTTGGTATTGTTTCGCCGAAATTTCGGACAGACAGCGGCCATGTTAGCTGGATTGCAAAACGCCAACGGGGACTATTTGGTTACAATTGACGGCGACCTGCAAAATGACCCGCGCGACATTCCGATGATGCTGGACAAACTTGACGAGGGATTTGATCTGGTACATGGCTGGCGCAAAGAACGCCAAGACTATTTGATTAGTCGCAAAATTCCTTCGAAGATCGCCAATTGGTTGATTTCCCGAACCACCGACTTCCCGATCCATGATTTGGGTTGCACATTAAAAGCAATGCGAAGCGAAATTGCCGTCCAGTTGGAATTGTTCGGCGAGATGCATCGCTTCATCCCAATCCTGGCGCATCAATTGGGTGCCCGAAGTGTGGAAGTGGTGACGCGCCATCGAGCGCGCCAATTTGGCGAAACGAAGTATGGCATCGGTCGTACGACGAGGGTCGTCTTGGATTTATTGACGGTCAATTTCATGTTGAAGTATTTTGCAAGCCCGATGAAGCTGTTTGGGAAATTGGGCTTGGCTGTTGCATTGCTGGGCTTTCTGTCGATCGCGGCGACGATCGGTCTAAAATTCTTAGGCGGCGTCGATATGACAGGCAACCCCTTGTTGATGCTGGGAATACTGTCGGTGATATTGAGCGTTCAATTTTTCAGTCTGGGGTTGATTGGCGAAGTCTGCGCCCGAATCTATTTTGCGACTGGACGCCGTGAAAGCTATCAAGTGCTGGAATGGGTGAATTTCGACGACACAACGACTCGACAACGCTGGGGGCAACCTTCTCGAGTTGTAACTCCGACCACCGCAAAAAAAGCGGCCTAAGATCGCAATTTCGCCAGGCAATGGGATACAATGTATATACGTTCCCGAAAAATCCCGATTCTGTAGCCAGCGACGGAGGACTAACGTGTACCATTCAACTCTGCTTGTTTCGATCGCGCTAGCGGTGCTCTCAATTATCCCAGTGACGGCTCAAATAGCCGATAACTTGCCTCCATTATCTGACGAGCAAATGTCCAAAATCCAAATTCCCATGGACCATGCGGGGCCAATATTTACTTATGATGCGACGGGTGGGTTTCAGCGAGTCGCTCCACCGGCCAATCCGGTAGAGAAACTACCGCGACTGAGCATTTACCCGGATGGAAAAATTGTGACGGGGGGCCAGGATCAACAAATTCAGTCTTGCGAAATGCAAATCTCTTCCGACGAGCTGAATCGTTTTTTGAATTTCCTCATCAATGAAAATCGATTCTACGACATTCAGGAATCCGCACTTAAGGAACAGTTGAAATCTTCGCCACCGGAGAGGTTTATTGCCGACGCACCCACGTCTCATTTCGCGGTTGACCTCCAAGACGGACGACACATCGTGGAAATCTATGCCTTGACCTTCGCCGTACAGGCCCACCCAGCGAATGATGACTTGGTGCGCCTGCTCAAAATCGAAAAACGGTGTCAGCAGCTGGTCGCAATGGCACACTTGGGAAACGAAAAACAACAAAATGAATTGCTCAAGTCTGTCAATGATCGGTTGCATGTCATCAATCCAAGCTTGGATCCACTTAGCTTGGACCACGTCCAATGGGCCACCCGTTTTCGCAATGGAAATTATCAAGTCAGTTTTCAAAGGATTTATCCGGCTTCGGAAACTCAACCGACTCGAACAGTAACCGCGCGATTTATCCAGAAGGGTCCCGACGCGGAGGCGGAGATTACGATCACGGGAGCCGGCGATATGAAGTAGTCCACCAGCCAATTTTCAGGAATTGGTGGAATATTACATTGTCCAGTGTTGCAGCCTAATAGAACTTTTTTTGGCCCTCGTGACCTAACGTGTCACGAGCCTCGCCAATAATTGGAATATCAAGTTTCAACCGAATCGAGACCGCCGAATGAACACTCAACTTACCCAAGCGATGCAAAACCAAGACGATTTAGTCGTCGAGTTTCTGTATCGGGATGCCAAGAACAATTTGACACGACGCGTGGTCAGTCCGATTCGTTTCCTTTCCAATGGCAGGTTTTTGGGGCTTTGTTTGAGTCGGGAAGAGCCTCGTCAGTTTTACACCGAACGCTGTGCAGGCATGATCGTCCAGTCGGCCGCCGACTACTTGATGCCCGTGCCGATGTGCGGACCCGTCAACGGAGCCAACGCTTGACCTAAGCGGTGGCCCGTTTTGACCGGGCGTGCCGGTAGTGGTAATTTGAATCCGGCAGTCCACAAGTCGTTTCGGCCAGGACGCAGTTACCGAACTGTTGGCCTGGCTGACCCGCAGTACGGCTCACGTATCGCGGAACTTGGCGGTCCCGATTAGCTCGCGGCCGATTCGGTAGATTGTTTTTCCGGTTGACCATTGACGATCATTTCAGCCGGAATGTGAGCTTCCATAGTTCGAACGATTTCATCCATTTCCAATCGAGAAAATTTCAAATCGTCGATAACAAATTTCTGCGGGCCCGCCGGCGTGTCATAACTTAGGACGCCAATTCCTTTTTTGTCCCATTTCTTCTTGTCGAATTGGCGAATTTGATCAAACCGGAGTTCTCGCCCCCAACTTGATTTGATCACTTGGTCGGTCAATTCAACCCAGGTGCCGCGGTTTCTCAAATACCAAATCAAACAGGGCAGTCCGACTCCGAATCCCAAACCGATAAACACGTATTGCCAGACGATTTTTTCTCGCATTGCTTCCACGGTCTTGTCGCCACTGGGATGTTTGGTCGGCCAGCCATTTTTAGCAGCCAACTCTTTGTATTGGGCGTCCCGTTGGGCATCGTCCAGGTCCTTGTTGGCAACCAACGCGTCCCACGCTTTGGAGATGGGCAATTTTGCAGGAAAATTGATAAAGCCGTCGTAACAGGACCACACGCCAAATGCGATACAACCCAATCCAATCAGCAAGTACTTCAACAAGAACTTGGTATCCGCATTCGCACGCACGGTCATAGGTAACTCTCTTGATAGAAACTTGGTAACTGCCCAGCTTGGTAGCATCTTCAGTCAGTATTCTAATCCAAAAGACTGGGCACGAAAAGCAAACCCGTTTCGGAATAGCAACACTATCCAAATTCCGCGGGGGAATTTTCCTTTTCGCCCCAAGCCAGAATTACGCCATCCGAATCCGTTCGACAATTCTTGCCCCGCGATGCCAGTGTTTTTCCGGACTTCTTGGTTCCCAATCGCTACTACCTGTAAATTCGTAACAGTCGAATCGAAGTTTTCAGGATTTTCAGTTGACTTGCCACCTCCAACCTAACCAGAGCGTATATTTTCACGAACTTGAGCTTCGCCGCGAAACTAATCGTAAATCGAGACTCCCGGTTCAACAGTTTTCACGGACTTGTTTTTGATTGGAACCAGTTTCCAAGACAGCGCTATGTTTTCTCAAGATACTTCAACACTCATTTTCGTCTGTGGCTGGTCCATGGCCGCCGTTGGCGTTGGACTAGTTTGTGGATTCTTCATCGGCCGCTTTTACACCCAGCAAAATGAAAGCAAAAAATTAAAGAAAGATCGGGAAAATACGCTCAATGCGCTACTGAAATTAATGCAGAGCACTAATCAGTTGAACGTGGACGTGGATGAGCACAACTCTGCCTTGGCCTCGGCACAAAAAGAACTGGAATCCCTGTCGACCACTGGCTACCACGAAAATCTGCAACGCGAGTTGATGTCGAGCATTACCCGTGTCGTGAAATCCAATCGGCGATTGGAAAATGATCTCGTCGTCTCACGGTACAAACTGGAATCTCAGGCCCAGGAGTTGGATCGATCCCGACTCGAGGCCCGCACCGACGCCCTGTGCAATGTCGGTAATCGTAAAGCCGTTGATGAACGGCTGCAATTCATGATTTCGCGATTCCAGGCCGAACAACTCTCATTCGGTTTGATGTTAATCGACGTCGACCACTTCAAACGAATCAACGATACCTTTGGCCACAGCGCGGGAGACGAAGTACTATCGAGTATTGCAGTCGCGTTAAAGGAATGCGTTCGTCCTGAAGATTTTGTTGGGCGACTGGGTGGCGACGAATTTGTGATCATGTTTGATGGGCTGACTTCTTCGAATGCCGATTTGGTCGCGACGCGAGTACGTTCCACGATCGAGCGATACGATTTCAGCGTCAATGAAAAAGGCCAATCCACGGTCGTGACGCTGAGCATGGGTCTCGCCCTGGTGGGAGTGAAAGACAATTCGACCACACTGTATGAACGCGCCGATCAAGCTCTCTATCGGTCCAAGGAATTGGGGCGCAACCGATTGTTTACTTTGTTGGAACCGGACCCGGACTCCCCGAAAGATACCGACGGCACATTAGTTCCCACGCCGGCGCCCAAGCCGAAGACTTCATCCTACGAAGCTTTTAAAGCATCGTTTGTTGCCGAGACGTAAAACATGATCGTCGCCGACCGCTTCACGAAACTCTACGGCCCGCTGCCGGCTGTTCAAGAGCTTTCGTTTCGTGTTCGGCCCGGCGAGGTGCTTGGTTTGATCGGCCGCAATGGAGCGGGAAAAACAACCACATTACGTTCTCTCGCAGGAATTATTCCAATCACCTCGGGATCGCTCGTCGTCGGTGGATTTAATGTTTGTGGCACTCCTCTCGCTGTAAAACAGATTACCGCTTATGTTGCGGATGATCCGCAACTATTCAACGATTTGTCAGTCGTACAACATTTGCAATTCACCGCCAGCGTCTACGGCACGCGAAATTCACATGAGCGCATCAACGAACTGTTGGAGTCGTTCGAATTGACAGAAAAACGACACACTGCGGCAGCAAATCTCAGCCGCGGCATGCGTCAAAAACTGGGAATCTGTTCAGCCTGTTTGAGTCAACCGCGCGCGCTACTATTGGATGAACCCTTGACCGGACTTGACCCGCAAGCGATCCGCGTCTTGAAAAATACAATTCGTGTCATGGCAAGACAAGGCACGGCCGTCATTATTAGCTCGCATTTATTGGCGATGGTCGAAGATCTCTGTTCTCACGCTCTGATCCTCGACGCGGGGAAATCCAAATTTTTCGGCACGCTAATGGAATTGCGAGAACATTTCTCACAGAACTCTAACATCGCCGGCGATACTACGTTAGAGCAAGCCTACTTTGCCGCTCTGGAAACTCATTGAATGACATGGCGGTGGAAACCTTAAACGCGATTGCAGCAATCGACGGCTCGCGTCAAACATCGGGTTTTACCGATGCGAACTCGTTTCCGGACCAGCCCATCACAACTGGACGGCCGCTGACGAATCTTCCCACTTTCGCTGCGTTGCGAATGTTAACGCGTTGGCAGGCCCAGGCCAAATATGCGCGACTCTGTCAGTCATTTCGATCGCCACGTCGACAATGGATCGCGCTGTTAGCAGTCGCGCTGGCGACGGTTTGGTTAGGCCAAGCCATCGTCAGCATGTTGTTTCGGCAAGCCGCCGATCCAGCGCTGCTGGCGATCTGGATTCCATTTTCGTTGGCCGCCTATACTGCTTGGCATTTCATCAAATCGATCAGCACAACACCGACTGAGCCGTTTGACTGGTCGAAAGCTGAAGTAGAAATCTTGTGTGCGGCCCCGTTTTCGCGCTCGCAATTGATTCTTTACCGACTGCAAACAACTGTTATTTCGGCGTTGGCGAAGTCACTGTGTTTTGCTCTGGTGATGATCCCAGATTTGAAATTTCCACTGGCCGGGTTGGTCGGTATGTTTGCGGGCCTGGTGCTTGTGGATCTGTTCAGAATGCTGATTCAAATCGGATGTTTCGGACTTTCCAAACGAATGATTGGATTGACGCGACTGGTGAGCTTCACTGCGTTGGTCACTTGGATCGGATACGTTTTCGTCAGGTGTTTTAGCTCGGCTGACGCTGCCGAACGATTGGCAAGTCCCGGCGCCTTCTCGTTTGCCCAACAATTCGGAGAAACACTGTTCGCCGACGTGACAATTCATGGCAACTGGTTGATGTTTACGTTTGAGCCCGCCGCCAATGTAATTTTGACGAATTCGCTGGACGCCTATTGGATCGGACAACTGTTTGTGAGTCTCCTGTTAGTCGCTGGTGGGCTAGTGGGAGTCATGGGTGCTGATCGGTGGGCGTCACGAATTATTCAGCAACGCGACCGAATCATTTACCAACGGATCCAACAAAAGCCTGCCCCATCTATGGTCGCAGCAACAATTCTAAGACGGGTGCGAGACCAACGGCGAATTTTTGTTCCTCTGCGGATGATGGGAGCCGGTTCGATTGCCTGGCGGCAGCTGCTCGGGGCGTGGCACTTTCGCGGCACGTTAGCCATCAGTTTGGGCGTTCCGATTTGTTTGTGCTGCCTACCGTTGTTTGCCAAACATGAGCAACTTCCGATGTTGATGCACATCATGGGCGGATTGGTTTTCTATTCGTTCTTGCTATTGCCGCCGGCTCTGATGCTGGATTTTCGACGCGATGCCAACCGACTGGGCGTGCTCAAAGCTCTCCCGATCACGCCACTGGCCGTGACAATTGGCCAATTGGCAGCACCTGTATTGATTTGCTTTGGGTTTCAATCGGTGGTGTTGGCAATTGGCGCTATCAATGGAGCAATATCGCTCCCGCAAGCGATTTTGGCCAGCATTCTGTTGTGGCCCGTCTGTGGTTTGATCTTCGCCACGGAAAATCTTATTTTCATGCTCGCACCTCATCGTCAAAACCAAGAGGGACTGGAAGTATTCTTGCGTACCATTTTGGTCTTTACGGCGAAAGGGATTTTCTTGGCACTGGCGCTGGCAGGAATTCTGGCATGGGCGTTCGCGAGCCGATGCTTGAGTGGTTGGTTTGTCGATCCAATCCAAGCCAACAGAATCATCTTTGGCGGCGGTGTGTGGCTGGTCACTTCCGGATTAGCGGCGGGGGCGACATGTTGGTTGGCGAAACTCTACGACCAGTTTGACCCCAGCAGCGATGCCGCCCATCTGTAGTTCAGTCCAGCCAGTGTTGAGCACGTTGGATTTGATACTGACCATATTCCAGGTAGGCGTTGCCAATGGATTGCAACTCCCCAAAACCCTGCAGACACTCGTTACAACATTCATCGATCGGAACCATCACCTGCCGAGGCACCAACCGGCAGATTCGATACGGAACGCGAATTTGGATTGAGTAAGGTACCTGGTAACTGATTTGCCGAAATCGTTGCCTGGTGACCTGGCGCGGTATCGAAATAAACGTTGTGCGCTGCATGGTTTGCGGAACGTCGACCCAATCCAGTCGGTTACCTATCACCGGGATTTCGCGATACTTGGTCTTATACACCGTTTTCGATCGAACTTCCGTCACGTTTTTCATATACGTGATCAATTTCACGTCGGTGACGGTGCGCGATGCACTGCGATTGGCGGAGCGTGTCCGGATTTCGGGGACCATTTCGGTTACTAATTTCGTCTCGATCACCGGAACCTTCCGTTCGACATCGACGAACTCCGTTTTCGTGCGGAACTCCGGAACCTGCACCGTATAGGCGACTTCCTGGACGCGGGGAACTTCCACTTCCACTGTTTCATTTTCTTCCCGATAGGTAATTTGAGGAACTTGCACTGTGTACGTTTCCGTTTCGATTCTCGGAACGCGAACTGTGTATTGTTCCTGCGTCGTGCGTTCTTTGGTTCGAGGCACCGTGACTTCGATAGTCTCTTCGACTTCGTAGGGTACTTTTTCCAGGAAGGACTCCGGCACCATGCGAGGTTTCTTGACCGGGACACGATAGGAGTAGGGTACGACTTTTTTTACTTCGACGCTTTCGTACTGAATTTGTGGCACTTTGCGCGTGCGGGTTTCTTCGCGCACACGTTGTACAGTAACCTCCCGTTGTTTGGCAACCTGTCGGAATTTTGTGATTTGGAAATTTTCCGTTCGTACATCATCCCGGTAATCCATCACTGTCAATTCCGCTTGCCGTTGTTCGGTCCGGTATTTCGTCACTGGAACCATGCGAGTGCGAGTTTCTTGCCGTGAGGTCAACATGGGGACAGCGTAAGGAATCTGTTGCTCAACCGTGCGAAACGTCGTGTAGGGAATTCGTTGCGTCATTGGTCGCGGACACCAAACAGTACGACGAATGGATTGAACGCCAGGGCAAGCGGTAACGCAACCACTGCAATCGGTGGGGACGTCACAACTCAACACGTTTTGGCTGACAGTTTGCCAATGCCCTTGGTCCGTGATTACAACCCGATATCGCGTCTCGGGAATTTGACGCGGGACGGTCCGATAAGCGGTTTGGGAAATTTCAAACGGTATCGTGACCAGATAGTTCTGCGGTACGTGTTCGACAAAGGCGATTTGGACGTTGTAAGGCTGTGTGACTTTGCGCGGGACTTGAATTTTGACCGGAAACTGTTTCGTCAACGTTTCTTCGATTGGTTCGCTTTCAGTGTACGATTCCAGCACCTTTTCAGTGTAGGGAACCGAAATAGTATACTCTTCGTCGACGTCGACGGGCTGCGGTTGCTGAGCGGTCTCAATGTACTCCTTGTTCTCTGTTTTGTCTTCGTAATCCAGGTAGGTCTCGGGAACGTTGCGGGTCTTTTTGACCATGCGAAACTTCTGTACCATTTGAGTGGTGGTTTCCTTGACATACTCCACATAGGTTTCGACTACATCGCGGGTTCTCGTTTCGGTACTATACCGAACAACCGGACGAGTTCGTTCCTCGGTCACTGTTGTCATGACGGGTTTACGCACGGTTTTCGTCTCAGCAATTTTCTCGTAGGTCGTGACCATCCGAGTACGTTGCTGTGGCACGTTGACGACGTATCGTTTTTGAATCGGCTCTTTATCGATCACGGTTTTGTAGCTGGTTGTTTGAACTTCCTTTTGTCGCGGCACCATGACCGTGTAGGTTTGCTCAATGGGAACGTCGTAGCGCTCTTCACGCTCGACGGTCGTTTCGCGTTGAGCGGGAACCTGAACCATGATCGTGTAGTTTTCCTGCTCAGGAACTTGATACTCTTCTGTCCTCATCTCGGTGTATTGCTCGATCCGGGGTTCCCGTACGTTGATGGAATAGGTTTCAATTTTTGGTATCGTCTCGTGCACTGTTTCATAAACAGAATAGGGTTGCTGGCGGACCTCAGTTCGATACCGGGTTTCCAAGTGAGTTTTGAAATAAGTCTCCCAGACGGGCGCATAAATCGTAGACATCGCACAGCGAGGTTGGCAGCCGCAGGCACAACCAGCGGCATGAGACGATTGCGATATCCCCGAATTCCACAATGAGTTCGGCGAGTTGATTGCACCCTGGTCTGGATTGAGTGCTGGCACGGGCGAGAGGATTTGGTCCGGGATAAAACCTGGATTCGACTGCACGCTGGGTGCTATTCCAGGGCCGGGTATAATGGGAGTGAGTTGGGGGAAATTGTTCGTCCCGTTTCGCGGCAGTGGTCGAAGTTGTCGCGGGGATGATTCGCGGATCGTCCCCGATGGTGAAGGCAACTCTTCCCGTGTTTCTTCATCCGCCGGCCCTGGCAGCGGAATCTGACGCGGATCAACTGGAGGTACAAAGCTATTCGTTTGTCGAGAAGCGATGCCCGAATTAGCAGTCGAATTTTGAGGTGCTGGACCCACCGCTTGCTGACCAATGCTGTTCGTGATGAACAACAAACAAACGATGGTAGCGGCAACGAGGATGTAGCGTAGGACCAGCATTTTTGTCAGTGAAGATATCTAGAATCAAAGGTGGGTTGTTTGAATCAGATCGTAGTTTGAACCGCATCCAAGATCAAGAAGCCCCTTGAAAAACCGGCTTTTTTGCAATTGAAGAAGGTCCAACCATGGCCTGACGCCGTGAACCGACGCAACCATCCAGCCGCAAATAAAGTCCAATCGTCCCCGAAACAAACCCAACCCAACGCGACTTATTGCGACTCTGGAAATACCGACTCAAACCAGGGCATACGATCGCTGAGAACCATCAGCTCGAAGACCCGGGTTGCTGCTGAAGTTTGTTCAATGGAAACACGAAGGTCCATGGCAGGTAAGACGCTCACAATACGCTCTGACCACTCGATCACTACCACCGCACCGTCCTCAACAAGTTCGTCCAGAGCAAGTTCATCAACTTCCGCCAAATCAACAATTCGGTAGGCGTCGAGATGATACAGCGGCAATCGCCCGCTGTAGGGAACACAAATCGTATAAGTCGGACTGCAAATCGAATCCGCCGCGATACCCAAGCCAAGCCCGATACCTTGCACGAAACGGGTCTTGCCGGCCCCTAATGTTCCGCTGAGCCCGATCACCGTGCCGGGTTGAAGTTGCTCTCCCAACCGACGCCCGAGTTCACGGGTTTCAATTTCGTTTTGCGTGACATAGCGAGGCATCAGTGCGAATAACCCCGGGGCAGGAATGCTTCTCGTCGATCCGAAGTGCGCAGCCAAAAACCGGTAGCCTCGACAAATTCACCGACGACGGTCAGCTCATTTCGGATGGTTGCGTCATTCATCATTTGCCCCAATTCGCTTGGCGCAACCGCCAGGATCAACTCGAAATCTTCTCCGTCCGTCAGTGCGTGGTCCGACGGCGATCTGCCAGTCTGGACAGTCAGTGATTCGGCAGCGCGCGAAACTGGGATCTGCTCGACGTTCAATTCTACGCCGACGTGGCTAGCCACTGCCACGGCATTGAGGTCCAGCGAAAGCGAGTCCGAAACGTCGGTGGCCGCGTGAATGTGGTAATTTTGAATCAAATGCTGAGCGAGTCGAACGCGGGGAGTAAAATTCAAATGATGACCAAGAATGCTGCCTCCGAAGGAACCGCTGACAACCACCAGATCACCCGCTTGAGCACCGTCCATTTGCCAAATCCGAAATGAGTCCGGCGTGGCAAACTCGCGACCGATTAGCGTTACGGAAACAACCAAGTCTCCGGCCCACCGATTTGTATCACCTCCGATAATCGCGACATTAAACTCATCGGCCAATTCTTTGCAGCCACCAAAAATCTGCTGAGCGTGCTCCAACGAATAATGACTGGGCAACACCATTGTCACAAGTGCCGCGATGGGCGTCGCGCCCATGGCAGCAACATCGCTCAAATTGACGGCCATTGCTTTGCGACCAATCAATTCCAGCGAATGTTCCGCTGACTTGAAATGAGTCCCTTCGGCAATTGCATCGGACGTCAATACAATCCCAGCGGCGTGACGGAACGAACGCAGAACTGCCGCATCGTCACCAATCCCCAGCTTAACCAGCGGATGTTCGTCGGATTGGAGTTTCAACCAGGCGTGAAATTCACGTTCCATGTGTGCCGATCTGGTGTTCGAATAATCGGTTCATGAATTCAGCCGTTGGTATCTGACCACTGTGTCCGGTTGGGGACGCGTACCATCCGCCATCTGAATCCTCGAAGAATCTTGCTCATCGCTCTCCGAAACCGACCTCGAGCGATCCGGTCGCCGACAGCCGATTTCGCATTCATCGCTCGTTGGGCAATCGCGGCGTGATCTGTATAGCCACAGGCCGCGCAAAAACTCGAGTCATCGGGAAGAGCGGCTTTACAACGGATGCATTTTTTCATGGATTACTACTCAGCGGAGAAAATCGGCAGGCGCCTCAACCTCCCGGCGTGAACAAATTATTCCGATAGCCTGGTTCCGCCCGGTCAATTCCCAGGCAGTTGCCAATCCACGAGCTTCCTTGGGCTTGGCACTTGTAGTATACCAAAAAAAAGAACCCGCCGACCTTCGCGGGAAGATCGGCGGGTTCCTCAAGATGAACCGTTGGGGCGGTCGACTCGTCTGGGCGAGTCGATCACGTCAGTTTTTAGCGAGCGGGTAATCCAGCAACTCGCATCTGCCCCCAAAACGGTTCTTTGTCTCGCAAGATATAAAACATGAAACTTTCACGGCTGGACACTTCAGTCCGTTGCAACACGTAAGCCAGATTGTCGATCGACTCCGTTTTGTATCCGTGCATGGCCACGATGATGTCGCCCGGAATGATTCCTTCTTGGGCAGCGGAGCTGGCCGGCCGGACTCGTGCAACGCGAAGGCCCAGCTTGTAGTCTCGATGTTTGTTCGACATTTCTGCTTCAGTAACTTGAATCAATTCTAACCCCAATGCATCCCAAGCTAAGTCCTTGTTCGACCGCGGCCGGACTTCAAATGCTAAAGCTACATCAACCGATTGATCACCCTGCATCACCTTTAGATTAAGAGGCTGCGAAACATGCGAGTCAATCAGTGACGATTGGAAATCAAGTTCGCGACCAACGTTCTCGCCATTTACGGCCACAATTCGATTGCCTACAGCCAGGCCCGCTTTCGCGGCAGGACTTAGGGCAGCGACGGATTCAATAATGAGTTGCGGCTGATTTTCAACATAGACGGTGCGGGTGCCCAAGCCATGATGGACTTCGGTGGGAACCAAGCGGGACATTAATTCCGCTGCCACATCCATGGCGTCGTTGACCGGAATCGCAAAGGCAATCCCCTGAGCTCCGATTCTCACGGCAACATTGATTCCGATCATTTCTCCATTGAGATTGAGAAGTGGACCACCCGAGTTGCCAGGATTGATTGCGGCGTCGGTCTGAATCAAATTGCGATAAATCTGGTTGTCATTCACTTGAACTGTGCGATTGAGTTGGCTGATGATGCCTACGGTAACCGTATGTTCGTAACCGTATGCATTGCCTACGGCAGTGACCGTTTCGGCCAACATCAGGTCCGAGGAAGTTCCTATTTTGATTTTCGGTAGCGGTTTGTTGAGGTTGATTTTCAAGATCGCTAAATCGGTCTTCGGATCGTGGGCCAATAATACCGCCGTCGTTTTCAAGTTATCGTAGGTTGTGACTTCGATTTCCTTGACCCCCTGCACCACATGATAATTGGTTAACACATAGCCGCGACTATCGATTACGACTCCCGTTCCCATGCCATTGACTTGCTTCAGTTTTTGACCTTCGACATCTTCGGCCAGGTCGGTCGGAACTGTTTTTCGACCACGCAGATTTACCACCGACTGACTACATTCTTTGACCGCCAGCACCAATGGTGTCATGCGGACACCATTGTCCGTGGCGACCGCTCGCGCGGATAGGCTTTCGAAACCGAAGATCAGGCCAAACAACATCAGCCAAATCGGGTAGGGCGAGCGAAATTGCATAAACGAACTGCTACCGGTTGGGTCCATCAGATTCGTCCGTCCGCCAGTGCGGGCTAGCGGAAACGAACGGGCATAAATCCTATAGAGCGTTAAATCGGATTGATTGAGACAACCCGTTAAACCCTGATATCGAACCCGAATAAATTATCCATATTGTCGCTCCACCCTGGGTGGTCGCCGATGGAACAGGCCATGACGCCGGAATAGTCAACCCAACCGTAAGAAATTACCAGACGCTCGAATTTTAGTGGGTGATCGATTCGATCGAAAATGGCAACCGGACCACCTTTCCTTCGGGACTAACCGACGCGACGACTGTTTCACCGTCGGCAATCAATTGTTCGTCGAGAAACAGCTGATAGTGGTGTGTTATGCGGACCCCACGCGCTTTGATAACCGTGGTCCGCAACCGCAGCAGATCATCATATTTTGCGCCCCTGTAATAGTTACATTTGAGACTGACAACGACCAGCATCACGCCACATTGTTCCAGTTCGCGATACGTTTGACCGCCGGCCCGCAACATTTCGACGCGCCCCATTTCGAAGTAATTGGCATAATTCGAGTGGTGGACGCGACCTTGCGCATCGGTTTCCTGATATCGGACCCGAATCGAGAGATCGTGCTCGCGGGGTATCGATAGTTGATGATTGACCGCAGACATGGGTTTCCTTAAAGTAGGGGGGTTCGTAGTGCGAGGACGATGCTACCGAATTTTATAACCACTGCTGATAAAACTGACAAACGGAAACGGACGAGTACCCGATGAGCCAAGGTGAAGATTCTGGTGCAGCGATTGACTACTCCACATCTCGCGGTCGTGATTTTCCGACGATTCGTCAGTTTACAGTTTTCCTGGAAAACCGCGTGGGAATCCTGCTCGGACTCATTCGCCGGTTTCGTGGCTCCAAGGTTCGCATCATCGCCCTCAATATCATGGATTCAACCGAGTGTTGTATCGTACGATTCGTGTTGAGCCACCCCGAACAGGGTCGCGAGATCCTGGAGCGTGCGGGATTGGCAATGATTGAAAGCGATTTGGTGGGTATCGAGTTGCCACAAACTGAGCAACCGCTGCTCGAGGTCTGCTCGGCATTGCTGCGAGCCGAAGTGAATCTGGTGCAAGCCTATCCGTTGATGGTCCAGAATCCCACTCGAAGTTTGGTTGCGATCATGGTTGACAATGTCGATGCGGCGCAGCAAGCGCTTAAGCAACATGGTTTCAAATTGATTTCAGAAGAAGATTTGAAAGAAATGTGTTAACGATGCCGATTCAAGTCACTTGCCCCAGCTGTCGCTCCCGATTCAATGTCAGCGATAAATTTGCTGGCAAAGAAGGTCCGTGTCCCAAGTGCAAAAAAATCATTCGGGTGCCCGACGTTTCCGAGCAGGTCGTGATCCACGCGCCAGAATCTTCTGGTCCGACGGATATGCAAGGCCGGCCCGTGCTCAAGCCCATTCGTCGACAGGAGACAATTCTCTCCAGCTTGCAAATCACGTTGATTGCCGGTTGTGTGATCGGATTCCTCTTGACGGCTTTGATCGTCCGAATGACGTTTGGAGACGATATCGGCAAGTTTCCGGAATGGTTGTTGTATGTGGCGGCCATCGCGATGGCGCCACCCTTGGTTTACGTCGGCTACCAATTGTTGCGCGATCAGGAACTCGGTGCCTTTAACGTCAGCGACTTGAGAAACCGCGTGTTGATTTGCAGTCTGATTTATGCCGTTTCCTGGTTTGCGATGCCGCTGGCATGGATGGCCTTCAATGACCTATACAATATGGGTTCTTGGATGACGGCGCTGATTGCAATGTTGGCGATCGGTGGTACCGCCGGTATGTTCTCGTTCGATCTAGACTATTTATTGGGCTTGGTTCACTATGGAATGTACCTGTGTATTTGTTTACTTGGACGGTGGATCGCGGGATTGGGATTTTTGCCTGGCATGAATGGTGGAGCCGCAAAACCTATTACCACCCAACAATCCGCCATGCTGTCTGGAGAGTTGTGGACCAATCTCGATTCTTGGTTGGTAAATAGTGTCGATTTACTGGTCACTTGGACGTAGTTTTTTTCGAATTCCGACTTTTTCTTTCGCGCCTGCAGTAGCGATGTGACCGTAGCGTTCCAGTAAACTCGACGGCCAACAGTCGGCTGCCGATATCGAAGCCTGCTGAACGTGACGGCGATTTTAGGCACCGGCCATTCATTTTGGACCGCGCAGGCAAAAACGACGGACAAGGGTGTCCGTCGTTTTTTGAAATTCTAAAGCGCCAGGAACAATTGCCGGCGATTCTACATGTTGGTGCGGCGTTCCTTGAGGCGAACCGCTTTGCCGATCCGGTCCCGCAAGTAATACAGTTTCGCCCGTCGCACGACGGCGGAACGTTTGACTTCAATTTTGTCGATACGGGGCGAATGCAACGGAAACTTGCGTTCCACGCCCTGGCCGGCAACGATGCGGCGAACCATGAACATCTCGTTGACTCCACCGCCACTGCGAGCGATTACGGTCCCCGAAAAAATTTGGGTGCGGGTTTTTTGTCCTTCGTGAATCAGGCAATGCACGTCGACCGTGTCACCGATGTCGAATTGAGGCACGTTGGTTTTTAGACTGGATTTTTCCACCAGTTTCATAATATCGTAATTCATAATTTGATCCTTATCAGTTTCGCACGGGATTTTGCGAATGTGGTTGTCAGTATTTTACTTACTCCAGCAAATCTTGCCGGTTAATTTTGGTTTTCTCTAAACTTTGTGCAGCTCGCCAACGTTCGATGGCCGGATGGTTTCCGTTCAGTAAAACATCCGGGACTTCATGCCCTTCAAATTCACGGGGGCGAGTGTACTGGGGATACTCCAGCATTCGATTGCCTCGCGAAAACGAGTCATCAAAATTGCTCAGCTCATCTCCCAACACTCCAGGTATCATCCGCACCAACGAATCAACCAACACCATTGCGGCGACCTCGCCACCGTTGAGGATGTAATCGCCAATCGAAACCTCCAGTGGTTTCAAGATGTCAATCACGCGTTGATCAAAACCTTCGTAACGTCCGCACAGCACGATCAAGCGACCGTGCTGTTTCGCCAAATCCTCGACCAGCGGTTGCGCCAACCGTTGGCCTTGGGGTGTAAGCATGATGACGGTTCCCGGCTGAGGAGCCATCGCTTGGACATCTCGGACACAACGCACGACTGGGTCGACCATCAAGATCATCCCGGGACCACCTCCGTAGGGGGTGTCGTCGATTTTATTGTGCTTGCCTTCCGCCCAATCACGCATATTGTGAACATGGATTTCAACCAACCCGCGTTCGATCGCTTTATTCAAGATACTCTGACTGAGGTAGCCCGGAAAAATATCGGGAAACAAAGTCAAAACATCAAAACGCATGGTTGACTACTCTTCGCTCGAAGCTGCCACTTCTTCGGTGGCTGCGGCGTCGCTCGATTCGGCAACGACCACTTCAACTGGTTTGACTTCTTCTTTTTTCGGCATCTCGCGTTTCGAAGCTGAATCGCGGGCTTTTTCAATGGAAGCGGCCCGTCGCACAGACAGTCGGGAAATCGCTTTCGCCTGTGCTTCCAAGTGGCTGCCGGTGGCGCCGTATTTTTTAATCAAGGTGCCAACTTTGGGTGATGGCTGGGCGCCAACGCTTAACCAATAATTGATTCGTTCGCCATTGAGAATAGCGCGGGCGTCGGTTTCGGGAACCATCGGATCATACGTTCCCAGTTCTTCGATGACTCGGCCATCGCGGGGGGAGCGTTGATCCATTGCACACACACGGAAAAACGGTCGGTGTGTTCGCCCCATTTTCTTTAATCGGATTCTTACTGCCACTCGTAACCTCAACCTTTCAAAATCAAGTTTGTTAATGCGTTAGTGCTGATCAAGTGGTTGATAGTTCAACCGGAATACCTTGACCTCTTCGACTGGGAAGATGAACCCGTTAGTTCGACCGTTTCAGCAGCTTGTCAATGTATTTTTTGTGTAGATCAACCGATCAAAGTTGAGCCACGGACAAAAACACATCCAGCCAAACAGCTCGAACCATTACGGGTTTTTCTTGTCTCGTTTCATTTGACGAAGTCTTTTTTCTCGATCTTTCGCAATCTTCTTTTTGTCGGAAGTCGACAAACGTTTGCCGGTTCCCTGTTTTGGTTTTTGAATCCCTCGTGAGGGATCCATCATTTGTCGTTGGAGATCCTGCATTTGCTGCATCCGATCTCCGGTCCCCATCCCGGCCATACCCGTCAGGATCGGCTTCATCATATCGAATTGTTTGATCAATTCGCTAACTTGTTTGGCTTGGACACCTGCACCCGCGGCAATCCTCTGACGACGGCTGACCTGGATCACGCTGGGATCCCGCCGTTCCTCCGCCGTCATGCTGTCGATAATCCCGACCATCTGTTTCATTTGCTTGGACGTGTCGCCTTGGGAGAGCATCTTATTGACATCGCCCAAGGCCGACATTCCCGGCAACAATCCCATCATTCGCTGCATCAGGCCCGGCTTGGCCATCTTGCTGATGTGGTTGCGGAAGTCTTCCAGCGTAAATTGTCCTTTTTCCAGCGATTCTTGCAACCGCTGTTGCTCTTTTTCGTCGACTAATTTTTGAGCTTCGTCGACCAAAGCCAGCACATCACCCATCCCCAAAATTCGGCTCGCCATCCCTTCGGGGCGGAAAAACTCGAGATTGTCGAGATGTTCTCCAGTTCCGATGAAGCGAATGGGGACTCCCGTGACATGCTTTACGGACAGCAAGGCCCCTCCGCGGGCATCACCATCCAGCTTGGTCATAATGACCCCGTTCAGCTCGAGGGCAGCCTGAAACGCTGCCGCACTACGAACTGCGTCCTGACCGGTCATGCCGTCCACGACCAGAAACACATAATCCGGTTGGACTTGCCGGTCGATCGTCTTCAGCTGTTGCATCAACGCTTCGTCGATCGCCAACCGCCCAGCTGTATCGAGAATGACGACTTGGTTCTTATTAGCTTTGGCGACAGCGATGGCAGCCAAGCAGACTTTGACCGGATCTTTTTCTTCTTTATTACTGAAGACCGGGACGTTCAACTGCTGGCCCAGCACATGCAATTGATCGATCGCCGCCGGACGTTGCAAGTCGGCCGCGACCAGCAAAGGGGTGATCTTTTCGCGTTGCAGCAGTTTTGCGAGTTTACCGCAAGTCGTCGTCTTACCCGAACCCTGCAAACCGCACATCATGATGATGTTGATTTCTTTATCCAGGCGGAGCCCATTTTCGACTGGGCCGAGCAGGTTGACCAACTCGTCACGGACGATCGCGGTGACTTGTTCGCCGGGCCGAAGGGACAACAGAACTTTTTCGCCGAGTGCTTGCTCGGTGACACGTCCCATGAAATCCCGCACCACTTCGATACTGACGTCGGCTTCGAGCAGGGAATTTTCGACTAGCTGCAAACCGGTGCGCATATTGGCTTCGGTCAGCTTTCCGTGTCCACGGAGCGACTTAAAGGCACCTTTTAGGCCATCTTGCAGCGAATCAAACATTAGCCCTGGGTTGTTTTGGCGGGTGGTCAGTTGACCGTTACGAAAAAGTAAATAGCCGCCCATCGTACACTAACCCGGTTGTGGCTTCCAGCCTGACCGGGAAGTTTTTTTGTGGTTGGGTGCGTTTGTAATAGCCTATTGCGTACGACGCGTTCAGAGGGCGACTTCGACCCTACATTTCTGAAACGGCGGACATCGGGTCGGCAATTTCCAATACAATTAAGAGGTCCGACAGCCAACGCCCAAAGCCGCTGACTTTGGAAGCGGAATGGCGCAAGCCATCCGGTGCGTCTCCTGAAGGCGCAACAAAACCGGACGGCTCGCGCCGTTCCGCTACCAGAAAAATCACGAAAGTCAG
>JANNWZ010000096.1:0-68077 GCA_031409295.1 Mariniblastus sp.
TGCGAAAACTCGTGGTATACATCGACCAACAAAATCAAGTCGATCGATTCCGCAGGTAAGTGCGGGTTGTGATAGGAACCTAAAATCGGGATGACATTTTCGATACCGTCTTTTTCCATGCGTTCGCGTAAGAAGCCGAGCATTTCCGGTTGCACGTCGACGCCAATGACGCTTCCTTGCGGGCCCAGCATTTTCGCGATTTGCAACGTATAAAATCCGTTGCCACACCCCATATCACAAATCGTTTGCCCCGGGCGGATCCCGAGGTTGGCGAGCATTAACGAACAACGCTCTTCTCGTTCGCGTTCATCGCGAATGAGCCACTCGGCTCCCATGAAGTGCATCGTCTGTGCGATCTGTCGTCCTTTGTAGGAATCCAGCGGACGAGGGATTTTTGTGATTACAACTTTCTCATCTGTGGTAACTTCCGGAACCTCAACCGCTGATTGATCGGTCGCCTTTTCCTGTGGCGGTTCAATCTGTTTTCCGATCGCCCCAATCGGCGTCGCCAAAACAACCAGCAGAATCGCCGTTGCAAAAATTTGACCTACTCGAAGGGGTGTGTTCATAGCGCGGGCCGCATAGTGGTATTCAAAGGGTTTACGGGTCCGACACAGTTTGCCGCAGTCTAAATTCTCAAACGAAAACTTCAGCCGCTCTGAAAATCTAGCCGGCAGAAGCAGCGACGCGCCAACGAGAATGAAACATCCAAATCATCATTACGAATAATACACCGTTGAGCAACAACGTGAATGTACAGTAACCCGCAAAATGAACCAAATCTTCCAGCGGATATCGAAAAAAGTGGTTGGTGCCAGCTGCCGCTCGCTCCCATTTTTGTTTGCGATTGTCGACGTCGTCGATATAAATTGGAACTTGAAACGCCGCGACAAACGGACTGGTGATGGTCGAAATGTTCGCAATCTGCGTCCCGCGTGAACCAGGAAAATAGGTGTTGCCAAAAAAGCTGGTGGCAATCGGAGCCAGGTACAAAGCCAAGATCACCACATAGGTCACCATCAGACTCGTACTTGTTTTATGAAACAGCGTCGAACAAAAAAGTGCCAACACCGCAGTTGTCAGACAAGTCAACATAAAAATTACTAAATAGGCCAGCATGGTTGGCAGGTTGTACCAATAGTCGGACACCATGATCAGCGCGAGAAACATGGGCCACAATAAAAAAGAACTCAGCACACTCGACACCCGCAAGCCCGACAGCAGTTTGCCCCACAGGATCTGCCAGGGTGTAATAATTGTGGTTAGTAACAGATCCAGAGTTTGTCGCTCGCGCTCGCCGGTCACACTGCCCGCTGAAAAAACCGGTCCGATCAGAATATTGAACAAGACGACGTAGGAAACATAGACCGGTGCGAGATGACGTTGGATATACAGACACCAAGCCATCATCGGAATTGCGAGAATCATGCTGATCTGAATGGCCAGTCGCAACATCAAGGTCCCTTGGCCAAAAATTTCGCTCCGCATTTCCTTGTCATAGACCGGATTGGTACCGTCTTCCATCAACGTTTCGCGTTTGGGAGGCGCAAATAACCGATCGGGAAATTGGTCGCGCTGGATGACCAAGCCAACGGCTTGCGCCGATTCTTTTTCCAGGTCGACAACTTCTTTGCCCTCGCTACCGAAATCGGGGGGGTACAACATCCGAGCGCTGCAGATATAAAACAGCGGAATGGTGATCGACGCGGCGATTCCGGGAATGACTACGACGGATAGTTTGAATCGCGTTTCGCCGTAGGCACTCAACAGGTACCAAAAAAGGACTCCCGCCAGCGCCATCGGCAAAATCGTCAGATAGGAAACTACGAGCGAGGAACTGGTGCGCGAAAAAAAACTGCCGCAGGCGACACTAATCATGCCAAAGGTAACAACACTGGCAATCAAGGCGAGGTACGCTGCGAGAACTTCATAAATCGACACGCCACCCAACGGCAAACATAACATCACAATTGGCAGGGACGAAAAAATCAAGATCGCCAAGTGCGTCAAGGCCGCGACCAACTTGCCCAGCACGATCGATTCAGGACGAATCGGACTGGCCAATAACATTTCGTAGGTCGATCGTTCTTTCTCACCGGCGATCGCACCGGCGGCAAAACTGGGAGCCATCAACGATGCCAATATGTACTGACCGAGAAAAAACAAGTCGACCAATCGACTGGTCGTTCCCACGCTGCCCGTCAAATCCAATCGAATGTTGTCCTTGGGCCAAGCGAAATAAACTACTGCCGCCAACAACACCTGATACAACAGCAGCAACACGAACGCCCGTGGCATCCGGAGGTTGACCAAAAGTTCGCGTTGGAGGACAGGGTTTTCGAGCATTTAGTTTTCAGTGGTTCAGTGGTTCAGTGGTTCAGTGGTTCAGTGGTTCAGTGGTTCACTGAAAACTAAAATTTCCTCGGATTGACCCGCGCCTGGACCCGTCCTGGCAACCCTTGGATTCTTAAAAATCCTTCCGCGTCATCTTGGTTGTAGGTGCCACCACCTTCCATCGTGGCAATTTTGGTGTCATACAAACTCAACGGGCTCGAGCGTTTGGCGACGGAGATATTGCCCTTATATAAATCTAACGTGACGCTACCGGTCACATTTTTCTGGGCTTCGCGATTGAAGGCCAACAAGGCATCGAACTTTCGGCAATACCAAAAACCGTAGTACACCATTTCGGCGACTTCGGGGGACATCCGATCGCGCAAATGCATCAGATCGCGATCCATGGTCAGTTGTTCGATGCAGCGATGTGCATGGTACAGAATCGTCATGCCAGGGGCTTCGTAAACGCCTCGGCTTTTCATTCCGACAAAACGATTTTCGACCATATCGATCCGGCCGACGCCATTGCGGCCGCCGATTTGGTTCACAGTTTCGACAATTCCCAGCGCCGATAATTTTTGGCCATTGACGGCGATTGGGACTCCGGCTTCAAAATCAATGGTTACCGTTTCTTTTCTGTCGGGCGCTTGAGCGGGTGAAACACCCATGCCGAACTCGACCAGCTCCACACCGTTGACATTCAACTCTTCCAGTTGCCCGGCTTCATAACTGATGTGCAGACAATTTTCATCGCTGCTGTAAGGTTTCGAAACGGAAGCCTTCACGGGAATGTTCTTTTCATGGCAAAACGCAATCAGTTCGGTGCGTCCTGGGAATTGATCACGAAACTTTTTCATTCGCCACGGAGCGATGACATCCATGTTGGCATCAAGCGCTTCAGCGGCCAGTTGAAATCGACACTGGTCGTTACCTTTGCCGGTCGCCCCATGCGCGTATGCGGTCGCGCCGACTTCACGCGCGACTTGCAGGCAAACTTTCGAGATCAGCGGTCGGGCGATCGAAGTCCCCAACAAATAGGGTCCTTCATATTTCGCTTGCCAGGCTAAAACCGGAAAAGCGAAATCGCGGCAAAGCTCCTCGCGGGCGTCGATGATCCGGGCCGTTTTGGCGCCGGCGTCTTGGGCTTTTTTCAGAATCGCCTGGCGGTCTTCGCAGGGTTGGCCGAGATCCACGTAAACCGCATGGACTGCATAGCCTTCATCCATTAACCAGCCGAGGATGACCGAAGTGTCCAATCCACCGGAATAAGCCAAAACGCAATCTGTCATGTTGTTGGTTACCTGAGTTAACGGTCTGCTGATAAAGCGCAAATTGTAATTGACGCCGATGTTGTTTAACATTGGGAGGGACCTTCGGCGTCCGATTGACCAGGCGTTCGCGAGTTTGTCCGTTGCCCTACAGATCCACCAATGATCAATAAACACGATTTCCAGCAAGCCGCCAAATCATTTCGAGCTGGCCGACTGAGCTTGCCGCAGTTCACGCAAGTTGTGTTTGCACAGCCAAGGGGGGCGACGGAAACGTTCTCGGAACCTCGCGCGGAAAACCCGTCCCCTCCGACAACTTCAACATCCCCGACAGCTTGGCCGACAATTCCGACGCGCGCGACGGATGCTCATAAGGGGAATTTTGGTCGTGTATTGTTGATTGGCGGTTCGGCTGGCATGGCGGGCGCAATCAGTCTCGCCAGTTTGGCGGCACTGCGTTGCGGATCAGGACTGGTCAAGGCCGCTGTCCCGCGTGAGATTCAAGCGACTGTGGCGTCGTTCTCGCCTTGCTATATGACGATCGGTTGTTTGTCGGAGAACGGCGAATTCCATGGAGCCAGTCTGGATAGTTTGGAGACCGCCGCGGAATGGGCCGATGTTGTTGCGCTGGGACCGGGAATGGAACGGGGCGCGGCCCAGAAATGGATCGTGCCAAAACTCTATGCCAGCCTCCGGCAATCCATGATCGTCGACGCCGATGGGTTGAATACGTTGGCGGACGTTCAAGCCAATTTGGCCGATCACGCTGGGCCCCGAATTCTGACGCCCCATGCCGGTGAGTTTCAGCGCCTGATCGGCGTCTCGATTACCGATCGACAGGAACTTGAGCGACGTGCGATTGGGTTAGCTCAAACTGCCAAGGTGGTCATCGTCTTGAAGGGTCATCACACGTTGGTCACCGATGGCCAGCAGACCTATCACAACTCGACCGGAAACCCCGGCATGGCGACGGCTGGTTCGGGAGATATCCTGACTGGCATGATTGCCTCGCTGGTCGGCCAAGGGTTGGCGCCCTTGGAAGCAGCCAAATTAGGTGTGTATCTTCACGGCCTCGCCGGCGATCTAGCGGCCAATGGAGTCGGAGAATCCTCGTTGATCGCGACCGATTTATTGGATTACCTGTCCGTGGCGATCAAAAAACAGGCGACCGAATTGAAATCACATATCGGATTTTAGCGAACGGCGCTACTCGACGCTTACGCTGTTACCGGACAAGCCAGGAGTCAAAAAGTCGACGTAAAATGGCATCGCGCCTCAATTCCTCGTTTCCCGGCCAGGCAATTTCGTTGACAAAAAACGGAACTGTGTTAGAACACGAGCTCTGGCCAATTCTCTGAAAATGACGAGTTCCACCGAAATTCGGCTTTTTGCTTGTCCGTTCTGAGCAGATCGCAACGCAGATAAGTTTGGAAGATTGGCTGTTATTTTATCGTTGAGATAACCATACTTTAATTGCTCTATTTTATTATGCCGTTTGGAGAAATCGCTATGCAGATTCGAAATCGTCGACGCAAAACTTCTGACACTTCTCGCGCATTCACCAACCTGCTATTTGAACCCTTAGAGCCTCGAGTGGTTTTGGCCGGACTTTTTGCTCCCGGCGAAATCCTCGTCCAGTTTTATCCGGGAGTTACGGAGCAAGTGCGAGCCGAAGTTCGGGCCTTGGCCGGTGCACAGGTTTCCGATGTACTGCATAATGCCACGATGGTTCGCGAGGGAAGCGGCGTGTTGGAGCGACTCGCGTTGCCTCAAGGTTTAAGCGTCGAGGAAGCGGTGCAACGACTGGGACGAAATCCCAATGTACGTTTTGCGGAACCCAACTGGACGTATCAAACAGCGGCGGTTAGCAACGACACGTATTACACCAGCGGTCAACTTTGGGGCATGTATGGCGATGACTCGCCGTCGACAATTGGTCCCACAGGAACAACAAATCAATTTGGCATCGGCGCAGAAAAAGCCTGGAATGATGGTTTTACCGGTTCCAGCAATGTCTTCGTTGGAATCATTGACGAAGGATTCCAATACGCTCATCCGGACTTGGCGGCAAATTCGTGGACAAATCCCTTTGATTTGGTGGATGGTATCGACAATGACAACAATGGTTATATCGACGACATCCATGGCTGGGATTTTTTCACCAACGATAACAGCACTTACGATGGAACGACCGACGATCATGGGACTCACGTGGCCGGGACCATTGGCGGCAAAGGCGGAAATGCGGCAGGTGTGGCCGGTGTAAATTGGTCGACGACGATGATCTCGACTAAGTTCCTCGGACCCAACGGCGGATCCACAGCAGGGGCAATTAAAGCCTTGGATTATTTGACGGACCTGAAAGTTCGGCATGGCATCAATATTGTTGCCAGCAATAACTCGTGGGGTGGTGGTGGATTTTCACAAGGGCTATTGGACGCGATAACGCGAGCCGCCAACCAGGGAATTCTGTTTGTCGCAGCCGCTGGAAATAGCAATGCCAATAATGACACCACGGCCAGTTATCCTTCCGGTTATTCAACGGTCGCCGGTTCCGGTTATGAAGCCGTCATCGCGGTTGCTTCAATCACGAGCACGGGTGCGAAATCCTCGTTCTCCAGCTACGGGGCCACCAAGGTTGACCTCGGTGCACCTGGTTCCGGGATTTTTTCTTCCGTTCCAAGTGATACTTATGCCTCGTATAGCGGTACCTCGATGGCCACGCCCCATGTGACGGGCGCGGTGGCGTTGTATGCATCCAGGTACGCCGGAACCTCGGCCAATAACATCCGAAACGCAATTCTCTCCAGCGCACGCGCGACGCCATCGATGAGTGGAATCACCGTCACCGGAGGGCGCCTCGATGTTTATGCGGCGTTGGCCATTACGCCGCCTGGAACAGTGACTCCCAATGTCACCATCAGCGATGTAAGTACTGTTGAAGGAAACAGTCCAACGACCACGTTGGCTGCCTTCACCGTCAGTCTCTCGTCGGCACCCACGCAAACCGTAACCGTCAATTTCGCTACTGCCAATAACTCGGCGACGAGCGGAAGCGACTATGTAGCCAGGTCCGGTACGCTAACATTTTTGGCAGGTGGACCGACAACACAAACTGTAAATGTTACCGTTAACGGCGATAATAATATTGAAGGGAATGAGACGTTTTTCGTAAACCTTTCGACGGCCACCAACGGAACGATTACGGACAGTCAGGGCATTGGCACAATTGTTAACGATGATTTCCTGCCAACGATTTCGATCAATGATGTCGCTGCCAATGAAGGCGATTCGCCGTTTGGGACGTTCACTTTTACCCTCACCCTGTCAGCACCGGCCGTGCAACCCGTGTCGATCAAATACTCGGCGGCAAACGGGACTGCCACAGCTGGGCGTGATTACTATGTGGATCCCCGGACGATCATCATTCCGACGGGCGCCAGCTCGACAACGATTGATGTCATTGTTTATGGTGATACTCTGTTTGAGCCAGACGAAACGTTCTTTGTTAATTTGGGCATTGCGGTAAACGCCACGATTGTTGACGGCCAAGGCCTGGGAACGATTTTGAATGATGATCCAGCAGCGCGAGGGTCTTTTCTTCGACCTGAGTTGACAAGTCCAAACGAAAGTCGCGTGGGTTCGAGCCGTGAAAGGCTAGCCAATGGGGCGGTTCAAGATTGGGTTCGACTCGGCGCGTTGGGCACCCGATCCGCCGAAACGCTGATTCCGACCGATGTGCTCAAGAGCACAACATCGCAACTGGGAGTTTCGCTGTTAAATTCTCCAACAATGGCCTCCGCGCTGGTTCTATCGGATGCGGCAATTCAAAACGGTACTCTGGAGAATTCACTTGCGGCGGTAACTCTGCCGAGCAGCAAGACGAATAAAGTCGTTATCAAGGCGGGTATGGTAGAATTGGATCATGCGTTCGCCAATCTAAATTCGGTCGTCAAGCTTAAAAGAAGTTTTAGGTTCTAAATGGCCGGGTTATAAACCCAATGTTTTGAATATTGACCGCCTGTCGACACTAACGACAGGCGGTTTTTTTTTGGGGGCGAGGGCAGAGATTTGACGCGATGACGATACATCGATTCTCGGCAATCGAGGCCTGACAGAGTGGAAGGCAACCGCGGTCTCTGTGTATCTGGGTTGGTCATGTGGTTGAAATCTTGAAAGAAGGGTGAAACTCCCGTAGTTGGTCAGAAACTTCCTTCTTGCTTTACTATTTTCCGGGAACCTTCGAGTTTTTCTATTATTTGTTTTTTCAAGGCTCATAGTCTCCTCGCAACGTTTTTTTAGCCTTAATGAGGACAGCGGAATTAGCCTTTTGGCCTTTCGCGATTCCTCGAAAGCCCTCGCGAGTTTCGACTGCTTCTTGCGGATCACACACCGATGAAAAAACCTCCGTCCATCGCCCCGTCAAAAAAAACTTCAATCTCGCCGAAATGTTTCAGTCTCCACAGCTGCGTCGGTTTGGCCGGATCTGCAGTGCCCTAATGCTCGCTGGTGTTGGGCGGTTGATGGCGTTAGCCCAATGGTCAGACCCCAACGGTGTGGAATGGCGGACCGGGGAATTGGAGCACGATTGCCAATTCGAGCGGTGGCTTCGTTCCCAATAACGGCAATCGCGGTCAGAATTGGAGTGCCTTCATCGATAATGGCCACGCTGCTAACACGGTGGCTCTTTGTCCCCTGGTCAGCTGAATTTTTCCAACAACCTGACTTGGGTCGCCGGTGCCAACATCAAGTTCGATTTGGGTTTAAATGCCGACAATTCGGATTTTGTCTCCATCGCCGGAAACCTCTTGAAGAGCGGAACTGGCAGCTTTAGTTTCACTTTTGTGAATAATGGCTGGATACTTGGTCAAACCTACGATTTGATCAGTTTCAATTCTACGGGTTTTTCGATTAGCGATTTCTCGTATACCAATGGTGGCCAGTTCGGCGGTAGTTTTGCCTTCAGTGGTGGGAATCTACTGCAGTTTACTTTAACCTCAATTCCAGAACCGAGTGCTTTGTTGGTGTTGGTCGGTGGACTGGGAGCGGCGTTGATACGCCGGCGTAAAGTGGTTTGAGAACCCACACGACTTCGTACTTTTGTCGACGTCCATTAAGTCCGGTTGAAGAAGTATTTAATACTTCTCCAGTTCGGACCTCACTTGCCGGGCTTGACGATTCGAGTCTTAAGTTCTGGAATCCCGAGATCTACTCCTTCCACGACAGACTCTCGATCTATGAGTAGCAGGTAGGGCGTCCAGCTAGGCGTACATTGTTTTAGATAGGACTGACCGAACGGCGGCCAAATAAACTTGGCGTTGGGCATTGCAGCGAGCAAGTTTTGTTGGGTTTCCGGCGGCAGCTCCGTTTCATCGATGCAAATCACGACATATTGCTCATTGACATCGGCAATGTCCTGTTCGGCCAGGGCTTTCAGCCAGTCATCACTAACATCGGCGGCCCCCGAAACGAATGCAACCACGGTCCCGATCGCTGCCGGATCTAATTCCTGTTCGGCGGGTGCGCCACTGTCGAATCGAAACTTTGCACCGACCAAGGAGCGTCGAGTCTCGTAGTGATGGAGCAAGGCTTGTACTTTTTGGCGGGTCGGTTCGTCCGCAATTTTTTCCACCGTCGATTCGAAAATGGCGAACAGCTCTCGCTCGCGGTCTTTTTGTTTGGATTGATGTAGCCGTTCGAAAACTGAGATCACATTGAGGTACATATTAATACTGACGTCCGGGGTCGAAGCCAAGGTTGTTAATACACCCTCGAGTTCCGTGATAGCGAAGCCACTGCCCGTCGCAGCGATCGGCCGCAGTGATTCAAAATCGACCGAACCAAGGATGGATTGATCCCACAGGGCTTGGCCCAGGGCTTGTTCTGCCGTGGAGCCATGGGCCATAAATTGCTTCGCCAGGCATTGCTTGATTTGGCGAGCTGGTTGCGGATCTTCCACTCTTCCAAGTAACGCGACAACAATCGTCAAAAATTGCGGGTCCAGTTGTGCTGGGAAGTTCGACAAATTGGATTCGATCGCAGCAATTGCAGCATTCAGATTGGCTTCTGAGGGATCGCGGATAAACTCGGTAATCTTCGCGATCAATACGCCCGCAATTGCCAGAGAAGCAATTTTCGGTTGCGGGGAGCCCACATGTTCTGTCGAAAAACTCAACAATTCATGTCGAAATTCCGGTTTATCGGTAGGTTGATCGCTGACCACGGCTGACATGGTAATCAGCGAATTTATTTTTTCAACGACACCGATTGAAACATAGGCCTCATTTTGTTTGAGTTCAATCAGTTGTTCGGCGAGCTGTTTTTTTGTAAACAGATCAACAAATTGGTGATCCGATCCGCCGGTCCGCATGGTCTCATCTAGCCGATTGAGGCGGGCGATCAAATCATCGGAAGCCGCGTTCGGCAACGCTGTTTGCACCGGGGGCTCGACTAATTTACTATCTCCGTCTTTCGAATTTACTCGAAGTTTTTTTTGCCATGCTAACCAGTACGTGTAACTGAAATAGGCTCCGACACACAGCAAGATTACAGCTGGGATCGTCAACAATCGAAAAACCGAGCGCCGCCGTCCCAGATTCCGTTTTCTGTTTCGCTCTTTTCGTTGTAATGCTTCCAGCTCTGGCGAAATCTGCTTTTGCTTCGGGACCACATGTTTTCGCGTGGGCGGTGTCGGAACGGCTTGCTCCGGAAGAGGTTGCGATTCCGTATTTTCGGGAGGCCCAGGAGTTGTGTCAGACATAAGTTAACTGGCCGTCCAGTTTTGAAGGGTTTATTGGTTCTTGGTTTTCAATCAAAATGCCAAGCGTTATTCTAATCGAACATCCACGACTTGCTGGTCAGATTTTATCGTAATTTTCCGCTTCGGGAATCTCCACCACCGGCTCCCATTTCTAAAAACACAGCAAATAGGGCCGACCGATCCACGCCCATCCCAATTCCATCAGCCATCAGTTTGCATACGGCCACAAAGCGGCAAAGATTAATCCTAGAATGATACCGAACACTGAGCCGTCGATGATGTCGGTAATCGATCGCCGCTTGAACCAGATGTTATTGAGCACACCACTGGAGGCGTGAGTCAAAATTCCGATCGTGCCCGCGACGCGAAACACTTTCATGAAGTTCACGGTCGCGTCACTGGGAGGACAAGTGAAATGCACGATGTAACCGATCACCGCTGAAGTGATCAAAAAGAAAATCACCGTCTTGACCATATTCATCGGCATACTGACTGGACCATAGACGTCCAAACAGCCATTGGGACTGGCTGCATACAACTCCTGAAATTCCTTGGAGCCCGAATCTTTTTTGCTGTCTGCGTAGGGAAACATATAGTTGCCGGGCGGAATTTTCTGTTGGCGGACGAAATCCAACATAGCCGCTTGATTGGGCAATTTTTTCTTGTCGCTGAAATGGTGCGGCAGAAGCACCCACGCGGTAAAACTGGCAAAGAACAACACAACCGCATTGACGATAATCGGCAACCATAAATCGATCAGAAATTCCATGTCAGACTCCAAAAAATGGGATAGTGGGGAGGGAATTTTCGCAGCTCGCATATTATAAAAGCTAATCTCCGCCGCGATATTCGGCGTACGGCCGCTCGAACGCACGATTAGGACTACGCCCTGTCGGGGGACTCCAGCTCAGCAAGGACACTTACAAGACGTGTCGGAACGAAAATCTGGCCGGTCATTGTTCGTCTTGATTTTCATCTTCATCTTCACCCTCATCGCCATCCACCGTGATCGCCCAAGCGGGATAGGGAACGGAAGTCCCTTTTTGTGAACGCCAGAGGATTTGATTGAACAAGTCTTCCGGTGCGGCGTCGATTTCTTCGAAGTTGAAGGTAGCACTCAGTTCCGCATCCTGCCGCAATTGGGGATCGGCGATCGATGTCGGAACGGGATTCATTTGGTCCAATGGGATGTTGTTGGGCACCACGTCATATGGCGTGAAATCCGGTTCATTGGTAAAGCACTCCGCCATCGGCGTCGCGCTGGCGTCGAACTGATTCATGGGGGGCAACCCCAATATCTGCTCGATGGTTCGCAGGACGCTGGTCGTATTGTACAGGGCACTGATCGTCTGGCCCCGCCGCGACCACGGGCTGATAACCCAGGCCGTCGTGCGATAGCCACTTACATGATCCCAACCCGCTTGCGGGTCATCTTCGATTGTGAAGATCGCCATCTGTTTCCAAAACGGTGAGTGGGACAGCGCCTCGACGATGCGGCCGAATGCCAAATCATTATCTGCCAGGCAAGCTACCGGGGTTGGGCAACCGGCTGAGGTGCCGCTGGTATGGTCATTCGGCAAACAGATAATTGTCAGCGCTGGAAAATTGCCGGCGATCGTAAACTGTTTTAGCTCGCGGATGATTACATCAGCCCGAAACTGGTCGGGGACCGACATCTCCCAACCAACATAGTCTGCTGGAGAAAACGGACGGATCGTCTCGATACCCGGCGCGCAGGAAAAAATGACATCGTCCGATGCACCTTGCCAAGTCTGGTAACAATCCGTGAAGCCGGGGCTTCCGGTTCGTTTTTCGTCCCGCCAACGGACGGTGGGCATCATGAACTCACCATAATTCCGCAGACTGATTTTACTTTTTAGTGCCTGGTCCCAAATGAATCCGGCGGGGGAATAAGCCAAGGCATCGGTTTCATCTTCGCCCATTCCGTCGGGATAGCTGCGAGGAAAACCGGCAAAACTTTTTTCCAGGTAATCGGTTGTCATCGCCGTCGTGCTCCATTGATGCCCATCCGCACTCAGAATTCCGGCGCAATAGGTATTATCCAACAAGCCAAATTCATCCGCCAATTTGTGCATGTTGGGCGTGATCTCACGGCCAAAAATACAGAGTTCAGCGTCGCCGTTGCCTTGCTTGAGAGCGCCGAAAACCTGGTCATAGGTCCGATTCTCTTTAATGATGTAGACCACATGTTTAATCGTGGAAGGCTCGCCAATTCGGGCCGGCACCGGGCGCGGCGGCTGGTTCTCACGTGCTGGCAACAGCGCCTCGCGAATTTTTGGTTCGGCCATGTTCACGTAAGCGCGCGCCGTCATGGGAACGAGTGCCGCATCCTCGGGAATCGGCACGATTGAAATCGTGCCATGATAGTGATGCGAATTAAATCCCGACGTTTTCCCTGAAGGTTGGGCTTGTTGCGGTAGCCCCTTGATGTTGGCGACATGGATTGTGTTTCGCGATTGATCAAACACGATCGCGCCGGGAAACCAACCCACGGGAATCAACCCCTGGAATTTCGATTCGCCGCGATGGACCCAATCCAAATCGATCACCGCGACCGAATTCTGTGTGCCATTACAAACATACAGTCGCTGACCCGTAGCATCAAACGCCATGGCGTTGGGAGTCGCACCCAACAGCTCCGCCGGATTCGGTTTCGCCCAAATCGTATCGACAATCTTCGTATCGGCGACGCTCAGCACGCTCAAGTTATCACTGCCGGCGTTGGCACAAATCACAAATTTCTTATCGGGCGATACGGCCAGGGCGCTGGCATGCAGGCCAGTCACAATTTCAGTTTGGATATTACCCGTCGCCAAATCGATCACGGAAACCGAACCCTCACTGGCAATGTTGCGCACCGGATCGACTCGCACCATCGTTCCACGGCCAGCCGGTCCAGTTAGATCATTGGCCGTCGGACGTCGACCACCCCAGTTGCTGACAAAAGCCAAGTCCCCCACCAGCACGACATCATAGGGCGCGACCCCGACATCAAAGGTCCGTGTTACCGTTCCGGAGGCCACCTCGAGTTCCAGCAAACGATTGGAAAGATTGCCGCAAACGTAAAGCTTGGTCCCGTCCGAATTGAGCGTCAAGCCGCTGGGAATTTCTGCAGCCCGGCGGGGAGCGTCGGCTGGCGGCAATGGAATCGTATGCGACGCAGTAATCGTATCATCGTCACCGACGTGGAAGACTTTGATTGAACCGTTCACGTTGCTGAAGAAAATCAGTTTGCCATTGGGCGAGAATTTCAAACCAGTATAGCTGACTTGACCACTCCGATCTGGTTTCAGAATGTTGCGTGAAACCGGGTCAGGAACAGGCGTTGTCTGGTCTTCGGCCGGCAATTGCACCCGTTGTTTGATTTCCCCACTGCCTGGATCAATCACTACCAGTTCGTTGGTCTTGCCACTGGTCACCAATCGGTTGCCATTGGGACTGAGCGCGAGGACTTGAGGTCGCAGTCCGGGCAATTCAACTTGCTTTCCGGAGGGGGTCAGCAGTTGATTTACGGGCGTGACGATCAGATCCTCGCGATGGCGGCCAACGAGTAGCGGATTTGAATCGACTTGTTTCGCCCAAGAGATTTCCGATGAAACCAAAACCCCGATCAACCAAACGGCACAAAATTTTGTTAAAGAGGGCTGCATAGCATATCCAACGGTAAGAGGAAGTAACTGGTCAACTCAGTTTTTCATTCGATTTCAGCTGGCATCCTCATCACACCGGCGCGCAGCCCTGGCCGTGTCTAACGAGCCGGTTTTTTTTCAGGCGTGACTTCTCCATTAGCGATCGGCAAGCTGCCCGCGAACAAGCCTTGAATCACGCGGGTCATGTGCCGCAATTCCAGTTTTTCCCATTCGTCGCCGACTTGGTGATAATCACTGTGCAACGAACCGGCCGAAAAACTATGGGCGATGACCCCTTTTTCAACCAGTGAATAATTGTCGCTGGCACGGTAGAGCATTTCGCTGAGCTTGGGATGTTCGAATGTCAACACGCCGACTTTTTGAGAGCCCACATTCATCAACTCACCGAGACTCGAATAGTGCCAACCCGTCACCCAGACTTTTTCGTTGGCACCGGGTTCAGGACGACCGATCATCTCGATATTAATATTGGCAATCGTCTGTTCCAAAGGCCACGTCGGATGATTGGCGTAGTAGTTGGAACCCAAGAGACCCTTTTCTTCGCCCCAAAAGGTTATGAAAATTACCGTTCGTTTCGGTGGGGTGGGCAGCGACGCAAAGGCATCGGCCAGCGTCAGAACCGCAGTAACTCCACTAGCGTCATCGTCGGCTCCATTGAAGATCGTATCTCCCATTCCAGAGGTTTGACCGATATGATCCAGATGAGCCGTGAAAATAATCGCTTCATTGGCCAATTTGGGATCACTCCCTTTCAGGACACCAATCACGTTTCTGACTGCGGCTTGGCCACCCGCTTGTTTGGGAATTTCGATGGCGAAATTACCTCCCGGTTGCAGCGGGGAAACCAGCAAGGTCGGACCGGCGAAACCGCCGCGCGGTTGTACGAGGGCCGGTTGACGTTTTTGTTGCGCGATGGCTACTAAAGGACTATCGGCCGCCACCGGAATCAAGATCGCAGTCGCTCCCCGTTGTTTCAATGACGCGGTTTGACGGATCAGGTTCGAAATGGCGCGCCGGTCACTGAGATCACCCGCTTCAAAATACACCGGGCCCTCAAATTTCTGGTCGCGAATCTCGTCGCTGGCGGAAACAAAAGTGACTTTGCCGGCAAAGGAGCTCGCTTCGGCATCGCCGCTCAACAACCCAAAATGTTGCACCGGCTTGCCATCCTGCTGAATGCTGATTCCGCTTTCTGGCAGTTGCAAGGTGGCGATGTTGGTTGTCTGGAAAAAACTACCCTCGTCCCCCCCACCTGTCAGGCCCGCGCCCCGAAACCGGGCGGCCACATAAGCTGCCGCCATATCGAATTCTCGCGACGGTGTATCGCGCCCGGCCATTTCATCGGACGCCAAAAACGCGATGGTGGCAGTGACCGATTTCTGATTGATTTGCGTCAGTGGTTGGACTAACTCGGGCGGGACCTCCTGCTGCGCTTGGGCCATGGAACAAAGTAGTGCGATCACCACGGGCGAGAGCGCGCGAGTAACGGGGGCCAGAACTCGGAACATGATTTGAATCTCGTGAAAGGGGCGTTTGTGTTACTCCGAATTTAACACAATTCAACACGCGTTGCAGAGGAGCAACAAAATGTTGATTCCTTAACAAGATTCAGTTTCGTCGGGGTCGACCGCCGATTTGGTTGAGACATTGAACTTCCTCGTCTCCGTCAACAAGCTAGTCAAACTCGCGTTCTTTCCGCATCACCGATTTGGAATTCAGCACGGTATTTTTTGCGTAAAACGGTGGCAGAAACGCGACAGCGGCAACACCACGACGTTTCGCCGGCGATCCGGAGTGTACAAACGCAGCGCACGGATATCGTCGAGTGTTGTTTATCGCCTTGTTTCCCAGGCAGAACCAACGGCCGGAAATGATAAGACTGCTTATGTAAATCAATCGTAGGATGATGTTGGTTGTTAGCTTAGTCGAATTGCCGCAAAGGTTAGGTCGTAGGAATTTTGTGAAGCCGTTCGTCCAAGAAGCATACGATTTCCCAGGCCGGCTATTGAACCAAATTCACTAGTGGGACCTCCACAATTTCTCGAAAAAGTTCGCGCAGCGTCGCTTCGTAGACCGCTGGATTTCCTGAGCCGCGCAAGCTTTGGCCCCCTTGCGCCGTTCCACCCATCCGGGCCATGCGGTCCATAAATTGATAGTTGGTTCCCAAGCCGATACCCACTGGGTAGACTTGCCAGCCTTTGCGGCTCATAATTTTCGTTTGCATCAAGGGCGCATCCAGCCAATGGTATCCACCGGCATTGAAATTGCCGTTCGCATTACCGCTGCGATAATTGGAGATCTCATTGATGCTGCTTAAATATGCGTTCGGCAATCCGTCAGTCAGCAGTACCACGACTTTGTTCACGTTATTGCGTCCTTGACCTCCATCTCGTTCCTGCTGGACGTATTCGCGCGCAGCTTTGAGTCCAACCTTGGTGGCCGTGGATTTGCCTTTGTCGGCGCAAGCTTGCAACCTCTTACAGGACTGCATGGCGGCTTGATAATCGTCGGTCAAGGCTTGAATCAAAGTGGTGCCGTTGCTCAAGCGGTCAAAGGTTATGATGGCCACATGGTCCTTTTGAACGGGATTGCTGTGGGTGTTTCGATCCTGAATGACTTTCAGTGTACTAATTAACGCCCGGCCACAGGAGTGCATCGGCTGCGTCCGGGGTGGGAACAGAAAATTTCATCCGTCAGTCGACTCGTCATGCAAGGGGCAATCCGGACTGTTAATCGACAAGGACGTGTATTGAATTCCATCCGGTTTTTTATCCCGGCCGAAATCCAACATGAATTAGACATAATTCGAATACTCATTTTGTTGCGCAATTGCCAACGAGTATCTTCGACGGCAAACGCTGCCATACCAAAAATGATGACCAACAGGATGGCAGTATAGACAATCGTGGCTCCGCAGCGACGATGAGTATTCGACAATTTGTTGACGGTGCAACTCACTGTGCAACTTCCACTTTTTCCGAGTTACAGATAAATCTCAAGTCAATGAAACGGCAGGTTCATGACTGACGCTAGGTCTCCAGATTTTTCCGTAATTCGTCGTTCAGAAATCGGTTGTCAGTCCAATTGTTCCGAATCGAAGGGTTATCCAAAAATGCGGAAATTGTGGCTGCGGGGAGAAAGTGCGCACAATCCGACCATGCACCAGGCCAATCTTTCGTCTGGCTGAAACTGGAATGCGACATTATTTGTCATGCACCGGTTGTTCATATGAAACAGTACCAACAGGACCGTTTTCCGAATTCGCGCGGCTATCCGGCTGATCAGGTTTGGTTGGGGCAGCGATCTCGATTGATTTCAAATTTATTTGATCGCCAAAAGAAAAGGCGTTTTCAAAGTTAACCACCCGCGTGGGTTGAACGTCTGCGGGGGCCTGTATCTTCGGTAGCGGTGCAGCAGGATGCCGCGGTTCGAATTTCTTTCCGGCAAATCGAGTCCCCTCATAAATCGAACCTTTTTGAAATGGCCCGGCTCCCAACACCCACGTGTCTTTACTGTTGCTTTCCGCTTTGGCAATTCCGGATTGCCAAACCGCCTCGCGTGTTTCGCGGTCATAGGCGAACACGATTATTTTCGCGATCCCTGCCTGCGAGTTGTTTTTGCCAAACGAAATTTCCGGGATCGCTGCAAAGGGTACTCGGGAAACTGCGGATGCAGCGGTATTGAGTGCTCCCGATTGCGGAATTCCATACACGATTTCGTGGCCGTCAGTTCCCAAAGCTCCAATTCGTGGTTCGATAATCAACGTCGCCGCGTCGCGTGAATCCTGAATCAGACAATGGGCGGCCGTCAATTGTTGCCGCAATGAACTGATTACATACTCGGCGTTAATTAGAGTCGGAGTTAAGGCCGAACCGCGGGCCGATTGCACGTACATCGTATCGAGATAAACTTTTTGCCCTTCGAGTGATGAAAAATCGATGGTCGCGATCGCATGATCAATTGCATCGGATAACAATAATTGCTCGGTGGCAATTCGATTGGTTGTGGTTCCACAGCCGGACGCCATTGCAAAATAGCTGGCGACCAAAACAAGTGAAACGCGACCAACGAACCTGGTCGCAAACCCGTTCCTGTCGCGGATGGCAGTTTGCAAGTAGGTTTTGAGTGGCCGGGGAAATTTCATGCTTTTTTGACGACTTCAAGGAAGTGCTAATTCAAGTCAACGAAGCGGACTATAGGAAACTTCCGGAACACAGGAAACATGTTTTTCGACTTTTGAATTCACGGACGCGTTGGCCGTTAGATAACGGCCAAATTCGCAATGAGAATATCCAAAGAAAAAACCACAATCGCTTTAACTCCTTATATAACAACACTTTATGGATATTCAATCAATCTTGACCAGCTTCCAAGCGTCGATATAATCGGTGGCGAAGGTAAGATTGGCAATCCTGGATAGAGCGGGTAAATCGGGTAATGTTGCCGAGTGGATCGTTTTCGTAGTTTAATTAGTCTACGGCGATTCAGGGTGACAATTCCTGATTGGTAGTTTGGTGACTTTGATTGTGGAATCGTTGAATCGAGTTCGCTCAATCAGGGGAGACCATTTCGGGCAAGTTGATCTGTTGTTTTGTTTTAATCGCGTGATTTCGAGGATGGCTGGATTCGAGTCCAGACGTTAACTAATAGCGTTTGAGGTTTTCCAGCGTTCTTCGCCACCTAGGGAGAGGATGGTTATGAGTTCGAAAACAGTCTTTACGACCGGCGAGGCAGCCAAGATTTGCAAGGTGAGCCAGCAAACGATCATTCGCTGCTTCGACAATGGCAGCCTAAAAGGGTTTCGCGTTCCAGGTAGTCGATTTCGTCGCATTCCTCGCGAACAATTGTATTCGTTCATGAAGGATAACGGCATTCCCACCGATGCCCTCGAAAGCGGCAAACGTCGCTTGTTGATTGTGGACGACGATGAGGAATTGGTTGAATTGATGGTGGACGTCTTCGAACGGGATGGTCGCTGGGATATCAAGACCGCCAACAATGGTTTCGGAGCCGGGATGCTCGTTAAGGATTTTCGGCCGGAAATGGTTGTCTTGGATGTAATGTTGCCCGACATCAATGGCAAAGAAGTTTGCCAACGGGTTCGCAACGATCCATCGATGAAGTCGGTCAAAATCATTTGTATTTCTGGCATGGTGGAGCAAGACCGGATTGCCGATTTGCGCGCCGCAGGTGCGGATGATTTTATGAATAAGCCGTTCGCGGTAGACAAATTGATCGATCGCTGTTGCGAGATGCTGGAAATGGAAAACCAGGAAACGGCGACTGGCAGTTAGCGTGTGTCGCTACCGGTTAGGTGAACCAAAATCGCTATGCTGACGCTGCCGCCGATTTCGATTTGTTGTGGCGAATGGCGATTTGTGTTCGCCCTGCCCTGCCCGGCGACGGATTTGGTTCGATTGGCGACATTGTTGCGGCGAGCGAACTGGACAGCGATTCCCGTGGCGGCCGGCGATCGGTTGACGTCGTTGCGGCGATTGATCTTGACCAATCCGGCGTTGTATTTGTTTTGCGCCGCCACCTATCGAAACAGGGTCGGCTGTCGATTTCAATCGTTCGAGCATTTATTGCATTGGTGCGAGACGAATTTGCTCGATTCTTTCGACGAAGCGGGGAGTGGTTGGAGCGTGTGGAACGACTCTCCGCAGGCCCGGATCAACTTCGCAGCGTCAACGATCGATTGGCCTGGAACAACGAGTTTTCAATTTCAAGGCCAGCCGATCTCAAAGCGTTGTCTGAAGCGATATTTGCGAAGTCCACAGGATAGCGAGTCGAATCAATCATTGGTCGAGTTTTTGGTTGTCGCGTCGGAGTGTAGTGCGGAAATTGCTGGCGCTTGCCTACAGGAATTATTCGGAAATTCCCTTTCGTTTGGCGGCCCCCAAGTGTTTTCCAAACGAAAATATCGCAACCAACGACGTGTAATCTATGAGACCTGGCGGCAAACCGGGGTCGATCCGTTAAATGTGGAAGCCGTTTTTGAGCTGCATCGGCAAATCGCGGTTGCCGATAACGAGTTTCGCGTTCGACTTTGGCAATCCAAGATGGCGGCCATGAAACAATTGGCCTACGGGGCCAGCCACGAAATTAACAATCCGCTGGCCAACATCGCCACTCGCGCCCAGACATTGCTTTCCGGCGAATCGAATTCCGAACGTCAACATAAATTAGCCGTCATCTACGAACAGGCCTTACGAGCGCATGAAATGATCTCGGATTTGATGTTGTTTGCCAATCCACCGGAATTAGTACCGGTCAATATTGATTTGCGTGCGTGGCTTTCAACCTTGATCCGCGAGTTGGAACCCTCATTGATAACACCGGCGGCCGCGGCAAGCGGTGCTGCGGCTGGCAACGGGGAGTCACACCGAATTGAATTGCAAGTTCGACTTGGCCCGGGACTGCAGCGACTTCAGGGTGATCCGGAACATCTTGGTGCCGCATTGAAGTTGCTTATACGAAACTCGATCGAGTCGGTGCGTACTTCTTCCGGCTCGGGAAACATCGGCCTACGAGTTTTTCGGCATGCTGCCGGCTGGGTTTGTTTTTCCGTGACCGACGATGGCGCTGGAATTCCGCCAGCGATTCGAGCACACTTGTTCGATCCGTTTTTTTCGGGGCGAGAAGCCGGTCGAGGACTCGGTTTCGGACTTTCCAAAGCTTGGCGAGTTGCCGAAATGCATGCCGGGGAATTGGAATTTGATCCGTCCTATTCGCCAGGGGCCCGGTTTGAAATGCGGATCCCGTTGGCTCGACCCGACAACCAGGGACTCGACAAAGGTTCGCTGGATCGCGTTGTTTAATCTGAGGCTCAAACGCCAGCCAGTTTGCCCTGCTCGGTTAAACTCTGTTACAATCCGAACCACATTTCATGACCTTTGACTTGGTTCGGTGGCCTTCGATGAATTCACCCCTGACTCCGCTTACTCCCGTTGCTCGGCCGACCGTGCCATTATGGGCAGCCTGGATTCCCATTGTGGTGTTGATCGGATTGTTGGTGGTCAACGTGAGAATCTATGCGGACGCTGCCACGTATGGCCCCAACCAGATTGCGTTATTGATGGCAGCGGCGGTGGCAGCTCTGGTGGGACTGCCGCTGGGTATTCGCTTTCAACATATGTTGGAAGGAGTAAAGACCAGCATCCATTCGGCCTTGACTGCCATTTTGATTTTGCTGTTGATCGGTTCGCTGATTGGGACCTGGATGATCAGCGGCATCGTGCCCGCGATGATCTACTATGGATTGCAAATTCTCGATCCGAAAATATTTTTGTGCGCCAGCGTTGTCGTCTGCTCGATCGTCTCGGTGGCGACTGGAAGTTCCTGGTCGACAGTCGGCACGGTGGGGGTCGCCTTGATGGGGATCGGTCAGGCATTGGGCATATCACCCGCGATGACGGGTGGTGCAATTATTTCGGGTGCCTATTTTGGAGACAAGATTTCGCCCCTCTCCGACACGACCAATCTGGCCGCCGCGATGGCGGGAACGGACCTGATCACACACGTCAAATACATGTTGCTTACGACCGTGCCCAGTATTTTAATTACGTTGCTAATTTTTCTGGCGATTGGTTTTTCATCGGAGGCCAGTGCTCCCATCGGACAAACCCAAGCGATGATGTCAGCACTGGACGAAAAATTCAATTTGACACCGGTTTTATTCGTTGTCCCGCTCATCGTTTTGGGGCTAGTGATCGCCAAAGTTGATGCCGTCGCCGCTTTGTTTATCGGAACGATTTTGGGTGGAGTTCTGGCGATTATCCTGCAACCGACCGTCATTACTGTAGTGGCCGGTTTGCCGGATTTACCCGCCGCACAAACAGCCAGTTCAACCGGCGAAAAATCTGTCGCGGCAATTGCCACAATTGCTCCCAGCTACTTGAAACGATCGTACGTCGCTTTGATCAACGCCATGGCCAATGAAGTGAAAATCATAAGCGACGCTGAAGTCAGTCTGATGCAATCGAAGCTACAGGAGCAAAAGCTCGCCGCCGCCAGGACACAGACCGGCAACGCTGAATTGTCGTGGGCTCAGTTTGAAGAATTGAAGGTGGTACTGACGGAATCGTTTACCGACCGGGAAAGTGAGTTGGAAGGAACAGTCGCCGCGGCCGGACTAATGAAGGGCAAAGGAATGAACGGCATGCTCGCCACCGTCTGGTTGATTATTTGTGCCATGTGTTTCGGTGGCGTGATGGAAGCCTGTGGACTGTTGCAACGGATTACGAATTCGCTGCTGTCGTTTGCCAATTCCACCGGTTCCTTGGTGGCCACAACCGTAGGCAGCTGCGTCTTTGTTAACTTGACCGCGTCTGACCAGTATCTTTCGATCGTTGTTCCAGGTCGCATGTTTCGCGAAACGTTTGAAGAACGTGGTTTAGCGCCTCAATTGCTCAGTCGGACCTTGGAGGACGCCGGGACGGTAACCAGTGTTTTGGTGCCCTGGAATACTTGCGGTGCATTTCAAGCCAGCACATTGGGGATTGCGACACTCGTCTATTTGCCATTCTGTTTTTTCAACTGGATCAGTCCCTTGATGACTATCCTGTTTGCGGTGGCCGGAATCAAAATTGCGAGATTGCCAGCAGCCAAGAACCGCTAGCGAAAACCAAGTCTTGTTGTTTGACGTATAGTTTGGTAATTAAGCCGATTCGGTTTGAATCTTTCGCTGGGTCCCAACCAAGCCAATTCCCGCAACGAGTTCATTCAGCTATTACTGGTCATCGACTGATGGAGCCGACCATCGGGAAAGAAAATCACATGAGTAATTTAGTTAACTGGTTCCATGGATGGCCACTATGGTTGCTGTTCGTGATTGCGGTGCCACGATCTGTAAACGCGCAAACACGACCTGGATCCGCTCAGGAGTTCATACAATCGACATCGCCATTGGCCGGTGGGGGCAGCGTAACCAGTCGCTCAACTCCGGGACAGCGAGTCCAAACGATCACCACGATCGCGCAACTTCCGACCGTTGGCCAAACTTCAGGCCCGGTCGTCGGATACGAACCAAGAAATTCGATGGCCACTTCCGGCCGCTATTATGGATCTTTCATGAGTGCCAGCCCGACCGGACTCAATCCCAATTCGACGTATCCCTATCCCGGACAAAATCCCGGATACATGACTTCGGGGCTCAACACGAATGCTAATTATACTGCTTTGCGGCAGTCGACCACGTTGGGTCTACCGCCCGTCGGCAATCCGCCGGCTTTAGTAGCGCAAAACTGTCCGACTTGTACCGGAGTCCAGAATTATGCTCCAACTGCCTACCAAACACCCAATCCGAATTTCAGTTCTACCCCGCAATTAAGCGGACAGGTCCCCAGCCTCACCGCACCAGCACCAACCTATCAACCGCAAAATCTCCAACCTGGATATCAATTTCAGTCCACCGTCGGCGCCCCTCAATTTGGAACTCAATCCGCAAGCCGGTTGACTCCATTCGTAACAGGCTCCGGTGTCTATACGCCACTGGTCAATTTCCGGAACATGCCCGCCGGAACCTATCTCGGGCAGGGAATCATTGGCCAGCCCACCGCCTATGTGGATGGACAACCGGTGCGCAACCTGTTGCGTTACATCTCGCCCTAATCGTTGTTCCGATCCGTTTTTCCAAATATTCGCTAATAATAGTTGGCGGCCAGCTGCCGACGATTGCCGAAAAATTTTGTCAGCTTCTCGCCACTCGGGCCAATCCGGTACATAATTGGCAACGTCTGCTGGTATCGGTTTGGCAACGGAAGCGGTCGACCGAACCGTTGGATACTTCGTGGTCACGTACTCCTTTCAAATCCCAGGTTCCAATCATGAAAACCCTTTCGCTGACTAACGCTTTGGTCATGTTAACGATGACGTTGTTTGGTTCGCTACTATCGGCACAAGTCATCACGCCGCCCGAACCCGCCACATTGCCAAGGCCATTGGAATTGCCAGTGGAGAAATCGCTCATCGATGATACTCGAGGGGAAGAAAAAAAATGGACCTCTTTGTTCAATGGTACGGATCTGTCGGATTGGGTTCAAAAGAATGGAACCGCAAAATTTGAGGTCTTTGAAGGGACGATCAAAGGAACAACTGCGGTCGGTAGTCCCAATTCTTTTCTCTGCACAACCCGCGACTACGCCAACTTCGAACTTGTCTTCGAAGTCAAAGTCGACGCCAAGCTGAACTCAGGAGTCCAAATCCGCAGTCTCAGCAAACCCGATTTCGACAACGGTCGCGTCCATGGGCCACAAGTCGAAATCGAATCCGATCCAGGTGCCGCCGGTTACATTTATTCGGAAGGCACTGATCGCGGGTGGATCAGTCCCCACCAACCTACAAAAGGTGTTTTCAAAAATAGCGAATGGAATCAATATCGTGTTCTCGCTCAAGGTAAACGAATTCAAACCTGGATCAATGGTACGGCGATCGAGGATTTGGAAACTACGGATGTCGAGTCCCAAACGGGTTTTATTGGATTGCAAGTTCATGGAATTTCCGAAAATGAGGGCCCGTATTCCGTTCAATGGCGCGATTTGAAAATTCGCGAAACCGTCACCGAACCGAAAGTGGATCTTCCGCGTGTTTATTCCGACTCGAACTCCACAGACAACTAGGCCCTAGTTTTTTTCGCTTGATTCTTGCCAATTGTGAGGGCAAACAGACCCACTAGATGTACTGCTTGGCACGGGGATGATCTTGACTTTTCCACGCAAAAACTGCCGTATTTGACCCAATTCGCCCCCTCAAATGCTGCGGAAGCTCTTTGTTCGCAACGAACCTGTTCACAAGCGAACTGCCACACGATGAGCAGATTCTCCTGGTCCGTTACGTTATAATCTGGGCACTATCCTGAATGACAACTGGAGTCTTTAATGCCACGCAAAAACAAAGTTCAATCCGATTCGATCCCTGCGAAATCGACGCCCAAAACAAAACGCAGTCTCGCCGAAAAAGCAGACAAATTTGATTGCTATCAACGGTCGGTGCAGGCACCGGAGCACGAAGTCGAATTCTTCGAACAGGCTTTTAAGGAGGCTTATCGTCGCAAGCCAATATCCCTGCGCGAAGATTTTTGCGGAACCTTTGCCATCTGTTGTGAGTGGGTGCAATCGAATTCCCAGCGAACGGCGATTGGAGTCGACCTGTGCGCCGCGACGCTGCAATGGGGCCGCGACCACAATTTGAAAAAACTCCAACCCGCACAACAGCAGCGCGTGCGGTTGATCGAACAGGATGTTCGAAAAAAGAATCGTCCCACCGTCGACATTCTGGCGGCACAAAATTTTTCGTTTTGGATATTCAAATCCCGTCCTGAAGTGGTGGAATATTTTCGTGCAGCGCGAGCCAACTTGAACCCGGCCGGGATTCTGGTGATGGACATGATGGGGGGTGCCGACTGCTTTCGCGAAGATAACGTTGACAAACGGATAATCAAAAAAGGAAAAAAAGGCTTTAAGTACATCTGGCGCCAGGTGAGTTTCAATCCCGTAAATCACGACGCCAAATTCAGCATTTCCTTCAAGTTCAAAGATGGCAGCGAATTGAAAAATGCGTTTGAATATGACTGGCGATTCTGGTCCATTCCAGAAGTCCGTGAAATGCTCACCGAGGCGGGCTTCACGGACAGTCACTGCTATTTTGAAGTCGAAAACGAAGACGACGAAGAAGACGAAGAAACCGGCGACCAATGGGCGCGCGCAGAAGTGGCCCCCAGCCATCCCGTATGGTTGGCTTACATTGTTGCCATTCGCTAACTCGCGTTTTGTGATTCAGCTGAATTCCCTGTTTGCCTTGGCGGCTTTCCCCGGTTAGCTTTCCTGCATCGGCATGGTATTTGCGTGTTGTATTGCCAGACTTGGTGCAGCTTGTGGGATTTGGCAGTCGAACTTCGAAGCTGTATTTCCGATTCGGTTTCCAAGGATTCCGCCAACGGGGCGAACAACCTTGGGAACGCGGGTATCCCGATTTTCCGCATTGTTGCCGTGAATCTAAACTGCCACCGTTCGAAACGCAGGAAAAACTATATGAATGCTTGGGATTTGGGGACGATCAGCGGAATTCGAATTCGAGTCCACTGGACGTTTTTGCTGTTGCCCCTGTACGTTTATTTTTCGTCGCTATTTGCCGGCTCGGGAACGATCGCGGCGGCGATTTCAATTTTGTTCGTGTTGGCCATTTTTGGTTGTGTGTTGTTGCACGAACTCGGTCATGCTCTGGCCGCTCGGCAATTTGGGATCGGTACCCGTGACATCACGTTGTTGCCAATCGGCGGTGTGGCAGCCTTGGAGCGAATGCCCAAACAACCCTGGCAAGAGCTGTGGATCGCCGTGGCAGGACCGCTAGTCAACGTAGTGATCGCCACCGTCCTGTTTTCGGGACTGGCATTGTCATTCGGCTCCCCGCCAGGGATCTTTCGCAGTTTCCTCGTTCAATTGGCGATGGCTAACATAGTGCTGGTTGTGTTCAATCTGATTCCGGCTTTCCCAATGGACGGTGGTCGAGTATTGCGCAGCATCTTGGCGATGTATTTAGATTTCGGCACCGCTACGCGGGTTGCAGTCAAAGTCGGGAAAACGCTGGCGGTGGGTTTTGGATTGTTTGGGCTATTTTCAGGCAATTTCATGTTGGTGTTGTTGGCGATGTTTGTTTACTTCGCTGCCCACTCCGAGCAGTCACAACTTGGCGGTTCAATTCCTGTCAAACCGCAATTCGACGAGTCGGCCCAGGCTGTCTGGATTCATCAATCTGAACCGGATGTCGATCGTTCGAGTGCAGGAATTTGGTTCACCGACCAGCCCGTCGCCGAAGAGGTAACCGTGCCGTCGACCCTGAACGCGAGTTCGGTTTCTGCTTGGTTGACCAGCCGACATGCCAACGTATGTTCGGTAATCGATTCGGGCCGCGTCCTGGGCCGCATCACCCGCGCGCGAGTACTAGCCGCTTGCGCCCAAGGCTACGGCAACGTTCCGATTGGCCGGTTGTTGTAAATCGATAAGCAGTGTTCGAATCACTGCGTTCCTGCTTGTATCAACTTATCAGCTGAAGTAGCACATCCTCGTCTTCGGTATTGCGGCTGCGGTTCGCTTGCGGCTGGCCGTTACACGTATCCGACCCGTTGCTTCGATTGGGAGTGGCATTTGACGTGGCATTTCTTCCCTGAATCCGTTCGCGCTCCCGCTGGGAAAGCATTGTATACTGGGGCCGTAGGAATCACGCTCATTCAATCCCATTTTTCCAAAAATGCAAATTCGTGTAACTTTGATCCGAGCGAGGTCGCGATGCCAGACGTTGATTTCACTGTCTGGATTCATCATCGGAGTGCTGTTAATTATTTTCGGCGGGGGTCCGATACTTTCTGAGAGCTTTGTTTTGGCCCAACCCGATGGAATCACTACGGGAATTGTGGCGAAGCACGGTGAACGGACTGTCGACACCGAGTCTATCTCCAACGACCAGGACCTCTCCGACGACCAGGACCTCTCCAACGACCAAGTTCAAGCTGAACCGACAACTACCGACTTGGCCGCCGTTACCGCCGAGTCGGATGGCGATTCTCTAGGCCAACAAATTTTTCAGGAGCATTGCATCCGCTGCCATGGAGATCGGGGGCAAGGCTCGGAACGACATCGTGAACCGCTGCTAGGCGATCTGCCGATCGAAGATTTGACTCGATACATTGATGAGACCATGCCGGAAGAAGAGCCTGCGTTGGTTACCGGAGACGATGCCAAGCAAGTTGCTCAATACATCTTCGATCAATTTTACTCACCTGCCGCACAGCGTTTGCGTTCGTCCTCGCGGGTTGATCTTTCCCGATTGACGGTCCGACAATTTCAGGAATCGGTCGCCGATTTGTTGGGCTCATTTGGGGACGCACCGTGGTCACCTGAAGAGCGCGGATTGAGTGCCAACTATTTCGCCTCTCGACACTGGACGGAAGATCGCAAACTCTCCGAGCAAATCGATCCAACATTGGACTTCGCCGTGGGCGTTCCGCACTTTGATGCATCGGGGAACTACCCGGCACTGGTCGAGAAACCCAAGAAGCCTGAAGAAAACAAAATGAACGAAGGATTTTCGGTTTATTGGCGCGGATCGTTAATCGCATCCGATACCGGCTGGTACACCCTTACCGTCCAATCCAAAAATGGGTTTCAGTTTTTCTTGAATGATCCGGACGAGCCGTTGATTGACCGAAACGTTCGATCTGACGATGTACTGGATCATACGGCTCAAATATTCCTATTGGGGGGACGGGCCTATCCATTGAAACTGGAATTTTTCTCGTACCCTGATCCGCCGCCGCAAATTCGATTGCTTTGGCAGCCGCCATACGGTGTTACCGAGGTGATTCCAGCAGCCTATTTAACACCGCATGAAATGTCGGCCACTTTTTCGGTGACTACGAACTTTCCTGCCGATGATGCCAGTTCGGGATACGAACGGGGAACCTCGGTTTCCCAACAATGGGACGAATCCGTTACGGCCGCGGCCATCGAGACCGCAAGCTGGATCAGCGCTCATCTCTGGCGGCTGGCCAAGACCGAAGTGACGGCTGCCGATCGAAATGAAAAAGTCCAGCAATTCTGTCAACAGTTTGTCGAGCGCGCCTTTGCAAGTCCACTCAATGACGAAGAACGGCAGTTTTTTATCGACCAACATTTGGCTGCCGATTTACCGCTCCAGGACCAAGTGAAGCGGATCGTGATTTTGACCCTCAAATCACCCCGTTTCCTGTTTCCAGAGATTCAATCGCGCGATCCAAATTGTACGACGGCTCGACGGATGGCGTTGGTGTTATGGGATTCGCTGCCTGATACGAAGTTGTACGAGTTGGCTAAGCAGGGAAAATTGATTGATCCCGCTGTACTTGATGGCGAATTGTATCGGATGATCGATGATCCTCGTTCTCGGGCCAAACTTCGAGCGTTTTTTCATTATTGGCTAAAAACCAATAAGGCTGCCGTCGCCACTAAGGACCAGAACATCTATCCCGATTTCGATGTTCAATTGCTGGCCGACTTGCGCCGGAGCCTGGATTTGTATCTGGAACAAGTCGTCTGGAATGGTCGTTCCGATTTTCGTGAATTGTTTTTAGCTGACTATTTATTTGTCAATCAACGGTTGGCGAAATTCTACGGTCTGGAATCCGCCGAAACCGGATTTGTAAAAATCGAAACGGGCCCGCAACAACGCGCCGGCATCTTAACCCATCCCTACTTGATGGCAGGATTGGCTTACCACAAAGACAGTTCGCCCATCCACCGTGGCGTATTTGTCGCCCGCAATTTGCTCGGGAGAACCCTGAAACAACCCACGGAGAATTTTCAGCCGTTGACCGAAGAATTCGACCCCTCGATGACCAACCGCCAACGAGTCGAACATCAGACTCAAGGCACCGTTTGCATGAGCTGTCATAGCGTCATCAATCCACTAGGTTTCAGTCTAGAAAATTTTGACGCGGTGGGACGATTCCGCACGGCTGAAAAAGAAAAACAGATCAATGTGTCGGCAGCCTACAAAACTCCAACGGGCGAGACGGTTGCATTGGCCGGACCTCGCGACGTGGCGAATTTTCTAGTTACCGACCCCACCGCCCAACGGAGTTTCATCCGCCAGGTGTTTCATTCCTACGTTCGTCAATCCGTGGATGCTTTTGGCGGGCAACAACTGGATCAGTTGCATGAGAAATTTGTCGCCAATGAATTTGATATCCGTCAGTTACTATTGGAAATCACCAAAGTATCGTTGAGTTTGCCCAATAATCCCGACCATCCTTGAAAGAACTTGTGGAGAGAATCTCGGGTGTTTGTCCCGCCAGCTTCGATCCACGACAGGAGATAACATGTTCACTCGCCCCATTTTGCGACGCGATTTCTTAGTCAACTCGGCTGGCGCTTTGCTGATGACACCGGGTTTGCGAGGCCTGCCGTGGGCTATGCCCGGCGACGCGCGACAGACCAATGTCAAGAAACGCTTGATCATCATGTTCTCACCGAACGGAATGGTAGCCCAGGGATTTTGGCCCACGACAGAGAGTCCAGAGTTTGAAATGGACCAAGTATTAAAACCGCTCGAACCCTTTCGCGAACAGACGCTGGTTGTCAAAGGAATCTGCAACCAGATTCGTGGGGATGGTGACAATCACATGCGCGGCATGAGCTGCTTGTTGACTGGAAATGAGCTATTTCCGGGCAACATCCAAGGGGGCAGCGATACACCCGCTGGCTGGGCCAAAGGGATCTCGATCGATCAGGAAATCAAAAACTATTTGCAATCCCAGGAACATTTGCGAACACGATTCGGGACATTGGAGTTTGGCGTTTTGGTTCAAAACGAAGCCAATCCCTGGACGCGGATGGTGTACGCCGGCCCCAATCAGCCGCTAGCGCCAATCAGCGATCCCTATCACATGTTTGACAAAATGCATGGGTCAGTCAAAGACCGCGAGAATTTATTAAGCGTATTGGATCTGGTCAAACAGGATTTTGGCAAATTCAATTCCACAGTCGATGCACGCGACATCGGCCTGCTGCAGTCCAGTCAACGACATCTTGAATCGTTGCAACAGGATCTCAATGCCGCCCGGCAAACCGATGTACAACGTGTGCCGATCAAGTTGCCAATCAATGTCCCGCTTGTCAATAACCAGATGCCCGAGCTGGCCAAAATGCAAATTGATTTACTGATCAATGGATTTGAAAATGACTTGAATCGAGTCGCCACGTTGCAGTTTACGCAATCCGTTGGCGGAGCCACGATGAATTGGCTAGAGGTTAATGAAGGGCATCATTCCTTGTCCCACGAGCCGGATGAAAACGCCGCGGCCCAGGATAAATTGCGTCGGATCAATACCTGGTACTGCGAACAGCTGGCCTATCTGGCTAAGCGCTTGCAAGACACCAAGGAACCGGGTACCGAACAATCGATGCTGGACAATACGTTAATCGTTTGGACCAACGAGCTCGGCCATGGCAACTCCCACACGCTCGACAACTTGCCGATGGTTTTGGTCGGTGGTGGTTTCGGCTTCGAAATGGGACGCTATACCAAAGTCGATCGAGTCTCGACGACTCGTCTCTGGCTGGCAATCGCCCACGCGATGGGTCACCAAATTGACACTTTTGGTTTGGCCGAGTTGTGCAAAGACGGACCTGTCGTGTTGTAGATCGCGGGCGGAGCTAACTCATCGCGGCGACCACAGCGTCGCCCATCGCGGATGTGGACACGACACTTTCGCCAGGTTGGGCGATATCCCCAGTCCGATAACCGTTTTGTAAGGCCCGCCGAACTCCCAGTTCGACTTTGTCAGCCAATTCAGGTTTCGCCAACGAGTATCGCAACATCATCGCCACTGACAAAATCGTCGCCAGCGGATTCGCTTTGTTTTGGCCGGCGATATCCGGTGCCGAACCATGCACTGGTTCATACATCCCTTTGCCATGTTCGTCGAGTGATGCGGATGGCAACATCCCGATCGAGCCAGTCAACATCGACGCCGCGTCCGACAGGATGTCTCCAAACAGATTTGTCGTCACCAAAACATCAAACTGCTTCGGCTGGCGAATCAACTGCATTGCCGCATTGTCAACGTACATGTGGGAAAGCTCCACGTCGGGGTACGCTTTTCCCACGTCGGTAACGATTTCTCGCCACAGTTCGGAAACTTCCAGCACATTGGCTTTATCGACCGAACAAACGCGTCGGTTGCGTCCACGCGCAACCACAAACGCCGAATGGGCAATGCGTCGAATCTCATTTTCCGTGTAGACCAGCGTATTGAATCCTCGCCGCTGACCATCGGCCGTGATTTCAATTCCTCGCGGCAGCCCGAAATAAATTCCCCCCGTCAACTCGCGGACGATCATGATGTCCAGGCCGGAAACAATTTCCGGCTTGAGCGTCGAGGCTGCTACGAGTTCCGGATACAAGATCGCCGGACGAAGATTGGAAAACAATCCTAAAGCACTTCGCAGTCCCAGCAGTGCACGTTCTGGACGCAGGTGTCGGTCCAAAGTTTCCCATTGAGGTCCACCGACCGCACCCAAGAGGATCGCCTGCGATTGTTGAGCCAGTTCCAACGTCGCCGGTGGTAGCGGATGTCCAAACAATTCGTAAGCCGCCCCGCCCACTTCTGCGAATTTCAATTTCAGATTCGCGTGCAGTCGGGTGTTCAAAAACTCGATAACGCGGACGGCTTGGCCGATCACTTCAGGACCAATTCCGTCGCCGGGAAGGACGGCAACCGTGTGTGAAGTTGACATGTTGTTTGACTTAAAAATTGATTATGTGATAACGACCGGAAGAATTCTGGTCGACGAACTCGGCTAGCGGCCCTCCAATTTAGCGAACCAACGGTTCCGGTCATAGATATCCGCCTTCAGCATCCTGCGGTATGCTATTAAGTTGCCCAAGTAACGTTGGGGAAAAAGTGGCATAGGCTTCCAGCCTGTGAATTGAAAACCCACAGGCTGGCAGCCTATGCCACTGCCGTGAACCGACGGTAATCTCCCGTTCGACGCTAAGCAGACATTCCCGGCCTTGACTGCGCCCACCATTTCAAACCGCCACCCGCCAGTGCCAAAATCAGTCCCAGCAGAAACGAGGCGGTGTAAGACAACAAATTGACTTTAAAGAAGCTAGTTTGCGTGATCAATGACAACAAGACAATCGCCATGCCAGCGCCGGTGAGCATTCCGGCAACATAATCGATCGAGAATTTGATCCACATGTTAATCTCCTTGCCGCTCGACGGCTGTTATCGCAAAACCAATATTGCAATGTGACGGTGAATTAGCTCGCCCCGAAAAAGTCCAAAGAGCGAACTCTGGGAGTCTCCGAGTACGTGGGCCTTTAGGATTTCCCTAAAAAATAGGGTAGCACATCCCAGCCGTGCGGCATAGCAAGCCGGCTTTTTGCAGCATTGGATTCGTGATACCGATCAAATTCATCGGGCGCGATCCCGGTACCGCAAATCGTAAATGGGACATCGCCATGCGTGTGCGTCTTCGTGCTCAAATAGGTCGGATGATCGGGTGAAACCAGGATTCGAAACTCCTGGCCACTCGATTCCAAATAATGCAAAATTGGTCCGACGATGTGTTGATCGATCTCCTCCAATGATTTGACTTTCTTCGCCAGGTCACCTTCGTGCGAAGATTCATCGGGAGCCTCAATATGGACACAGACCACATCATATTTGGCAATCGCTTCGATCGCCGCGCGCCCTTTGGCGGCGTAGTCGGTGTCGGTATAACCAGTCGCTCCGGGCACTTCGATGCGATCCCAACCGATCAATACAGCCAACCCACGCAATAAATCGACGGCCGTAATCATGACACCGGTGAGGCCATGTAATTTTTGAAACGACTCGAGTCGCGGACGTTTCCCCAATCCCCACAGCCAGATATTGGTAGCTGGCAATTTGTTTTCCAATTTGCGTTGTTCGTTGACCGGGTGCTGGGTAAACCACCCCAAACTTTCCTGCATCAGACTCGCCAATAACTTGCTGCCTGGGCCACGAGGAAAATCGTCTCCGACCGGCTTATCCGTCAGATCATGCGGCGGCGTCGTACGAGTTTCGTCGGAAAATGGCGCCGGATGCGCGGCTGTATTTCGCAACATCAACAAGTTTCGATAACTGACTCCAGGGTAGAATTTTAGATCGTAGTCAAATCCGGCCAATTGCTCTTGGGCTGTGGCCAGTAGCTTCCTGGCTTCCTCGGACGAAATATGACCAGCGGTGAAACTCCGCATGGTTTGCTCTTCGATGGTTACGAGATTGCACCGAATACACCAATCCTGTTCACCCAATTCAATGCCTTGGGCAGCGGCTTCCAATGGCGCGCGGCCAGTGTAATTAGCGATCGGGTCGTAACCGAGCAGACTCATGTTGGCGACCGCGCTGCCGGCTTCATATTGAGTCGGGGTGTGATTGGCGCGCCCAACGACTCCCTTCTGCGTAATCAAATCCATTGCCGGTGTATGCGCAGCCTCCAACGGCGTCTGGCCGTCGAGTTCCGCTTGGGGTTCGTCCGCGCATCCGTCCGGGATGATGATGATGTATTTCATTTTCAGTGTTCAGTGTTCAGTTTTACGGTTTGTAACTATTTCTTGAGCGGCTCGACGATCAAAGTAGGGACTTTATCGTTCAATTTGGCTTAATCCAAAATTCTGAACCGCTCCGGAGTATCGGCAACGGTAGGCATTTCGGCGATTTGTTTCATCGCGGCCCGCGCTGCCGATTCGGTTGTTTGGTGAGTCATGATCACGACGGGAACCGATTGATGCGTGTTGGCTTGCGATTCGTGTTGATAAACCGAGGCAATGGAAATGCCGTGTTGTCCCAAGCGACCCGTAATCTGTCCAAGCACTCCCGGTTGATCAACCACATCGAAACGCATGTAGTAGCGGCCCGCTAAATCACCAGGTTGGGCGAAATCGACCCGTTTGTTACCGTCGGCCCATAACTCCAGAGTCTTGAATGTAATCGCGGTTCGCCCGACCGCAGTATCGATCATGTCCGCGACGACGGCAGATGCCGTCGGCATCTGCCCCGCACCTTGGCCATGAAAAAAAACTGGACCCACTGCATCACCGACTACTCGGATCGCGTTATAGTTGGCTTGGACTTCGGCCAGTGGTTCACCAATTTTGACCAACATCGGAGCGACCATCAACTGAATTCCGGAGCTGACCAGTTTCGCAAAAGCGATCAATTTCAGTCGATAGCCCAATCGCTTGGCAAAATCCATATCACTGGTGTTGATCGCATTAATACCGCGCCGCGGAATCTCAGACCAATGCACCCGCGCACCGAATCCCAAGTGGGCCAGGATCGCCAATTTTTGCGCCGCGTCGGTACCATCGACATCCATCGCCGGATTGGCTTCTGCCAGGCCGAGTTCCTGGGCTTTTTTAAGGGCCTCAAAGTAGCCAGCTCCTTCGCCGTCCATTTTGGAAATGATAAAATTACTGGTACCGTTTAAGATCGCTTGCAACGAAACGATTTGGTTCGCTGACAAACATTGGCTGATGTTGGCGATGATGGGAACACCACCAGCCACCGACGCTTCAAACGCGATCGAGCGTCCAAGCTGCCGAGCCCGATCAAAAAGTTCCGGTCCGTGTTCGGCCAACAAGGCTTTATTTGCCGTGACCACGTCTTTTCCGGCTTCGAGAAGTTTCAGCATGATCGAGCGGGCGGGTTCGATACCACCGACCAAATGAGCCACAACTTTAACACTGGGATCTTTTAGCAAACGCCCAAGATCATCGGTAACGAGACCGGCCGGCAACTCGATCGAGAGCGGTTTTTGGGCATCTCGGACAACGACGTGGGTCAGCCAAAGCGTTCGTCCCGCATGCCGAGCCGTTCGATCGCCGTGATCCAATAGCAGTTTGGCGACACCCGTTCCAACAGTGCCCAATCCCACAATGGCGACGCCAGTTTTTTCCATATTTGATAATTTCTAGTGCACTGAATCCTGTAAACCAATCGCCTGCTATGTTAGATGGCCAGCCCCATAATCTCAACGGCTCGTCTCGCGACGGCAAATCCGTTAGGTTATTCTAAACCGACAACGACTTGCCGAATCATCCGTACCCCCAAAATTCCGTCCACGACTTGATCGTAGCTGGCATCTTCGCTCCAGGCTTCCCACACCCTCTTTAACATGACCCACGCGACCGACCCCGCAGCTTCGCACCACTATGGATTTGGTTGGCGAGAATCATCCGACTTGTGGTTGGCAATTGTCTGTGGGATTTGGCTCGTTTCGGGTTGGTTGATCAGTTTTTATCCCGCCATTCCCGCTGGCGTTTCGCTGACTTGTTATGTGGCGGCGTATTTTTTTGGCGGGTACTTTGCCACACTGGAAGCTATCGAAAATTTACGAATTCCCCGTTTCAAAATCGACTTTTTGATGATCGTTGCCGCGATCGGGTCCGCAATCCTTGGTGGTTGGGGTGAAGGAGCGTTGTTGTTGTTCTTGTTCTCGATGGGTCACGCCTTGGAACATTTTGCGATGGGTCGCGCCAAACGTGCTATCGAGGCTCTCGCCGAACTTTCGCCTAATGTTGCGATCGTGCGGCGTGACGGCGAAACGCGCGAGATTCCAGTCGCTGAATTGCTGGTCGGTGATCTGGTCTTGGTGAAACCAAATGAACGGATTGCCGCTGATGGGTTTGTAGTATTAGGAACCAGCAGTGTCAATCAAGCTCCCATTACCGGCGAGAGCATGCCGGTCGATAAATGGCCCGTCGCCGATCCCGTTGTTATGGCTGCCCATCCGGACAATATTCCAGCAGAACACAAAGTGTTTGCCGGCAGTATCAACGAGAGCGGTGCGTTAGAAATCCAGGTTACGCAATTGGCGGCGGATTCAACATTGGCCCGAGTGGTAAAAATGGTCAATGAGGCCAGCTCTCAAAAATCACCGACACAACGATTTGCGGATAGTTTCGAACGCTATTTTGTCCCACTGGTTTTGGCGTTTGTCGTGCTGCTGTTATTTGCGAAATTTGTGATCGACGAGCCTTTTTCTAAATCGTTTTATCGGGCGATGGCCGTGTTGATTGGGGCCAGTCCCTGTGCACTGGCGATTTCGACACCCAGCGCCGTGCTGAGTGGTATCGCGCGCGGTGCGCGCGGGGGAGTCCTAATCAAAGGGGGCGATCCGCTGGAAAACCTCGGACGCCTGACCGCTATCGCTTTTGACAAAACGGGCACGCTCACGGTGGGTGATCCGCGGGTAACGGATGTCATTGCAGTTGGCCTGGCTACCGAAGAACAACTACTGCGCACCGCTGTGGCAGTGGAAAGTCTCAGCGATCATCCGCTGGCTGCGGCTGTGGTACGCGATGGCTCGAAACGACTTCGCGACTCGATGAACTCGCTCATATCCAATGCGGAAACGGTTGATCTAGGTTTATCGCCGGCGCGCGACCTTCGCAGTATTACCGGACGCGGCATCCAAGCGACGATCGCTGACGAGCCGGTCGAAGTGGGCAAACAGGAGTTGTTCAGCGAAATGGACGGAGCGAAATTGCCCGACGATTTGCAAGCCGCATTGGAGAGATTGAAGGTTACCGGACGCACCACAATGCTGGTTCGACGCAATCATACTTTTTTGGGAGTCATCGGATTGATGGACACGCCGCGGGAGTCGGCGCCAGCGATGATCAGCCACCTGAAAACACTGGGCATCCAGCGCATGATGATGATTTCCGGCGACAATCAACAAGTCGTCGACGCTGTCGCCAGGGAAATTGGCATCGCGGAAGCTTGGGGCGATTTGATGCCGGAGGACAAAGTCACCTTGATCAAAAAAATGCGTGACGCCGGAGCAGTGGCCATGGTGGGTGATGGTGTCAACGATGCGCCCGCAATGGCCAACGCGACGGTCGGAATCGCCATGGGTGCAGCCGGTTCAGCCGTCGCGCTGGAAACTGCGGATGTTGCCTTGATGTCGGATGATTTGGATCAATTGTCGTTTGTTATCGGTCTCAGCCGACAAACCAGTCGCATCATTCGGCAAAATCTCTGGATCAGCCTGGGAATGGTCGCGATCCTGGTCCCGGCCAGTTTATTCGGTTTGAAAATTGGCTGGGCGGTCGTTTTTCATGAAGGCTCGACCATCGCCGTGGTATTTAACGCCCTTCGCTTGCTGGTCTATCGCGATCGCCGCAACCAGCATCAGTCGTCCTGACAACGGCGACCGGATTTGTCCTCCATCGTCTTCGATCATTACGTGAATCCAGAACTTTGAATATGGCTTGTTCGTGGAACCATTTTTGCTAGACTTTGCTGGGCGTGTTTCCCTGGCTGAACCCCTCCCGTGTTCTGTGTTGAGAGTATGGTTCAACGCACAAGTCATGCGGCTATCGACCCTGGGTCGGCCGGCGATTGGAGACCACGACTGAACGAAAAACACACTTAAAATACGAAGAAAATTGCAGGACAGATGGCTGAGTCTGGTTTAAGGCACCGGTTTTGAAAACCGGCGTACCTCCGGGTACCGTGGGTTCAAATCCCTCTCTGTCCGCTTTTTTGCCCGGTCAACGCGGGCTAATGGAATCGCCGGTTCGAACATGGCATCGCCGATCCACGTGTAAATGAATTTGCCAGCGTCGACGGCGGTACAAAAATGGGGTTGCCGGTTTCGCTGGACCAACAAAAAAATGCAGCACGAAGTCGTGCTGCATTATCGTTCCTGTAAAAATCATTTTTTCAAATCGCCTGCGCGAATGATCACGAGTTTCTCCGGATCAATATACTTCTTGAATGCGATTTGAATTTCGGCTGGCGTTAACGCGGCAATCCGTTTTTCTCGTTCGCTGGTAAAGGCAAACGTTCGCTCCAGGTGCAGGTTGTTGCTGATCTGGCTAGCGATTGAACCGTCCGAGGATCGCGATACCTTTTGGTTTTCCAGCCAAGCATTTTGGGCTTCGGAAACTTCTGTTTCGGTGGGGCCGTCGTCGATGAAGTGTTTTAGTTCTTCCATCGCGGCGGTTTCGACCGCGTCCATGTTTTGCGGATTCGTAATTGCGTTAATCATGAAGCGCGCATCGGTTCCTTTGCTCGGGACCGATATCGACGAACTTACGCCGTAGGACAGGCCTTCCTTTTGACGAATTCGATTTCCCAGTCGCGACGAGAGTGTTCCACCACCGAGGATGAAGTTGCCCAATTGAAGGGCTTCTGTGGCTGGGTCGGATTCGTTCAACGGAAATGCCAAGCCGACAGAAAATACCGCATTGGCTTTATCAGGTGTTACGATGTTGTTTTTTGAGCCTTGCATGTTCTTGGGCGCGTCGCGAACGATCTCTCGATACTCGACTTCCGAACGCCAGTCTTTCAAAACCTCGGCTAGCGCGGCCATTGTCTCGGCAGGTTCAAATTCTCCCACGATCGAGATTTCGCCGCTGGTGGCCGCCAATTGGGTTTTGTAGATCTCTTTAATCTGACTTAGCGTCATATTTTCCGTTCGTTCGATTGTCTCTTCAATGGTGGGCACATAACGCACGTCGTCCGGGCCGTAATCGGACAGGGCTCGTGACATTTGATTGCTGGCCAACATCTGCGGTTCGGAGCTCATCATTTTCATCATGTTGCCCATTCGCATTTTTATCTGCTCAAAATCTTCTTCCGGAAAAGCAGGATTGCGCATGATCTCGCCCACCAGTTCGAGGGCGGGAACGAGCGAGCTGCGCTTGGCTTGAATCGAAAACGAAAGTTGACCAGGCGTTCCGCCGCCTCCGCCACCACCACCTCGGCGACCGCCACCTCGACCGCCACGACCGCCACCACCACCGGAAATTTCAATTCCCAGTTCTGTCATTCTGGCCTGTAGCGCTTGGCGATCCATGGTTTTGGTTCCTGCCATCAACATGGCAGAAACCATTCCAGCAGCCATGGATTGATCCTTCAGCGAATCTTCGTTGCCGAATCGCAGAGTGATATTCAGGTCAACCGTCTCTCCCGTATTTTCTTTTTTCAACATCGCAACTTTGATGCCGTTGACTTCCAGTGTCTGGATGCGGGCGTCGAGGTTTTCGGGTGAGGAGTCAAATGTTTCTCCGGCTTTGACAGCGGCACCCCCTTCGTAGTCTTTCACGACGTCGGCGATCGACGCAACGGCGGGAATCTCCAGCCGCATTGGATTTTCCGACGGGATAAACATTCCTACGGTCCGGTTGTGGGGAGGGAAATAGGTTTGGGCCACGCGCTGCACGTCTTCAATGGTGACCTGGGCAACCCGGTCGCGTTGCAGAAATAACAATCGCCAGTCGCCAAGAGACACGGCGCTGCTGAGGGACTGACTGAGTCCATCGGCATCGAACATCATATTTTCGGAAAATCGGTAGGCACGCAGTTTGGCGCGATCAACCGCGTCGGAATCAATCGTCACGTCGCCCAAGCCATCGAGTATCGTCAGCAGGACCTCGCGGGCTTGCTCCAGTTTACCTTCTGCCGGCTGAACATAAAACGAAAACAGACCTGGGTCATGCGATGAGTCGGCGCGAGACGCGGCACTGGTCGCGATTTTGGTTTCAATCAACTTCTTTTCCAGCAGTCCAACTTTGTCTTCGGAAAGGACGCTGCCGAGGATCGAAAGTGGCGCCCAATCTTCATGTGATGCGGCTGGCATATGATAGACAGCAATTACCGAACCAATTTCTCCTACGCGCCGCAAGACAACATTGCGTTCCCCATCCTGGGCTGGTTCTTCGGTATAGGTTGGTTTCAGTTCGCGTTGTGGGCGCGGAATACTGCCTAAATGTTTGTTCGCTAACGCAAGCGCTTTCGCCTCGTCAAAGCGGCCAGTGACGATCAGCACGACGTTGTCGGGTTGGTAATACTTTCGATAGAATTCCCGGAGGCTGTCGATGGGAACGCGTTCGATATCGGAACGATTGCCGATCGTCGATTTTCCGTAATTGTGCCACTCGTAGGCAGCTGCCGAGACGCGTTGCGACAAGACGCCTTGGGGACTGTTTTCGCCTCGTTCGAATTCATTGCGAACGACCGTGAATTCCGACATCAGGTCTTGGTGATTGATGAAACTGTTGACGAGTCGGTCGGACTCGAGATGAATCGCGAAATCCAGGTTTTCATCGGTGGCGGGAAGCGTCTCGAAATAATTGGTGCGATCCGAATTGGTCGTCCCGTTATAGCTGGCGCCGTGGTCGCGCAGTGCTTTGGGGACGTCTTTGAATGTCGGTGTGCCTTTGAAGACCATGTGTTCCAATAAGTGAGCCATACCCGCTTCGCCGTAGCCTTCATGTCGCGATCCGACGAGCACGGTCATGTTGACTGTGAGCGTCGGTTTAGCGGCGGACGGGTAGAGCAATACCCGCGCTCCGTTTGACAAACGGTACTCCGTGACACCTTCGACCGTAGCGACCTTTTCCGGTTCGGAGTCCTGCCCCCGCACGACCGGCGGCAAAAGTATGAGCAAGAACGCTAAGAGATTTCGCACCATCATCGACTCCTGGTTAGGTGAATTGTTGGTTTGCATCGCTGACGAGCTGAATTGAAATCGGTCCAGCGATCGGCCAAATTAGTCTAATAAAAGATAGATCGGACCTTGGTTTGACATTGTAGACGTATTTTTTGCGGGCTCAATCATGACGAATACGGCTGGATGATGGGGGCTAGGAAAAAGTCCAAGTCAGCTATAATTGCCCTTCTGAACTTTTTCCTGAATTAGGGCTTTGCTGTTAAAAATATGCTAAAAAGAATCTTGATCGCCGGTGGAGCAGGTTTCCTGGGCTCGCACCTTTGTGAACGAATGGTCGACGAAGGCCACGATGTGATTTGTCTGGATAATTTCTTTACAAGTCAAAAATCAAACGTTACCCATTTGCTGGGAAGGAAAAATTTTGAGTTGATTCGGCACGATGTGGTGCAGCCGATTTTGCTGGAAGTCGACGAGATTTACAACTTGGCTTGTCCTGCTGCGCCAGGCCATTACCAATACAATCCCATCAAAACGATGAAGACCTCGGTCATCGGTTCGATCAATTTGCTGGGGATGGCCAAACGTTGTAACGCGAAAATCTTCCAGGCTTCGACCAGCGAAGTGTATGGCGATCCGGAAGTTCATCCGCAACCAGAGTCCTATCGTGGCTGTGTAAATCCGATTGGTGTGAGAGCCTGTTATGACGAGGGCAAACGAGCTGCCGAAACGCTGTTCTTCGATTACCACCGGATGAACAAGACCAACATTCGAGTTTGTCGGATCTTCAATACCTATGGTCCGCGGATGCATCCGTTTGACGGGCGAGTGGTCAGCAATTTTATTCGTCAGGCTCTCGAAGGTAAGAATATCACCATTTTCGGTGCCGGTTCGCAGACCCGTTCCTTCTGTTACCGCGACGACTTGGTCGAAGGTTTTATTCGATTGATGAACGCGCCTGATGAAGTTACTGGTCCGATCAATTTGGGTAACCCCGGTGAATACACGATCAAGGAATTGGCTGAACTGACGATCGAATTGGTGGGCAGCAAATCGAAACTGGTGTATCAACCCCTACCCCCAGACGATCCCACGCGGCGCCAGCCGGATATTACACTGGCCAAAAAACATTTGCACTGGGAACCAAAAATTCCGCTGCGCGAGGGTTTGCAAAAAACAATCGATTGGTTTAAGACCATCAATCCGGAAGACTATCGACCGCCAACGCCTAACTTCTAAGTTCCCCAATCTTTCTTTTTGACTGGACTACAGACCAATGTGCTGGATCTCCGCGGTATGCGTTTCCCGATCGGCAACAGCAGATTCCCGATTGTTGACTCGGGTCGTTATCGGTTTTTTGGTTTTAACCTGCGGGATCAACCTTTTCGCCTCGGTTGTCCGGGCGGATGATTGGACCCAGTGGCGCGGAAATAATCGTGATGGTCGTTGGAATGAAACGGGTGTCGTCAATGAACTAACGGCCGAGAATCTAAAAACCATTTGGCGGCAGCCGATTGGATCCGGATATTCCGGGCCGACGGTCGCGGACGGTCGTGTGTTCGTGATGGATCGTCAAGAAAAACCTGAACAGGCCGAATCGATTTGGTGCCTCGACGCCAAGACTGGCCAACGGTTGTGGCAACATCAATATCCCGTGACTTATACGATTTCGTATACTGCCGGGCCGAGGGCATCCGTAACGATCGATGGCGGATTGGCATTTGCGGTCGGTGCGATGGGAGATTTGCATTGCCTGAATGTTGCCGACGGAAGTGTGGCTTGGAAGAAAAATCTCAATCTTGAGTTTCGGATCTCGGAAACAAAACGAATGCCAATTTGGGGGATCACTCCGAGTCCTTTGATCTATGGCGAGTTGTTGATTCTACAGATTAGCGGGGCCGATGGCGCGTCAGTGGTTGGGTTGGATAAAACTACAGGTCGCGAAGTTTGGCGCGCCTTGAATGACGCCGGTCAGTATTCTTCGCCCGTGCTGACGAAACAAGCGGGTAAAGACGTGGTGATTTGCTGGACTGGTGAAGCCCTCGCGGGACTTAATCCGGCCACTGGTCAAGTGTTCTGGCGTCATCCGTTTCCGCCAGCGCAAATGCCAATCGGTGTGGCCACGCCGATCATTAAAGACGACCAGATTTTCGTGACGTCGTTCTACGACGGTTCATTAATGCTCAAAATGAACCAACAAGAAATGTCGGTCTCTGAGGTCTGGTCCGCCAAAGGACCTAACGAACGCACCACCAAAGCGCTGCACTCGATTATCAGCACACCGATTTGGATCGGTGACCACATTTACGGCGTCGATAGTTATGGAGAGTTGCGCTGTTTACAGGCCAGTGATGGTGCCCGAGTCTGGGAAAGTTTGACTGCCGTCAAAAAGAATCGTTGGGGTACGATCCATTTTGTTTCTCACAACGACGATGTCTGGATGTTTAACGAACAGGGCGAAATCATCATCGGTCAGCTGACTCCACAGTCGTTGGTGGAAAAGAGTCGGGTAAAAGTTATCGAACCTACCACGGTTCAGTTGCCCGATCAAAAACGGGGAGGTGTTTGCTGGTCTCATCCGGCTTTTGCAAATCGGTGCATTTTTATCCGAAATGACAAGGAAATCATTTGCGTCGATGTTTCACAGTAGCGGAGAAAACCGGAATAATCCACTCGGTCGACAATCTCTCGATTCCGCATAAATCAACCCCTCCGTGAAATGAAGAACTACGACTGTATCGTGATTGGATTCGGCGGCGTCGGCAGTGCGGCCCTCTGGGAAGCGGCCAAACGCGGATGGTCGGTATTGGGTATCGATCAATTCGGCCCGGCCCACGATCGAGGCAGCTCGCACGGACACACGCGCATCATTCGACGCGCCTATTTTGAGCACCCCAGTTACGTTCCATTGGTCGAACGATCCTTTAAGTTGTGGGACGAGCTGACACGCCGACACCGGACCGCGCTGGAAGTAAAACCGCTGTTGATTCCCACCGGCCTATTACAAGTCGGACATCCCGAGAGCGAAGTCATTCGGGGAGTGCAGGCCAGCGCCGCGCAGTATGACCTACAAGTGGAAACATTTTCACCAACGCAGATCGAGCAACGATTGCCCATCTTCAACATCCCGCCCGATCATATCGGATTGTTTGAACCGGCTGCCGGAATCCTGCGCGTGGAGCTTTGTGTCGCCGCGATGATCGGTCAGGCAACCAAGCTCGGTGCCGATATCGTTTCGGATTCAGCCGTCATTGGTTGGGACGTCCGAGACGATAACATGGTCACAGTCGAAACCACGACAGGTCGTTTTCAAACCCGACGTTTGGTGATTGCCGGCGGGCCGTGGAGTTCCCGCTTGTTGCCTGATCTCAATTTGCCGTTGCGCGTGTTGCGCAAGCAACAGCATTGGTTTCAAATTGATCGGGTCGATCAAAAATTGGTGAATCAATTTCCGGCATTCTTGTTTGAGCAGGACAACGGGGACGTGTTTTATGGCATTCCCGAAATCGACTATTTAGGGATGAAAGTTGCGGAACATTCTGGTGGTGAAATTGTTGATGATCCCAATCGCCTGGACCTCGAGTTGAACGAGCCGGAGCTGAAACGAGTCGAAGGCTTTCTAAAACAACACTTGCGATTCGGCCATCATCGCTTGGTTCACTACAGCGAGTGCCTGTACACGATGTCGCCGGACGGACATTTTATCGTCGATCGTTATCCAGGATTAAAGCAAGTCTCTTTCGCCGCTGGATTGTCGGGCCATGGCTTCAAGTTCGCTCCAGTCCTCGGTCGTTACTTGATTGATTTACTCGAGGACGCGCTGGATCCAGATTTTGAATTTCTGAAATATGGACGATGGCTGCCGCAATGAGGCGGTGTGCGGCAACCACAGTGTCAAAGTATGCCTCGTGCGTTAAAATGCCAGCCAGTATTGGATCGTAACTTTGTCGGGAGTCTGCCGTTTCAGGCGGAGTAAATGTCGTGACCGAACAAACGGTAGATGTCGTCGTTATTGGTTCGGGCCCGGGCGGTGAAGGCGCCGCCATGCAATTGACCAAGGCCGGCAAACGGGTCGTGTTGGTCGAGCGTTATGCAAAAATTGGTGGCGGGTGTACGCATTGGGGCACCATCCCCAGCAAGGCGTTGCGGTATGCTATTCATCAATTGACCGAAGCGCTGAACAGTCCGTTAGTCCGGAACTCGGGAATCGAACCCAATCCGTCGGTCGCGGAGCTTTCCAAGACCGCTCAGCAAGTGATTTCAAGTCAATCGACCATGCGCGAGGGTTTCTACCGTCGCAACGATGTGGAGATTAAATTTGGACAGGCGCGGTTTATCGACCGTCATACGATCTCGATCAACAATGATGAGCTGTTACGGGCGGAACAGTTCGTGATTGCCACGGGGTCGCGTCCCTATCGTCCAGCCGATGTTGATTTCAGTCATCCACGGATTTTCGATAGCGATACCATTCTGAAACTCGACCACAAACCGCATTCCATGACAATCTATGGAGCCGGTGTAATCGGTTGTGAATACGCTTCGATGTTTCGCAACCTCAATGTTAAAATTAATCTAGTCAACAATCGCGACGAACTTTTGGATTTTCTGGATGACGAAATCAGCGATGCGCTCAGTTACCACATGCGGGAACAAGGAGTCGTAATTCGACACAATGAGGTCTACCAATCGATCCAGGGACAATCCGATGGCGTGGTGACTCATCTGCAATCTGGTAAGCAACTGAAAACCGACGTGCTGTTGTGGGCCGCCGGTAGAACTGGAAACAGCGATGACATGGGGTTGTCGGCGATCGGAATTGTCGCGGACGGTCGCGGCTACATTGCCGTCGACGATTGTTTTTGCACGGCCGTCGATAATATTTATGCGGTCGGCGATGTGATTGGTTTTCCTTCACTGGCCAGCGCCGCGTACACGCAGGGGCGGGCCGCTGGCAAACGGATCCTCGGCGAGCCGCTTGAGCATTGCAAATTGGCCAAAGAAATTCCCACGGGAATTTATACCTCGCCGGAAATCAGTAGCATCGGCAAAACCGAACGCGAATTAACGGACGAGAAAATCCCGTATGAAGTGGGCAACTCGCAATTCAAGAATCTGGCGCGCGCCCAGATCATTGGCCAGCGCGTTGGCATGTTGAAGCTGCTTTTTCATCGGGAGACCTTGGAAATTCTGGGCGTCCATTGTTTCGGAGCCAACGCCTCAGAAATTGTGCACATTGGTCAGGCGATCATGGCTCAGGAAGGGAAAGCTAATTCGCTGGAGTATTTCATGAATACAACGTTCAATTATCCGACCATGGCCGAAGCCTATCGCGTGGCGGCCCTGAACGGTTACAACCGGTTGTTTTGAGACCAAAGTCGTTCATGCGTTGCAATGGATGGCCAACTGAAATGGCGGAGACAGTTGCCGTTTCCGGCCAGGTTGGTTAGATCTCCGGCTGGTTATCTCTCCGCCTCTTCGGAAAAAGGAAATCGAATGGTACCCCCGGCTGTAAAACAAAGTCGGCGTGCTGAACTCAGCACGCCGACAGATTGATTTCCCAATTTGGCTGGACCGACTAGATCACAGTGAAATCTGCAAAGAAGATATCACGTTTGCCATTGGTAAATGTCCAGCGACCACTGGTGGCACTGGTTAAGGTCAAAACGCGCCCGTCAATCGCCGCATCGATGGGGTCAAGGGAAATTTGGTTGGCTCCCCCTTTTCCGAAGAACTCAAATGTCGTGTCGCGACTACTGGTGACATTCACCCGGTTTGCAAAATTGGTTCCATCCAAACGCAAGTTCTCAATCCCGCCATAGAAGATGCTGCCCGGGAACGGCACATTGCTGGCGGAAAACTGAGCCAGTGAATTGCCATTGACGCGATAATTCTTGGTTCCCGTTGTGCCAAAATCGTTGACATAGATCCGGTCGGAACCTTCGTTTCCAACCAGCGACAACTTTCCAGCGATAAATTGCAAGACACCATTATTCTGGGCTTGCGTGGATCCCAAGTTAATCAAATCATCTCCGGTTCCACCAGCGATTGAAACGACACTGTCCGCATTAAGATACCGAACGGTGGCCACATCATCTCCGGCTCCCAAATCGATATTTACATTGCGGCTAATGCCGGAGCCAAATGTCGAATGCACTGTTACCACGTCTTGGTCATTTTCGGTCGACAGATTGGTGTTTCGGGCACTGCTTCCATAAACCGCTAATTTGTCGGCACCCGCGCCAGTTCGGACCACCAGCGTTTCGATCTTGTTGTTGTAGATTACGCGTTGGGCCGCAGAACTGACCAAATTTGTGCGCAAGTCCAAATTATCAGCTTGGTTCGTGCCATTGATTTGTATCCGATCCACATCCGTGAAAGTGATTCCGGTGTCAAAAACACTCGTCGTTCGCACCGTCCCGACAGCAGCCAGCGAAACATCGTAATTGTCCGATCCATTTTGGCCGTCCAGTCGGACATTTCCCAACGCGGACGGAGCCACGAAAAATAGATCATTCCCATTGCCACCATAAACCTGCGCAAAACTACCAAGCGCGGAATTGGCAAAACTAAAGACATCTTGTTCCGTTCCGCCGTCGACGGAAACACCGGACGGGATTCCAGTGAAGTCACCGACGTTGATTCGGTCCATGCCCGCGCCGAGCAGGATTCTCAAGAAACCCACATTCATTCGACCGACCGAGACGAAATCGTTACCACTTCGCATGTCGACAATCATCGACTCCAGGTTTTGATCGAATGTCACTCGATCAGTTTTGATCGTAAACGACTGTCCGAACAAAATCAGGTCATCGTTGCCTAAGGTGGCAGTGACAACAAGTCGGTCGGTTCCCGTCGAGCCCGTGTCGACGACTGACAAACGGCGCGATTGACTGGTTCCAACGGCGAATTGATACACATCAGTTCCTTCGCCACCTTCGGCTTGAATTGTGCCCAGTGCCCCTTCGGGCAAGGTGAAGACATCATCTCCGCCGCGCCCCAAGAGTCGCAGCGAATTGGAGCTGGCGAACGAATTGACCATGAAATTATCGCCGATCGAATCGGATCCATTCAACACAATTCCACCGACGGCGCCAGAAGGCAGACTAAACGTACCGCCCGTGGAGCGATAATTAATTGGAACAGCCGACATCCCGGTAATGGCCGTGGTGGTGACCACAGCAGTATTAACCAACGCTTCGTAACCGTTGACAACCAGTTGATTGAATCCCGAGTCACCATCGATATCGATCGCTCCAGCACTTCCCTTTGGTAGGCGATCCGTTACGACAAACACATCATTGCCGGTACCGCCCCGATAAGTACTCAAGCCTGTCGAAGCACCAATATTGAAGAGATCATTGCCGGCGTCGCCCAGGAAAGTTCCGCCACCCGTGGTCGCGTTGACGTTGAACACGTCTTCGCCATTGCCGCCACTGAACTCGGCGGTAGCCGAAGTAGATGTGATGTTAAACACATCGTTGCCGTCATCGCCCGCATAACGATTGCCGTTGGTGGTCAGGGCAACGTTGAAAACATCATTGCCATTCCCACCGCTGAAGAAACTATTTCCCAGGGCGGATGCCACATTGAAGACATCGTTGCCTCCCAGTCCCAGATATTCCACGGACTCCAATCCAACATGGGACAGCGCTCCACCATTGACCGTGGCCGCGCTGGCAGTCAAATCAAATTGATCAATTCCCGCAGTGCCTACGCCCCGCAATGAGTCCGTTCCACTGGTATCGTTAATGGTAACATTCGAGGACGGACTGAAATGAACTTCATAGTAGTCGTCCCCGGCCCCTCCGAGCAATTGAATCGGCCCAGCACCGGTCTGATTCAAAATAATTCGGTCATTCCCCAATCCCCCTTTGATGACCAAATTGCCGTTGAAAGTGCCAGGCAGGGAGATATCGAAAGTGTCGTTGCCCGCCAAGCCATCGAAACCATACGACTCGATCCCGACGATCTCCCAGTTTGCACCTGTGAACACACCGAAATTGCCATTGATCGTAAACACATCGTCGCCAGATGTTCCAACGCCGACCGTAAGTACGTCGTTTTCGGCATTGATACTGTCGATGATTCGAATATTGCCCGCCGGCGCGACAAACGAAACCGAATAGGTGTCGTTACCAAGCTCGCCGAACAATTCGAGCATCCCCAAACCGGAACTGAGCACCGTAAACTGATCATTTCCTGCCCCGCCATGGGCCTCGGTCGGCGCGGTACCGATTGGATTCGTGATTACAAACGTATCCATGCCAGCGTCGCCGTACATTTTCAGACCAGTCGAGCCGCTATTGAGCACCGTGAACGAGTCGTTCCCATCGCCGCCCGAGACAGCTGCCACTCCACCGCCAACCAACTCAATCAAAAAGCTATCGAGACCCTCGTTGCCCGACAGATTAACTCCGCCCCCCGAATTATTTACAAAGAATGCATCATTACCGAGGTTGCCATCAACGGTGACGATACCGATGCCCGAGTTGTTCAGAGCAAAACTATCGTTGCCCTCACGGCCACGAATGAACATGCCCGTATTAGTCATCGTCACGATAAAATTGTCAATTTGATGACCGCCATCGATGCTGCCAATTCCCATAAAGGCCAACGCAATCGCATTCAACGTTAACGTGCCACTGCCATTCCCGTTGACCAACCAATCGGCTGTCTGGCTTGATTCCAAAGTGACCGTCTCGTTGCCATCGCCCATCAACTGCAACCCACCCGCGACCGTCGGTACTCCATTGATATCGTCGATGATGAACTTGCCATCGACTTGGAACACTTCGACGGATTCGGAACGATAGCTATCGGTGATCACCGAAGAAATATTCAATTGCAATTGCTCGGTCAGGGTACCGACAACTTTGGTTATCCCCAGTGTATCGGTATTGTTTGAACCAACGCGATTGACAAAGAACTTATCGAGACCATCGCCACCGACGATTTTTGTAACGTCGGGATTACCGGCCCGAATACTAAACGTATCGTCGCCGGCCTGCCCATCAAAATTCACATCTTCGATACCACTGAAAACCAATAATCCACCGTTAATCGTCACGCCCGTGGATTCGAAAACAAACAAATCATTGTTAGCGGTACCCAATCCCAGCAGGCGGTCATTTTCCGAACCCACACTGTCGATTACGGTCACGACACTTCCGCCTCCGACGCGCACTTCGTAATAGTCGTCGCCATTGTTCCCGCTCAAGTTCAAGGAGCCACTGCCGACGGCCGTCATCACAAACGTATCATTGCCGTTTCGTCCGTTCAAAGAAAAATCATAGTTGATGGAAGTAATACAGAAATGGTCGACTCCGGAACTACCGAACACTACATCCGCTCCTGAAAAATAGATGTTGTTCCCGTCCGAAGGAACCAACGGAACGATGGGTGCCAATGAATAACCCAAGCCTCGCAAAAACGCGCGATCCTGTTCAATAATCTGGTCGAAAGCACCATTGCGAGAGGTACCGGCAAAGGTAAAAGCCATCGCATCAAAATCAATCAGCACCGCATTGGAATTAACGGGCAGTTTCAATTCTAGACCCGTGTCGCCGATCCCACGGAAATACAGGCCGGACGTATCACCGGCCCAGCTACCATTAACGCTGTAGTTCAATACATCGAATTCATTATCCAGCAAACTATAATTCCCAAGCAACGGCGCGTTATTGAGATCGCGCAAACCGAGATCCATCACGCTGGCAATATTACGTCCGCCGCGCGGATCATTAGAGGTCGTATGGTTGGGAATGAACGACTCCATCCCCAGGACTTTCAGGAATTCGAATCGTGTCAGGCCATCCAGATTATCCAACAAGGCTTGTCGACCGATCACATTGTCGCCGCCGTAAAGTGCAAAATCGACATTGAAATCAATTTCCGCGTCGGCTGAGGCACCATTGGTATCTCCCCGACCGGTCAGGATCGAAAACGGTGAAGACGCAAAAATTTGCTGGCCAGCAATATTGATAAACTGACCGCCGAGGGCGCGCGACGACGATAGCGCGGTCAACGCTAGATCTGTGATCGTGATCGACAACGCGAAATTGCCCGCGAAAGTCGGTGCCAAGACATTGTCGAAATAATTCTGCACGGCAGCGCGCATCGCGTCCCCGTAGGTTCCACCGAGCCACGGAGTCGCATCATTCCAAATGTTACCGACGAAATCCAAATTAAAGACCACCCGGCTTACAATGCCGGGTTGGCAATCCGGATCCAAGGTCGATCCGACAGCCGCAAAACCACTGCCGCCTTGATTCGTACCCTCGAAACCAACCGGTAGCCGACCAATCGTCCAGTTTGTCTGTAACGGCGAATCAACCCGCACCACGTCATCGCCATCACCGACAAATTCGACACCGCTGGGTAAATTCAATTCGCCGTTGCTGGTATCCAAGACAAACGTATCATGCCCACCCCCGCCGTTGACCGTGATCCGGTACATCGAGGATTCTTCGTAAATGGCGGTCACGACACCGTTGAACAACACTTCCAGATCACCTGGCACCGCTGCCGATCGACGTACGATGATGAGATCATCGGTTGGATTGGCAATCAAAGTAGGGCTATGCCCTATCAATGTGAGTTCAGACAATTGAGTCTTACCCATTCCGGCCGACCAAGGAGCCAACACCCAGACTTTATCTGGATCATTGGGATTTAATGGAGGATTGGGATCGACTGCAATCGACGATTCGCTCCAGAGGTTGCCGACGTTGTCCAAATAACCGGCATCGCCATCGGCAATGTTGATCGGCGCTTCGAAGGTCATGACTCCGTTGATGTCGTAACCGACCGTAACGGATGCGGATGGGAATTGGCTCTCGCCAGGAATGGCTGAGAATCCCGTGGTAGTATGTGCGATAACGACGTGCCCCTTGGGCGTCACAGCAATGGACGCGAACATGTAATTATCGACAGGGTCTTCAATCGTTCCCCATTGGGCAATGGTCTTGGTGGTCAAGTTGATTTCGTACCAGCGCAAGGCGCTGGTTCCGGCGGTTCCTAGAATTGTATGGACCGCCCACAAGCTGTTTCCATGGCGGACCACCGACGCGGTCAGTTCCGCGCCTGAGTTTCGCAGGTCGGGATCAAAAAGTTGACGAACGTTGATGGGGGGAGGCGAAAACGGTTGAACGGGAATAATGACCGGCGCCGACAAGGCAATCGCCGCCAGGTTGTTCGGATTGGTGAATTCCGACAATCGAATGGAGGTGCCATTGGTGCGGGTGTTCAAACCAAACGATCCGAGCGCTGTTCCCGTGACATCCGTTCCCCATTCGGCAAACCGACTGGGACTGATTTCCACAAATGCACCACCGGACGTCGGGTTGGGAACGACCAAGTCACTGAATTTATTGAATACCCAAATCTCATCGGGAGCGAATGGATTGGCAACATCCACGTTGACATAGACGTTGTTGTCATCCACCGAGAGATTGGCACCCGCGGAGTCCCCGCCGAAAGGCAAAAATCCGCCGTTGAAAAAAGTGTCCGGAAAACCATCGGCATCGACATCATAAATGTTTCCGGTGCTTTGCCAATCCTGTGTTGGATCGGACGTTCGCGAAACCGCCAGGAGTACTGGATTCTGAGTTCCGAGGGCACCCGTAATAATGTCTGCATCACTAATTGATGAAATGAACCAACGTCGAGTGTCGGCGTCGTACACCACGCTCGGATCCGAGATCCCACCCACCATTTCCGTATCCGACTGCGCGCCGGCGCCGGCCGTATCGATCCAAAAATTAGCGAGCGACTTGGTGACTGCCAGGGATCCGTCGGATTTATTAAAGATTCGAAATTGACCATTTTGAACGGCCACGACGTGTTGCGGTCCGACACCGATTGAATTCGTCGCGCCACCGCCAAAATCCAAATCGGTCGTAATGCTGGTGAAGTCAACAGCCAATAGCTTTCGATCTTCGAGCGATTCGTAAACTAGATTGTTGGCCGCTTGAATCTGATTCCGACGGGGAGTTTTTTTGAAATTACGGAGTGAAGATGAATGACGATTGCGACTCATGCTAGAATACCTTTAAAAAGTAATAACAAGGACGGACCGACGGAACACAGAACCGCTTTAGTTTCTGTAGGAGCGAAGTCGGTCTATCGGGCGTTGATTCACGCGGAATTGAGGGGGGGACAGTTGTGAACGAAACAGAATTCAACGACTAGTTTAATCAGTCCGCGCCAAATTCGAAGATAGAAATCGACCATTTATTCCGATTTTCCCGATTTGGCCTGCATTAACCCGATGAGAATTGGAACTTGGGAGGGTCCTCAATTGGCTTGAAAACGGTTTTCAACCTCCGAGATGACGCAAGCCGAATGGGTATTTTTTCACACATTTTGCCCGAGCAGGAGTCGACCTTTTTGAAAATAGGCCAGTAGTCAATTTTTTTCCGAACTTTCCGATTGCTCGATGCATCGCAGCAATTACAATCAAGGGGTGAATATTCCATTTGGGTCTCTGCGATCTGACTGGGGTTCGCACTTTTTTTTGAACGGATTGAATTCACCGTTTCCCCATCGATCACCTGTCGCCTAATTTTTTTGTTTCGGTCTCTTACTTCTAGGTTTGAAAAGGTCACTCTTATGCCAGCTCCTATCGTAACCGGTTTGGTCAAGAACCTCCTCTTGGATACCTCAATCGCTGCCAGCGAATTGTTTACGGCTACTGACAGCGACGATGCGATCGTGTCCTATTTTGTTCAGGACTTTCAAACCAACGCTTCCAGTGGTTATTTTACGTTCGATGGTGTCGCCGTGGCACAGGGTTCGAATTTTCAGGTTTCGGCCAATGATTTATCGAAACTTCGGTATGTCGCCGGTAACCAAATCGGCTTTGAAAAAATGCGAATCATGGCGCGCGATGCTGCTGGCAATTTAAGTAACGCCCTCACAACCGCGACAGTGTATTCTGTGCGGGCCAATACGACGGCTCCCTGGGCGCGGGCCAAGACCTTTAACTTGGTGGCCAATGAAACGATCGCTGCCACGGACATCATCAGCGGTTTTGATCCCGATGGCTATCCAATTGAAAGCTATAACATTCGTGATCGAAGTATCGATTCAGGATGGTTCGTGCTGAATGGCGTGGCCAAAGCGCAAGGAACCTATTTCACAATCGCGGCAAGTGATCTGGCAAATCTGCGTTATTCGGCGCTCGGTTCTACCTCCGCCGAATATTATGATGTCATTGCTTTCGATGGTGCACAAAATAGTTTGCGGTCGGTCGGAATTGCTAACACCGCCGTCAACGCCAACCGACCGATTGTCCGCTTTGCCAAGATCACGATTCCGGGGGACCAAACTTTGCCGGTCCAAAATATCCTCGACGTGGCCGATGCCGATGGGAACTCGATCAAGAAATATCGATTTTATAATACCAGTCCACACGCGACACATGGCGAGTTGGTATTTAAAGGCGTGATTCAACCTCGTTTGACTTGGATTGAAGTTCAACCGAATGAATTGGATCAAATGATTTTCGATGCAGCAAATCGAAACGGGAAACAAGAAATTCGAGTGATGGCCTATGACGGCAAATTCTGGTCTCCGCCCAATACGTTGGAATTCAACAGCACCTATGTCATCCCGGTTGTCAAACCGGTTCAGGGGTGTACCGAACCTGTGTTTGTATCGGAACAACTTCGGTCTTTGCCGCTTAGTTCCTTGTTTACCAAGCTCGATGCTGGACCCGCATTCACCAAATACGAAATGTTTGATCCCGATGTCGATCCTTCGAGAGGCTATTTTGCCTTGGGTGGCGTGCCTCTTCAAGGCGGACAAATTCAACCACTGACAGCCGCCCAATACGGGGCCTCCAGTTTCGTTACAGGTGCTTTCTACAACCGGGCGGTCGATACGATTTACGTGCGTGCCTCCAACGGGACGCTGTGGGGAGATTGGAAGAAAGTCGAAATTCGCACGGAACCGGAAATCGATGACGTGTTGGTAAGTGGCTCAACCTGGAATGGTTTGTTGCCTCGAAATGGCTTAGGCCAGCTGGTGTTGACCTTTAGTTTCATGCAACAGTTTCCCGATTATGAAACTGGCGAAGCGCGTGATGGAGATCCGGCACTCCTTGAACACTTCTCGATTTTCAAAGCCGCCCAGCGTCAAAATGCCCGGTTGGCGTTTCGACATCTCGAGACCCTGATCAATGTCCAAATGCTCGAAGTTGCCGATACTTCCACGAATGTGTTTGGCGGAACTGGCGGAATTGTTCGGATGGGCGAATATGGTGTACCATTCCCCGAATCTTCGGCGGCCGCGTTTGCCTTTTACCCGGGCTTTGGCGATCCCAACGGAGACATGTGGTTTAACCGCCTGAACTGGCCGGGCCCGGTGAATTTTGTTCCCGGAACATGGGGGTACAAGGTCTTCTTGCACGAATTTGGTCATGCCATGGGCCTGAAACATCCCCACGACGGCACGCCGCGCCTCCCACCAGAAACTGACGTCAACGATTTCTCAGTAATGAGCTATCAACAAGCCCAAAACGGCGAACCGACAACCTACCAACTGTACGACATCAGTACGTTACAAGGTTACTATGGCGCCAACATTAACCATCGAACCGGTGACGATGTTTACTCCTTGTCCGGTACCTGGAATGGGAATCAAACCGTCGTCGAAACCATTTGGGACGCCGGCGGTATTGATACTCTTTCGGCGGCTGGCGCTTTGCGACCGGCGATTGTCGATTTGCGCAGTGGACAACAAAGTTCTATCGGGAATATTCCGCGCAACATTACGATCGCGTTTGATGCCTGGATCGAAAATGCAATGGGATCCGACTTGAGCGATCGGTTGTTTGGCAATGCCATCGCCAACACGCTTAATGGTGGGCTCGGCAATGACATTCTCAATGGTGGCACCGGAAATGATGTCAACATTGGTGGTGCTGGCAATGATACCTTCGAATTCGGAGTCGGTGATGGATTTGATATCATCAATGAAATGGCCTTGGGTGGTCTCGAAACTTTGAGAATCACTTCGTTCCCTGGTCTAGATGCATTGCATGACGATTTCGTGTTTCGCAAAATGGGAAATGATCTCGTGGTCGATTTGAGACTCAATGGCGGGGATAGCCAAGGTACGGTTCGAATCATGAATCAAACCTTGGCCGGGAGCCAAGTTGAAACGCTCAATCTCAACGGCGTTCGCATCGACCTCGAAAATCTAGCGTCCCAAGCGGTTGCGACGGACCTGAAATTCAAGGTGCTTGCAAGCTCCAGCGCCAACGGCTTCCTTGTTCTGCCCGTCTAAATTTATTGCCATTCAAACAGGAGCCAATAGATCTTGTCGTTGGATTCGTTAAACGCCAATCGGGCCGCTCACGGAAATCGTGGGTGGCCTGTTTTTTTTGTTGGCTAGCGTTGCCTTCGCAGTCACATTTCCACTGCGATAATTGTCCGAATCCCTATCGTTGAATCACCGTAATCGGAGGGACTTGGCCCCTGTCTTGCGGCAAACTGTTTTCAAATCCTGGTTGCGAGGGGAGGGATTCGTCGGAAAACAGTATCGAACGCAGCGATGGTCTGGATCCTGAATCGGTATCGACGCGCGCCAGTCGTTGGCCGATTTGAGCAATGATTGGGACTTCTGCTGGCGCATCGGCCACCATCGGGATGTTGGCCGCGACCGGCTCGGGAATTCTATCGGTCCATTGGTAACTGCAACCCGGACATTGGAACGTATGGACTTTCAAAACCGTTACGACACGACTTCGAGCCGAAGTCGTGGGTGGACAATCCCGTTGCCAGGGCAAGCGAACTTTGGGAATACAGACTACTTTTTGTTCGGTTTTGAAACAACTGTTCCAGACTTCCGCCGGAGCAACAACCAGAAAACATTCATCGCATTCACATTGTGGACATTGCTGTCGATTCAACAATCGTCCCCTGTTTCGACAGCGACCCGTCTGGCATGTATTTCCTTCGCAGTCGTGGTTCTGACAGTCGGCACATTCGCACCCACATGTTGTGTCATAACTACCGGGAGCATTTGCGGGCGAGATCAGTGACTGTGCGACCAGCGTTGACATCGGACCAATCATCGATCCGCCGATCGTCAGCAGTCCGGTCAATACCAAAGTTCGAGCAAGCTTGTTCATGTTCGTATCTGTGATTAAAAAATTAAGTTCTTTGTCGAGATTTCAATTTGCCAACCAATCTGCCGGCGGCACACCTGGCACTTGCCCAAATTAGAAATCAACCATGAATCGAACGCCGAAAATCTCGTAGTCCCCCGCGCCCACCGGCGTTCGATCGATCTCGCCGAGGATGTAGTTGAACTGCATTCGGGCAAAAGGGTTCCAGTACCAATTCAAACCTAATGTCATGGCATCGCCGGTTCCGCCGACAATGTCGAAGTCGGTTAGATCGGCGTGCGAATATCGCGCCGCAACTTGCCACGCACCCCAGCCCCGTTGAGTATTGCAGTCGCAGTCGCGAACCATGAAAAAGTTCTCAAACGGCACAACGCGATCCAATGTTCCTCGCTGACGGTTCCAGGGCATGTGTTCCCCAGTCAGGAAGTACGAGACCTGCGTATACAAACCATCAAAGGCCACGTCCTCACCAACGGCATCGCGCCGGTCGACGTTGTTGCGCATATACTCGCTGGTTAATTGCACGGCTCCGACATTGATTACGCTTTCCAATCCCACCAGATAATTCGCATTGGCTCCAGAAATTGCGCCGGTATCCAGCCATTGATTGGACGACCGAATTTCTGGATGAGCCGCATAGCGCGCTTGATTGTTGGTGCTGCCTGCTCGTCCATCGGGCACCCCGGCTGATCCGGACAAACCAACGTGTGCGTAACCGCGACCACCCGATGATTCGTCGTACCAGGGCGTCGCCGCAATTCGCCCAGCGGCTTCCAGTTGGTAATGGTCCCCAACATAGCCCGCCGTTCCCTGCGTCAATTGTTGATTCCAAACACCATATCGCCAATTGAATTTTTGATCCGCACTATATCCATTACTGGAGATACCGATTCGCCGCGCTTCCTGATTAAACGCTTCCGTGATCAGCGACCGTTCCATAAATGTGTTGTAGCGACTGCTATTAAGTTGATCGAGACCGTAGGGCCGTTTCTGATTACCGATAATTACGGTATTCAGAATTGGTACGGCGCGAAATCCAAGAAACAAATCGCGATACGCGACCTTTCCGTCTTCGGAAAATTCGCCCTCTAATTCATAGAACATATTGTCATTCAAATCGCCCGCCACTCCCAAACGAGCCCGGCGGAAGATGAAGCGATCTTGCGGATTACCACCTTCCAGAGGAAACAGCGTGTCATCCACTTTCGGAAACGCCAGGTAATCCGTCTGGATCCGGCCGTTAAGTCGCATCCGCGGCGAACCATGATCATGGAACACCATATTCGGTAGCGTGTTTTCGATATTTTTGACACTGGACGAATGTTGTTCAGTCGTCTGTTCGAGTTTTCCCAATCGCTCCGTCACCTGTTGATTTGAATCCGACAGTTGCTGGTCCGCCTCGGGTTGAGCTTGTATTTTTTGCTGGACATCTTGCTCCAATTCGCGTAGTCGCAGCTCCATCCGCCGCACCTGGGCTTCCAGATCAACGGGTTTATCGTCCTGAATCGGACTGGAGTAACCCACCGGTAAAAGGTTTCGATCAGAAAAATTTTGTGGCAACAGCTGAGCATGAATTTGCGAGCTCAGAGCTAGCACCCCGACCCATCCCGAGAGAAATTTTCGCGCCGTCATTCGAATCACCCTGTCCATGGGAAACCAATTCCATCAGAGATAACTTCGGATAAATCATGCGGAACCTGTTATGCCGATTTTGTGCTTTTTGCGAATTCGTCTGAAGAATGTCGTGCTATCTGCAAAATCGACAATGCTTACCAGGCAATTCGCCACCCAAACAGCCCAGTCGCTAAAGTTTCACAAGTACGATCGGAGCAATTTGGGCAATCGCGATTTCGAGCTCTTCCCTTAACATCGTTGACAAACGCCAAGTTTACTCTTGCGGCCTGATTCCACCCTCAATGCAAACAAAACGCCAGTTGCCGACTTCATGTCGGGACCGGGCCTATTCCGAAATTGCTAATCCCCAGGCCACCCGCAACTCTGCCAATTCTCGAATTTTCTCCGCTGGCAATTGCACGACGCGTCCCAACTGGCGGGCCAAAATCAAGGCGCGACAATAGCTATCGAGAATCTCGGTAAACCAATACGCCCGTTCCAAATTTGCGTCGTAACTAACGGTCCCATGATTCGCCAAGACGATTACGTTCGTTTTTTTAACAAACGGCCGCAAGGTCTCGGCAAATGTCTGCGATCCCGGTGTTTCGTACTCGGCCATCGGCACCGCACCGAGAAAAATATCCGGTTCGGGCAACACGCCGATCGGGATGGGTTCGCGGGCGATCGCAAAAGCAGTCGCGTGCGGGGGATGACAATGCACCACACTGTGGATGTCGGACCGTTGCCGATAGATCTCCAGGTGCAACAGGATTTCGCTGGTCCGTTTTCGTGTCCCGGAAATTTGTTTACCGGTCAGATCGACCGTGCAAAGGTCTGCGGGTTCCATGAAGCCTTTGCAAATCAAGGTCGGTGTACAGACGATTTCATGTTCGCTGATCCGCACGGACAGGTTGCCCTCGTTGGCCGCCGCGAAATTTTTCGAATACAGACGCCGACCAATTTCGCAGAGTTGCTGTTTCGCTGTTTCAAGATCGATCATCACGGAGGCCTGAGTTGCTGGGAAGAAAATAAACGTGGACTGACATTGCTGGAGATTGCCGAATCGAAAACCTATTGGCTCCACCGAACCTGTCGACTATTGATGCTGACTCTTCCGGCGGCGATTGCATTAATCACTTGGGGAAAGAGCTGGCATTCGGTTTGAAAAACGCGTTGGGCCAGAGTCTCCGGCGTGTCGCTATCGACCACCGGGACCGATTCCTGAGCAATGATGGGACCATGGTCATACTCGTTATCCACGAAATGGACCGTGCAGCCACTAATCTTGCAGCCATAATCCAGGACCGCAGAATGCACATGGGCTCCGTACTTTCCCTGTCCGCAAAACGCCGGAATCAAACTGGGATGAATGTTAATCACACGAGTGACGAAATCAGCCGGGATCAGCGCACGGCGCAGAAAACCAGCCATCACCACCAAATCGATTTGGGCCGCGCGGCAGTGATTGAAGATCGTTTCGCTGAAGTCCGCCAATTCTCGGTGGCGTCGGTGATCAACCACGATACTCGGAATATTCGCGGTGTCGGCAAACTTCAATCCACCCGCCTGCGGTTGGCTGGCAATGACCAACGCGATTTCGGCCTGCAGTTCGCCCCGCTTTTTAGTTTCAATCAGGTTTCGCAGGGTCGTACCACCGCCGGAAATCAGCACGGCCATCCGAAAATTTGCTGACATCTATTGAGCCAATCGAACATAAATTTCTAGCGGATGATCGCCGACTTCCGTATGAATGCCGTCGATTTTTTCACTGGGTCGACCCAAGATCAGTGACGTCGCCAACGTTTCGCCAACCAAATAGGCCTGGTTTTCAGTCAAGGCCTGATTCACCTCGGCGGACGCAGAAGACAGCCAGACCTCGATCCGATCGGTCCGTTGCAAATCCAGTTCCTTGCGCCGATCCTGAATCAAATGTTTGACGTCGCGCGCCAGCCCAGCCCGAATCAGTTCCGGTGTCAACTCGGTCGCCAGAATCACGACGGCCGAAGGTCCTTGGGCGGCGGCCCAACCGTCGTTGGCTTGCAAGCGAACTTCGACATCTTCGTGGTCCAACACAATCGTTTCACCCTCGACGACCAATTTTGTTTTACCATCACGACTCAGCTCCGCCAGCACTTCGGCACCGTTCATATTGATGAAGGCTTGCTTGACACTGGGCATTAGTTTCCCGACGCGCGGACCGAGGCGTTTGAAATTTGGCACGATCTGGTAGGTCACATACTCACCTGCATCGGTGGTGTAATTCACCGCCAAGACATTGAGTTCCGTCTTGAGCAGTTCTTCGTGCGCCACCAACCACTCTTGATCCAAATCGGAATTGAGCACCACTGTCACGCCGGAAAGGGGTTGTCGGACTTTCAGTTTTTCATTCATCCGCGCCGACAAACCGAGTGACGCAATTTCACGCAACAGATTCATACGTCGCGAAAGTTCGCCATCAATCAAGTTATCATTCGGAGTCGGATAATCGCAGAGGTGGACACTTTCGACCGCCGTGCCATTGAATACGCTGGTCAAATTCTGCCAGATCGATTCCGCCAAAAACGGCACGAACGGAGCCACCATTTTGACCGTCGTGGTCAAACATTCATACAGCGTCCAATAGGCGTCGAGTTTTTCCTGGGCTTCGGTGTCCTTGGCCCAAAACCGATCGCGACTGCGCCGGACATACCAGTTACTCAGCGCATCGACGAACGCCGTAATTTTTCCGCAAGCTCCGAAGTTGTCGTATTTGTCCATCGCCGCAATAACTGCCGCCAATGTCTGGTGCAGCTCACTCATGAGCCAACGGTCCAGTTCGCCACGTTGCGAAATTGAACGATAGCCATTGCCACTAGCTAGCGCATCCGATTCCAGTTGACCGGGCTCCGCAACCGTTGCCGGTGTGAAGCTGTCGATATTGGCATACAGCACAAAAAAGCTGTACACATTCCACAACCGTAACAGGAATTCGGGAATGCTTTCCTTGATCGATTGTTCGCGATAGCGAATCGCAGTCCACGGGGGCTGGTTGGCAAAGAAATACCAGCGTAATGCATCGGCTCCGTATTTATCAAAAATTTCGCGCGGCTCACGGTAGTTGCGTTTGCTTTTGGACATCTTTTGTCCGTCTTCACCCAGCATCAAACCGAGCACGATGCAATTGCGAAACGGATGAGGATAATCCGCTACTTTGGCGCTCGACTGAGCATCGCCAAACAACAACGTGCTGATCGCCAGTTGGCTATAAAACCAGCCGCGTGTTTGGTCCAACGCTTCCGAAATGAAATCGGCGGGAAATTGTTGCGCGAATTGCGCCTGGCCGGTATGCGGATATCCCCATTGCGCAAACGGCATCGCGCCGCTGTCATACCAACAATCGATCACTTCGGGTACCCGATGCATGCGGCCCGCCGCGTCAAACGGTGAATCGTATTTCAGATGATCGATATAGGGTTTGTGAACTTTTAGATCCTCGGCCAATTCCGGATTCGCAGCCTTGGCGGTGTCCCACACATCGGTGCCAACAATTCCTGGCTTGCTTAACAACTCCGCATAGCTACAGACCGCTTCCGATTTTCCGGATTGATCACAAACCCAAATCGGCAACGGAGTGCCCCAATATCGTTCGCGAGACAGCGCCCAATCGACATTGGATTCTAAAAAGTTCCCGAACCGTCCATCCTTGATATGGCTGGGCAACCAATTGATTTGCTGGTTGTTGGCCAGCATTTGGTCTTTGAACTGGGTGGTCCGAATGAACCAGCTTTCACGCGGATACTGGATCAACGGATCTTCGTCGGCGCGCCAACAAAACGGGTACTCGTGTTGATACTGCTCTTGATGGTACAGCTTCCCTTCCTCTTTCAATCGCCGGATGATCGGTTTGTCCGCATCTTTGACCCAGAGTCCCGTGTAATCGGGAGCGGCCTCGGTAAATTTTCCGTTGGGCCCCACCGCGCAAATCATTTGCGGCCCCTGCCCTGTTTCGAACCGGGTTTGTTCGGCAACCAGCAACTCAAAATCGACTTCACCAAACGCCGGTGCCTCATGTACCGCACCACTGCCGCTGTCAGTCGTCACAAAATTTGCGGCCGTCACTCGCCAGGCCAAGTGTTCTCGCCCACCTGATTTCAAGGTTCCCGTTTTTTCGCCGGCCGTTTGATAATAGTAATCAAAGGGGGGCACATACCGCAGTCCGACCAGGCTCGCGCCCATTTCCGTCGACTTGATTTCCAATTCTCGTTTGACTTTTTGGCCGATGGACTCAACCAGATCTTTTGCAAAAATCAAATGCTGATCCAGTTCAGCATCGTAAACGGTAGCATATTCGATGTTCTCATTGACAGCCGCAAATTGATTGCTCGGCAACGTCCACGGCGTCGTCGTCCAGACCAGCAAACTGGTGTTCGGTCGATCGACTAACGGAAACAGGATGAAGACGCTGGGGTCCATGACGGTTTTATAACCTTGACCCACCTCGCCGCTGCTGAGGGCAGTTCCTCCTTGCGCCCACCACCAGATGATTTTGTAGCCTTGATAAAGCAAGCCACGATCAAACAGATTTTTCAACGACCACCACACCGACTCAATGTAGCTTTGATGGTACGTAACGTAGGCTTCGTCCAGCTTGACCCAAAATCCCAGCCGTTCGGTCAACTGTTCCCATTGTTGCATGTATTGCCAAACCGATTGTTGGCATTTATGGATGAACGGTTCGACGCCGTATTGTTCGATATCTTCTTTGGAATGAATCCCCAATTCTTTACAGACTTCGACCTCGACGGGCAGTCCGTGCGTATCCCAACCCGCCTTGCGTTCACAGTAAAACCCGCGCATCGTTTTGTACCGCGGGAACAGGTCCTTGATCGTGCGGGTTAAGCAATGTCCCGGGTGCGGCTTGCCATTGGCTGTCGGCGGTCCCTCATAGAACACATAGCGCGGTCCACCCTGGCGCCGAGCCAGTGATTTGTCATAGATGGTCTGGTCGCGCCAAAACTTCAAAATCGATTCTTCCGTTTGCGGGAAGTTCTCATTGCTTGGAACTGGTTGAAATCCCTGGAGTTGTTCGACCGACAGCGGCATGACTACTCGCCTTTTTTCTTCTTTTTGGATTTCTTTTCAGCCTCTTTTTCGGCAGCTGTTTTCTTGGGTATGGCTTTGGAAGGATCAGTCAAATGGCCAAACTGATCATCGAACTCTTCGCCATATTGATCGTCTTCCAGATCGTATTCGCCGTGGATTTCTTCTTCGAAATCGTCGTCGAAATCTTCATCAAAGTCGTCCTCGTCGAATTCGTCAACCGATTCCACGTCGAGGTGGTCGTCGATCGGGGTATCCGGGGTTACGAGGTCGTCATCGGGATCGAGTTCATCATCGAGATCATCTTCTTCAGACATGTTCAGTTCCGTAATGCAGAGTTACGCGTGGGGCGAAAGGTTGTTAGGCGACATTTTTAACAACCCAGTATATTAGCCCGAACACGGCAAAAGAAAAACGTGGGGCGGCCGGATTTATCGGCTTTTATTGGTTTTGCGTCGTTTCACTACGCGAAATTTTTTCCGCCCGGGAACTGAGCGACGGACACTATCGGCTTAATTGGCAGGCAGCATTTCGAACGGCGAATTCCGCTTGAGCACCGGTTCTCAGCGAGAACAGAACATTCCGACCCATTCCGGACAACATCGGTGCCTTCAGCAATGTCAATAAAAAAAGACAGGACTGGCAAGCGACGCCAATCCTGTCCAACACGGGGTGAGAAAGCCTAGTTGACGGCAGCCTTGTCGGCCGCCAAAGAACTGTAAGTTCAATTCTCGCTGCGGGCGGTTCATTTCCAGTCACCACGTTCAAAATCGGCAGAGATTGCCAGCTCGTTGCCCGACCGCGACGGTTGTAGCGGTTAGGGACGGCTCGGCCATTTAGCGAGGCGTTGAGCCTGGACTGCTAAAAGGTTGATCTTGCGGCGGTTAGTGGTTTGCGCAAGTTTTATCCCGATAGGGATTCAAGCAATTAGAAGCTGCTGAAAAAGTTTTTGTTTTTCGTTGTAGCCGCAGCGGTTGGGACTGCGAATGATTATAGGTCACGCTGGCTGTTTTGTCTGGGAGAAGGTTATGCTTCGCGATTACGCTTTTCAAGAACTATCCGATTTTGATCGTGAAGTCTATCAGATGGTTGTTCCGCAGGAGCATTTCCTTAACGGAGCATTGGCGATGCTGCCGTGGGATGAGTTTTCTGATGTCCTGGTGCCCTATTACTCGGTTGATCAGGGGCGACCGGCGCTCAAGCCGGTTCAGATGCTGAAGTTGGAATACCTTCGCTATCACTACAATCTCTCGGATCGCGAGGTCATTAAACGTGCGGAAACCGACTTGGCCTTTCGCCAGTTTTTGCAGATACCGCTGCGATTTCCATTGCCAGATGCCAGTTCGCTGTGTGTTTTTCGTGGCCGCTTGGGCGTCGAGGGATTTCGGAAAGTCTTTGATCGCGTGGTACAAACGGCTCGCGAACACGGTTTCGTCAAGGATCGACTGCGGATTAAAGATGCCACGCACGTCATCGGCAAAATGGCGATTCCGACCGCTTTGACTTTGGTTGCTCAGACGCGGGACAAGTTGCTCGATGCGACCGAGTCGTTTGCCGAAGTCATGGTCACAGGCGAGCGTGTGAATCTGGAACTGCTCCGGGAAGCGACAAAAAAGTTGGCTCCCAACGAGCGCTTGGTGACGCGACTGGCTCAGCTAAGTGAGATGTTGGTGTGGGTCGATCAAGTCACGCCGCCGACCGATCCGGACAATGATCGGTTGTGGCAAAAGTTTTTAAATCAACGTGATTTGGCGCATAAAATCCTTGGCGATCAAGAACAACCTGGCTCCGGCGATCAGACCATCAGCACCACCGACCCCGATGCTCGTCGGGGCAAACACGGACAATTTTATAATGGTTACCTGGTCGATTTAATTGTTGATGCCGACAGTGCCATCATTACTCAACTGAATGTTTTGCCGGCCAATGGAAACGAAGGCTTTGATGCGATCGAGTTGCTGGAGCGCGAACAGGCCGCTCACGGCAATCGGGTGCAGGCGATCTCCATCGATGGTGCCGGGTACAGCGGCCCCTTGCTTCGTCAGTTGCAAGACCCGACCGGATTAAACGTCGAAGCGTTTGTTCCCGTTCCCGCAGTTGGCGTCGACGAAAAATTTACACTGGAAGATTTTACATTCAACGCCGAGGAAAATACATTCACTTGTCCCGCTGGAGTGACCTCCAGTTCCGTCAGCTACAGTCCGGAAAATCAAACGACTCGTTATCGTTTTCGTGCCAAAGACTGTCGCGAATGTCCGCTGCTTAAACGCTGTATGAGCAAACCTCCGGCAACGGTGGGACGAACGGTCTGTCGATCAGACTATCTGGCCGAACACCAACAAGCCAAACAAAAGACCAAGACGGCAGCCTACCAGGCGGTTCGCCAAGAACATCCTCAAGTGGAACGAAAATTAGGCGAGGTGATGAATCGTCATGGCGGTCGCCACGCCAGGTATTTCGGACAGGCGAAAGTCCTGATCCAGGAAACGATGGCTGGGATGACCACCAACGTGAAGCGAATCGTGAAGTTGGCGTGCGCGCCAATCGAATTGCAACTGACAAACTAACGGCCTGATGCCCGACAAATGAAAAGAATACACAAACTGGGAAGATTTATTAGCAACCGACTACAATGGAGATCGATCAACGTCTGTAACTCTCCCACCTAACACAAATTTTTCTTGATCCCAAGAAACAGTATCCATTTTCAATAACCGCTAGAATTTCAGCAGCTTCCATTAGCCGGAGGTCGCAGCGAAGCTGCGCACCTCCGGTAGGCAGCAATCGCCCCGTCGACCCGGAAAGGGTCGCAGAGCTGCGACCCTTTCTGGGTCGATGCGCAATCTTCGAAACGGTTCCGGTGGTGTCACTGCGCTCAACCACATAGGCATTAACTTAAGGAATAGTTTAATTTTGTAGGATTTAGCAGCAATTCGAGGGTTCCAGTTTTTTTCCGTTTGTCACGGCGAGCGCTTTTGGAAGTCATTTTGTAAAATCGTTGCAACGCTTTTTCCAAGTCCTGTTCTATTTCCGTATCGGAAAAAGCGAAGGCAATTGTTTCCGCAATCTTGTTTGCCATCTTAGCGATCCGCATAAAACTGATCGTTCCACCGGCGCGCCACCCACTGAGAACGGTGAGCCAATGTTGAATCAACGCGGCGCACAATTTCGCCCATAGTCGAACCATTTTTTCGGCATCGTTTTTGCCATGCAGTTCGGCAACTAAACCAACTGACTTCCACCGTTTGAAAAGCAATTCAATCTGCCAGCGAGCACGGTACAAGACAATCGCTTCGGACACCGAAAGTTTTTCGAGAGGTAAATTGGTCACGAGAAACATCCAATCACAGGCAGTCAATGATGCGGCTGTCACCTCTCGCCCGCGCTTTGTTGCGGCCAAATATAATTTGCGGCGTCGGTTAGCAGCAATGTCTGGGGGAACACGCCAAGCAATCAAACGACAAGTCAACCGATCAGCAGTCCCGATTTCAACCCAGCAATCAACCAAATTTGATTTTTGACTGTTGAGGAATTCGATTACATTACCGGCCCGAAATCCAGCAACCGAAATGATCGTTGACCATTGAATTCGCGATAGAAAATAAGAACCGGCCGTTGCGATTGCGGAAAAAACTGCAATGCTAAAATACCCTAGGTCAGAAAGTCGAAGGGTTCCCGCTGGGCGTTCAACCGTTTGCCGATCGCAAGCCATATCGGAATCACGACCGTGTTCGATATCGACGGCATGAAGTTGACCTGTCTTCAAACTTAAATCCGTTTGGAGTTTCAAAGCGGATTTTCCAAAGCCAAAACTTCCGCCTCGTCCTTGAAAGGAATCGGCTTGGCTATCAGGCAATATGATCGACGAGCCGTCCATGATCACCACATTGGTAAACCGCTCCAGCAACGGAGCCAATTTTTGATCCGATTGCACAACTTGCTGAACCGAATGCCGAAACAGCGATTGAAAAAAGCCAGCGGCTTGTTGGGTAAATCGCTTTTCCACCGCTTGCTGGGTTACTTCCGCATCGCAGACCGCGGCCATGGCAGCGATTTCCGAAGAGCTAGCATTCGGCTTTTGCAGTAGCGCCAAGACAAATGTCTGGGCCAACGAGCAAGGGGTAAATTTTCGTTTTCGTTTAATCACTCGATGCTCTTGATTTGCTTTGTCGGCACAGTCGCCGAACATGTTCTTCAACGCCGAACTGATTTGTGCTATCGTAGCCACGCGGAAACTCCTTTTGACC
>JANNWZ010000097.1:0-7385 GCA_031409295.1 Mariniblastus sp.
GCCCAAGCGCGCAAATGATCGTCTTGGCACCTGTCGTGGCAGCGATGATGGCGGCGGGGTCCATGATGTCGGCGGCGACAAAGCCCGCGCCCGGCGGCAGGTCTTTGGGCTTTGATCGCTGGATCACCCGGACCTCGCGACCTGCAGCCAGCAACTGGGTGACGATCTCAAGTCCAAGGGCACCATATCCGATAATCGGGACAGTATTTTTGGACGACTTGGTGGCGACAGCAGTCATAATGATCTCCCTCTGGGATTGGAGCGCGGGGGTTGCAGGGTTGGATTGACCTGTCTGCGGCACCGAAGGTCTTGAGCGATGTCATTGCGCTGTCCCGCTGGCACAGGCCTCGAGCATCGCCCCACGGTCACGGGCGAAGTCTTGCTGCCATTTCGGCGTGAGGTTGGTGGCAATCAACGCAGTTGTTGCGGTGACGCGGACCCCGGGTCAAATCCCAATGGCCCGTCATGCCACCATGTGCGCCGCGGTCATAATCGCGGCGTTGGGTGCCGTGACATTGGGAACAGAGCGTCATCACATCCGAAAATTCAACCCGAGAGCCGTCGGCTAGTTTTAGTGCATCGTAGTCGTCCGGATTATGACAGGATAGACAACTGATATTGCCATGATTGAGCGGCAATCCTGCGTGGAATTCGTTGAGGTCGGACGCCTGTTTATTCTCCACATTGGGAGTCCGCGTCGCATGACAGGTTTGGCAGGAGACCGTAACTTCGAAACCATCGGCGTCTAATAGCCCCGTTTCCACCCGCGGTGCGGACAAAGGCTGGTTGATCGTTACCGCAAACCGAGTCGGTTGTGCCCGCGAATCCAACTGTGGCGAGGTCGAAAAAACTGTTTGGTCGGGCTGCAGTTTAACGATCTCTGCGTTGCCACCGGACGGGAATCGAGTTTCCTGACTTAGCAGCAGACTCAAAACCCATCCCAATAGAAACAGCGACCCGATCACCGCGAACATCAGGGCGGGCCCAGCCATTCCTGTGCGGGACGTGTTTTCACTGGATCGGTTCATAGGCGTCAATTAATGGCCGGAAGCTAATTCGATGGAAACTCACAGTGGCGATTGTCCGTGACCATCAGTTGGGCAATGGTTGTCTGTTGAAATGTTGCTTCCACCTGGGCACTGACATTGTCCAACAATCGATGCAACGGGCAAAGACGATGATGATTGGAAATTCCCAAAGGGCAGCTCTTGATTCGAGGAATAGCATCAACCGACATCACGACTTCCAGAGCTGTCACTTGCGATGGTGTTTTCACCAACAAAAAACCGCCGCCCGGTCCCCGTCGTGATTCCACGATTCCTGCCCCTTCAAGTGAACCGAGCACTTTCAATAAATACTCCGACGGAACTTTTGTCGCTTGGGCGATCACGGTTCGTTTGGTGTAAGTCCCTAAATTATTGGCGAGGAACACTACGGTCCGCAAAGCGTACTTTGCCGTTTGAGAAATCATGGCGAATAATCCAGACCTAAGTATCTACAATTGTCAGCGATACTAACAGTCCAATTGTAAGATATTTTGTCCGGGATCAGGATCCGGTGGTTCGGTTTTGTTTCCAAAACCAAACGTCCGTTAACCCATCTCATGGTCGACCGGAAATGCAATATTAGAAATTGACGGACCACTGAGAATAGAAAAAGTCTCCGTCACCATTGAACGGTACTCCCGCCGTAGACGAGTAGTAGTCTCCGCCAAAGAAATGCGAATAGCCTAACAACAGTGATTGCCGGCGCGATACGGTGTAATCAGCGATCAAGTCAATTTCATGCCCCAAGTCACTGCTGCCAGGAGCATTTCCCGCATTGAACGGAGAAATCACGACGGAGTAGGGGGTGTCGGAGCGATTGGCCAAAGCAAAATAATGGTACCAAACCAACAGATTCAATTTTTTTGTAGACTGGACGCTAAACGAGACATTGGAATCGTGCAGGTTGGACCGGCCAAACAAATCCATAAAACCATTGTACTTGTGGGCCAACGGGAAATGATGATGAAACCCTTGACCGCCTCCCAACACATCGCCACCCGAGGCCCAATCGTGGTAGGCCCATAGCGTTGGTTTCAAGCCGTCTTTGTCCCACAGGCGTCCTAAACCCATCGTGATCATCGCAGCGGAATGATCCGAGCCGTCGTTGTTCTCACCGTTCTGGTACGCGCCTTCAAAATCCCACAACTTACCCTCGTTGTTGCCTTGCGAGCGAGTACCAAACGTATTGTATTCGAAATTATTCGCACCGCGCCCGTTTAGCTGTCGTAAGGCATACAAATCGAAATTCTGCTGGTCGTTTACTTTGTACGATGAATACAGACCCATGAATTCCTGATCGCGGTCCGGCGAATCAAACGAATTCACATCGATCCGGATCGGATTGGTCCAGAAGCCATCAAAAGTCCAATCTGATGTGGCCCAGGAAAGTTTCGCTCCTTCAAAATTGCGACGTGTATTCGCCCAATCCAATGGCGAGATCACACGTTGTGCTCCATAGGTTAACTCTTGGCGACCCACGCGCGCTAACAATGTTCCCTGGTCCGAATGCAGTAGTCGAGCGTCAACAAACAGATTCAACAGATCCGTTCGATTTTCTTCAATCACGCGAGGTGTAAAATCTTCGTAGTTGCTGTTGGCATCGATTAGCTCGGCATAGGCGCGAATGTTCGGCGAGAAATGAAAGTCTCCGTAGAGTCGAGTCCGATGCAACAGAAACGTATCGTCGACTCCCGTTAGTCCCAGTCCCCGCATGTTTTGCTCGAAATGGGCGCGAGTTCGATATTGGCCACCGATATCGTACCAACCTTGGCCAGCCAAAGGACGTTGTTTCAGGCCGTCGCCCAGTTGCCAGCCGCTATAATTGGGATCGCTCAGATAGGAAAAATCATTGTCAAAGAACATCAGCTTATGGGCCGAGGCAATTTTCCTTTCCAGCTCCGCTTGCGCTTTTTTCTGTGCTTCCGCTTGTTTTTTTTGCTCGTCAGCGGTCTTGGCTACAGGCGCCGCAGCGTCATTGAACGCAGTGGCGGCTTGTTCGCCCTTCGGTGGAGTGTCGCTGACCGAATAGTTCACGCCTTGCGACTGCGCCGTCGAGACCAGCGAATAAAAACTGGCGACCAGCAAGAGGCAGCGCCTGGGAAACGCGCGCCTTAACCAGTTCTTCGCCGAAAGCTCAATTGTAGACATGGACGTCCCCTATTATAATCGTCCCAGTTGTTATCGTTTTGACGGAACAAAATTGATCAGTCGAGTATTAACCAACGGTTTCATTTTCCCAGCTTCCCTAAAATCTAAGCTGTCAGCCGGTCGTTCCAAAAACAAAATCAGGATCAGCGGATGATTGCTAGCGTTGTCGCGCTTGTGGATGGATCGGGCCCATTGTGGGATTCGACACTCGCAGCGCTTCGAGAAAGATCCGAAATCGAAGTTGGCAAGTTGATCGAATCGCGATTGCCACTGACTCTCGAGGCTGATGATGGCGATGGGCTTGATTCGCTTACGGATTGGATGTTGTCGTTACCTGGAATTTTCCACGTCAACGTAATCTTTGTACATTTCGAGTAATGCACGAGTAATAAAATTGGAGAACGGATGACACCGGCTCAAATACAGACCCCCGAAAGCCGCCGCCAATTCATCAAAATGAGCGCCATGGCGTTAGCGACAACGGCTGCCACGGGATGGGGGCCGAATTCGCTGCCAGTTTTCAATGCCAGCGTTCCGGAAGGTGCCGACGTCGTTTGGAATAAAGCGCCGTGTCGATTTTGCGGTACCGGCTGTCATGTCCAAGTCGGTGTCCAAGACGGACGGGTGGTCGCCATCGCCGGCGACAAAGATGCAGAAGTCAATAAGGGATTGCTTTGCGTCAAGGGCTATCATGTGGGAGGAATTTTGTATGGCCAAGATCGATTGACAACACCCTTGCTGCGACGGGGCGACCGTTATCAAGCGATTTCCTGGCCGGCCGCGATCGATATTATCGCTGACAAGATCGAAGCCGCTCCCGACCGATTCGCTTTTTACGGCTCTGGTCAGTGGACCATTCCCGAAGGATACGCCGCGCAAAAGTTCATGAAGGGTGGATTGTCGAACAATCATATTGACCCCAACGCCCGCCTCTGCATGGCGTCGGCAGTTACTGGATTTCTGGCCACCTACGGAGTTGACGAACCGGCGGGCTGTTATGACGACTTGGACCACTGCGATGTGCTGATCATGTGGGGTAACAACCCAGCTGAAATGCATCCGGTTTTATTTTCGAGAGTCGTCGATCGGCGCAGTCGAGGAGAAACGATCACTCTGATCGATATTGGGACTCGACGAACTCGCACTACCGGTCATTGCCAACACTACCTGGAAATGCGCGGTCATGGAGACCTAGCAATCGCCAACGGGATCGCCCATTTGTTGGTCAAGAACAAAACTTACAGTGAAAAATTTGTTACCGAATATTGCAATTTCAAAGCCCCGGACGAAGCGAATCCGAATCTGCATGGCCGGCCAATCCCATTCGACGAATACGTAAAAATGCTGGAACCGTACACGCCCGAGTACGTGGAACAGCTTTCGGGGGTTCCGGCTGAGCAGATTCGGATGTTGGCTGATGTATTTGGCAACCCAGCGCTCAAGATCACATCGTTGTGGTGCATGGGCATGAACCAACACACTCGTGGGACGGCCATTAATTCGCTGGTCCACGGTATCCATTTACTCAGCGGCCATTTTGGCAGTCCAGGAAACGCGCCGACCAGCCTGACCGGCCAGCCTTCGGCCTGTGGCACCGTCCGCGAAGTTGGCACGCTCTCTCATGCTCTTCCCGGCGGAGGCCTCGTGGCCAACCCGGAAAATCGCCAGATGGCCGAAGAGATTTGGCATGTCCCCAGTGGACGAATCAATCCGAAACCAGGATTTCACACGGTCGAAATGTGGGAACATTTTTGCAAGTCAGCCGCAGACGGTGGCTTGATCGATACTATCTGGGTTCAGGTTACCAACCCCGGCCAAACACTTCCCAATCTCGGCAAGTTGTTTGATGGGAAGGCAGCACTGAAGGAAAAGTTCCTCATTGTATCGGACGTTTACCCCACCGCCACCACGCGGCTGGCCGATTTGATTTTGCCCTCCGCGATGTGGGTCGAGAAAAATGGAATTTTTGGTAACTCCGAACGCCGAACTCAACAGTGGTTTAAACAAGTCGATCCGCCGGGCGAAGCCCGCGATGATTGTTGGCAAACTCTGGCAGTCGCCCATCGACTGTTCGAACGCGGTTTTGAAGGCATGCAAGATAGCGCCGGCGATTTTTTGTTCAACATCATTGACCCGAAATCCAGCGAGCCGATTCCTTTTTGGCAATGGGAGCATTATTACGACGTCAATGTCGACCAACATTTGTTCGAAGAGTACCGCAAGTTCTCGCGAATGAAACACAAAGATCTCGCTCCCTACACGGAATATGTCAAAGCCCGTGGATTGCGTTGGCCGGTGGTCGAGCGAGAAGATGGTTGGCACGAAACCCGTTATCGTTTCACCGAAGGGCTTGATCCCTACGTCGCGATAGGCAAAGGAATTCAGTTTTACCATTCCAGCACCAAAGACGATCGAGCTCAAATTTGGTTTCATCCCTGGGAACCGCCCGCGGAGTTACCCGATCAGGAATTCCCGTTGATGCTCTGCACGGGCCGCGTCATGGAGCATTGGCATTCCGGTACGATGACTCGTCGCGTGCCCGAACTCAGCCGAGCCATGCCGGGTGCCTATATCGAAGTGCATGCTTCGGACGCCGCCCAGGCCGGGGTTCGCAATGGTGATCGAGTCGTCATCGAGTCTCGCCGCGGTTCGATTGAAGGAATCATCTGGATCGAAGGACGAGGCAAACCTCCGCAAGGATCCGTGTTCGTCCCCTTCTTTGACGAGACGATGTTAATTAACCAATTGACACTGGATGCCGTCGATCCGTTTTCCAAACAACCCGACTATAAGAAGAGTGCGGTCCGCATCAGAAAGGTAGAATGACTATGTCGTTCAATCGGACCCACATCCTATGGCGGTTCGCGGCAGCGGTTATCATTTCATTGGTGATCGTCGGCTATTTCGTCGGATTGCAATCGCCCATGAACCCCGCCCAACCTGCCACCAGGCCAATTTCCCCGCCAGCCGTCGCCGCTGCCCAAGCCGAAAATTCATCCAGCGTTTCCATTATCCCCGCACCGTTCTATTCCGACATGACCGAATTGAAATGGGGACCTACCGCGAACTGGAAAACATCTCTGAAGTCTTTGCGACTTCCGCCCACCCAATTCGACGAAACGAAACAGGTGACGATTTCTCCCGCTCAAAAAGAATTCGCTTTAGCGATGCGACAGACGAATCGCGCTTTCAACGGCGCACCGCCGACCATTCCCCATCTCATCGACCAAATGTCGACGGTGGCGTGTATGGCCTGTCATGAATCGGGATTCCAGTCGGAGTCCTTGCGAATTTCGAAAATGTCGCATCCCTATTTATCGAATTGCACGCAGTGCCATGTAGAAGCTAATCCGCAGCATCTGAAGCCAATAAAATTCCGCGAAAGTACATTCGTTGGATTGCCCGCGCCAACCGGAGGTCCACGAGCCTACGCCGGCGCCCCGCCTCAGATTCCACATGCTACATGGATGCGAAACGATTGTTTGAGTTGTCACGGATTTACTGGACTCCTAGGCCTACAAACGACTCACCCCTGGCGACAAAATTGCAATCAATGCCATACTCCAGCGGCCACAGCCGAGCAGTTTCCCTTATCGCAAGAGCCGGAATTCCTGCCTGCCATCCCGCTTACTTCTGTTGCCGACTAACAGCTGACTGTCTGCCGCCTGACTGCGAACCAACCCATTTGAAATCATGAAACAACAACCCGCTCAAGTAACTCGTCGAGACTGGTTTCGATTGCGAACGAATCCCGTTGGCCAACTGCTCGACTCCCCAGTATCAGAAAACCAGGCCGGCCTCCAACCGATTGCCCACCCCGAGAATCATGACGGGCTGGACTTGACACTGTTGCCACCGATGCGAGAAGCCCTGTTGACTCCGGCTCAAGTCGGATCACTGTTTGAGGACATTAATGTTTTGGCCAGTGATGTTCAATTGATGCAGCGATCCATCGAGCTGCGGCAGAAAGCCACCACACTCCCAGTTTCCACACAACTCGCCGTTGCCCGCGATTCACTATTGACCGGCCAGATTCCGCGATTGCAAATTCGATATCGGTGGCAAGAGGCGCTGTGGATCGATACGCTGGAACGCAGATCAGACGGAGTCCGATTGGTGAGAATCCAACATCTTTCGAGCACGCCTACCTGATTGATCTGGCCTCCGGGTTCGTTGAACCATTGCATCAAT
>JANNWZ010000098.1:0-56813 GCA_031409295.1 Mariniblastus sp.
CCACGGTCGAATTGTTGTTTTCGTTGCTTTGGAAGGTCGTGCCAGTGTTAGAAGCACTGGACTCGAACTTATTGACATTGGCGTAGACACCAGCTTTACCCAAACCGGAAAAGGAGAGTCGGTAGCCGACATCGTAAAACAACTCGCGACCGATATGAACTCCAACCAGGTTATTTTGGGCATTCAAGCGGAAGTTGCCGGTTTCCGTTCTTGCTGGCGTTCCTGTCGGGTTGGAAAACGATGGGGGCACGGCAGCAAATTGGCGTTGGCTAAACATCTCGTACTCATCGTTCACATAAATGTATCGCAAGCCAATGAAGGACTTGACCACATCCCAACCCCACCGGACTTTATTGAACTCGACACTATGAAGTTGAGTTTGCATGCGTTCGTTTTGAATCTCAGCATTGAAAAACGGCGCGGCTTCCCCGGCGCTGAAAAATGACGAGGGGGTGAACAGGGCGCTCAACCGGCTACGCGCGTCCGTGCGATTGATTTCTTTGTCGAGTTCCGTTGTGCCAAAGTAAGACATCTCACGACCATGAGTTTCATCGGTGCGTAAACCTAATGTAGCTCTCCATCCCAAGTTCGCGTCAAAACTACCCAGGCCACCGAAGTTTGACAACACGATGTCACCATCGGTTCGAGTCATGTACAACACATCCAATTCGCTGTAGCGACGTGCTCGGCTCATGGCACCAAAATAGCCCATCCGAGAATCAATTGCGTTTTGATCAAAACCTCCATCGCTACCGGCACTACTGGCAAATCCACTGTCAACGCTGTTTTGGTAGTCGCCAGCAAATGGGACCTCCATCGTTGAACCGTCAAAATACGTCGGCGTGGCCGCGGACATGCTACTCGTATCGGCAGCAAAGGGTTGATCGAAATTACGGGGTGCTGACAGCGGCGGCGCGATTGGCGAAATGATTTGACTATCGGAATTAATTACGGGCGTCGTCAAAACGGAATCGGAAGAACTGGTTTGAATTCCCGTGTCCTGCTGAGAACCTCCGGCATAGAGTGGCACGCCGGCAGCGGAGAACCCCGTATTCAAATAGGTACTGTTTCGGGTTGGAGATTGTTGCCATTGAGCGGCTGGGGCCACCGCAGTGTCACTTCTCGAATCACTTGATGCCATTGTGGTTTGCGACTGGGAGGTAGGCTGTGGAGGGCGATTTTCCTGAATGGGCATTGGATTGGCCATCGCTGCCAGACGGGGAACATCTTGCGATTCCGCTTGCGGAAGTGGCGACAACATTTTTCGGGGCGTACTCATCGAAACTATCGGCGGCAATGCGGCCGGGATTTCCTTGGAGGGAACCGGAAAGCTGTCTGCGGCCGATTGATGCTGTCCCATTGAGACAATTGGTGGCAAATTCGATTGGCCGACTTGAGCCGGGGCAACGATCGGTGGCGAGTGATCCTCGGATGTGGAGGAAAAAGGAATGGCTGCCTGAACCGTTCCAAACGAGTTTCCCCAAGCCCGATTTGTTGACTGGGCCTCAGGTTGCGTGAAACCCGCAACATTGGCTTGGTCCTGTTGAGCCTGGCTTGAGTTCCACCCGGTTCCCGAAAGAGCTGCCACGAGGGCGATTAGTTTGAACTTGAATTTTTGGTTCATGGGTCAATCGACGCAAATAGAGTCACGATGTGGCAGGAACATTCCTACCCACTCCATTTTTCGGCTTCTATCCATGGGGACTTGTGTTGATTCTAGCGATTTTTCCAGATATGCCGGTCTTGATGGTATTGACGCGTGTTTCTGCTGTAACGATTACATTGACAATTTCTGAGAACCCGTAACTTGGGGAAGCAAAGAAATACAGCTAACTAAATTCCATCCGGGAGGATCGGTTCCCAGACGACACGAAAAAAAAACGCAAACTGTGGCGAAAAAATTAGGGATTGGTTAAACTGGTTAGCAATGAGACCGCGATTCGCTGAAGTGTTAGGAGCTTGCTCCGTCGATTGCTGGTTGCCAGCTCTCGTGCTGGCACTTTGGTCGCCCCGTCCCAAGTTTGCAGTTGTTCACTCCCATTTCCGCTTAACAGGTGATTCTGGCAGACCTCGAAACACGAGGTTTTTTCGCCAGCGTTTTTTTAGCATGCAATTATGTTGAATTCGATTTTATATACGATCAGGCATTGGGTTTCGCTCCCGGTAGCAATGTTGACAACTCCTCCCGAAGCGATGTCTTCGGGTTCGCGTCGGGGGCGTGCATTGGTGTTGGGCGTGCCTGCAGTCTTGGTTGCTGCGATTGGCGTCAGTGCGATTTATTCCGCGAAATATGGAATGACCAAAGGCTTGGAGCAGTGGTACAAAAAAAACGTGGAAGACTGTGTGCGCCAAAAGACCAAGCTTTCACAAGAGTTGATGACCGAAATTCAGATTATTCGAAGCACAAACAGAGACCAAACCAACGCGTCGGATCTGGATTCGATGATTCCGCCCGAGGATCCACGTCGGATTGAATTAAAGAAAATACAAACAGGGGAATTGGTTTATTTGGAAAAACTTATTTCCTTGAATCCTGAAGACATGAAATTTCGGTATGACTTTGCCAAGGCCACGATGGGAATCGGGGAAATTCAACGAGGCGCAGAATTAATGCGTGCGATCGCTCCGTCTAATGAGCCGGGATACCCGGAAGCGCATTTATGGCTGGCAAGCTATTTTATGAATGTCCGCAGTAACAATCAGGTGGAACAAAAAAATATTTATGAGGCGGCGTTTCAGCATGCAGATTTGTGTTTGAGACGCGATCCGAAAAATATTGAAGCGCAGAAAATCAAAGCGGCCATTTTGTTTTCCCAGGAAAAATTCGTCGATGCTTACGCCGTGTACGAATCATTGTTCGAAATCGACCCCAATTTTTATTCGCGACTGATTGAAATTAACAAAAGCCTATCCCGGACCAATTTGAACAAAGACGTCTACAATCGAGCGTTGCAAAAATTCCAAGCGAAGCTCAACGATTCAACCGGAGATATAGCGGTGGAACAATGGGTGGCGTCATGGGGGCATGTAACGACTTGTTTGGTCGGGCAAGATAGTTTTTCCGAAGCCGAAAAACGATTGATGAAAGAGGTCGAGAATCAGGCCAAATCAGGCTCGGCGGGAGTCGTAAAACGAGTCTACATCGAACAATTGTTGTCGAATTTGTATGTGCAATGGGAGCTACGACACCTGGAGTCGACCACTCCTTCAAGATATGATGTCGAAGATCTGGAGATGTTGAAAAAGGCCTTCAAATACAATCCCACCAATCCTGAAGCTTTGCGTGGTTTGACGCGAATTGCGATCGGCGACAACGCGGATTTGTCGGCCGCCGCCCGTCTGGTTTATGATCCGGAGAAACATGCTGACCCGCCGGCGGCCGTGTTAAACGAACTTGGATCCAATGCCTTGGCCAAAACGGAATATCAGGCAGCGGTTCGCTATTTTGAACTAGCCCGCAAAAAGGAACCACAGAACGCGTTAATCCTGAATAACTTGGCTTATGTTTATTTGGTTGGCACCGATCGAAATCCGGAACGCGCGCTTAAGCTCATCGATGAGGCAATTCGTTTGTTGAATCGCGATGCCAGGTCACGAGGGGTGCTGTCGCACTTCTTTGACACTCGCGGGACAGCTTTGATGCAACTCAATCGAATGACGGAAGCCGTTGCGTCGTTCGAAATTGCACTTAAAGATCGACCTTGGAATCGAAGTATTCTGGAATCATTGGTGAAGTGTTACGAGGGCAGTGATTTGTCGCCGGCGATTTATCAAGAGCGCATCAGGCAAATTGACGCGGGGGAAGCCCCAGACCAAGCCCCGGCCTCCGGCGATACCAATCCCTCGAACAAATAACTAGCGAATCTGATATGGCTCCACGACATCGAAATGACGGATTTCAATCTTTCTCGCTGATGGGGTTTCTCACGAGACCTTTTCGGGCGGTCGGCAATTGGCTCGCAGATACCATTGACCGTGGCGATCAACTTCAATCGGATCAGACATTTGTCGGTTCGATCGTCTCGTGGTTGCTTTTTCCGTTGCGCCTATTAGTCGCTTGGGCGATGTTCATGATAAATTCATGGGCTGTTTCGCGTCACGGTTGGGCGTTTTTGTGGGGTCTACCGGCTGTGCTGGCAATCGTTGGATGTTTGTCGGGATTGTGGGTTGCGAGTTATCTTCGTCAGGGACAGAGTATCAATGCGAGCCAAGCCTACTACAATCTTTTTCGGACTGACCCGGAAAAAGGACCGAAGATCGCCGAGATTTTTGCGGTAAAACTCGTGGAGTTGGAACCTCAAAGCGACGCGATGAAATATCAATTGGGCCTCATCCGCGCGGAAAACGGCAAGAATACCAGCGCCGTAGATATCATGACTTACTTGGCTCCTGAAGACCGACTTGGGTTTGCCGGCGCTCATGTTTGGTTGGCCCGTTATTACCTTTCCCCTTTGTCTGAAATGGCGGAAGGTAAACGGGACGAGCTGATAGTTAAGCATTTCGATAGTGCAATGGCGAGCGATCCTGACAACCCGTTCGCGCTATTTAGCCTCGCCGAATTTCATGAAGACAAAGCGCTCGATTTCAAGGAAGGGACGCCGGAACGCAAAGCCGAATTGTTAATTGCGGTGGACTATTTGAACCAACTCATCGTGGGGCGCGAAATTGAAAACGAAATTCAGTTGTCGGCGATCCCTAAATTGACCAAACTACTAATCGATTTGGACCGAAAGCCAGAAGCTGTCGAGCGTTTGAACTCTATCTTGAAAAGATTCATGCCGTTAGTACGTCGCAATCCGGAATTCCTCGATCTTTGGAAAATTGCGGTTTCCAGTTGTGTTTTGGTGGGGGACTACGATCAGGCCGACGCGATTCTGGAAGAGGCCATTTCTTTGAGCAGAAAACAGGATGCGAAAATGATGCTGGAACAGATGGCAACGGCACTGGTTGTGGAAAAAGCCAATTCGTATACCGATCTTAAGGATGGCCGGCAATACCTGGATCGCTTAAATTTGTTATGTGTCGCCGTTGTGAAACATGCTCAAAATCGGGTCTTATATCAGAGGCTATTGGAATATGTGAATTCTAAAGCCAACCCCGATCTAGATATCGCTCGGTTGGAACAGTCGATAATTGAAAGCACTCAACCCGGAGTCGTGCATATCCTATTGGGGATGGACAAAATAACGAAAGGCGATGTTTTGACGGGACAAAAACATTGGCGAATTGCTGAACAACAATTACTTTTGACTCCGATGATCATCAATAACCTGATCGAAGTGGCGATTGCCGACAATTTCGACGACTTTGACAACATGTTGGACTTGGTAACCTTGGCTGTTGAGTTGTTTCCCAATACTCCCATGTTTTACCAGACTCGCGGCATGTATTACAAAAAAATGAAGCGTTTTCCGGAGGCAATTGCCGATTTCAAACATGCGGTCGAGAGTCTGCCAAGTAATTTACCGGTTCGCAAATTGCTTATTGAATGCCACGAAGAATTCGGTGAAACTGAATTGGCGAACGAACAGCGGCGTGCGGTTCAGAAAATCCTCGGCGGGCTGAACGAAGATGACCGTCGACAAGCCGAGAAGTTTATGGATCAAATCAACTAACCTTGGCCTGTGTAGGATATCGATCAATTGTTTCATTTATCTCGTTTTCAACTCGGATTGATTTTTGTTTCGTTGTTGTTGTTGAGGGTTGTGGTTGGTTTTCATTTTTTTAAAGAGGGCACCGCGAAGCTCAAATCAGGTAATTTTACGGCACAGTATTTTTTTGCCGAAGCCAAGGGGCCGCTCGCGCCCTTTTTCAAGAAACTGCTTAACGATCCCGATGGTAAAATCTTGCTGTGCGTAAGCGAGGCCGAGAACTCGGAGAATCCGAGCGTTGACGCCAAATCACCAAATATCGATCCGACCTTAACCTATTTGATTTGGGATGATTTTTTGGACCAGGCAACAAACTATTTTGGCTTCGGCAGCGCGGATCTGATCGCCGAAATTTCAAAACGCCGGACCGGCTTGGAACAAGCGATTCTCTCTGCTAACCAGCGGAATGACGTCACTGCATTTGCTCGACTTGAATCGGAACTTGCAACCGACGAACGCAACATACGGGCAATTGCTGACCAGCCCGCGCGGGCCAACCAGATTTTTCTGAATCACAAGGTGCTGCTCGCAGACTTTTTGGACCAAAATCGTTCGGCACTAGTATCGCACTTCGCCAGCACCAACCGTCTACAAGGATCGGATAAGGACGGAGATCGTCGTGAACAAGTGGCCACGTATGTAGATTCACTGCGCGATCAAGTTACGACAATTGAACAGGACCGAAAGAAACAATTGCAGGCCTGGAAACAGGAAGTTCTCTCGATCTGGGACTCATTGGAACAGCAAATCAATGCTTTGGCATTGGACGCGCAGGCCGAAAAAAATAATTTACGTCTGCATCGACCGTTTGATCAGGAAAATAGTGCGTTAAAGCTAATTAATCGAGTCATTCCCTGGTTTGATACGGTGCTCGGCATCATGTTAATTCTTGGGCTTTTTTCGCGGTTGGCAATCGCGGCAGCCGCAGGTTTCTTGATTTCGGTGATTGCCACGCAACCGCCGCTGTTCCCCGGTTCTTTGCCAACCTATTTTTATTTTATTGAGCTGGCCGCGTGTCTTGTGATTTTCTCGACTGCTGCGGGCCGATTCGGTGGATTGGATTTTTTCCTAAGCCGTCGGCCAACCGCGTTGACGCCAGCTGCCGAGGCAAGTCAGTTGTAGCAAGTCAGTTGTAGCAAGTCAGTTGTAGCAAGTCAGTTGTAGCAAGTCAGTTGTAGCAAGTCAGTTGTAGCGTAACGTCGATTTACAAAGATGGAACAATCAGTCGGCTCAAATGTTGGCGGCTAATGTCAAGCTAACCATTGATCCATTGTTATAAAAAATTCAATCAATCCCAAGAGCAGTTGCGATGGTCAACCTGACCCCTGAAGAACGTGAAATTGGTCGCGAAAATTATTATTCGGCGGTCACCGCTTTCGACAAGATTCACCGCCGTGATTTCTTAGTAAAATCAATCATCGCTGGCGGCGCATCAGCGGCCGGGATCGGCGCCATGTATTTTGGTTACCAACGCCCACAGCGCCAAATTCGCGTCTGCGTGATTGGAACCGGTGACGAAGGAACCGTGTTGATGGGGGCGATCAACCCGGATTACGTCCAGGTAACTTCCATCTGCGACATTCGGCCATCGAGTATTCATCGGGCTTTTCATGGTGACTGGACCAGCGACAACACGGCTGCCGTGCGACCCGGTTTGATGAAAGTTTATGGCTGGCAAACAGAAGAAGAAGCCCGTCGCAATGTCAAGATTTTTGCGGACTGGCAACAGGCCATCGCCGACCCCAACATCGATGGCGTGATCATCGCAACTCCCTTGTTTCTGCATGCCCCGATCGCCATTGCGGCCATGAAAAACGGTAAGCATGTTCTCTGTGAAAAATTGATGGCTCACAACGTGGCCCAATGCAAGTTGATGACTCGCACGGCCACCGAGACCAACAGTTTTCTTTCGGTCGGACACCAACGACATTACAGCATCTTGTATGACAATGCCGTGAACTTTATTCGCTGGGGTCTCTTGGGCGAAATTCACCACATCCGTGCCCAGTGGCACCGCAATAACCAACCGGGCAACGATACCTGGGCTTTACCTATTCCCGGTGGCGAACTGGCGGGCCAGGGAAAAATCGTCGACCGGATCATGGAACAACTGAACAACTTTATTGCTGATTATGATTCACCGAACACTTCCGGTAGTGAAAAACTGAAACTGGCGAAAAAAATCGCTCAATGGCGCCAATGGGACGCTGACAAAACCGTCAACGCAGCGCTTCATGGTTACATCGATCGCAGTGACGTTTATTCGGACGGGCGAGTTCGTTCGGCCATGGAGGAAATGGTTCGCTGGCGTTTATGGGATCGCACCGGCGGCGGTCTGATGGCCGAACTTGGCAGCCATCAATTGGACGCAGCGAGTATTTTTATCGCGGCGTTGTCAAAGGAAGTTGGCAAACATGTACATCCATTGACCGTTCACGCGTTAGGGGGGCGACATACTTTTCCTCGGGATCGCGATGCGGAAGACCACGTGTATTGCAGCTTCGAATTTCCCGGTCAAGGCTACGACTATCAATTCGATGTCGGTTACAAAGATGTCGTCAATCAATATCCCGATCCGAAAAATGGGATCCCGAACTTCGAACAGGATTCGAACAAGAAAGTGATCGTGACCTATTCGTCAATTAACGGAAACGGTTACGGTGGCTACGGTGAATGTGTCATGGGGACAAAAGGAACGCTGGTCCTCGATAAAGAAGCCGAGGTGATGCTGTACCCCAGCCAGGGTACATCGTATAAGGCTCGGGTAAAAGCCAAAGACGGTACTGCGGCCTTGGATACATCGGCCAGCGGTGATGCCGCTCCCGCTAAAGCTGCCGAAGGTGGCGGCCCGGTTAGTCGCGGCTATCGCGAAGAGATCGAACACTGGGCTTGGTGCGTTAGTACCGGTGATCGCGGCAATCAACCGCGCTGCAATGGACCGGTCGCCTTGGGTGACGCCGTGATCGCCCTGACCGCCAAACAGGCAATCGCGAATTCTCAAAAGAAGGGTGGTCACGGTTTTATTCAATTCCAACCGGAATGGTTTGACGCCCAATCGGATGCCGTTCCCGAAGCGATTGGTATGGAAGAAACTAAACGGATGTTCGTCGCGGAACGACGAAACTGCGGTTTAACTTGAGACAACTATTTGACAGCTAGACGCAAAAAGTTCAACAAAGTCAATTGATGTGGTCGTAGGTCTTAGCTTTGCATTTGATGCTGGGAACCACCAAGTCACAAAGACACAACGTGATCGGCAGTTGAAAAGTTACCCGCCGTACGATGGACGTCCTCGTCCGTCGATCGCTTTTAACGGACAAGGATGTCCATTGCACAGATATTATTTTTCCTGCCGCTCGCCCAAAGGGAATTTTGATTGTACCTGCACCTACCTTCGTGACTTCGTGCCTTTGTGGTTCACCCGCACTTTTTACGGAATTCCCAGTCTCGATCGACCCAGTTTATCGACTATCAAAAACGGAATTTGATACAAGACTGTGCCAAATCCGGAAACTATTCGTTGGAGTTCGATCTTTTCAAGCGTTGAATCGGAGTCTGTACCAGTGGGCGAAAATTCAGGGACCTGCCCAGTGAGTTTTTCAACAAGTTTTCTGAATACTGGCATTCATCCGATCACCTTTTTGGCCCCGTGGTGTCCTTGCCTTGAATTTATGAAAATTCAACGTATCTCAATCTCATACAGCCAGCAGAGCTGACCAACTATGAACAAGAAACAACTGCTTAACTTCGGTGTGCCAGCCGATTGCGTCTCCACGGCGATTGGCTGCGTGCAAGCGGCGGCTCGCATCAAGACCATTGATCCGCCAAAAAAAATGATCCCACAGATTGTCGCGACACCGGGACAGTTCCTGACGGATCCCTATTATTCTCAACTTGCCGAAGCGCTGATTGAATTTGCGAAATCGGATATTCCATTAAATGAAATCGCGCACCGCCGTTGGGGCCGCGACTTCGATGAGCATTCCATCAATCAAATTCGCAATGCCTGTCGCCTACCGATCGCCCGTGCGGCAGCGTTGATGCCCGATGCGCATTCCGGTTACGGATTGCCGATTGGCGGCGTATTGGCTTGTGAAAACGCCATCATTCCTTATGGTGTCGGCGTCGACATCGCGTGTCGGATGAAAATTACGATTACTGATTTGCCGGTAGCACCCCTGCAAGAAAACAGTGTTCAGCTTTGTCAATCAATGGATCACGCGCTGTCCAAAGGCACATTGTTTGGGACCGGTGGTCAATGGAAACACCCCCCTGAGCATGCGGTTCTCGATGAAGACTGGGATATCACCGCCGTAACACGCGAGGTCCGCGATCGCGCCGTCGGGCAATTGGGAACCAGCGGCAGCGGCAATCACTTCGTCGAGTGGGGAGTATTGACGCTGCCGGCAGCTGAACTTGGGTTGCCAGCCGGGCAATATGTTGCCCTGTTATCGCATAGCGGCAGCCGTGGTCCGGGGGCCCGCGTTTGTCAACGGTATACCGACATTGCGCGTCAGCAAGTTCCATCAAAAATTCGTGATGACACACATTTGCGCCATCTATGCTGGTTGGATATGAATTCGGAAGCAGGTCAGGAATACTGGTTGGCCATGAATTTGATGGGGCGATTTGCTTCCGCCAATCACGAGATCATTCACAACAATGTGACTCGATTGGCCGGCGCTCAAAAAATCGCGACGGTCGAAAATCACCATAATTTTGCGTGGTTGGAACAACATCAAGGGCATTCCTGGTACGTGCATCGCAAAGGTGCCACACCCGCTGGTCAGGGTGAATTGGGTGTAATCCCAGGTAACATGGCCGACTCCTGTTTTGTCGTGCGCGGGAAAGGCAATCCGGACAGCCTTAATTCTGCGTCACACGGCGCCGGTCGCTGCATGTCGCGTACTGCTGCCAAAGCGGCGTTTGGTTGGAAGCAGTGGCGTGAACATTTGGCACGCCAAAACGTCCGCTTACTGGCGGGCGGACTGGACGAGGTTCCTGGTGCTTACAAGAATATCCATGACGTCATGGCGGCCCAGTCCGATTTGGTCGAGGTCGTCGGCGAATTCATGCCGCGCATCGTGATGATGTGTGGTGACGATAGCAAACCAGAAGACTAAATCTTCAACCCATTTTTTCGCCCAATCGCGGGGCCTTCGAAAAAGTGGTTGGAATCGCAACCCGACACGTGGGTGATAATCAACCTGAAAATTCTCGCCCCACAGTCATTTTATGATTTCGTGGTGAAAAATGCCGGCTTGGATTGCCAATCAAATATGGTTTAATACAGCGGTTTCCAGCCCGGCCTGCCGCAATGTCGCATCGACATCATTGGATTGACCAAACGAAAACTCGATTGTGTGACCGTTCAACGATCATGATTTAATGCGATCATGAGCAACCTACCAGGGTTATTAATGAGGCAACCATTGCAAAAACAGCTTCTTTGGATCTGGTTAGTTGGGTTACTGCCCCCTAACTTCCTCTGTCAATCGGCGACCGCTGGATTTGTTGCGACGCAAAGGGAACAGAATTCGGAGGCGGCGAAGGTAGCAGACTCCGAGGAAAAAGTCTGGGCGTTTATCGGCGCGCAAATCATCCCGGTCGAGGGGGATGTTATCCAGAGCGGAACGCTGATTGTGGCAGGCAATCGAATTCAAGCGGTCGGAGACAGCAAGCGCACAAGAGTTCCCGACGGTGCTCAAGTGGTGGATGTACAAGGCAAAGTGATCATGCCAGGTTTGATCTGCACTCATAGTCATGTGGGTGGTATCGGCGGGGCCGATAACAGTGGCGCGATTCAGCCTGACGTGCGCATCCACGATTCGATCAACGTGCGGGACTCCGGTTTTCGTCGAGCGGTGGCCGGCGGTCTAACGACCTTGAATATCATGCCCGGGTCGGGACACTTGCTGAGCGGTCAAACGGTCTACGTAAAACTGCGCCGCGCCGAGACGATTGACGATCTATTGATTCGAGCCGACGACGGTTGGATTATGGGGGGCCTGAAAATGGCCAACGGTACCAACTCCATTCGAGAGTCGACCAGCGGTTTCCCGGGTTCGCGCGGCAAGTCCGCAGCGCTCATTCGTCAACACTTTATCAAAGCCCGTGAATACGGTGACAAGATTGCACGTGCTGCTGGCGACCCGGAAAAAATGCCGGACCGGGATATCGGGATGGATGCCATGCAAGAAGTACTGAAAAAGCGGCGCGTCGTTCATCATCACACCCACCGTCACGACGATATTATGACCGTATTGCGGCTGGCAGTGGAGGGAGATTTTCGGGTGGTCCTGCACCACGTAAGCGACGGCTGGAAAGTCGCGGATAAAATTGCGGCCGCTGGCGTTCCCTGTTCCGTGATTGTGATTGATAGCCCCGGTGGAAAGTTGGAAGCGGTCGATTTGACGTTTGAAACCGGCGGTATTCTGGAACGTGCAGGTGTGATAGTCGCCTTTCACACCGACGATTACATCACCGACTCGCGCTTGTTCTTTCGTTCGGCGGCGCTGGCGGTACGCGGTGGCATGACTCGGGAGGGAGCACTGAAAGCACTCACGATCCATGGCGCGAAGATTCTGGACTTGGACCAACGCACAGGTTCCTTGGTGGCCGGCAAGGATGCTGATTTCATTATTCTCGACGGCGATCCGCTGAGCGTCTACACGAAAGTCGAACAGACCTGGGTCGAAGGTGAGAAAGTCTTTGATCGAACGAATGTGCAGGATCGCCTATATGCAGTTGGTGGTTATGGCGCAACGCATGACCAGTCTCCCTATTTTTGTTGTTATCATGAATTGATGATGAAGCAATTAAGATTGCAATCAAATTCGGATTGAAGTTGAAATGAACTGGCGGCGACTCTTACCAGAGCATTGACGTCGTGAAACCTTCACCCCAGCAATTCAAGAAAACTGATGATTATTGGAACAACGTTAATGTCTAAAATTCGAAACGCATTGTTGATGCTCATTTCAGTGCTGGCGATTGACGGCGTGGCTGAATTGAGGGCACAGCTGGTGATCCGCGGTCAAATCGTCTATTCGATGGCTGGCGAGCCGATCAAAGACGGTATCGTGGTTGTCGCCGATGGAAAAATTACCGCGATCGGCACCGCCGACCAAATCGCAATTCCTGCCGGAGTTCGAGTCTTCGAGGCGGCCGTAGTCACTCCGGGCCTGATTGATGGTCATGGCACCGCTGGCTTGAGCGGCATCTACAACCAACCGCAAGACCAAGACCACTTGGATAGCAGCACTGCCATTCAACCAGAATTGCGAGCCGTTGATGCCGTTAACGTGAACGAGGAACTATTGGGATACTTGCGTGGATTCGGCATTACGACAATTCATACCGGGCATTCGTCGGGCCAACTTGTTCCGGGACAGACGATCATCATCAAGAACGTGGGTGGTTCGATCGAGGCTGCCCAAATGGTCGAAACCGCAGCGGTGTTGGCGACAATTGGCGAGACGGCCAATCGTAAAGAAGGTTCGCCGGGATCGCGCGGCAAACAAATGGCGATGTTGCGTCAGGAGTTGATTAAGGCGCAAGAATATCTCACTAAACTTGAGTTGTACGCGAAAAAGCAAGCCGAGTCGGACGATCAGGCGGCCAAGCCCGAAGAGAAATCCGAAGGGGCAGAAAAGAAAGGGGAACAGAAAGACTCCTCACCACCTGCCCGCGACTTGCGAATGGAAGCGTTGGGAAATGTTTTGCAAGGAAAATTTCCGTTGTTGGTCACCGCCAATAAATCGCAGGATATTGCGACCGCTTTGCGGTTGGCGGACGAGTTCAAGATTCGTTTGTGGCTCGATGGTGGGGCTGAATCGTATTTATTGATCGATGAAATTCGCGCCGCGCGGGTGCCGGTATTTCTTCATCCGACGATGATTCGGGCGGCTGGCGATTATGAAAACCTGAGCTTCGAAACCGCTGGCAAATTGGTTGCTGCGGAAATTCCCGTGGTGATGCAAAGTGGCTACGAAAGCTACGTGCCGAAAACTCGTGTGGTGCTGTTCGAAGCTGGAGTGGCGGCGGCCAATGGCATGAGCTTTGAACAGGCGTTGGCTATGATTACCAGCGAAGCCGCCCGGGTGTTAGGGATTGCCGACCGTGTCGGCTCGCTGGAGGTCGGCAAAGACGCCGATCTGGCTTTATTTGACGGCGATCCTTTCGAATACACGACCCATTGCGTCGGCGTGATTATCAATGGACTGCCCGTGAGTGAAGTCAAGCGATAGGCACATTTTTGGTCGGATTTTTGGCGATTAATCGGCTTGCGGAGTTGACGTACCGCCACCGAGCAAAACGTCAAAAAATATTTTCTTCACGCTCATGGCTCGGCATTTGTCCTTGGATTGGACTATAATCGCCGACGAAGAAATCGTTTTTCAATCGCTTTACCAATTGTGTCTTAGTAACCCGTTTCCTTAAATTTTCTTTCTCCTTCCAACAAGGTAAACAATGATCAAATCAAATTCCCCGGACCGGCGAACGTTTGTCAAGAGCGCTGCAGCCGCGACACTCGCCTCCGGCTTCATCCCCTATTTTACCTTTACCAAACCGGCCTTTGCCAATCGAATGAAAAATGATCGGCCGATTATTGGCTGCATTGGCGTCGGTAGCATGGGAACAGGCGATGCCCATGACCACAGTCGATTCGGCGACATCGTTGCAGTTTGCGATGTGGATTCTCGACGCGCAGAGGCGGCGAAGAATGACGAGAAAATCGGCAAAGGAAAGGCCGATGCCTATTCGGACTACCGGAAAGTGTTGGAACGGTCTGATATCAATGTCGTCAGTATCGTCACCCCCGACCACTGGCACGTCAAGATCGCACTGGAAGCTTTGGCCGCTGGCAAACATGTGTTTTGTCAAAAACCATTAACGTTAACATTGGAAGAAAATCAGCTGATTCGAAAAGCTTGCGAGAAGTATTCGAAACAAGTCTTTCTGGTGGGGACGCAACAACGCAGCGACCGTGATCTGTTTTTGCGAGCCGTAAACATGGTTCAACAGGGGTTGCTAGGCAAGATCAAAAAAGTCACCGTCGGGATCAATGGAAGTCCCACCGGTGGACCGTTCGCAATCGAACCGCCGCCGGCGGAATTGGACTGGGATCGTTGGCTCGGGCCCGCCCCGAAAGTTGAATATCGCGAAAAACGTTGCCACTATGAATTCCGTTGGTGGTACGAATACTCCGGTGGAAAGTTCACCGATTGGGGCGCTCACCATGTTGATATAGCGCAGTGGGCTTTGGGCGAAAATGGTGCTGGTGCCGGACCGATTGAATTTGACGGTTCCGATTCCAAGCATCCCGTGGAATACAAGCATGGATACCCGCTGGTCGATGATTGCTACAACACGTCGCATGATTTCGCCGTCAAATGCAGGTTTGCCAGTGGCGTCGAGATGACGATCGACAGTCGCAGCGAAAATGGAATCCTATTCGAAGGAGAGAAAGGGCGCATGTTTGTTAACCGCGGCAAAATCTCCGGTCGCCCGATTGAAGAGAATTGGGACAAAGAAGTCTTTGGCGATGAACAGGTCCGCAAGTTGTATAAAGACAAACCCTTCGAAGGACACAAAGATAATTTCTACCGGTGCATTTCCGAAGGTGGATTACCGATTAGCGATGTTTTTTCGCACGTGCAAATTATGAATACGTGTCACCTGACGGCGATCGCCGCTCGGCTGAAACGAGTGATCAAGTGGGATCCGAAAACCGAGAAAATTACCGGCGACGAACAAGCCGCTAAATTCTTCGGACGTGTGCCTCGAGCCGGTTTCGAATACTTGAAAACGAGCTAGAAACCGCACTACGGCAATTCGATCTGCGAGCAGCAGAAGTTTTCAGACCGACATTCTGTACGAACGCGCAGGTATGCCGCACTCGAACCAATCCTTTTATGAAAATGTTTTCATCGAGGCAATTTGGATCAACAAAGTCAGGCATCGCCTAACCGAATAACAAGCTCCCTTCTCCCCGTCTTTTACGGGTGGAGATGGGCTGGGGATGAGGGGCAACGCCGTTAAGGATAATTCAGGCAGCATTTGACAGGGCTTGAATTTCTTTGTCGAGTTTCTTTTGTGCGATGGTAGCCAATTTTATTTTTGGTGGGCCGGATCTGGGTTCTTCTTTGCGGCGTGGATAGTTGCGGCTCTTTTTTTTACTTTGTCTGTCGTATTGATCGGTTGTCGCTTGCGAGAGTAAGTTTTTTAATGAGTCACGTCGTGCCGGTTTTTCGTCCGGGCGACGCAAGATGTTTTGGACAATCCGTAACACCATGGCGACACTCGTTTTACCTTCGGGTTCAATTTCATCGACTTGCTCACGACGTGCAAGAAGCTGGATCATCCAGAGGCCCATCAACGACCATGACAATTCCTGTTCGACAACATCGGGAGTACGACCCAGCAACTTCGAGCGACCATAAGTTTGTTTGAGTGATCGGAATTGGACTTCAATTCCCCAGCGACGACGGTAGATCTCACTCGCTTGTCGATCGCTAAGCTTGCTTTGATTCAGTTCGCTGGTCACCAAATAAATTTCGCCTCTGCCGTCGTGCAGTCGAATCAAACGAAGCACCAACGGTGGTTCGTTGCGACGCTGCTTCTCTCCAGGCCAGCAGTACACAATGCCATCCTTTTCGCGAACCCGTCCCAGCTGTTTCAGCAAAGTGCAATTGCCACCCACGCGAACCAGGAATTGATGCCCCTGCTCGTTGATCGTCTGCCAGAAATCGTAGCCGACGAACCCCGCATCGCCACAAATTAACGTGTTTTCAGGGAATTTCAGGGCTTGGATCATTTCTCTCAGATGATTGCGTTCGCTGGAATAACTGGGGCCAATTTTCCACGCCCACGGTAATCGTTGGCCCACATGCCACAACAAAGTCAGCCACACTTGAGGCCCGACTGGCTGGGGGTCGTAATGTTTTTTCTGGCTCACGGGTTTTCGCTTTTTCGCCGTACGGCCACGCTTGTTTTTCCTCTTCTTCTTTTTCTTGGTGGCACTTGAAGGTTTGCAAAATCGTTGTTCGTTGGGCAGCGTGCGGCAAGTGCTAATTCGCGAGCCATCAACCGCCAATACCAACCACAAACCGATTCGAAAATTCACGCGATCCGATGTTTCCATCAACCCGTGCATCCGCTGGCTCAGTCGACGTAAAATCTCGGGGCCGTATTTCCTTAAACCAGTCAGGAGCGTTTGATACGAGTTGACATGGACAGCACCGAACAGTTTTCTCGCATCGGCAATCGCTTCGTCAGCCGAGTCAACAAGCTTCCGCTGGCTGCTCCAGACCCACAAGATTGCTATCTGAACCAAGTCAACGACCAGCCAATCGATATTGCCATGCAACTTGATTTCGGTAAAAATTCTCTCCTGAATGATCCATTTGACCGCTTTGACGAGCTGCTCACCTTGAGTCGCTCGTGGGGGTTCGATTGACGCGGCATCCTTGCCCGTATCGCTCATAGCCAAGCTCCTTTTTGCTCGATGTGTCGTCGAGGATTGAATGGGGGAGCTTGGCTTATTTCATATTTGTGCCCTGGTTTCTACATCTGTTTGCAATTTCAGGAAAAATTATCCTTAACGGCGTTGCCCCTCACCCCCGACCCCTCTCCCCTAAAAAGGGGAGAGGGGAGTAAGGTTTTTCGGTTAATTGCTTACCGAGTTCATCGCAATTTTCGTCAGACCAGTGTTGGGGGGTGAGGAGCAACGCAGTCAGACTGACGAAGCGGAAAATAGATTCAATTCCGGATCAATGGATGCAGGCCCATGGAATGCGAATGTTGAGGTTTTCTTGCGCGGCAGTCGCCGATGAAATTCGACGAGTGCTTGCTGCAACCGATGCTGAGTTGCCGAACATCAGCACACCTTTCAATGCGCTGCTCCTCGAATATTCGGAGTCAGCGTGAAACAACTGGCGACGCACAATCGTCCGAATTTTTGGGACGGAGGCGCGACTTATTTTAAATGGATTTTAATAAGAGTATTCGAGAGGAAACAACGGAGAGAGCTACGGGGCTAGACAATTGCAAAACCAATGATCCATTCATACCAACTGGCCAATGGCTGTTTTTGCATTGATAACAAGATACGAATCCGATAGATTCGAGGAGTGACGGCTGGCCATCGAGAAAAAATCCGACGCAATCAGGAATTCAGTTTAGTAACTGGGCCGCCGAGCAGGGCTGCTGCTATTTCATTTAATTGATCGCGGTCAATCCTGAACGTCAGGAGTTTCGGGAGTAGGCGGAGCGATTGGCAACTCAACGAGTACCGAACCTGCCCGATACAAATCGCGACGATCGAGCATGCTCTGGCAAAGGTTCGTCAGTGTCGGAATCACCTTCATGTCCGTTGATTTTCCGTTGAGTCGAATTTGAAGTTGCTTTTGCGGGTCGAGCAGGCGTTCGTCGAGACACAACGAGAGGTGGTCAACTTCGGTAGTCCGCACCTCTAGTTGATTTCCGTCCAGCAATACTGCTGAGACCCGTTGGCCTTTGGCGGGATTGCGAACCGCAACCCAATAGTGCTCGCGCACCACTGGATCGGTCAGCTCCCAATCGATTTCGCGAGGCGAATTTTTTCGAACGAAGGGCAGCATCTCCGTCAGCCAGTCGCGATCCGGCAGTCCGCCGTGTCCAAAACCAGCACGATATTGAAATTCGCCCGGGTACCGATCAATGCGTTCGCCACGGGCCAGTGTCAACGCCTGCTCGAATTTCTGACACCGTTCCAGTCTCCCGTAAGCGCTATCGCGTTCGCCCACCATCCAGGTAAATCGAGTCGTGTGCAGGCCTGTTGCCACTGTCTCGCCATCCGACGGAGCGGCGGCACTGGAATGAATCGCTGCGAATCGGTCGGGCATCTTGGGACCAATCGCAAACGCTCCATAGCCTCCATGTGAATATCCGATTAAATAAACTCGTTGTGGATTAACATTATTCCAAGCGACTTGTTGTGCGATCAAATTTTCTATCAGTGGATAAACGTAATTATCATAAAAACCATTCCAGGTATTGTTGGGAGCGCGCAAGGCCAGGTAGCGATAGCCACTGATTTCTGGATGATCATGGTAGTAAATTTGCATGTGCCGCCACTGGCTGTCATTTAACTCCTGCGGCGCATTGCCGCCGCCGTGCATCGCGATCACCAGCGGCCATCCGTCGGCGGGTCGAGTGCCCACATCTTTAATGACAAAGGGACTAACGTGCTCGCCGCTGGTAATCTTGTTTTCAACCAGGTCATCCCGGAGTTGATTGAGCTGGCCACTGTCGAGCATGGATTGCCAGAGCAAACGTCGCAATTCGAAACTATCACCCGGCCACGATTGACCCAGGGCTGACGCTGAGAGTTTCTCGCGGCCAGCTGAGTCCGCCGCAAACCAGTTCTTGCCAAAATCGGCAATCGCAGCAACATCCAACGTGCCGGCCACAGCCATTAATGGCAATTCCTTCGCCGCTGGTAACTCACGCCATTCAACCATCTGCTGCGGTTCGGCAGTGGTTCGAAAGAACCATTGGCGTGTTTCACGGTTCGGAGTTTTTGTCGTCACCGAATATCGGGTGTGGGGTTGCAGGCCAAACTCTAAAAACTCATTCGTATCACGAGTCTCATCGCGCGTTGCGCCAACCAGGGGAGACATCGCAGCAGACGGACTTGCATCCACGCCAGACGCAACTGAGTCATTTGTTGGCTTGGCGCCTACCTCTGATTGCGCCAACTCGATCGTGACGTCACAACGGACTCGTTGTTTTCCCTCGGCGTCGAGGGCGCGAAACATCGTCCGCACCAATCCTTCGGCAATAGCCGGCTGTTGTAGGCGATATCTAACGGTTACGTTCTCGGCCGGAATCGATTGGTTGTCGCGATCCCACGCCAAGGGGAAATACAATCCGGTCGCAGCGTAGCTCGTGGCGAAAATACTGTGTCGAGGATTGTCAGGATCCGCCAGCGCTGCGTCGGCACGGAACCAGCCGCGGTCCAAGCCCGCCGCGTCAAATTCAGCGGCGCCGGTAAAATGCCAATCGCCATCCCAAATTTCCACCCACGTGTGATTGCCAGATTTATTGGGCCAGTTGGGAATTCCGGCGATTCGCGCAGGAACTCCCACAGCTCGGCAGGCATCCACGAGAATGATCGATAGGCCTGAACAAGAAGCTAACCCTAGTTCGATGCTCTCCGCCGGGCATTGGTTGGCTCGTTTTCGACCCGTCGAGTATTTGACCTTTAGGATTTCAAAAATTTTCGCGTTCAAAATTTGTGCGGCCTCGGATGCTGAAGTCGTCGACTCAACCAATGGCCAAAATTTCTCATGAAACTCGGCTCGCCACGGCGTACGCCGTTCATCCAAACAACTTAGCGGTAAAACGTGATTGTGAAAAATATCGGTAGGAATCTTGTTTTGCCACGGCAATCGGTTGCGGACATCATGAGCCAGACGAACATTTTCCAGTAATCGGTCAGCGGATAACGATTGTGCGTCGGCCGTCGGCAACCAGGCGATGAGAAACTCCAGGGCTTCTCGTTGTTCATCGGGGACGGTCGCCAAGGCATTGACTAGCTGTTCGCGATTTTCTTTAGCCAGTTCCAACTGGCTGGCGACTTGCTGGCCTAAATCTTGGGCCCCCGTCACGCTGCACCAAAATCCTAGTGTTGCGAAAACAATCAGTTTGCGAATCATCATTTGTCTTTCTTGACTTGAAAACCGGTATTGTAGTTCTTGTTTGGCTGGTTAGCAGGGCCGATGCCGCCAGTGGCGATAACATTTTCGCAGCCAAGCGCCAACGGGAACATCGATGAATTGATAGACCAACCAAGACAAACCTAAGGAAAAAAATACGGCGGCCGCGACGCCAACATATCCCGATAAATTTGCTTGATAACACGTCTTGATCACGCAATAGCCAATGTTCTGGTGCAATATGTAGATTGGATACGACAACGTTCCTAGAAATGTCAGGAAACGGTGTTGCAACCAGGCTGGCCGCAAAAAAATCGTCCCCACGAATATTAGCAGAATCAATCCGGCGAGAAGCGGCGTCGGATAGACCGAAATTCCAACGGGCAAAAAAAAGTACGCTGAATTGAGAGCCATGATGACATAGTTGGACTTCCAGCGCGGATTGCGAAAGATCCCGTAAATTGCGATCCCACTGATAAACCAAAAACAGTAACTGCCACTCAACAACAAATAGCCGATCTCGCAGGTCCGGCGTGCCCAGTCTATTTCCAATCGTTCCATCCCAACCGCATACAGGCTGACAAAAAACAGCCAAGTTCCACAAATCACCAGCGGACGCTGAATCAGGCCGATCAGGCGGAAAAACAACATTAACAAATAGAACTTCAATTCTTCCGCCAAAGACCAATACACACCGTCGACGCTTGGCAACAAGGCAAATGACTGGAACATCGTGAAGTTAGCCGCAATTTCCCACGGTCGATAGTTCCAAAACGGAAGACCAATCAGGCTTACCACAACGGTGGTTAATACGATCCCCGCCCAATAGGTCGGATACAATCGGATCGCGCGAGACACCACAAAATCCAGCGGTGATTTTTGATTGTCCAGCGACATGTAAATCACAAAACCGCTGATCACAAAAAAGAGATTGACCCCCAACCAGCCCCATTCAAATGTATAGGGAAAAACCGTTTCATGGCGGAGTCCTTCGAATGTGTTGTACCTGGCCAGGTAGTGATACAGCATCACGCTGAGGGCGGCCAAACCACGCAGGCCGTCCAGCGCCAACAATCGCGGGGGGAAGGACACCGGGCTTGTGTTGGAAGACATAAATAAATTCACTGGACCGGCTTCTGGCAACTCGTCGAAACTCGTAGTAAATCGCCGCTCTGGGGCAGTCTGGTTCCTGAACCCGCCACGGCACTATCGAATTGTTGTTCGGGTTTTAGGGATTGTGATTCAAACCAGGAAATTGACAAGCGGTCAAATTGTCCGCGGGCTGTTTGGTATCCCGGGAAGTGTTGGAAAAAACTCGTTTTTTGTTCCATGGACGGAGTCTCAGAAAAAATTGCTTTTTTTGTGGTCGGCCAGCGCAGATTGGCTCGTCTGAAACGTCAATACTGGGGAAAGTGGCTATTGCCTATTTTTCGCCGCAACAGATTAACCAATGACCCAGCCGGACCCGCCCAATTCGATGAACCAGTTTAATGGTTCGCTTGCCGACGAATTACTGGTCCACCGTCCTTGGTTGCGAACCGTGGTCTTGGCGCGAACTCGGGGCAATGTCGCCGTGACCGACGACTTGTTGAGTGACCTTATTGCCGAGATTGTTCGTTGTCCCGAAAAGCTGAAGAGCGTCGAGCAATTGGCTCCCTGGCTGTACCGCGCGGCGATTAATCGGGTGACGGATTGGCTGCGAAAAGAACAACGCACAAAAGTGTTTTTCGCGCAAATCGCGAGCGACCCGACAATGACCTGCGAAACGGATCGCTTGGCCATGGAGCCGATCGACTTGTTGCTGTTGAACGAACGACGACAGTCGATTCGCGACGCTTTAGCCACCTTGACCCCCGAAGACGTGGAAATCCTGACCTTGAAATACTGTCACGCTTGGAGCTATTCCCAACTGGAACAACATCTGGGAATCGAATTGAACATGATCGCCAATAAATTGCGTACAGCGCGATCGAGACTGAAGGTCGCGTTATTACAAACCGAACACGCCGATGAATTCCAGACACTGGAGAGGTTTACGAAATGAGTCTTGCATTGCCTGAGATCGAATCAGATTTGGAGCTATGGTTGAGTGTTCTGGCCGATAACGAACTTGATAGTGGACAGCGTTCCCAATTAGGGCAGTACTTGGAATTGCACCCTGAGAATTGGCGGGCCTGTGCCATCGCCTTGATGGACCAACAATTGATTGAATCGCAGCTCGTCCATTCCAGTGCTCCGGAACCAACGTTGCAAATCGAATCAAACTGGCTGGAACGTAACGTGCAAAAAAGCAGTGCTTTTCGTCGGCCGCTGAATTGGCGGCGTGTGCTTGTTGGAGCCGTCGCGGTTGTGGCATCAATCGGATTGTTGTTATTTGGTGCTTGGAAAGTGCGAACCGGCTTTGAATTAGAGCGACAGGCATGGACCTTGACTTTGGATGCAAAAGATCAACTAATCGCTCGGCTGTCGCAACGACTAGCGGACGAAATTTTTTTTGGACCGTCCCATTCGTTGGCTGGTTTGTACCCCGACAAGCCGATGTTGATCGAAATTGAAAACACAACCGATCGAACGCTGTACTTGACCGATCGTCCTGTGTCCGACGCGATGCTGGAAAGTTTCGCTGCCGCGGGACAGATCGTTGATGTCAACCCGTACCAGCCGCGATTGATGACCAGTCGCATGCGGTCGTTAAGCAATCCAGTTCTGGCTGTCGAAGTTTATAAATCCAATCCTATTTTGTTAGCACAAGGAGTTTCTCAATGAAAATCGGTATGATCGCAGGCCTCTTGGTTGTTTTCACGTTTGTTTTGAGCCCTGTTTGCAAAGGACAGGAAGAAAATCCCCAGGGCGCTGAGTCCGAAAAGAAGCGGGCACTAGAATTTTTGTATCGAGCCGAGGAGGCTGGCAATCAAGAACGTCTGGAGAAATTGCATGCCATGTTGCTCGAAAAATCCGCGAGACTGCAGAGTATGTCCGAGACGTTGGGAAAACGACATCCCGATATTGAACTGTTGCGAAAACAAACTGCTGAATTGGAATTGCAACTCAATCAGCAGGCAAAACTGGAGGCCGCTGATCCGAAAGTCCACGAAACCAAAATTGCTCATGCCATCATACAACAGATGCAGGAATTGGGCGACGCCATGGAGTCGTTAGGTAAACAAATCGACCAGATGAAAAAACTCGAAAGCGAATTTGACGGTGATGCTGTTCCGTCACGAACGGATTTTTTCGAATCGGTCGATAAAATGTTTGCCGCAGGCAAGAATTATTTCGGTGAATTGGAAAAGGCGATGGTCATGGAACGAAATTCGACTCTTGACAATTCCTATTTGTTGACTCTTCGAGAAAATCCACTAGCGCAACAAATCATCGAAGAGAGAACAAAGAGCATCGTCGAGTTGGCTCAGGCCCGTGCAATGGAGAGTCGCGATAGGGCAGTCGGGGCGTGGTTGGTTGCCAAGAATGCGAATGACCAATTGGCGAATCTCGCTGGGCCAGATAACGATCGAATGATAAAAGTAGAGGAACGACTGTCTCGAATCGAGGGTATGTTGGAAAAACTGATCAGCAAAACGGACGACGATAAATAGTCGAAACCGAATCAACAATGCTGGATCTCACTGTCCTGCCATGGCGCAGAGCTTGCTTGGGTCAAGAACCCAACGACCTCTGCGTTTCGGCGTTTTTGAAGCTGAATTTTCTCCGAGTCGCTTACCAGTACAGCGATCGATTCAGCGGACTTTGACGATAGTGGGCCGCGAATTTCGATATTTTTGTCACAAACAAATCTTCATTGCCTAGTTATTAAAGCCAATGTGGTGAACGGTTACAATTCATGTTCATTCGAACTTGCTAAAAAATTTCTGGGCTGTTTTCGAAATCTGTTATCATGGAGTGGCTGAAGGCTCCATTCCTTCCAGATACCACTTCAACCAGCCCCGACCGTTGCTGTTGTTATGGACCAAGAATTCGAAGAAGAATCCGACACTGAGGATTTGAATCCGATCGAGGTTGCCGACGGCTTCAAGCCGGACCACGAGGATTCGTTTGTTGTTCGACCGAACTTGACCAACATCGGACGGTACTCGGTTATCAAGCAGTTGGGTCGTGGCGGTTTCGGTTTTGTCTATCTCGCCGAAGATCCGGTGTTGCGCCGCAAGGTGGCGATTAAAGTCCCCCGCTGGGACAAGCCGTTGTCCAATCAAGCGAGCAGCAATTTCCTGCGCGAAGGACAAATGTTGGCGCAAGTCGATCATCCTGGAATTGTCTCGGTGTTTGACCATGGTGTTACTGACGATGGTATCTCGTTTGTAGTGATGCAATTTATCGAGGGGCAAACACTGGCGGAAATTATCAAGGCGGGAATCATTGACCAGCGTCTAGCCATCAATTATTTGATTCGAATCGCCCATGCACTTCAGGCGGCCCATAAGAAATCCCTGACGCACCGGGACTTGAAACCGTCCAATGTCATCGTCGACTCACAAGGGGACGTGCACCTGGTCGATTTCGGTTTGGCGTTGCATGACGATTTGTTGCCGTTGGAAGCTGGCAACGAAACGGCCGGAACCCCATCCTGGATGTCGCCGGAACAAGTTCGTGGCGAAAACCATTTGATCGATGGACAAGCGGATATTTGGGCGCTGGGTGTCACGATGTATCAGTTATTGGTGGGTCGGTTACCGTTTCGCGGACGCGATAGTCGAGAACTGGCGCGCGCAATCTGTTACCGCAATCCGAAACCGCCCCGGCAGCTGAACGAGTCGATTTCGCGCGAACTTGAACGTATCTGCTTGCGCTGTTTGCAAAAACTAATGGATGATCGTTATCACTCGATGCAGGATGTGATCGAGGAATTGACCGCGGCAGACTGCGAAGCGGCGGAAGAATCCAAGACGGCCGATTTCATTGAAGTCGAAATCGGTCCGACGGTTCGCGGGTTGCGGAGCCTTGCGGATCCTCCCGCGTCAGTCACATTGACCCCTTCGAACTCCGGCTCCGACCAACCAACTTCGAAACCGAACTCTTCGACGGCGGCGGCGTCGGACCGGTTGGAAATTGTACCCAAGGGATTGAGAAGTTTTGACCAGAATGACGCCTGGTTTTTCTTGCAGCTATTGCCGGGTCCGGTCGATCGGCACGGTCTTCCCGATTCGATACGATTTTGGATGTCGCGACTGGACGTGGAACATCAAGTCGAAGACGTTCCAGTCGGCTTGATTTATGGTCCGTCTGGCAGCGGCAAGAGTTCTTTTGTTCGTGCGGGGTTGTTACCTCGACTGTCCAAACGGGTGGTGCCGGTTTACGTGGATTGTACAACCGATGATTTGCCCGCGTTGATTTTGGAACGGTTGCAACGGGAAATTCATAAGATGCCTGTCGAGCGGGGTTTGTCGGCCGCACTTCGCGAGGTTCGGTTGGGAAACGTGCTTGCCAAAGGGGACAAGCTGCTGTTAGTGTTGGACCAGTTTGAACAATGGCTGGCGAGTGCCGGCGATTTTATGGAATGCGAACTGACCGCAGCCATTCGGCAATGCGATACCGAAAATGTTCAGGTGCTGCTCTTGGTCCGCGATGATTTCTGGCTAAGCGCGTCGCAGTTTTTCAAATGCCTCCAGCGACGTATTCAGGAGAGCCGTAACGCCATGGCGATTCCGTTGTTGGACGAACGACATGCGAGGCGGGTGTTGGAAGCCTATGGTCGCGCTTGTGGCGCATTGCCGGCCGGCGAGAAGCCGCTCAGCAATCAGCAAAACCGCTTTGTACGGCAGGCCGTAGAATCGTTGGCTTCGCGGGGGAGAGTGATTTGCGTTCACTTAAGCGTTTTTGCCGAGACCTACAAGACGCGAAAATGGGATTTGAGCGAATGGAAATCGGCTGGTGGTTGGGCCGGCGTGGGCCGCGAGTACATTGGCGGAATTTTCAATGCTCCTGAAACACCAGCCTATATTCGGCAGTATTCCGGAGATGCATGGCGGATCTTGGCGGCGTTGTTGCCCAGTGCTCAATCGGACATCAAAGGGAGCGCGTTGATCCGCAGCCGATTGCGCGATGCCAGTGGATTGACGAAGATGCCGGCCAGGTTCGACGAGTTAATGGATTTTCTGCAGTTGAGAACCAATCTAATTTCTCCAATTGAAAACACAGAGGGGTTGGAACCGGAATCGGGGGAAACAAACCGTACGATTCCGGAACCGCTATTAGGTTTGACCCATGATTTTTTGGTCAACCCAATTCGCGATTGGGGGACTGCCAAACAAAATGAATCTCGCCAAGGACGCGCAGAAAGCCTGTTTGCTCGGCTCGCCAATCAGTGGGAATTGACCGGTGACAAACGGTTTCTCCCGTCAGTGTCTGATTATGTCAACCTGGCGCTGTTCACACGTCGTTCGGTTCGCGAATCCCATACGGAATTCTGGCAGCACGCTCGCAAACTGGCCAGTAAAACTGCAGCCTTGATCGTCAGTGGTTTGTTGGTTATTGGTTTCGTTGTCTTGTGGGCTCGAATTGTAGATTCTCATCGGCAAAGGGAGTCGTTGGTTGTTGCCTATTTGGGCGGCCCGGTTCAGGATTCCTGGCCACAATGGCGGGACATCTTGAAGGCGAAATCCGCCTTAGTTCCGGAGTTGGAAAAAAAAACGGCGATTGAGGATGTTGACATCCGGTTTCGCGCCTGGGCCGCATTGCTTGCGCTCAATCCCGGTGAAGCGCGTTACGCGGAAGGATTTTTGAAGGCCATGGCAAATGTCTCGTTCGAAGAATTGCCTTTGGCCGTTGAAGCCTGCCACAACTTGACGGCCGCCAGCACCAACGTGTTCCGACAATACGCTGAACGTGACGAACCCGTTCTGGGCAGAGTCCGTGCGGGAATTGTGCTGGCAATTTTGGGTGATTGGGAAGTAATGAATCAGGGATGTGCCGAACTTGCCGACCCTACCTTTCGAACGACGGCCATCCTGGAACTGGAACATTGGCAAGGCGAATACTCGAAACTAATTCGCTCGATTGGAAACTCAAACGATCAGCCCGTCGTGGTGCCAGCGTGTCTCTATACAATTTGCTGCGGAGTTGCCTGTGTCGCTCCCGACAAAATAATTGGGGAGCATCGAGAGGCAATCATCGCGTTCTTGTTGAATCTCTATCGCACGCATTGGGACGCGGGTGTTCACTCCGCCGCAGGATACGCACTTGGCCAGTGGGGTGTTACTCCACCTTCGATGTATGTCGACCAGCAAGCAGTTGCGAATCGCAATTGGATTGTCTTGCGAATTCCGTTGGTGGAGTCTAAAACCGGATTCAAGGAAATGTCGTTTGTGCGATTGCCCGATCCTAAATCTCCTGACGCTGTTACCGGCAGCCAGGATGATGGAACAACAACAGAACTGGCTGTTGTGAGTCACAAGGAGGTCTGGGTCGCCACTAACGAAATTCCCACGTCCTTATTCAAGTTATTCTGCATGGATCCGGAATCGGAGATTCCGCTAGATGATAAGGAACACGCCAAGCTGAGGGAAGTTCTTTCGAATACGGATGGCGATCGTGCAATTACGCAAGTGACTTATTTTGAATGTGTTAAATTCTGTGATTGGATCCAAAAGCACTGGTCAGGTCCCCAGGATCCCTTGCTTCAATCCATTCTTGAAGACTCGGTTGTGAATTTACCAGACTCCGAAGAGTTCGAACGAGCAAACCGCGCCGGTTCATCAACAGAATATCCATTCGGGGACGATATCAACCTCTTGGGTGATTTTGCATCAACCGCATTGGAACGCCCCAATCAGATGCGCCATTTTCCACCCAATTTTTTTGGCGTTTTTGACACGATTTCCGGGGTGATGGAGTGGACCAGAACAGTCGATGTTCCGGAACGGCCAACTCTCATTGCCGCCCGAGGCGGGTTTAACGAGAGTGGCGGTACGGCTTTTGCCAGCGATTTTGAAACCCAATTTCCAGGGATACACACGGGTGTGGCAATAGGCTTCCGTGTAGTCTTTTTGAGAAACACCCAATTAAAAGGAACCGGCCAGTAGCGTTTTTTTCAATTGGTATTTGAAAGCTCAGTTAACGATCTCACAAGATATTCAACCTATACAACGAAAAAAAAAACCGGCGAAAATTACCCAATTCGTTTTCCGACCTACAATCATTGAAGGGGTGGATTAGGAATCGGATGATAATTCGGATTGTATACGCGATAACATTCCATAACGCACTCAAAGTGTTTATCAGGGTCCAGAGGTGGGAATGAGAGACGACAGCGAGTAACACACGCGAAGTACAAGTCTGCGTCGCCAACCCCGCTTCTCAATGCATACGGTTGATAACCTTGAGAGCTAAACGTCTGGCAACACGATGGAGCTGGCTGGCAACACGATGGCGCTGGTTGGCAACAGGATGGCGCTGGTTGGCAACAGGATGGCTGACATCGGTTACCACAACCGCGTCTAAACAATTGGGCAGACGCGTCGGAGACAAAAAAGGTCGAGACGGCGATTGCGGCGATTACGGACAATTTGATCATGTGATTTCTCCAGGTTGAAAAAAGCAAAGTCAGTGATTTTGGGTAGTTTAGCGCGTTCCTGGGGGCTGCGTCAAGCAAATTGTTTTTCGAATAATTTTCGCCAATTCGTGGCGGTTCGAACCAAAAGTCAAAAACTCGAACAAGTAAGAAGGGAGCACCTCGATTCGGGCGGGACTTTCAAAAAATTGGGCCAAATTTTGGTTTTGATGGTGTTTTTTTGTCTCTTAACTTTTTAGTGGGTTGTTTGGTCGGTCAGTAAAATTAACTTGAAAGTCTTATCCACGACATGAATTTACTCGGTCACGGATTTACGCTCGCGGGTTGGGCTTGGTCAAGTTGAGCACGTTGGACGCCAATTACAGACCATTAGAAAACTCAAACCGCTCGGATTGCCATGCTACAAAAATGTGGATTCCCGGCCCCGGTTTTCCAAAAATCGCAACCATGTCAGAAATTAGTGCCACGATTTCATGTCACCTTATTTTTACCAGCGACACTGAGTGTATCTGGGAGACCAATCGTCTTCCAATGACTCCCAATAAATTTGGATGAATATCGCGAAACCAAATCATGAGCACCCCATTAAATTTGCCGTCCAACGATCCACTCGACCCGCGTCTTCAAGGTGCTTCCGATGTTCAGTTGTGGGAACAAGTTCTCAACGGTGAACAACCGGCGTTTGAGCAAATTGTTGCGCGCTATCAAGGCCCTGTGTCGGCCGTCGCTTATAGCCAAGTCGGAAATTTTGCCTGCTGCCAGGAAGTGACCCAGGAAACGTTTTGGCAGGCTTGGCGACAGCGCGAACAACTGCGCGATCGAGAGCGGTTGGGACCTTGGCTGTGTGGAATTGCCAGAAATCTTGCCCGCCAAGCCTATCGCCATGAGCGAGGTACTGGAATGGTTTCGTTATCCTTTGATCCGCTAATGAGGCAAGTGGATCCGGAATTGGCTTTGATTACAGAAGAAGAACGAATTCTGGTTTGGCAAGAGCTGGAATTGATTCCGGAAATTTATCGCGAACCGTTGGTATTGTTTTATCGAGAAGGAATGTCGATTGCCGAGGTCGCCAAGGTACTCGAGTTGAATTCAGACACGGTAAAACAACGACTGAGCCGAGGTCGAGATCGATTGCGGAACCAATTGGCGACCAAGATCGAGGAAGTGTTGGTTCGCAGCCGTCCCGGTCGGACACTCACCAAGTCAATCATGGTCGGCATTGGTGTGCTCTCGGCGACGGCGAAAGTCACCGCTTCGGCATCGGCTGCCGGCATTGGAACGATCTCTGGCGCGAGTACCGCGTTGGCGGCTAAGGCGGTTACAGGAGGAGCGTCGGTGGGCTTGGCAGGTGGTTTGATCGGAACGCTGGGTGGCTTGCTGGGCGCGGGGTTGGGGATCTGGGTACCGGCGCAAATGGCACCCACCTTGGCTGAACGGAAATTCCTGATGCGTGCCGGCCGACAGACGATTGGCGTGGCCTGTGTTTTTTCCTTGGCGGTCCTGGCCTGCAGTTTGGTGTTAAGGTCGGGAGTCAGTCCAGTGTTTTTTGGAGTGTTGTTGACCAGTATTTCAACCGCCTTCACGTTCTACATCATTTTCAGATCCTTGCACATTCAATCAGAAATCAAAAAAATCCGCGAACAGGTTTCGCCCACGACTGATCCGAATCCCTCGATATTCCGTCAGCATATCAAACGACTGCAAGGTCGCGGGCGAAGTTACACTAGTCCTCGTCGATTGTTGGGAATCCCCTTGTTGGACATTCAATTCGGCGGTTCTGGATTGGCCAACAGTGGCGTAGCGATTTCGAAAAAAGCGTTCGGGTGGATTGCGTTAGGTGATCGGGCGAAAGGAATTCTGTTTGCCTACGGCGGATTCGCGACGGGATTTTTCGCGGTGGGTGGAATTTCATGTGGGGTTTTCGCCGTCGGCGGTGCGGCGATCGGAGGGCTGGCCTTGGGTGGTGGGGCTTTGGGTTTGATCGCGCTAGGTGGAGGGGCGGTCGGTTACGATGCGGTTGGCGGTGGTGCAATGGGATGGCATTCGGCAGCCGGTGGCGGTGCACTGGCAGAACATGTTGCCGTCGGCGGAGTAGCGATTGCGCGCGACTTTGCGGTGGGAGGTTCGGCCTTTGCGCGGGAGGTCAACACGGAGTTGGCACGTTCCGTTGCAGCGCACGAGTCCTTCAGCTGGATTTTGGATTGGATCGTCGCCAACCAGTTTGCTTTCCATGCTGGCTGTATTGTCTTCGCGGTGGTTTGTTTGTTATGGCAATTATTGTTTGTCTTTGATTCACGAAACGAGCAAGCGGCGACAAAGTGATTCTAGTTTTTGGTCCGCAATCGTCTGGTCAATACTCGATCAAGCTGATTGGCAAACGTTTGTGCATCTTTGGGATCGAAAGGTTTGGGGCCGGCAGTTTCCATGCCGGCGGAACGAAGTTGTTCCATCAAGTTCCGAGTGGCCAATCGCCCGTGAACATTCGAGTCGTCGTACAATTGTCCGCGAATGCCGATCGCAGTTGCTTGTGCGTCGACGACTCGGGCCGCCAACGGAATATCGCCGGTGATCACAATGTCGCCGGGCTGCAGGCTCTGGACAATTCGATTGTCCGCGACATCGGCGCCATTTGGCACCACCAAGATCGAAAGCAGATCGGACTTGGGAATCCACATCGGCGCGTTGGCGACGAGGACGACTTTGAGCTGGAGTCGTTTGGAATTCTTGTAGACGATTTCGCGGATGGGAACAGGACAGGCGTCTCCGTCGATCCAAATGGTGAACGCATTTGACAGTGGCGCCGGAATTGTCAATTTGGAATTCACCCTAACGCGAATGTTCGCAATTCAAGGATCGAAATCTGCGACGTTGGGCCATCGATCAGGAACAATATGTTTTACGATTCGGACGTGGCCATTTTCGCTTGAGCCGCTTTCTCGTTGGCGCGTTCTTTATGCACGGATGGACCGATCAGGGCTTCGATCTCATGTCGATCCAATTCTTCCGATTTGATCAATCCTTGCGTTACCGTTTCCAAACCATGGCGATGAAATTTCAGCAACTCAAAGGCCTGATCGGCCGCGGCTTGCAAGATCTTATGGACCTCTTCATCGATCACTTCCATGGTGTGTTCGCTGAACTGTCGGGCTTTGTGCATTTGACCGCCGAGGAAGGGATCTTCATCGCTCATCTTGTAACTAACCGGACCCAACCGCGGGCTCATACCCCAACAGGTCACCATGCGGCGCGCCATCGCCGTCGCTCGTTCGAGGTCGTTTTCCGCGCCGACGGTCAACTCGTCGTACACCAACGCCTCGGCGGCACGACCCGCCAACAGCACGACCAGATGATCATTGATTTCGTTTTCCGAAAAATTCATCCGATCTTCGTCCGGCACCATCTGGGTAACCCCGAGAGCCTGGCCACGGGGAATGATGGTAACTTTGTGGACGGGATTGGCTCCCAGCAAATTCCAAGCGGCCAAAGTGTGGCCGGCTTCATGGTAAGCGGTGCGTTCTTTTTCTTTTTCCGTGAGGATTTCTTCCCGTTTAGCGCCCATCAAAACTTTGTCGTGCGCGTAATAGAAGTCTTCCATTTCGACTTTGGTCTTGTTGTTTCGGGCGGCCCACAGCGCGGCCTCGTTGACCAGATTTTGAATGTCCGCACCGGTCATCCCGGCGGTGGCTTGCGCCATCACATCCAAGTCCACATCGACTGCCAGCGGGACTTTACGAACATGGACTTTGAAAATTTCCAAACGTCCATTTCTCGTCGGCCGGCTGACGGTGACATGCCGATCAAACCGGCCTGGACGCAGCAAAGCGGGATCCAGGATGTCGGGTCGGTTGGTCGCGGCAACGACGATGACCGATTCGTTGGGCTGAAACCCATCCATCTCTCCGAGAATTTGATTCAGCGTTTGTTCTCGTTCGTCATGTCCGCCCCCTAAACCCGCTCCTCGTTGGCGACCAACGGCATCAATTTCATCGATAAAGATAATAGCGGGCGCTTGGGCTTTGGCCGTGGCAAACAGGTCTCGTACCCGACTGGCACCCACACCGACAAACATCTGAATGAACTCAGAACCGTTGACGCTAAAAAATGGAACTTCCGCTTCACCCGCAATCGCCCGAGCGAGCAACGTTTTGCCGGTCCCCGGCGGTCCAATTAATAACGCACCTTTGGGCACTCGGCCGCCAAGTTTTTGGAATTTGGTCGGGTCTTTGAGGAACTCCACAATCTCGTTTAGATCGGCTTTGACTCCTTCGAGTCCGGCCACGTCCTTAAACGTAATCGGTTGCGCGGAGGCTTCGTATTGCTTGGCGGTGCTGCGTGAGAAATTCGACAGGAAACCGCCGCCGCCCATCATTTGATTTTGCGAACGACGCAACGAGAACAGCATAAAGGTCAACAAACCCAGTGAAAACACAATCAAAGCAAACGAATACCAGCTGAGCATATCGCTGATCGGTTGAGCGCGAACGTTGACTTTCGCGGCTTTGAGTTCCTCGAGAATGGCGTTGCGAGCTTCCGGGATCGGCGGCAATTCTACGTAGAACAGTTTCGAAAGTTTCGCATCTGGTTTGGCTGGTTCAAGATTGCCTTTGACATCATAAGTCGGCTCGGGAGCCGGAATGGTTTTAAAGACTCCATACACGCCATTTTGAGAAAACTCGACCGCTTCGATCAGGCTCCCAATTGGCTTACCATCATCGTTGGGGATCGGTTTGCCGGAGTAGTCCGAACCGTGGATAAGGTTCTGAAAATAGCTCAAACTAATCTTCGAAACCTGATTCGATTGATAGGAGACCACCAGATAAACGATGAGGCAACCTAAAAGAAACAGCAACATCCAGAAGTTCAGGTTTCGCATGGGCCGAGGTCGTTTGTCATCAACAACTTTTTTTTGCTCTCGTTTTTCGTCGTCCATCGAGTTCCTTGACAGGTTCTTAGTGCCAACATCAGCCGGTTGGCGTTGTTTGTTGCCTCGGCTTCCGCCGATTCGCATAGGGCTAAATCAAAACGTCAAATTGTAACCCAAGTGAACCGAATTGGCGACATCAGGTTAGTTTCGCTTGGGATTTTTGGATTATCAAGACTATTTAGCATCGGACTAACCGATGACTTCAACGACGGGTAACTTTTGGTTGACATGTCCGATACTTCACAAAATAAATTAACTCGGTCGATGTGATTTCTGCAGGCAAATAAGCCAAAAGGTCCGTGATTGCCAAATGCTGCCGGGGTTGATAGAAACTGGTCAATCTACCCAGTTTTTCGGCGGATATTAACCATTCAGGAGGTGTGATCAGGCCGTTTTCCAGACCGCGCATCGCATGATCGAATACGGTGGCGCGATCCAGCTTACGAATTATCTCCACGTGTTCGATGGAATAACCGTCGGATAATAATTTGCAAGTCCAGTAAAAAGCCGGTTTCAGTATATTCGCGGCGGGCAAATCCACTCGTTCCATGCGATTGGGAACGACCGGCAATTCAAGCTTCACGTTCCGTTGGACCGCCAAATCATCTTCTATGGCAGCGTCAAACTCGACCGGATAGCCTACCGTCAAAGGCTTAACCTTTCGGATCTTGCGCGGTCTCCCTTCGATCGATTCAGTTTCAGAGAATTCCAATTCCGAAAATCCAAGTTCCAATTCGTCTCCAGTGATCGATGCATTTGGCCAGTCCGCATCGTCGACAGCGACTCCAACGGCCGCTGAATCCATGTCGGCAACTGGATCAGTTGTCGAAGTTCCAAGCACTCGCGACCCGTTTTCGCGAATCTGGAAATCTCCCTGTTCGTGCCCAAAATCATCGCTACTGTCCTTAACTGGATCGCGGGACGTTGGAGATTTGGGGGGCGCCGACGCCAATCGAGGCTGTTTATCATTTAGCTTGCTTGAAATCTGATCGACCAATTCGCTGGGCATGTGCATCGTCAAATCAATATTTGTTTCACCCGCCATCAAGGATTTGCCGGCGGGAGAAATTTGTACGACGGGACGAAATTTAGTCGTTTCGATTTGCTGGATATAACCTTGTTCAATCAAAAACTCCAGTAACATCACGACATCCGTTTGTCGCAACAATTTCAACAAGCCGAAAGTGGTTAGACGATCGAGTCCCAATTGTTTCAGTTTCTTCGACCCCGAACCGGTCAACATTTGAGCGATCAAGGTCTTACCGACTCGTCCATGAGTTCTGGCCACGCCACTCAAACCGACCTGAGCCGCGTACAGACAAGCGTCTGAATTGGCAAATTTGGCTGTTCCAATCGCGTAGACCGGGCGACTTCCGCAGTTATCGCAATTGCGACAGAGTTGTCGTTCCGGGTCGCCGAAATATTCGAGGATTTCCAACTGCCGACACCGTTTGGTGGTTGCAAACTTGATGACCCTTTCCAATTTCTCCTGCTCGGCCGCTTTGCGTCGATGAAGTTCCTCAAAATCAATGGGCAGGTCTTCGAATCGATTTTTACGATTGATCAGGTGGATCGCGCGTCCCCGAAACGGCGGGATGTAATCGATCATCGGCAATTTCACCAATTGACGAATCGCGCGATTGACGGCTTCCCATTTCATTTCCAATGCATCGGCCAGACGTTGCGGACTGAACATGACCCGCTCGCCGCGAAACGATTCGGAAATTCGCTCCAGCCCCCGCAATACATGTCGCTGAGTCCGGGCGTCGCGCGGCAAGAAATCAACCAGCGTTGGCAAGTCGGAATCGATGCGTATTGCGGCAGAGTTTTGGACGGAATCAAGCCGCTCGATAGCGTTGGCTTTTTCGAGCAGATTCTCGCAATTTGCAATGCCCGTCGTGCCAATTTGCAAACCGAGATCGTCTTTGATTTCCTGCAACGTCATTTCGATCGGATTCGCATTAATCGACCGCAGGTACTCGTAAATTTGTTTAATAATGTCACGGGACGGATAAGAGTTCTCGATGAAGAACTCTTGAATGAATTTGTCCTGGAAGGAATACAACATCAAACACTGTGAAGGTTTACCATCGCGCCCCGCCCTGCCCGCTTCCTGGTAATACGCTTCCACACTCCCTGGCAGATTGTAGTGGATCACGAAGCGGAGGTTGGATTTATCGATACCCATGCCGAACGCATTGGTCGCGACGATGATCTCGGTTCCCCCCGACATGAAATCTTCCTGCACCGTACGTCGAGTTTCCGCCGGCATGCCGCCATGGTAAAATGCCAAACTCCGTTTCGATTCGTCTTGCAACAGCTCCACCAGATGTTCGCAGTTTTTTCGAGTCGAAGCATAGATGATTCCGGATCCTTCCGTCGAGTTGATGAATTCGATCAACCGTTGATCTTTTTCCTGATTGCCGTTGGGAGACTCAACCGCCAAATGCAAGTTGGATCGGGCAAACCCGGTTACAAACGTCGCTGGTTCCCGCAATTCCAGAATTTTCGCGATATCGTCTTGCACCAATGACGTCGCGGTAGCAGTCAAGGCAACGGTTTGTGGATCTCCCAATCGTTTGCGAAACCGCCCCAGCCGCGCATAGTCCGGGCGAAAATCATGTCCCCATTGACTGATGCAATGGGCTTCGTCAACCGCCAGCAATTGAATGTGAGTTTTATCGACAGCCCGCAAAAACGAATTACTGCGCAGTCGTTCCGGCGCAACGTAGATGAGCTTGTACTCGCCGTTAATCATCCCGGTGATGCGAGCCTGTTGTTGGTTGTTGGGCAGCGAGCTATTGATAAAGGTTGCCGGAACACCGATCTGGTTCAAAGAGTCAACTTGATCTTTCATCAACGCAATCAGCGGAGAAATCACAATGGTGACCCCGTCTCTGGCGAGCGTCGGCAACTGAAAACATAGACTTTTGCCCCCCCCGGTCGGCATGATGCAAAGGGTATCTCGACCGGACATAATCGCATCAATGACGTGTCGTTGGCCCGGTCGAAACGCCGTCAACCCGAAATTGCCAAGCCATTTTTCGGGATCCGGAGTCGGCATATTGGCACCAAGGTCACTGCATTTGATTACTAGCCAGCCATGGTGACCATCCAAAGCGTACCGGATGCCGCTGGCGTAATGTGTGAATTCAATCAATTAAAACAGAATTCGCCCACAGTGTCAAAATGGCTGAGTTTTTGGAGTGCTTTACAAATCGCGATAAGAAAAGTTAAAGCAGTCCTTTGCCCGATTGGGTTGGTGATTTAATGCTCGTCGAGCACGTTATGACTAGCGGTTAACCGTAGGCGGCGTTCGATGGAATACTCCTCGCCTGTGGCTCGCCGTCTTAATCAACAGACCGGGAGCGGATTGGTTGGTTTGGGTTCGGCCTTTTCGGGCGCCTTTCAGCAGAATAGCAACCGTTTCTGAGAATCACGGTCGTTGCTCGAGAAGGCAACGAAGAAGCAGTAACGCAGAGGCCGCCTTGCAGCACTGACTCAGCAATCTCCGTGCCTCGGCGTTTGCCAATCGATTGGCATAGCAAGCTTAATTGAGAAAACTGTTCAGTTCCATGCCGCGTGTTGCATAGAATGAACTTCGTCTATTTGTTCGTTCAGCGTCAATACGTCGTAGACGATGCCGATCCCGAACAACCCACCCGACACCAAATACAACAATCCGGTGACGATCTTGCCTTGGTAGAAGCGATGGAAACCCAACCACCCCAGAAAAATCAACAGAACCCAAGCGACACTGTAATCGAGCGTCCCCAGGCGAAATCGCATGCCCGCTTCTTGGTTCATCGACGGAATCAAAAACACGTCGATCAACCAACCGATTCCCAACAATCCACCCGTAAAAAACCACAATATCCCGGTCAGAGGTTTTCCGAAGTAAAACCGATGGGCCCCAGTGAAACCAACCACCCATAACAGATAACCGATCAACATCGAGTGAGAGGTTACATATCCAACCGGCACATATTTCACATATTGGTGCGGTGCCTTCGGTTTGGGAGGCGGGTTTTTTTCAAAAATGAAATCTGCGGAATTCAAACTGGCAGTTCCCATCGGTTAATGTCTTTCATATTTTTTGAGTCAGTCGCCAACTTTTTAAGACAGCAACTATCGGAGAATCCACAACAATACGCGACCTAGCCCGCCGTTGGGCAAAAATTCGAGTTGGCTCTGTGGACTAGTTCGCCGATAGCGGGTACTTATTTTTGAAATTCCAGGTACTTTTTTCGTTAAAATGGAGTCTGGACAGATTCGATAATGCGTGATTTGAACCAAAACCGGGAAAAGACCCGTTAGTTTGCAACGGGATCCACGGCGTTTTGATCATCATCCAATTCAATTAAAGAGAGTTATGATTGCCAATCTTCGATTTCACGCCAAGCTCGACAGGCTGAGATTAGAGCCCGTTTCTACCAACCGTAAACTGTATTCCAGCATCCATTCCAGGATGTTCTCGCTTCTTTCAGAGTAACTAGCTGAGAAAACGACGGTCCGGACGATTTCTAAAGAAAAAAACATCGATGAAAATTTAATCAAGAGCATTGTTTAACATTTTTTTCATCAAAAACTTCGCAGCAGCCAGGCTTGCGGTTCGTCAGTTGTCCTTCGACGATTTGAGCTGAGGCGACAAACGAAATTGCCAGACGGTTCGGCTGATCGAGACTCATTCCTCTTCCGTCGACAAACCATTGGCGTGGGCGTTATCATGGGGTCCGCCGCTCGGTTATCGCGAGCTGAGAATTTAGCTTATTGCAACGAAAGTGGACCGTCCCTCCCTCGATCAGGTGTCCCGTTGATTCACGTTCATCACCTCAGAAAGATATTTACCTCAGCGCAGCGTGAAATTGTTGCGGTCGATGATATCTCGTTCGATGTCGGCGAATCCGAAGTGTTCGGCTTGCTCGGGCCCAATGGAGCCGGCAAAACCACCACCATGCGGATGATTCTCGGGTTGCTGCGCCCGAGCAGTGGCTGGGCTGAGATTGGTGGATTTCGGTCGGATCGCGACGCGGATGAAGTTAAACGACAGGTTGGTTTTGTGTCGGCCACGGCGGGTGTTTATCAGTGGCTCAGTGGCCGGGAAATGCTCTCTTTTTTTGGCGATGTGTACGGTTTGCCGTCGGCGAAGATCGACTCGCGCATTGAAGAGCTGACGTCGCTGTTAAATCTTCGCGAGTTTCTCGATCAACGCTGTACGACGTTAAGCACGGGGCAGAAACAACGACTGAATCTAGCCCGGGCGCTGATTCACGATCCACCCGTGATGATGCTGGACGAACCGACCTTGGGTTTGGATGTGATCGGCAGCCAAGTAATTTTCCACTATATTGAGTTGCTAAAGCAACAACACAAGGCCGTGATTTTGTGTACCCATCGATTGGAACAGGCTCAACGAGTTTGCTCCCGATTCGGATTGGTGCATCATGGAAAAATGGTCATGGAAGGTACTTTAGCCGATTTGCAAAATCAGTCGGGACACAACGATTTGGTTGAGATTTTCGTGGATCTGATCAACGAGCCACCACAAGGAAAGTACTCTTCGGTTCGATGATGGAAAAAGAAACAGAATCAGCTGAGACTGAAAGTGGATTTCAGCCATCAACTTCGGCGGCGGATCGGCTACGCTTAGAGAATTCCTTCGGAGATTCCCGGCCTCGGCGATCTTTTCGACTGCGCCGTTTAGCCTTAAAAGAACTACGCGAAACGTTGCGGGATCGTCGCACGATTGTCACCTTGATTGTCATGCCATTGCTGGTCTACCCGATTCTCAGTTTAATTTTTCGCTCGTTTCTGACATCCAACGCCCACCTGTTTGGCGGCGGTGAGCCGGTCACATTCCAGATCGTTTACACGGGTGATGGAACGGCGGAACAAACTAATCAATTGTTGGCTCGCATCGGTGGCACGGTGGAGATATGGGAACGGCAAGCAGCGGACCTCGGGAAACCGGCCGCTGACAAATCCGATGATCCATCGACGATTGGCGCGTTGGCCAATTCAAAACGTCGCCCCTCGGAGTTTGTTCCGTTTAAAAACCATTCTTGGGTATTCGTTCCACCGGACTCGGAGTCTTCAGTCGAACGGATTGTTGCGGACGGACATGCCGACTTGGGCGTAGTGTTTGAAACACAAGGCCGTGATGCCTGGGGCGAAGGCCAAATCAAGCTTATTTCTCGAACAGACGGACCGTCACGGGCGGCGGCAGACTATCTACAAATGAATTTGGATTTGTTCAACAAAGCAACGCTCAATGATATGTTGCGCCGAGCCCGATTGCCGTCAGAGCCGGCGCTCAAAATCGTGGACCAACTCTTGCCCTTGCCCGACGGAGTAGCAGCGGACGAGGGAGGTGGTTTTTCGTTGGCGTCGTTGATTCCTTTGATCCTCGTCTTGATGACGATTACCGGGGCGGTCTATCCGGCCATCGATTTGACCGCTGGCGAGAAAGAACGCGGAACGCTGGAGACATTGATGGCCGCGCCGTTGCCCCGCTTGGCAATCTTAACTGCAAAATTCGTCGCGGTGCTAACGGTCGCCGTTTTGACAGCACTGCTGAATATGATCGGAATGGCGGCGACGATCTGGGTGTTTCAGCTCGATCAGTTTTTACCGGGATCGGCTGGGTTTACATTGGCAGTCGTGCTGAAGATTTTTTTGTTATTAGTACTATTTGCGGCTTTCTATTCGGCATTGCTCCTGGCGGTGACCAGTTACGCGCGCAGTTTCAAAGAAGCCCAAGCCTATTTGATTCCGATAATTCTGTTGTCGATGGGGCCTGGATTGTTAGCGATGACCCCAGGATTGAGTTTAGCTGGGCCATGGGCGGTCGCCCCAATGGTTAATCTGCTCTTGCTGGCGCGTGATGTGATTGAAAACAAAGTCGAATGGGTTCCAGCTTTGGTGGTGATTCTGTCTACGGCGACCTATGGTTTATTGGCAATGATGTGGGCGGCACGGTCCTTTGGTTCGGATGCGATTTTGTATCAGACGCATGGTAGTTTCGGTGAAATGTTTGCCAGGCCGCTTAAGACCCAAGCATTGGTACCGCTGCCGGTCGCGATGTTCTGCCTAGTTGTCTTGTTTCCGCTGAATTTTGTGTTGATTGGCATCCTGGGAAGGATGCCTTCCGACGACGCGACTCAGCTGGCGGTTCGGTTTTCGCTGATGGGAGTATTTACCGTAGGGTCCTTTTTGGTGTTTCCCTTATTAGTCGCGATTCATCAACGAACGGTGATTCGAAGTGGATTCGGTCTAAATTTCTCCCGGCCCGTATTTTGGTTGGCGGCAGTTTTACTGGGGATCAGTCTGTGGCCGATTGTGATGGCCTGTATTTCCGGTTGGCATGATGTCTATGGCTGGTTTGCCGGAGCCGAAACGCGTGATGCTTGGCATGAACAATTGGTGACTGAAACCGCCGCCCAGGTCGCTCGCGTCCGACAGGTCTCGCCGATTGTGATCGCAATATGCTTGGCCATCATACCAGCCATCTGCGAAGAGTGGTTTTTTCGTGGCCTGTTGATGCGATCGTTATTACGCTCACGGCACGCGTGGGCCGCGATTTTGATTTCGGCGTTCGTGTTCGGCTTGTTTCATGTCCTCTCCAACAGTGTGATCGCGATCGACCGGTTGTTGCCGACGACCTTGGTGGGATTGATGTTGGGGTATTTGGCTTACAAGTCGGATTCCATTTTCCCAGGGATTGTGTTGCACGCGATTCACAACGCAGCCGTCGTTTTTTTGGCTTATTACCAACCGACATTAAGTCAATACGAATGGTTTCCGGCGGAAGACGACCCGATCCCAGCGATGTGGATCCTCGCGGGAGCCGTAGTGGCGCTGGTGGGTCTCTCGCTAGTGGTCTGGGCGAAACGAGCTCAGCCGGACGAGTTTGCACGGGAGAGCGAACACAGCCCTTTGGCGGAACAGGCTGATCGCGAACATTGATCTGTGGTCTGGCAAGGGCAGCCGACGAATATGATCAAGTCGTCAATTGTTTCGGCGTAACGGACTCGATACCGGGCAACTTTCTTTTCAGTTGCTTTCAGCAAATACAATCTTCGAGCTTCGGCGAACTCGCGGATGTTCATTGCTGAATGACCACCGGGGCCTCCCGTTTCGGCCACTTTACTGTCAATCGCAGTAGCCTGATCATAAACCGTGGCTAGGAGTTCTTTGTAGGTTCCCAGCGCACGAGTCTCTTGGCTGACCTCTTGATCGATCAAATCTACATGTTATTTTACAATCGGCCCCAACTTATCCCACGCGAGCGGCTTCACGGTCGTCGGACTCCATTTCATACGGATGTTAGTAAGATTGGGGATCTTCGCCGTGGTACTCGATTCTCGAACGCGCGCGGCTCGTTTTGCCATTTGCTCCAATGGCATTTTGACGCCTTTGATTTTCCCTTTGATTTATCCATGTGCCATTCGTTTGACGCGCCGGAGCGGAATTTGGATCAAACAACACAGAAGACAGTGCCAGGTGGGGTGACCGGTGCGATTTAGGGACAGCTCGAGCGGGCGATTACGACCTGGGGATTATCCATTCGCACGTTGATATTGGCTGCAGTTGCTGGTCCACCATTGTTCGGCAAGCGCTTCATTCCATTGTGATGCTTCCGGTGTCTTCCTCAGTGCTGTACGCAATTCACCAACGGACTGGAACCGATCGCCAGGGGATTTCGCCATACACTTCAGTACGATCGCATCCAAGGCGGGCGAAACATCTGCGCCGTGAGTCCGTTTGAGAACACTCGAAGGCGCGACCGCAGGCTCGTTGAGATGCGACAAAAGGACCTTGAGGGTTCCAACGGCTTCAAACGGAGGCCTCGCTGTCAGCATGTAGAATGCCACGCCTCCCAGCGCATAGATATCGGATCGTTTGTCGGCCTGAGTTTCGCCCAAAGCTTGTTCGGGGGCCATATAAAGCGGCGAACCCGTCAGGCTGCCGGCTAACGTAAGTTGGGAATCGCCTTGGGGCTGGAGCGTTTCCGTCAACGGCTTTGCCAGGCCAAAGTCCAGTAACTTGATCACATCATAGGTTCCACCCAATTCTGTCACCATCAAGTTCGCCGGCTTGATATCTCGGTGAACAAGTTGAATCGAATGGGCCTCGACGAGTGCGCTGCAGACTTGATTAAGCAAATGGACCACACGACCAGGCGACATCGGCCCCCGTCGTTTCACCAGATCTTGCACAGTGAGCCCCGTCACATACTCCATAACGTAGAAGAATGTTCCATCCGCCGTTCGACCGTAGTCGTAAATCGAAATACTGTTCCAATGGTTCAACCGCGATGTTGCGTGGACCTCGCGCTCGAAGCGAGCGATGGCTTTCGGATCGCCTGCTTTCTCAGCTCGAATCACCTTGATTGCACAGGGACGTTTCATCAGCCGATGTTCTGCGCGATAAACATCCCCCATACCTCCAGAACCGATCTTTTCCTTAAGTCGATATCGACCAAGCTCTTTGGCCTCATCCGCTCGAGCTCGCAACTTCGCGATCATGTGCACACTGGTAACGGCCGTAAACACCGTAGCCGCCAATACGAGCACCATTTCAATCGTGCTCGATCGGTTTTGGAAAATCATATCGCGAACGTTGGGATATATAATCATGGCCGCTGCTGTAGCCAGCAATGGAAACAGACTGATGGTCAGAACCACAATCAAAACACGAGTCCACGACCTGGGAACAAAAACAGCATAGGCAAAAATAAGAATGATCCAGGCCGGAATGGGCATGTGCGGCATGACAGTGAATTGAGAAGACATTTCAACAATGTCAAGAAAGTGCATCACCGCAAACAAAAGCGTGGCAAAACCGAAGATTACCAGCTCACACCACCAAAGGCAGCGAGAGCTGGCCGCTCCAATACGAGTTAACCAAACTCCGATCCCAATAAATGTGGCTGTCGCAAAAAACTGCAACAGCATAAAGGGATAACCTAGATGTTGATCGCCAATTAACCATTCTTGAACGAGAATCCAAACGGAGAAGATCGCCGATCCGAATCCAAGTGCCAAAGCCGCAGCCTTGAGCCGGGCTTGAAGCAACAAATCGGCTTCCTGGCTTGCTCCGCCGTCTCCCTCCAGAAGCTCCATGCCGAAACGACCGCCGATTGTGTTGGCCACTTCTGGACGCGATTGGATAGCCAGCGGACTGACTGCGTCCAGGGTTGAATCGAGATCGCTACCTTCTATGGGGCTCATGATTTCGGTTCAACAACGGCGACGCCAACCCGTCGGCTTGCTGGTCGCAGGTACCACGAGGCCATTCCGATGGCGAGCACTAACAAAGGAACAAGCGGTTCGGGCATGGGGTCCTGAATGGCGAAATGCGACACGCTCGCTCCCGTCAAATCAAAGACGAATCCCGCGTAAGCCCACTCCTTTACTAGTCCAAAACCTGGAATGAGAATCGTAATGACGCCGGCAATTTTCCAAAATCCAAGGAGCGTCGCGACATAGTCCGGATAGCCGAGTTTCTTCATCGAAGCCACGATCGTCGGATTCTGCGTCAAGTCTGCAAACGCTCCAGCACCCATTGCGATGCAAAAGAGAACCAACGTTATCCAATAGCCAATCGGCTTCGCATTCATCTTTGGTCTGTCCTGCTTCTAAATAGTAAGTGGCATCGGCTTCCAAACGGCGCGGCGAGCGCACTGGCTCGCCTCGAATGGATTTGGAATTTCCTCATTTGGTTCAACATAATCCAAATCCGGGAGATATTCCATGACCAAGAGAACAGGGAACCGGGGCCAGAGTAAGGCAAAAACCAACAGACCAATCATGTTAGTGGTCGAGCGTGTGCATACACACCGATTGCAAGCAATGAATCAAAAAATGGCTTGGGAAATTACGGTCGTATGGACACGCATTGCTTCTGCCGGAACCAACCGGCCGGCAGATTCAGTCTGGGCCTGCACTCATCGGTATACTGTCTGTCAGTACTTTCAATCGAAAACCTCCTTCGTTCGATCACCGTTAGACCACAGATTTCCGCCGACCCCTAGGATTATTCACCCTACCTTCGGAAGATGTTGCCCGTGATGATTATTTTGCCGAATCGTCTTTCACACAGCCGGGTTTGGAAAATTTGTTCTCACTGTGAGTAGCCCAACATGAAGACTACATTTTTTTCGGAAACGGATCTGGACGTTGCCGCTCAATTCCTGCGGTCGGGAAAACTCGTTGCTTTTCCAACGGAGACGGTTTATGGCCTGGGCGCTGACGCGATGAATCCAGCCGCCGTCGCTAAGATTTTTGAAGCTAAAGGACGTCCCGCCGATAACCCTTTGATCGTTCATATCGCCGACCTCAATCAAGTTTCGGCGGTGGCCCTCGCAGTGCCGTTGATCGCTCGGAATCTCATGGCTAAGTTTTGGCCGGGTCCACTTACCCTTGTGTTGCCCAAACGGCCGGAAGTGCCGTGGCAAGTCACCGCCGGTCTGGAAACCGTTGCCATCCGGTTTCCCAATCATCCCATCGCTCTCGAACTCATTCGCTTAGCTGGCGTTCCGCTGGCTGCCCCGAGTGCGAATCTCTCTGGGCGACCAAGTGCCACAAGTTGGCAAGCGGTCGCCGAAGACCTGGATGGACGCATCGCCGGAATCGTTTGCAGTGGGCCGACGATGGTCGGTCTCGAGAGTACAGTCGTCGATGTAACCTGCGATCCACCTCGCGTCCTGCGACCGGGAGGCGTTTCGTTCGAGCGATTGCGAGAGGTTTGTCTTACGATCGAGCCCTATCTTCGTGATTCTTCGGATTCGCCGCTTTCAACCGGTAACTCGCCGGGACTCCGACACAAGCACTATCAACCCCGAGCACGTGTGATTGTAGTTTCTTCCGCGACGAGAGATTCGGAGTTCGCGAGTTCCATGATGGGGCAAACCGTCGCTCACTACATCGGCCTCCAGGCGCCCTCGAATCCCGCGCGATTCAAGTCGATGTTGATTTGCACAAGTACAACCGAGTATGCTGCAAATCTGTTTGATTTCTTTCGCCAAGCTGATTTGGATGCCGCACAGGTTGTGTTTTGCGAATCCGTGGAAGACGTAGGAATCGGTGCCGCTTTGCTCGATCGACTCCAACGGGCCAGTCGATAGGCCGAGGATCTAGCATGATCAGGACAATCGGTGCGAGATCCTCTGATCCATCTGCCGCAATGCATGACTTCGTTACATCTTCTAAAAGCAACTGCCCGCGTTCGAATGATCGCTGTCAATTCTTTGTCGCAAAAGTCAACACCGACAGAAAACGAAACGCACCCTATCTTGACATCCTGACAGTATGCCAGCAGAAGTTTGGCGATGTGAACACAATGGTTTATGCTCTGGCCGCAAATCGCCGCCTGTTCTTCAGTGCAGCGACGTGTTATTCACGCTCAACAACAAGACCAATTGGATTCGTTGAAAGCAGCTCGCCAGGGGAGTCTCGCGGGAAGCAAAGCCGCTGGTAACATCGAGCAAGGCCACAGGCTGGTGCCGATCGAAAACCGTCGCCTCCACCCCAACGCGGTACCTCCGTCGACGCGCGAAGGGATGCTTGAATCGTTGTCGCTGGGGAGTTATCTGTTGCCGGTCGATTACACCAGTCGGCAGTTCCGCACGGGCAATGCAAACTTCAACGGTGGCGTGATAGAAATTCTCGAGTGACTGGAGTCGAACGTCGAAATGTGGAACGGTCGCATCCGCAAGACGTTAGGTTGCCGCAAGTTCCGGGGAAATGTTCTTCCCAGTCGCAAGAACTGTACCTGACCGGGTCTGTAGAAAAGTAGAGAGAGCATTGCCCTGCTAGCGAGATTTGTTGTGTATCACTCGCGATGAGTGATACGAGTAAATCACCGAAAGCCGTTTTGTTGACTGCGTGGAAGATCGCGAAAGCGTCTCTTCCGGCGCACCGTCATCTCCACAGCCCCAAGAAATTTACACAGCACCAGCTCTTTGCTTGTCTGGTTCTGAAGCACTTCCTCAAGACCGACTACCGCGGGCTCGTTGAGAGCCTGGCGGACTGCGATTCACTTAACAAGGCCATCGAATTGGCTTGCATTGCGCACTTTACCACCTTCCCAAAGGCCGCTTGTCGATTGCTGGTTTCGAAGTCCGCTCAGCAACTGCTTGAGGCGACAGTGAAGGAACAGACACAACGTCGAAAACGCGTTGTCAATTCAGCGATCGATTTGACTGGCTTGAGCGCGACCAGTGCCAGTGCCTACCTCATCAAACGCCGGTCAAACAAGCACGGGCCGTGGAAAACCATCACTTATCATCGTGATCCGAAGCTTGGTGTTGTCACCGATGTTGCCAGTCATTTCATCGTCGCCTTCCCAGCCAAACGTAGCCCTTGTCCTGACGTCGGTGAATTCAAAAAACTGATTCATCCAGCCAGTCGGCGTGTGAAACTGTCCAAGGTACTCGCCGACGACGGCTACGACAGCGAGCCAAATCACAAATACGCCAGAGACGAGCTTTCGTTGCGAACGATCATCCCGCGAAAGGCTGGGCGGCCACCTGCCAAGCCCGCATCCGGCTATTACCGGAGGTTGATGCAAACCCGATTCGATGAAGAAACCTATCGCACGCGAACCCAAGTGGAAACTGACATGTCAATGATCAAGCGACGACAGGGATCGTTTTGCAAAGGAAGAACGTACTGGAGCAGATGCAGAGAATTGAGCCTGATGGTACTTACTCACAACATCATGATTCTCTTACCGTTCGTATGTTTTCTACAGAGCCCTCCTGACCCCTTTAATTCCGGTGAGAATCCGGCATCCTGAAAGACCGCTCCGTCCTGTTCCGAAAAAATCCCTGGCTTCAATCTCTTCAAGCGAGTTAATCCACTCGGTAGACTCGGATCTGTCCGTCTTTGCAACCCGCCAACAAATACTTGTCGTGGTTAAAGAATCGAATTGACAAACAAACGGACGGAACCAAAATCGTCTGTTTCAGCAATCGACCTTCGATTTCGTATATATTGATCTTCTTATCGGCCGCTGTCGTCGCGGCAAGCGTGCCACTTGTGGACACACAAACACCCAATACTTCCCCATTGCAGACTGTGCCCAGTTTTGTTGGGCTCCAATTTTTTTCGGATACTTGGACCAGTCTGGCTTGACCATCCTCACCACCAGTTAGCAGCGTATTTCCATCGGGCAAGATTGCGATATCGAGGATAGGACCGCTACCAATTCTTTTGATTCCTGAAACGCCGATTTCATTTCCCGCGCCAGTCAAAGAGGCGATCAACCCGTCTTCTCCACCAACCCATAAAATCCGATTATCGGGAGAAAATACCGCGCATTTTCCGCAAGCGTCTTCGCCGAAATAGCTACTATTGAGTCGCAAAACACGAGACTGAACCATAATTCTTTGCGGGTTATCATCCAAAATACCGAACCTCCAGAACCAGGCTGGCCCCGCCATGTCGTTACCGCACCTCGAGAAAACTGAGCGACCGTCGGAAGACACCGCCAACGCGACCATCTTAAAGGGAAAGATATCTTTTAGTCCCACCAGAATCTCACCGGACTGTGGGTCTCGAAAGTGAATATTTTTCTCAGTCCCAGCATCCCGACCGGTCACCAAACGGGTAGGCGAAGAAGTAAATGCCGACCGCCGGATCAATTTGTGTTGGGTCTCAATCGTGTAAAGTAACTGACCATTTTTTTCGTTATCAAATACGTTCAAGCTGCCATCGAAAGTCGTCGCCGCAAGATATTTTTCGTCCGGTGAAATCGAAAGATGAACCACCGCCGCATCGCCAGTCGAAAACGAGCGGACAACATTCGCCTCCTTGCCAACAGAAAATGTTTCGGACTCCGTCGGGTTGACGATGCTCATGGTGCCAGTTTCTCGAAGTCGCAACTCTTCCGTTTCTTCTGGCGTCAATACGCGAGGCGCTACAATCGTTGCGGTACCTCCGGATCGGCCACCCCTAGATGAAAAACTTCCATTCGGACCCTCTTCCGATGAAAAATTTTCCGACGAACCATTTCCCGTTGAGAAACTACGCGACGAACCATCGCCCGATGAAGAAATTCCCCAAGTGACACTTCCCGGTGGCACAGTTCCCGGTGGCACACCTTCCGGTGGAGTGCTTCCCGGTGGAGTGCTTCCCGGTGGACCAATGTGTTCTGAACCATTGCGTCCCGGACGATTGGGGGACGAACTGTCCGCTGCATTGGAGGCTAGATCACGGTCATTGTCCGGTGGGCCGCCCGGAAATTCGATCGTAATGCGCTGCTGTGGAAGCTCACTAAAGGTTTTGAGCTTCGAAGTCTTTGCCACTTCCAGAACTGAAATAACTTCTTCAAACGTTGCCGCAAAATTCAGATTTTGCCCGGCTGGACTGGTAAAAGTATTGATCCCGACCAATTCGCCACTCATGTTCACGAGCGGACCTCCACTATTTCCACCCGAAATAGCCGCCGTCATTTGAATCCAGTTCGTTTTTGCTGAGTACCCAAGAATTGAATAAACGTCGATCCCGGCGAGACTCGTCAGGACTTCACGAATTTCAGAGCCAGAACGAATGGAACTAACGGTTCCTTGTGTTGCGGAAAAACTGAAACCCATCGGCGATCCAAACGCAGCAACTTCTTGCCCCTTGCGCGGGAGTGATCGCGCGATCGGGATTGGCGAGATGTCGAGACTGCCAGGAGGAATGGAGATAACGGCGAGATCTTTCAGCGGATCCACATGTAGAAAACCGTTCGAGGTAAATTTCTGCCCATCGCGCGTCATGAGCACAACGGAACTCGCGCCTTGGACCACGTGATAGTTCGTCACGACCAGACCAGCAGAATCGACGAAGACACCGCTGCCGATACTTTCTTCTTTCCCGGACTTAACATCAATTCGCACAACCGAAGGTTCCACCCGCTCAATCAAGTCGACCAAATTCATAGGCTCCAAAGTTGTTCCGACTGAATTTTCGAGGGGGGTGGACGGGGGTTTGGCATCCTTGTTTGCGTCGGTTGAACCGTTGGCCAAGGCGGGTTTAACATCGGTTGATTGGGGCGTACTGGTTAGCGCAATTGCAGGTTTGGATTCGATCGTTGGTGGTGAAGGGGCTTGCGACAAAGTCGGCGTCGGTGTCGGCGGCGGAGTTGGCAAAACACTGGACCGCTCGACGGCAGCCGTTGAGGAATCGTCCAACTTACTGCCACTCAGACTGGGTACGTACTTGGCGACAACAACAAAAATTAGCGCCAATCCCAAGACGCCGGAGGCAATCCAAACGCCAACGATTAATTGTTTGTTGGCACCAGCCGTTTGCTTTTTCCATCCATTGGACGTCGACAAAGGCTGCGTCGAACGATTTGCCAATGGCGATCTATAGCTTGAAACCTGTTGATGCTCGGGCGCTGACGATATCCCTTCGTCAGGCAGGTTGATAACGATGACTTTTTGACATTGGCGGCAACGAATTTTTTTACCGGCCAGATCTGAACTGACCTGCAAAACAACTCCACACGAGCACCGAATATTCAAACCCATGGCATCACACTTTTGTTCGGACAAGTTCAAAAGCAAATACGAGCGCAATTTCAATTACAATGTAACAGAAATAAGAAGTCAGACAAGTGTTTTTCGAACGACATACGTAACGCCGCGAGGGGTTACGGTACGTTGCCGTGAGAATACCAGTGGGAGTCGACGTGAAACCAACCGGGAATTCCCCAATTACAAGGTGCCCAAGAATCGGCTCGGACAATTCGACTCGCAACTGACGTGAGCAATCGCAGGGCCACACCAACGCGTTTTTCCATTTGATTTTTGATATCAGAGTCAGTGCAGTTATCCAGTTGCTAGAATGAAGCGCTCATCGGTTTCGCCTTTGTCTGGCCCCTGTTTTCTTTCCCAGGTTTTTGTCATTTCCTAGCAGTGTGCGAATCGTTTGGCTGCCGGCGCTGAAGATCGCTTCATAGCCGGCTTTTTGATTGGCGCGCAGCAGCGGTCGCAGCTCCTGGGGAACCGTGAAAGTGACGACAAAGTGTTCTAACGGCAGCAGCTTTTGCGTTTGCTTGGCCAGCCAATCTTGCGTCTTCTCTTTTTGACAATTCGGACAATGCCGATTGCCGCAAGAGCGTCCGACCCAGTGGTGATTGGGACACGACTTGCAATGATAGATCAGGCTTCCCAACTCCCCCGTGCGGCACCGCGTGATCGCCATCAGCACTTTGCGGTGCATCAGCGGGACGCGGTTACCGTACTGGTTGAGCTACGCCGGGGCGTGCTGCCGAAGTGCATCGGCTACGGTCGGCATCTACTGGCGGTTGGCTCCGGGACGTTTGTCATCTCCCGGTTTGTCATTCTTCGGCGTTGCGGCGAATAACTGGTTGATGACTTGGCGGTTGTCCGCTTCCGCAGTCTCGGTCAGATGCAAGTAGATCAGTGTTGTTTGCAAACTGGAATGACCGAGGTACTTCTGGATCGCGCGGAGACTGACTCCCGCTTCGAGCAAGTGCGTGGCGTATGAATGCCTGAGCGTATGAGTCGAAACCTGTTTGGCAAAGCCGAGTTGGGTGGTGATGGACTTGATCGCCGACTGCACAGTCGAGATGCTCATCGGTGTTTGCGCAGTCGATCCGTCGGTGTGATCGCGGCCTTCGGCGGGGAAGAGCCAGACCGGGTTGCGATGGGTGAGCCAGAACTGTCGGAGGGATTGCAGGGTCGAATCGGGAAGAACCAGGTAGCGATCTTTGGCTCCCTTGCCGCGATGAATGTGCACCATCATGCGCTGGCTGTCGAGATCGCCGACTTGCAGATTGACCGCTTCACCAATCCGCAGTCCGAGTGTGTAGCTGGTCCAGAAAAAGGTTTTCAGTCGCAGTGTTCGGCAGGCGTCGATGATTTGACGGACCTGGTCGACAGTAATGACTTCGGGAAGTGCGTCAATGTAGCGGAGCTTGGTTTGTGAGAGAACTTTCCAGTCGCGCGGACAGGTGGTGCGAAAGAAGAACTTGATGCCGCTGAGCGCTACCGTCTGAGTCCCGGTGGCGACTTCCAGTTCGACAATCAGATGCAGCAGGTACCGCCGCAGATCCTGCTCGTTGAGTTCATCGGGACGCTTCTGGCAGAAGTCAGCCAGTTGTCGAATCGCTCGCAGGTAACCATAAACGGTCCGTTTGGCTTTACCATCCAAACGCAGGTCTTCCGCCATTTTCTGAAACAGAATTCCGTTGAAATACTTCGACTCAGCGGGTAGACTTTCGTAAGTTGGCATGGTGGTGATCCTTTTCTATGTGCAGCGAAAAGGAAACACTATGCTTCAATTCAAAACCAACTCTACGCCGCGATAGCCAGTACTAGCTTACGACGTCGTCGAATTGCCAATACCGAGCTACCGAAAGCCAACAGCACGAAGGATGATGGTTCTGGCACCATTTGCAGCACGAATAAACCGTTTTGCCGATCGCCCGCAATGATGTTACCGCTATCAAAAAATGGATAATTGCCCCATTGGCCATTGAAACTTACGATCCCATCATCGGCGGGATAAGTGTCAAACCAACCCCATTCGGTCATCAAAGGCGTCGGCCCGCTCAAGTCATCGATACGAATCACTCGCAAACCCATTGTGTAGTTTGACTCGAACGCCATCAGCCCATAAGGCGTTTCCTTGATAAACAGATTGTGGTCAATGTTTCTCGAATTGGACGGATGCGTCCAGCCACCCTTGTAGATTGGGTTGTCCAGATCGGACACGTCGTACACATGTGTCTTCAACACGCTTACGTCGTAGTACTCGTCAAGTTCGTCGTCGACCAAAAAATACTTTTGGTCTGGCGTCAGCCAACCTTGGTGAATGTATCGAGCGTTTTCGTGCGTGGCATTCCCAAGCACCGAGATACTTCCCACTCCCTTGTTAGTGACATCAATGATTCGAACCGAATCGTCATTGACGTTGCTTGACGAACGTGAATTCGCCGCAAACAAAATCTCTTTGCCGACGTGAGCGGCATCTGGACCGTTATAAATTACCACTTGCCCGTCATGGATGTACCCAGATCCATTGTAGCCGCCCGCAGCTGTGGGAGTCATTGGATTATTGACGTCGACGAAGTGGGAACCAGAGGAAAACGCGTTTCCGCCGGTACCAAACAAATAGGCGTACCCTGTTGCTTCGTTTACGTGGACCGTATGTCCGTTCGTAATTCCGGTATACTGCGTGTAAAACGACGATTCCGCAGTCGAAAAAGTAATTGGTGCTCCAGCAAACTCGCGCAACTTCGTCATATCGAAAACTTGCATTCCGTGCGCGCCATTGCCATCGGAGACAATGAGAGCATGATTGCCGGCACTTCTAAGTTCACGCCAGACCGATGTTCCAGTGGCACTTGGCAAAAATCCGACGTAGGTTGGATTGGACGCATTGGTTACATCAATGAACGACGTTCCGTTGCCAAGGCCATACATTGCGTATTCGCGCGGTCCGCCAACGGCGGTCCTATCGGTCCAACCCCAAATTCCGCTTCCCAACGCGCCCGGCGCAGCGCCAATCTGCGACAATTTTAGATTGGACTTTAGAACCATTTGATGGGCCGAGAACGGCAGGTCGCCGCCAAATCCAGCAGGCGTAAGTCCTTGGCCATCGAGATCGTCTTCGTCACAGAACGCGATTGTGGGCAAACATACGGCAATTGCTACCACCAAACTCCATAGTTGGGAACGAATCATGGAACGCCTCTTAGTGTAATTTAGTATACAAATTAGGTTACCTATGACTAGATTAAACAAGATTGCCGTGAGTTTCAAGCACGAGCAACGCTAAAAATGAAAATATATGCTCGGGGGAAAATACTAGGGGAAAATACTAGGGCGACACCCGAACGGCATTGTAACAGTTTAGTTCAATTGGGGTGATTTGTCTTGCGTAGTTTGGCAGTATTCTGTAGATGATCGGTATCTCCATTTGGAACGGAATCCGATGCAATTCTGTTTTTACTCTAAAGTCGAGCATGATTGTGGCAACGTCCGGCACTGCCCGCATTTGGGAGGTGCCTCGGTTGGCCATTTGGTCACGCTTGCCAATTCCAGTCAAGACACGATCCTCCGCTTACACCAGACGGTTGACGGCGAACGAACGCGCAACTCGAAGTTGGTTGATGAAAACCTTCGTCTGGAGAAAGAACTGGCACAAGCCAAGCTCGAACTGAAGCTGGAACGACAGAACAAATTCGCCACCCACCAGCAGAAACAAGCTGAACTGGCTGCCGGGAACCTAACTCCCGCTCAACCGCCGGCCACTGAGAAACCGAAAAAACGAGGCGCACCCGTTGGCCATGTTGGTTGGTTTCGCCCCAGGCCCCAGCAATATGACTGGTTGATCGAAGTGCCAGCGCCGCGTCGTTGCCCCCATTGTGCGGGCCATGTCACCGTGGTGGCTGCCCAGCCGACCTTCGACCACCTGCAGGAAGACATTATTGACAACACCTATCGCGTGGTTTGTTACCGGCATCCGGTGGCTTGTTGCGATGCGTGTGGGCGGCGGGTTCAACAGCCGGGCAAAGATGAGCTGCTGGGCAGTCGCATCGGCCCGTACTTGCGTAGCCGAGCCATTTGGCTGCGCAACACAATCGGAATCAGCTATCGAAAGATTCCGCAAATCATTGAAGAGTTGCACGGCATCACGTTCACAGCTGCGGCGCTGATCGGCTTTGAAACCGTGTTGGCCGGAAAATCAGAACCGGTCGTCGAGGACATTGCCCAGAAACTGGCCAGCAGCGACGGAGCGGTTCACGCGGATGAAACTTATTGGACGACCGATGGTGCGCGAACCTATTTCTGGGTGCATGGCGATCGGAACTATGTTCATTTTCAGTACGACACATCGCGGGCCGGTCAGGTTTCGCGGGACGTGTTGGGAAACGACTTTGGGGGTACGTTGGTGACGGATTGTTACAGCGGTTACGCCGCCTCGGCAGCCGGAGCCAAACAAAAATGCCTGGCACACTTGGCGCGGACGGCGCGGGATTGGCAAAAGCTGACTGAAACCAACAGCGCGGACTATCAATTCTTTGAAGACGTTCGAAACTTTGTTAAACGCGGCTGTCGGTTTCATCGCCAGCGGGCCGCCAGTCAGCTCAGAGCGCGGGGCCAAGCGCGAGAGAAAGCCTGGCTGCGTGCCGAGCAAAGCCGACTCGAAACGATTCTGGTGAGTCATGAAAAAGCCACCACGTTGCAAGCCCGATTGCTGAACCACACCGACCAGTGGTTGGTCTTCCTGGACGATCCGCGAGTTCCGCCGACCAACAATTTGGCGGAACGCGCGTTACGACCGCTGGTGATCCTGCGAAAAATCACCTTCGGCCATCGCAGCGACGCCGGTGCAGCGCGGATGGCGAAGTTGATGACGGTTGGAGAGACCGCGCGTCGGCATGGCCATCGGGCGAGCGATATCTATTTCGAACTTTTCACGCGACCGCCCGATCGAGTGCTGCGAAAACTGTATGCGAGAGTTTGAGAAATCTCTCGCTGTTCGATGGAATGCTTGCTCCATCGGTCTTGGCGAACTTGGATATCGCTGCTGCCGATCATCCAAAAGGGACTGCCTACCCACCTTGGCTGGAAACAAACCAACGTTTCGAGTCAGTTCGCTGCTGCGCTAAGCTAAAATGGAACGCAAGCATCGACCCACTCAACGGGCCTGCGATCCCGCTCTTGCGATCCCGCTCTTGCGCTCGCCGCCAACGATTTTTAGTCGTTGCTCGTCAACAATTTTAATCGCAACAAAAAAGCACCATTGAACTAAACTGTTACTTTGAATCTTCTTTGAATCTTGTGAATCTTGTGACCCCTTTGAATCTTGACCCCTTTGAATCTTCCTCCTTTGAATCCTTCTTTTTGCTTTCCCCGGCGGGATTCGCGACACGGGCAAATTCATTTAGGGGGTGGCAGCTTCAGAGCTTCCCGGACCACCGTCGCGACGTGTGGCTCGAGGTCGCGTTCTTCCTGCTCAAATTGCGAATTCAGTTTTTCAAAAGACGATTGCAGGCCATCGTATGACGCATGATCAGGATCGTTCTGCATCAGCAATGCATAATGGAAAACCGCGGCGTACCAGTTCTTCGCTGTGGTGGCGTCGGTCGCCTGCTCTTGATGCCAGAACGGATCGAAGCGCGCTTTAGTTTTTCGCCTTGCTTTTTCGTCGGGGGTATTCTTGTATTCCAGATCGACCAACACGACATTGTTTGATTCGGTGTTCACAAACCATCGACCGTCGGGACAAGCGTGGGTGATCTTTTCCGGTGGCGCCAACATTGCATCTAGAAGCGTCTGGCGCGTCGCGACTTTCCACACCAGTTTTTCATTTTCGGACTCCGAATAGATTCGGGAACCATCAAGGCTGAAAGTCACGCTGGTTACCGTGTCGGTGTGTTCGCTGAGGATCACGGTTTCGTTGTTATGTGGTGCATCCCAGATTCGTATGTTGCCTATTCCGGCGACGGCGGCGGCCAGCCGAGTGCCATCAGGGCTGAAGGCGACGGATTCAACACCATCTTTGCCTGGGAAAAAGGTCATGATCTCCTGACCGCTCAAGGATTCGAATAGATGAACGGAATGGTCGGTTCCACACGCTGCGAACCGTTTGCCATCCGGACTGAAGGCGACCCCAAATACTGCGCCGCTGCTGGCATGAGCGGTCGCAATTTGCTTGCCTGAGGTAACATCCCATACCCGGATCTTTGTGTCATAGCCGCCTGCCACAAGTCGCTTACCCGCTCGGTCAAACGCCACCGTCCTCACGAGCCCGGTGTGTCCAGTGAACGTTCGTATTTTGATGCCGGTCTCGACGTCCCACAGCTTGACCGTGTTGTCATAGCCTGCGGACGCAAAGCACGAACCATCCGGGCTGAATGCAACATCGCAGACCGTACCCTGATGGCCCGTGAGCGTCGCGGTTTCCTTATATGCGTGCGCGTCCCAGAGTTTGATCGTCCCGTCCCGACTTGACGACACGAGTCTGTACCCGCGACCAACGAGA
>JANNWZ010000099.1:0-21983 GCA_031409295.1 Mariniblastus sp.
ATTATTGCAGTAGTGTACGGTCGACTACCGGCGACTGCCATAAATATTCTGTGGAAAAAAACGGCATCGAAATAGGAACCATATGCTTTCAGGAATCAAAAAAATGTACGACGTGTTCTTTCTATTGGGACTTGCAGCAGCTTGGGTTGCGTTGCAGGTGTGGATCTTGCCTCGATTTGGTGTTTCAACGTGAATGAGTGGCGCCTGCCATCTGCCGAGTTCGGCGGAGAAAAAACTTGATCGGGGTGCATCCCAACCATCAGTCAGTCCATCGCAGCCCAACGAACTAGACGACTGATTGGCTGTCGTTGGTGCGATTAATTAGGAAGCGAGTGTTTCGGCCTCAACATCATTTTCATTTTGTGCAAACAGGAGAACCAAAATGTCAAATCTCAAAAAAGTCCAGGCAGCTGATTTTAAGGCCGAGGTAATGGAAAGCAAACTGCCAGTAATCATCGACTTTTATGCGGACTGGTGCGCACCCTGCCGTATGTTGGGACCGATACTGGATCGGCTATCGACTGAGTTCACCGGCCAAATAAAATTTCTCAAAGTCAACAGTGATGAAGAGCAGGCCTTGTCGGCGGCTTTTAAAGTAACGGGCTTGCCGACTCTCGTGTTCATGGATCGTGGAAAAAACGTCGGACAGTTCCCGGGACTACCTGCCGAAATTACTTTGCGTCAGGAATTAAAAAAATGGCTGGCCAGTCGCACAGCCGTTGGGCAATGACCGAATCACCGGAATTATCTGTCGCCCGTCGGGCCGCGGCAGCCGGCGCACTGATTGCTGCGCGTTATTTTGCCGATCTGTCTTCGGCTGAAATTGAAACCAAGCGGTCGGACACCGGCTATCAAGGGCTTGTCACTCGAGCTGATACAGAAGCCGAGGACGCAATCATCGACATCATTCGCACAAAATTTCCCAACCATCAATTCATGGCCGAAGAGGGGTTTTCGCAGCAAGTCAGTGCTGAGCATTTGTGGATCATCGACCCGATTGATGGGACCAATAATTTTGCCCACGGGATTCCGCATTACGCAGTTTCGGTCGCGTATTACCAGAACGCTATCGCTCAATGCGGTTGTATCATCAACCCGGAAGCCAAAGATGAGTTTGTTTGTCAGCGGGGCAGGGGAGCGACCCACAATGGCAAATTGGTTGCCGTGAACCGGCATTCGGCCCTCGATCAAACCATGTTAGCTGTGGGATTCTATTACGACCGGGATCGCATGATGCGGGCCACGCTTGATGCGATTGAAGAATGTTTCCGTCAGCAGATTCAGGGGATTCGTCGGATGGGATCGGCGGCGTTAGATATTGTCCATGTCGGACTAGGCCGTTTCGGTGGTTTCTTTGAGTACCAATTGGCGCCCTGGGATTTTGCCGCCGCCCGGTTGTTTCTCGAGGAAGCTGGCGGGAAAATTACGACTTGCCTCGGTCACGAGTTGCCGTTGGCCAAGACTTCGGTACTCGCCACCAATGGTCGACTACACGAACCACTGTTGGAAATTGTGCGACGCCACGCGACGTATTGATGTGGCGCCAAAGTTTTCTGACAGATGCTCGCAAGGTTGTTCGAAAAAGTTTTGCGAACGGCGTGGCTAGACTCTTTCAGCGATGCGAATTTGAGCTTGGGCTTGTGCGATGGCCTTCAGCCTAAGTTCCGCCAATTCGGCCTTGCCCACGGGCTCGCTTTCGGCCTTTGCCAACGCCGCGCGGGCCGCGACCAAATCAACTTTGGAGGCCGGCAAACTTCGACCTGTCAGCACCGAGACGGTACCTCTTTCGATTTGCACGAAGCCACCATCGACGTAAAAACGCTCGGTCGTGCCACCGGATTGAACTCGCAGTTCGCCCGGGCCAAGTCGTCCAATCATCGGAGAGTGGCCGGGCAGAATGCCGGCTTCACCATCAATCAGTGGCAATACGACGGACTCCACCATTTTGTCGAGCGTGGTGGTTTCGGGTGTGACGATGACAAGTTTCAATTGCGACATGGGCAAGCTTTAGCGAATGATTGGGCGGAAATTTTTCGGACCACTCAGCGAATGGACTTCTGAGGTAGCTAAATTTCGAACGAAGTCACGTCAATGATCTTAGGCTTTGGCGGCCATTCGTTTGGCTTGCGCTTCGGCTTGTTCAATCGCACCGACGTACATGAACGCGTCCTCGGGCAGGTGATCCCATTTGCCGTTGCACAACTCTTCAAAGCTGCGAATCGTATCTTCCAGCGGCGTCAGCTCACCGGCCTTACCGGTAAAGACTTCGGCGACCAAGAAGGGTTGGGAAAGAAAGCGTTCGATCCGACGAGCACGGTGCACAATTAATTTGTCTTCCTCGGACAACTCATCAACACCGAGAATCGCGATGATATCTTGAAGTTCGCGATATCGTTGCAGGGTCTTTTGCACGCGACGGGCGATTTTGTAATGTCGCTCGCCAACATACGCCGGATCGAGAATACGCGACGAAGAAGCCAGCGGATCCACCGCCGGATAGATACCTTTTTCCGAAATGGAACGTTCCAGATACAGAAACGCATCGAGCTGGCCGAACGCCGTCGCCGGAGCAGGATCGGTCGGATCGTCGGCCGGAACATAGACGGCTTGCACGGAAGTGATCGCCCCTTTGTTGGTCGACGCGATTCGTTCCTGCAAGGCACCCATTTCTGTCGCCAGTGTTGGTTGATAACCCACTGCGGAAGGCATCCGTCCGAGCAACGCCGATACTTCCGAACCAGCCTGCGAGAAACGGAAAATGTTGTCGACAAACAACAACGTGTCTTTTCCAGTGGTATCCCGGAAATGTTCCGCCATCGTCAGCGCTGTCAAAGCAACTCGCAGACGAGCACCAGGTGGTTCGTTCATCTGACCGAACACCATGCAAGTCTGCTCAATCACTTTACGACCCGTTTGACCAATCTCGGTTTCCTGCATTTCCAACCACAGGTCGGTTCCCTCGCGAGTTCGCTCGCCAACCCCAGCGAACACGGAAAAACCACCATGCGAGCTGGCGATCCGCGCGATCAATTCGGTGAGAATAACCGTCTTGCCCAGTCCGGCACCACCGAACAAACCGGCCTTACCTCCGCGAACGAACGGAGTCAACAAGTCAATAACTTTGATGCCGGTTTCGAACAATTCCGTGTTAGTCGAAAGTTCCGAAATGGCCGGGGCTGGTTGGTGAATTGCCCGCATCGTACCGGTTTTGACAGGACCCCGACCATCAACGGCCTGGCCTAACATGTTAAATACGCGACCCAGCGTTTGGTCACCAACCGGAACTGTCACCGGGGCACCGGTATCCGTGCAGTCGGCGCCGCGACGAAGCCCTTCGGTGGAGCCCAACGCGACGCACCGAACACGACCACCGCCCAAGTGTTTTGAGATCTCACCCACAAGTCTTCTTTTTGAACCACCCGCGTCGATCTCGACGTTTACCGCGTTGTAGATCGCGGGCATGCTGGATTCACTGAACTCGGCGTCGAATGTGGAGCCGATGACTTGGGTAATTTTGCCGATGTTAGCCATTATTTTTTTGTTTGTTAGAAGCTATGTTTCAGTGTTCAGTGTTCAGTGTTCAGTGTTTTGATTGGCAAATTTGGAATTAATTCGTTGAAAACAAGGAACGACAAATTGGGTTAACCTTCCAGGGCTTCCACGCCGCCAATAACTTCCATGATCTCGCCGGTAATTTGCGACTGGCGAGCGCGATTGTAGGTCCGCGACAACATCTTGATCATATCGTTGGCATTTTCGGTAGCACTCTTCATGGCCACCATTCGCGCAACTTGTTCGCTGACTGCCGCGTCGAGGAAACACTTGAACAATTTGATTTTGAAGCTGCTCGGGACAATCTCCTCGAGAACGCTGGCTGCCGAGGGAATAAACTCGTACAACGAAACCATACCTGCGGCGACATTCGGATCAACCGGCGTATCAGCCCCTTCTATTTTTCCCAGCGGGAGTAAAGTTTCGTTGACGGTGACTTGTTTGGCGACCGACAGGAATTTTGTATACGTCACATCGAGTCGATGCAAATTCCCGGCGGCGTACTCGCGAAGGTACCGGTCCGCAATCGCTTCGACGTCGACATACAGCGGTTGGTCGTCAAAATTGGTAAACGAATTGTCGACCGCGATTTCTCTAAATTTGAATCCCGAGATTCCCCGCTTGCCACTGACTTCCAGCCGCACGTTGGCGACTTTGGTTTTCATTTCCTGCCGAGTTTTGACTCCCAACCGCAACGCGTTTCCGTTGTAACCGCCGCATAGACCGCGATTACCGGTCAACACCAATAAAGTCGCGTTGGTTGTTTCGGGTGGAGCGACTAGCAACGGATGGGAAACTTCCAAACCGGCGCGAGCCAGGTCGGCAACAACGGCCGTGATGCGTTTAGTATAGTCGTTCGCCGCGGTCGCTCGATCCATCGCTTTTTTGAATCGCGCAGTCGCGATCAGTTCCATCGTTCGCGTAATCTTTTTGATATTGCGAATGGACTTGCGACGTTTATCAAGTGCTCTGGCGTTGGCCATGGTTGGGGTTCAGCGTTCAGTGTTCAGTGTTCACGTCAATATTTAGGCGGCATTACTTGAAGTTGCGATTGAATTCCTGGATCGCGCCGAGCACCAACTTGGTGGTTTCGTTGTCGGCCTTCTTCATGGCATCGCCGCTATTCTTGTTGGCGTTGAGGTTTTCCCACACGTCTTTCTTTTTAGTGTGGATGAAATCCAGAAATTCAGACTCCCAACGCGCGATACTTTCGACGGCAACTTTGTCGAGGTGCCCCGCAGTACCGGCGTAAATTACCATGATCTGATCGACGATATTCATCGGTTTATATTGGGGCTGCTTCAACAGCTCCACCATGCGATAACCGCGATCAAGCTTCGCTTGCGTCACAGGATCGAGGTCCGTTCCGAGTTGAGCGAAAGCCTCCAGCTCACGAAAGGAAGCCAAGTCCAACCGCAGACCACCGGCGACGTTCTTCATCGCTTTCACTTGGGCCGCACCACCCACGCGAGAAACCGAAATACCAGCGTTCATCGCCGGACGCACACCGGCGAAGAACAAGTCCGGTTGCAAATAGATTTGGCCGTCGGTAATCGAAATCACGTTGGTTGGGATGTAAGCCGAAACTTCACCTTCTTGTGTTTCGATGATCGGCAGCGATGTTATCGAACCGCCGCCGAGGGCATCGCTCAATTTTACAGATCGCTCAAGCAAGCGAGAGTGGCAATAGAACACGTCACCAGGGTAGGCTTCGCGACCGGGAGGACGACGCATCAGCAACGACAGTTCGCGATAGGCGACCGCTTGTTTGGAAAGGTCATCATAGACGATCAAACAATGTCCACCTTGATACATGAAATACTCGGCCATCGCCGTACCGGCGTACGGCGCAATGTATTGCAACGGGGCCGGCGTACTGGCTCCCGAAACGATCACGGTCGTGTAGTCCATTGCGCCGCGTTCTTCCAGTTCCTTGATCACGCCCGCGACCGAAGAATCTTTCTGACCGATGGCGATGTAGAAACATTTGACGCCGGATTCTTTTTGATTGATGATTGCATCGATTCCGATCGCCGTCTTGCCGGTCTTGCGGTCGCCAATGACGAGTTCCCGTTGACCACGTCCGACCGGCGTCATAGCGTCAACCGCTTTGAGACCGGTTTGCATCGGCTCACCCACTGGTTTTCGTTCCGCTACACCGGCGGCAATAATTTCGACAGGCCGACTCTCTTTGGAGTTAACAGGACCCTTGCCGTCGAGCGGATTACCCAGCGGATCGAGCACACGGCCGATTACGCCGTTGCCGACGGGCACGGACAACAATGTACCCAACGACTTGACCTGATCCCCTTCAGTAATTTTTAAGTAGTCACCAAGAATAATGATCCCGACGGAGTTTTCTTCCAGGTTAAACGCCAGTCCGATGATGCCACCGGGAAACTCGACCATTTCTCCAGCGGCAACATTGGTCAAGCCGTGCACCCGAGCGATACCATCACCGACTTCGAGGACGGTTCCGACTTCTCTTACGTCGATTTCGCTTTCAAAGTTGGCGATTTCCTGCCGAATTACGGAGGCGATTTCGTCAGCACTAATTTTCATGGGTTTCCTCGTTGGGCTTCGTTCGCGATGTTGAAAGGCGAAGGAAGTTTGATCAGTTATTTATGAATGGGGGTGGATGGTGTTTTGTTTTCAGGATCGGCTTGCACCGCTCCTGATGAACTCGAAAGGAATTTAGTTCGTGGCGAATCGTTCCAGTTTTTCGCGAATCGCATCGGACGCTCGCTTGACTGCTCTGGTGCGGATTTGCGCGAGTTGATTCACGACACTTCCGTCGTAGACCGTATCGCCGACGCGAACAACCATTCCGCCAATAATTTTTGGATCGACAGTAGATTTCAGCGACACTGTCTTGCCCAACACGGCTGACAAACGACTGGCAATTCCAGCTTTGACACTCTCATCGATCTCGGTCGCCGACGTCAGTACGGCCTGTACTCGGCCAGCGATTTCGTCTTGCATTTTTTTGGCCGACGAAGAAATTGCCGGGAGGCAATCAAACCGACGTTTTGAGCCGACGACTTTCAAGAAATTCACCAACGATCGATCGACTTTTCCGGTAAAGGCCTTGTCAATTAACTTCGCTTTGGCTTCAAAGGGAATTCGCGGCGATTCGAGGGCGGCTTGAAAACCGGGAACTTCTCGGATGACATTTACAACCGCATCGAGCTGTTCGACCAATTGATCCAGCAGGCCAGTTTGTTTTCCATGCGACAACAGCGCTTTGGCGTAAATTACACCCAATTGCTGTTGGTCGGTGTCGAATACGGTGGGATGTTCAGTAGATTTTTCGATCATGCGTTAAGTCCAACTCTCGATTAGGCTCCGGAATTGAACTGACTGAGCGACTTCTGGATCAAATCGGAGTGGTCTTTCTTGTCCAACGAACGACCGACAATACTCCCAGCCAGAGAAACAGCCGAATCCACGCTACTCTCGGCCAACTCGCGAACGACTGCATTCTTGGCGGCTTCGATATCAGCCATTGCCCGCTCGCGAGTCCGTTGGGCTTCGGCGGCTGCTGTTGCCATGATTTTTTCCTTGGCGGCCAAGGCATCGTTTTTGGCTTCGGCGATTAGAGCCGCAGCTTCGGCACTTGCACCGGCCAGTTTGTCCTCATAGGTTTTCAATTGAACTTTGGCTTGGTCATTGGCGAGTTTAGCACCGTCGATCATGTCGGCAATGTTCTTCTCACGTTGATTTAACCCATCGATAATTGGCTTCCAAGCGTATTTCGTCAAAACCGCAATCAGCCCCAAAAAGATAAACAGCGTCCACAAAGCCAAATCTGCAGGGGCGTCCAATGGATTCGGAGCGCCGCCACCTTCGCTGGCCAAGAACAATGCAGATTGAATATTACCGAGCAACATCGGATTTCCCCCGACCTCAAAAAATGCGTTAGTCAACGATGCGCGACCCAACGCAAACCAAAACTATCTGAGCAAGAAACACAACAGCAACGCGAAGAACGCAGCACCTTCGATCAGCGCCGCAGAAATTAGCATCATTGTCTGAACGCGATCGGCCATCTCTGGCTGACGAGCAACGCTTTCGCACGCCGAACCGCCGATCCTGCCGATGCCAATTCCAACGCCCACAATGACCAAACCAGCACCAATCGCTGCAATACCCGTAATCGTCATCTAAAAATCTCCCTCAAAATCGTAAGTCGAATATGGACCAATTCGTGATGCCGACATCACGAGCTAACAAATCAAAATCAAACCAGTTGTAACAACGCGTAAAAAAATCGACAGCCCTAGTGCGGATGAATCGCCGAGCCGATAAACAGCGACGCCAAAAAAGTGAACAGATAGGCCTGCAAAAAAGCCACAAACAGCTCGAGCATACTAAATGCAACCGAACCGAGCACCACCGCCGGGCCAACAAAATAATACAGCAAAGATCCGGCTGTCGCGCCGACAAACGCCAGGAAAACCGACAACACCAAGTGACCAGCAAACATATTGGCAAACAATCGAATCGCCAACACGAAATGCTTGACGAACAAACCAAAAATCTCGATCAACCAAATTCCTGGAATCATAAAAAAAGCCATCGGCTTAGGTAAATCCATATGCGGAACTTGGGCTTTCCAAAAGCCGACAACTCCCATTTTTTGCATACCTGTGCCGACCACAATCACAAACGTCACCAGCGCAAACACTCCCGTTACGGCCAAAGAACTGGTGGGGCTGCCCATAAAAGGAATCATGCCAAACAGATTGAGCGCTAGAATAAAGAAAAATATCGTAAACAGGAAACCTAGAAACCGATCGGCGTCCGCTTTGCCAATCGTGGGCCGAGCGATTTCATTGCGGATATAAACCACAAATGTCTCTAGAAAATTCCAGACCAGACCTTTGGGCTTTTCGCCACTCTTGATTTTCCGGGCCAGCCAGATAAACACCACCGCAATCAGGATCGCGGAGACCAATTCCAACACCATAAACTTGGTCAATTGGCCCACGAAAATCGGCCGTTCCGCCGTCCCGATCATGGGATGTTCTTTTGTATAACCCAAAGGATTGGGGATATGCCAGTGCTCGCCCAAGATCGTAGGAACATGAAAGCTGTCGGAATCCTGCACATGCCCAAACAAATGTTTGGGATCCATGTAGTAGGCCATGGGATCAACCGCATGTTCGCCCGCGGCATGCGCATCAGCCGCATGAGCATCGGGGGCATCCGCTACATGAGCATCGGCCACTTCCTGCCCGGCGACACCATTCACTTTTTGAACATCATCAAACAGCGGCACGTTCAACCTCTTGCAATTTCACGGGCACAATCCTGTGCCTTCTGAAACGATAAATGGAAATCCAAACACTCGCTAAAAATCCGCAGACGTAGAAAAAGGACAGGAAACCGATGGATCGGTCCCAAAAACCGTCTTCTGATTGAAGCGATACTGATATCACAATCAACAGCGGAAGACCAGTGCGGCAAAAAGTCGCGACCCCTAATCGGAATAATAGCCAATCAGATCCGCGTGGAACCTCCGCCAACACCAACCCCAACAGCATCGGTAACAAAACAGCAATGAAAACGATACCGATGTCTGCGGCTGAAAACGCGGTCGTCATACCGAGGCGACGCAGCAACCCCCAACCAAACAACAAACCCAAGCCGAGCAAAAACAACATCACGATCGAAAATAAACCAATGCGAACCAGCAAGCCCTGGGGGCTATCACGTCCTAAGGCGTCCAGCATTGATGTTCGTAGTTTCATTTGACTGCTCAAGGGCCGGAAACGACGCTGAAACCGCTGGACCAATCACCGAACACGATTATCTGGAACTTTCGTTTCTTGCGTAGCGGTTGCCGATTGATGCTGGAACATTTTGATCAAATTCCAACCACCGACAACGATGCCAAACAATGCTCCCAAAAACAAAAATAGCGCCACCGTCCCCAACCATTGATCCAGGTAATAGCCAGCCAGAGCCGGCAAAACCATCATGATCGAGGCGGAAGTAATCTGGGTCGCCCAGGCCATGCCCCGGGCACTGGAACTCCGATCGTCCACTTTCATGAGTTAAGCCCTGCAGCCGAAAGCGCCGGCAAAAAATCCGTTAAGCAATGATTGCGATCTCGCATTTACGACGAAACCAAAAACTTGTGCGGTAAATTTAGCGATCGCTCAAAAAAGCTACAAGTATGCCCAGTTGGGATCGCAAAGATTTTCAAGTCGTTTTGGCTCGTTGGATTACCGGCTGCAGGACGTCAGAACCGCTTGCTGATGGCCCCGACGACGTCCAATTCCCGCCGGACGTTGAGTCGGTGATCTCGGCGTCACCGCCGACTCTCGTTTTCGAGGTAAACTGTTACCATTACAACAGTTATGACGAATAACAAATCTGATTTCAGGGCCTTGGAACGACTAATTTTATTGCGTTTTTCCGAATTCTTGTTAAAATCGATCAGCAGGAAGAAAACAAAACACGTTGTCGTGGCTCGCGTTTATCGAGCGCGCTGATTTCGATCGGTCGCTTTCGAATTTTGCGGATTTCCAATGGGAATTATTTGAGGCCTGTTGCTAAGCGGATTGGATCGACCGAATTGTGCGTGCGTAAGTCGGAAGCACGGAAGGTGGCTGGAGACGGGCGACTGTGAGGATGGCAGTCGGTTTTTTTGCTGGTGGTCAGAAGCGGATTTTTTCGGCCACTTTACCGTGGGTAGATCAAAAATCTACCATTTTTCTCGGCTGACAAAGGCTAATTGCGGCCAAATGAGTCATTCGAGTGGAGACGACTACCTTGATTACTCTGACTTCCCTAAGTTCGCTTTCCTCAAAAGACCTGGCCCAACAAGCCAAACGAAATGGCGTTCCCGGCTGGCACTCAATGCGGAAAGAACAGTTGGTTTTGGTCCTTTTGAAAATCGCCAAGCAAAAAGAACGTGAAAAAGAGGCCGGGAAATCCAAGCCAGCCCCGCTGAAAAAGCCAGCGACGGCAAATATCAAAACCACCAATCGGCTAGTTGCCAAAACCACGATACCCACCTCGGGGCAGAACGCTGGGGGTCAGAAGTCGGCTCCGTTGAAGAGAAAATCGAGTCGCACCACCGATTTGATACCTGTGGAATCTGATTCAGCGATCGCGTCCAAGATCCGGGCCGACCGCGAACGCAAAGAAAACCTGAAGAACCTGGCTTTGATCAGTACGCTCGACCGCGAACATCTGGCGCCAAAGTCCGATCGCCTGGTTTTGGTGGTCCGCGATGCATTCTGGTTGCAAGCCTATTGGGAAATTACCAAATCAACAGTTCAACGAGCCAAAGTCGCCCTGGATGGGAATTGGCACAATGCCAAACCAGTATTGCGTTTGCTGGAAATCACTAGCGGCGGCAACACAAATTCCGTAGAGAATTTCGTCCAGGAAATCCCCATCCATGGCGGGGTAAAAAATTGGTACATCAACGTCAAACAGCCGACCCGTCCCTATCGAGTGGCAATCGGATATGTAGTTCCCGGAGCCAAATTCCATTTGATTTGCAAGAGCAACCAAGTCTGTCCACCGCAGGCCAGCTCTGGTTCGCTGGATGAAAATTGGACGGATATCACCAACGACGTGGAAAAGTACTACGCACTGAGTGGCGGATATGAAGAAAACACCAACAGTGGTGATCTCCGGGCAGTGTTCGAAGAAAAATCCCGACACCCGATGCACGCCCCCGCATTTGAGCGGCTTGGTTCGGGTATCAACGGTCATGCCGCGGAGTTCGAATTTCAAGTCGAAGCTCACATGATCGTCTACGGAACCACGAATCCCAACGGCAGCGTGACCATCGGCGGAGAGCCCGTTCGCTTGCAAAAAGACGGATCGTTTTCCTTAAAAGTCGATTTGCCTGATCGTCGACAAGTGCTGCCCGTCGTCGCGTCCAGTCGAGATGGGACTCAACAACGCACGACGGTATTGGCGGTTGAACGCAATACGAAAATCATGGAACCGGTTTCCAGCGATATCGAATCGGATTAACGCAACAGTCCACCATCGCGGCCCGCAGTACCTTTATAGCCGGTCTTTTCAGGCCGCCGATCCAGCGCACCCCGGACTCCAAGCACGCCTGGATCTCGGGCCAGCGAATCAGCGAAGCTGCGCAAGTCGTTTACCAGCGGCTCCAGACGTCCGCTCAAATCGCGCGCGTTTTCGACTGTTTCCTTAATGCTGTCGTAGATTTCAGTGTCGTTCAATAATTTCCCGATCGTCCCATCGGCAGATTTCAATTTGGCCAGTGATTGCGTGAAGTCTTTGATTTGTGAAACCAGTCCATCGACATTCTTTAAACTTACATTTACCTGTTCCAAGATCTCGGGGCCATTTTCTTTGAGCGAGCCAGTAAAGACTTCTAGATTGTCGAGGCTTTTGCCGGCTTTCCCTGTAACATCGCGGAATGAATTGATGGTCTTGCGCGTGTCTTGCACGGTGATACGAATTTCCTCAAAAATCTTGGGGAGCCCGGCGATAGATTTCCGAAACTCTCCCTTCAGCTCGGGGTCACCCACGATCTCGTTGACGTTTTCAAAAATTCGATTGAAGTTCTCAATCGCGACTTGGGCCTTTTGATTGGTCTGCGTAAATTCAACGACAAGTTTCTTGAAATCGCTATCATCGTCATGGATGGCACTTTGAACGGACGAGGTTAGATCGCGGATTCCTGCACCGGCGTCATTGACGGCGTTTCCGGCTACTCGAATCGCTTTCAGGGTTTCGGTAATCTCGGTTTCGAGATTGAGTGCAACTTCGACAATTTCCATGGGGTTGCGTTGCACCGCAACTTTTTTCAAGGTGGAATCATTGCCCAACGGTTCACCACGCTCAGTACGGGCCAGTGGCAGAATTTCCACGACCGCGTCACCTAAAAACGACTCGGTGCCAATCGAGACGGTTTCGTTTTCATAGACTTTTTCGTCCTCGTCGATCGCCAGTCCCAATCGCACGTAATCTTCTTCGCTGCTGACCGATTTCACACGCCCTATCAAGATTCCGTTCTTGCGAATCGGAGTTCCTGTAGTGACTCCGGGAGCCGTAACGGGATTGACGTAAATCATGTATTGTCGCGACCAGCCTTCACTGTTGAGGAAGATCAAAATACCCAGAATCAACATCGCGATGACGACAAAGATCCCAACCCGCAACTTCAAAATGTTCTCGTCCATCAGTTTCCATTTCCTGACCGCATTTCCATCAACCGTTCGCCCGCCTCGCCGTTAATAAATTGTTGCACCCGGCGATCGCGACACGCATGAATTTCTTCGACGCTGCCATCAAAAATAATTTGCGGCTCAGCTGTTTCCAGGCGCGCAACGGGCAGTAACATGATAATTCGATCGGCCACCTTCAAGGCGGTTCGCATGTCATGCGTCACGACGACACTGGTCACCGGATTGCGCCGGCGCGTCCGAATAATCAACTCGTTGATCACGTCGGACATGATCGGATCGAGTCCCGTTGTTGGTTCGTCATACACAATCAATTCTGGATTCATGATCAAAGCCCGGGCCAAGCCAACTCTTTTTCGCATTCCGCCCGAAAGTTCAGCGGGTTTTTTGAAGACAATGGAATCCGGCAGACCAACCTCGGACAGCCGCGACAAAACCATTTCGCGAATCTGCTCGTCGGTGAATCGTCCATGTTGCCGCAACGGAAATGCCACATTTTGGCCAATGGTCATACTGTCGAATAGAGCGGCATTCTGGAAAACGAAACCGAATCGCAATCGCAAATGGCTCAACTGGCGTTCATTCAGCTCATTGATGTCGCTGTCGTCAAATCGCACTCGACCGATCGTCGGTTTGACCAATCCCACAATGGACTTCATTAACACCGTTTTTCCGCAACCGCTCTCACCGAGAATGGCCAGCGTTTGTCCGGCCGGAATATGAATATTGATGTCACGCAGAATCGTCTGAGATCCAAACTGTATTGTCAGATGGTCGACATCAACCAGCGATTCCTGCTGATCGAGAATTGTTTCAATCATCATCATAGTAACGATGCTCCTTCGGGATACATCGTGAAGTAGAACGAATCCAAGGCAATTCCCAGAAACAGATCCATCACCAGAATCGCCACGAACGAATAGACGAAAGCTGCCGTGGACGCGCGCCCAACACCCTCAGCCCCTGGCTGACAATTGAATCCCTGATAACAGCTGATCAAGGCAATCGCCGAGCCGAAAAAGATACTCTTGAACAACCCGACAAAGAGGTCGTAATTCGAAACGAATTTTGCACTGTTATACCAATAGTGGTGAATGTCGATTCCTAACACATTGACGGAATAAAAGTGTCCGCCGGCGACTCCCATGAAGTCGGCCATTACGGTTAATGTCGGTATCAAGAACAGGCAGGCCAGGAATCGCGGGACTACCAGGTATCGAATGGGATGGGCTCCCATGGCGGACAATGCATCGATTTGTTCGGTGACGCGCATCGTTCCCAGTTCGGCTGCCATCGCGCTCCCCACTCGTCCGGCCAACATCGTTGCCGCCAGCACCGGTCCTAGTTCGCGCACCAGCGTCATGTTGATCACGCCACCCAGTCTCGTTTCCAAACCGATTTGCCGAAATTGGAAATAGCTTTGCACCGCCAATACCATGCCGATAAACGTGCCCGTGAGGGCCACGACGGGCAAACTCGAGACTCCCACAGAATAAAAATTCGGCCAAACCGTCTCACGTTGTGGTAAACGTGTAAACATCCAGACCATCGTGCGCAGGACGAATAAACCAAAGTCGCCAATCGCAATCAGTGATTTGATGACCAGGTCGCCCCAATCAGAAACCCAATTGACAAACCACCCTTGCAAACCGCGTGAGCGGGAGGGATCAGAAGATGCGGAATGGGCGGAACCGGAAGAGGACACGGGATGTTGCGCGTTAGCGCACCTTCACTAAACAGGCCCCCCTGAAAGTTAGTCGTATCAAGAGTATCGACACAACATGGGCCGATCTTTAAAGTTTAACGATTGCGGTGACTTTGCCAGCAAGGGTGGGATTGCTATCACTTGGAGCCAGCAATCTATCGCTCGGTCAACATTGAGACGCCGCTTTGGGTCTTGGCTTGAATACGGTTCAAGTTCAATTGTCTCGCTTGATTTCGTCGTAAATTAACAGCGGAAAATTGGGCTGGGTTGATCGAGTTTTCAAATAGGCCTCCGCCAAGACATATACGATTTCGGGATGCTGGCTGGCCAAATCGCTCGTTTCATTGCGGTCAACCGCCAAATCGTACAACTCCCAATCGCCCGGTTTTTTTGATTGCAAACCGCGTCGAATCGCTTTCCAATTGCCTTTCCGGATCGCCACGATCCCACCATATTCAGGAAACTCCCACATCATGGCTTCCTCGCGTTGAGGCGTGGAATTCCCCGTCAACTCAGGAACTAAATCGATCCCATCGAGGGCCTGTGTTTCGGCGTTGGGCAGTTTCCCACCGGCGATCGAACACAACGTAGGGAACCAATCGGGAAAATAAGAAGGCAAGTCAGTTGTCGATCCGGACTTGATTTGGCCCGGCCATTTGACGATGCAAGGAACCCGAAGGCCACCCTCGTCGCAACTACCTTTGAAGCCCTTCAATCCACCTGTTGAATTAAAAAATTCACTGCCTGCTCCCCCAGCATTCCATCGGGGATCTTTACCACCATGCGTCGGACCATTGTCGGACGTGAAGATGACCAACGTGTTGTCTGTCAATCCATGATGTTCCAGCCGCTTCAAAATTGCGGCGACGTGTCGATCCAGATCGGAAATCATCGCCGCATACGCAGCACGCGGACGAGGATTGGGCAAATAACCATTCTCACCGCGGTAGGCGGCGAATTCCTCGTCCCAGTCAGCGGGGTATTGGTCGACCGAGGATTGTGATGGGTGCATCGCCACATGGGGCTCGACAAATGGCAAATACAAGAAAAAAGGACCATCAGCGTGTTGATCGATGAACTTCAAAGCCTCGGCCAAAATTAGATCCGGTGCATAATTGTCCGCGCGATAATTTTCAGCGAGGACAGGACCTTCAGGTTGCCGCCGGTGCCCAGGGATTGGGTATTCATTGATGGTCACTTCTGTTTCGTCGCTATCCAAAAAAGGGGGATAGTAACTATGCGCATTCCGCTGGCAGTTATAACCGTAAAACCGATCGAAGCCTTGTCGGATCGGCGAACCGGTCGTATCCGTCGGCCCCAACCCCCATTTGCCGAATCCACCGGTCGCATAACCAGCTTGTTTTAGCATTTCCGCCAGGGTCACAACGTCAGCCGTGATCGGCCACTGCCCGGGAAACGGACGACCATTGCCTGAATCTCGATTGCCACGAATTTGGGCGTGGGTCAAATTCTGGCCGGTCATCAGCACACATCGCGCCGGGGCGCAAACTGGGGCGCCCGTATAGTGTTGTGTGAATCGCATCCCCTGCGAGGCCAATTGATCCAAATTCGGCGTGCGAATTTTTTCCTGGCCGTAACAACCCAACTCACCGTAACCCAAATCATCCGCCAGGATAAAAACAATATTTGGTTTTTCGCCCCGGCAGTCGTTCGAAAATAGTACGGTCGCCATGGTCGTAACAACCATGGACCACAACACCACTAACGGTTTCGGATGCCCAGACAACATGGATGACTCGATTCAAAAAAATCCGTCTTAACGGTATTCGGGGATGACCTGCCAACGATTAAGTATTCGTCGAGAGGACTGCGTGGCACCTACGAGCAACATCATAACAAATTTCTTTCGGCGAGTTTGGTTGCAAAATCGAAATGCGATGGGCAATTGGTTGTTCGGTCAACCGAAAAACCAAAGCGGTTTCCGTTTAGCCAAATTCAATTGTAAAGTACCACGCTACCCACTCATGGTTTCAAGAAACGATTCCAGGCCGAAGGCCGTGAACGGTTACGCAACATGACCAGTCCTCTTTTGTGTTATCATGAATGAGGCTTTCTTCCAACTTCGGGATGTTTTCATGCTTCGTAAATCACATCCGCTGGCGATCGTTACTGCCCTGATGTCAGTGTATTTCCTCTGCAATGAGAACTTCGCCGCGCTGCTTCAGAATAACGAAGTCGCGGTGTCGGTAAGCAGTGCAGCCGAGGTGATTCAGAAATGGAAAACTGACCAACACCTTTATGTCAAAGGTGATCTGGGTGTATCGGCCGCGCAATTGAGCAAACTGGAGCAGTGGTTGGATGAGCATGGACCGCACTGGACAATCGTGCTGATCGAAAACGCCGATGACGAGAGCTTTCAAGCGCTCGATCAGCGAAAGTTCCATCAAATGGATGCCGTCGAATATGCGCTGGGCTTCGGTTTGGCCAACGAAGTCGATTTCGGGCGCCAAATAAATAGCGAAACTGGGGAAACCGATGGAGCAGTATTTGTATTGTTTCTGGTCGAGCGGAAATTTAGCTACTACGGTTCAAATATTCACGACAAACGGGAGTTAGGTGAAGCGAATTGGATTGGCGAGCTCGATCGAGATGCGATTCGGGCAATGCGGAACGGCGGGCGCATTGTCGACGCGGTAAAAGATACTGTTACGTCGATCAATTCAAAATTAGCCGCAAAATTAGCCGCCGAGAAACAAGCGGTCACGCAGGCACAAGCGTTGGCCGAACGAAGAGTTCTCGAACGACGGCGGGAGTTGGACAATCTGGCGTCGCTGTTGGATGAATCGCGAAACGAATCGTTGCCGCGACTCGAAGAATCAGCCCGGCAGTTTCGCGCGGGATTCCCCCGCGCGGCCGCGTCGCGCCTGGCCCAATTTCCTTCCGAGGAATGGAGAACGAAAATTGACAATCTGAAATCCGATCTCGGCAACATTTCCGTCGATGCCACGGCACCCCATCAACAATCGCCGGAATTTCGACTGGTGGTCGATCGCGCGAAACAGCTGCGGAGTGAAATTGACCGGCTGCTGGATCTATACGCGGCGCACAAGTCCTTTGATGACCTGTTATTCCCGGTGGAGCAGCGGTTGGATTTGATCGCGGACCATCCCAATGGAGCGGCGATTCCCGCCGCCGACGAAGCCTACCGGTTGTTGTCCGAAGCTCGCGATTTACACGCCCGTGGCGAAATCAGTTTTGCCGACAAAATCCAATCCGCCAGCGAATTGACCGAGCAAGCGGAGAAGGCAGTCAAGTTCGAACAACAACGTTTGGCCGATGAAAAAAATCGTCGTCAGCTGGTTCGTCGGACGCTGTCCATCGCCGGGTCGATTCTGGCAGCAATCGTGTTGGGTTTGTTGGGCTTGTTAAATTTCCGCCGCCGCCCGGCAATGCAGCGAGCGCATCAGACCTTCGAACGCAAAAGCAAAATCATCGAATCGGAGTTGGCTAATCTGCGACCGATCTTCGAGCGCTGCGAACAAACACTCGGTAGTCCTACTGAGTTTGTTGCCAAAAAGTTCTCGGGGGTTACTCAAGAACTCGGCACCCAAATTCTGAACAACGTGAGCCTGTTGAACGACATGACCAACGAAGCAAAGGAAGTCGTCGCCGCAGCCAATCGGTTGTTGTATCCGACTAATCCACTGGCCGAAATGGCGAACATGTTCAGCCGTTCCCGGTACGACCATTGTGTAAATTTACTCGATGGAGAGTCACTGAGCTTGCCTCCGGCCTTGGCGATCGCGACGGACAGCCAATACCAAGTACCATTAGCATCGGCGCTGTTGACATTCGATAATTTTTTTCGACAACTGCGTCAAACACGACACATCACCGACCAATCGCTGGATACGATCGCCAATGGACTCGAAGACGTAGCGCCGAAAATTGAATTGCTGCAAACCAAGTTGCTGGAGGCCACCCAACAAGAACAAAGATTGAATTCAGCTTCGCGGCTGGACCGTTATTTTCGGGTGCCGGCACTGTCGGAAAAATTGCTACCGGCAGCGCAAGCGGATTGCGATCAGGGGCTACAGCTTGCCGTCGCGGATCCCGTCCAAGCACTTACGACACCCATCTCGATGGGACTGCAAAAAATTACAGGCGGATTAGCAATTGCCAGCACAATTCAAACCGCGCGGTCTCAGGTCTTCCCACAATTCGAATTGGCTTCCCGCGAACTAAAATCGCTCGGTTTCGATATTCGTTGGATTGAAAAATCGGTGCTCCAATTGAGTGACCGGGCTAATCAATTATTCGGTGCAGCAGTCGAGCAGGACATTGCACCCGCTGCCGAACAATTCAATACCGACGTCATTGGGTTAGGCCTCCGCGCCCAACGCTGCAGCGAATTGGCAACTCAGATCAACCGGCACGCGACACCTGCGCTCGATCAACTAGCTGTCGAAATTGAGACTGCGCGCAAGACGATGGCCGCTGAACTGGGAGTCCCGGAAAACCAAGTTTTGCGAGAATCCGGCTATAGTCCCGACGACGAACTGCAACAGGCTCGTCAACAGCTGCAATCGGCGCGGGCCTCGTTGGATTACGGAGGAGTCGAATCCGCATTGGAATCACTGGAGGTCCTCGAAATCGAATCGGAAACGGCGCGACAATGGATTGCCAATACTAGTGCCGCCCTGCAGGGATTTGCCGGAGAACTCGCGGGACTGAGTCAACGACAGATGGACGTTTCACTTCAGTTTCCGCCGCTGCGAGACTTGATTGCCGAAACGAAGTCAAAGTTTTCGGAAACTGCTTGGCGAATTCTTCCTGATCGCGCTGAACACGACAACGTCCAGCCGGTTGAAGGCAAGCCGTCGACGGATCCATCGGGGACAATCGAGAACTACCAGCTACAAGCGGAGGAGTTAGCGAAAAACGTGGCGGTGGGTCGCGATCAAGTGCAAAATCTGCATTCGACCGGAAAAGCCCTGGAGGCCGCCAATTTGTTGCAATTGTTGAATGGCGACCTGGACGACGTTGAAAACTCGTTGCACGGTATCAAGACGCATTGCCAACGCCTGGTTGACCAGGCCAAAGCGAATCATATCGATTTCGAGCGATGTCAGCAGGCATTAAAGACGTTTGCTGATGCGGGCCGCGATCTACGTACGCAGCAGGCTTCCATTCAAAAACTTTCTGATTTGGAGGCGGCAACGTTGGCATTGCAATCGACGATGAACGACCCGACCAAATTGCCTGATCCCTTGTTCGACCAACAACGAATTGCCAATTTGAATTCTGACGTCGCAGCCTTGTCGACGCTGATCAACGCGGATCAAAATGCTCACGCCGAAACCAGCCGCGCGGTTGCTGCCGCTGGCACCGAATTGGCCACCGCACAGCAATCGGTACTCGCTTCAGCAAATGACCGAATTCCAGACAGCTCGTTAATCAAGCAATGTCAAAGCCGAATCGCCGATCTGGAATCGCAATTAAAAGTCATCGCTGGCCGCTTGTCGGCGCCTCATTCGGACTGGCGCACGGTGGCGCTCGACGCAAATCGCATCACTTCAGAGTTGGCAGTTGTCGATGGACAGTTGCGACGTGAATTGGATTTGGCGCAGTCGGCCGCCGAGAATTTGGAAACGGCTTCGCGACAAGTATTTGATGCGGCCAGTTGGAATGGGCCCTACGGGATAGCCCTTGTGATGAAACCCGGCACTGAAGAACTGGAAAGATCGCGTCAATTGCTGTCCCTTGGGGACTATCAAGAGTCGATTAAGTTTAGCGAAGCTGCCCGTTACAATGCCAACCAAGCGATGCAGGTCGCGCAACAAATGGTCAGCGACCGCCGGCGGGAAATTGCCAACGCCGCGGCGGCGCGCAGAAATTCCGGACCAAAGTTTTCGTCCAACCTAGGTTCATCCGGCCGAACTTTTGGATCAAGCGGGTCGAACAGCTCTTCTTGGTCCAGCAGGTCGTCATCCTCTGGTGGATCGTCATCCTCTGGTGGATCGTCTTCTTCCAGTCGGTCGTCGCACGGTTCTTCCGGTTCGGGATTCAGCCGTTCCGGTTGGTGACCTGACTGCAAAACCTTGCCTTTGATGGATTCCAGCGTATTGCGGAAATTCGCCGGCGTCGACCGGCAACCATGGTCTACCGCGCGATCTCTACCACGCGACCAATAAATCAGCGCGTAAAAAAAGCCAACGATCGAAATCGTCGGCTTGGAACTATACTCTGATGAAACGTCTACCGATCGCACCAGACCGCAATCAATCAGTTGCTGATTGATTAGACAGGGCGTACGTTTTCAGCACGTGGGCCTTTGGGACCACGGCCTTCTGTGTAACTAACTTGCTGACCTTCGCGCAGTTCGTCGTACCGGACACCTTCAACATTCGACGAATGGAAGAACATGTCTTGACTCGAACCTGTGTCGATAAATCCGAAACCCTTGTCTGTCAATCGTTTGATTGTACCTTCAGCCATTAAACTCAATCCTAAAAAAATCTCTACACTACTGATGCCGATTCAAAATAACCACTACAAGGAATCTCATCACCATTAACTATATCGGATTTTAAGAGTTTGACAACGGAAAGAAGTGGCAGTTTGGAGAAAAAGTCCAAATTCGCCCATTTTGGCCAAACCGCCGATTTAGTGATTTCGGGTATTTTTGGGCTTTGCCTAAAGTTCTGTCGGGATCGAACCGGGGAAATCGAGCTTGGGACGTCGACGCCATCCTAATTCACTACCCAATTTATTTGTCTAACCCGGGATTACGAGACACGATCAGAATCGATCAGCATCAATCAACAATTGACGAAACCAGGCGCCAACGAAAAAACCTTGGACGGTGCGAGCGTCCAAGGCTTTAGTTACGTCACTTGACCCGAAGGATATTGGCGTCAATCTCAGGATCGACTATCCCTCGGAATTGCCGCTTTCATTACTTGCGCCGGCCGCAACGACTTCTGGCTTTGCTGCCGCATCTGAGGGCGAGACAAATGAACTGTCGAATTTCAAGTGCTTGACTTTACCTTCTTCATTGCGAACGACGTCGACAATGATTTTGTTCTTGCCTTGGAAATTTCCCTGGAGCAGTTCTTCGGATAGCGGATCTTCGACAAAGTTCTCCAAGGCCCGACGCAACGGACGCGCGCCATAGTCGAGGTTGGTTCCTTTTTTGATCAAGTATTCTTTCGCTTCGCCGGTCAATTCGAGGTGGAATCCGCGCTCCGACAATCGTTCGCGGATTTTGGACAATTCGAAATCGATAACCAATTTCAAGTCCTGTTTCTCAAGATGTCGGAAAATCACCGGCTCTTCGGATAGGCGATTCAAAAATTCCGGACGGAACGCTTTGTTGATCTCATCGTAAACCCGTTCTTTCATGCTTTCGAACGAACGATCGTCGCCCACACCAGGCAAACCGAACGCTTGTTCGTTTTTGATTTGGTGCGCACCGACGTTGGTGGTCATGATCAAGATTACGTTTTTGAAATCGATGTTACGACCAAAACTATCCGTCAAGCGGCCTTCTTCCATTACCTGCAGCAGCATGTTGAAGA
>JANNWZ010000100.1:0-76297 GCA_031409295.1 Mariniblastus sp.
GTACAGCCCGGCAGCCAGCAGGATCAGCATACCGCCAACCAGCGGAGCTAGCTTCCAGGGAGTCAGATCGACCACGTTGGCATCCCGTTGCTCATAGCGCTGATCGCGTCGCATCCCCAAAGCACCCAACGCCAGTTGCAGCGCGATCAATGAAACAAAAACCAGCCCCATGTAGTGATAGCCGGAACCGACGCTGTCGACGAGCCAACCATTGGAAACAATATCGCCGGTAGCATTGGTCACGGTCGAACCAGGGAAAAAAGTTCCGACTGACATGGCGATCAATCCAAGAACCAAGGCGATCATCGCGGAGCGACCATTAACCCATGAATTGAACATTCCCACCAGGATTACGGCGAGCAGAGGAATAAAATATACGCCATTTAATTTTTGGAAAAAACCGAAAATCGCCTCTTGCCCCATAAAAAAACTGGGCGCCGCAACGACCGCGAATACCGCCACGACAAAACTGCAGATCTGTCCGGACCAAACGACTTGTTTCATCGAAGCTTGGGGATTGATAAATTTCTTATAGACATCAAGTGAGAATAAAGTGGCCGCTGAATTCAATACCGAATTGAAGGTGGACAGAATCGAGCCCACGACGACGGCGGCAAAAAAACCCACCAATGGACCAGGCAACACACGACGAACCAGCGCCCCATAAGACTGCTCCGCAACGCCACTCACCTGTTCGGCGAAGGTGGGATCATGGGCGACCAGATAAGCCGCGATGATGCCGGGAAATATCAAAATAGTCGGTGCCAGAATTTTGAAAAACGCCGCCAACATGACCCCTTTTTGACCCTCGGCCAGGTTCTTGGCACCAAAGGTCCGTTGGATGATTTGCTGGTTCGTACACCAGTAAAAAAAGTTCAACAGTAACACGCCAGTGAACAGTGTGGGCCAAGAGACGTCTTCGTTCATCGCCCCCATCGATTGAAACGCATCCGGATCATGGGCCTTGATTTTCGCAAACACAGCCCACCAACTTTCCCCCTCACCCTGAATCGCGAGCAGCGAAAAATACGTGATCATCAGACCGCCAACCAGCAGGCCGGCTCCGTTAAACGTATCGGAAACGGCCACCGCTTTTAGTCCTCCCCAGATCGCATACGCGCCACCGACGGCAGCTATAAAAATAATCACCGCCCAAATGATTTGAACATCCGTCAATCCGGAAAGCGTCTTGAGATCCAAGATTCCCGAAAGTCCACGTGCGCCCAAATACAACACGAAGGGCAACAGAATCAACATGTAGGCGACGATGAAAATCAAGGACGTCAGTGTTCGCACACCGCTGCCATATCGTTCGTCCAAGAACTGGGGAATCGTCGCGATCCCGGACTTCAAATAGCGGGGCAAGAAAAACAGCCCGAGGATGACCAACGAAAACCCGGCTACCACTTCCCAGGCCATCACCGACAGGCCCTCCTTGAAGGCGCCCGCATTCAATCCAATCAACTGTTCCGTCGAGAGATTGGTCATCAACAGTGAGCCCGCGATATAAATCCCGGTCAAACTGCGTCCGGCCAGAAAATAGTCGACTTCCGTTTCGTTTTTCGAGCCGCGAACAACCCACCAGGTCAGCAACGCAACCAATCCGGTGAAAAACAAAAATGTGGCAATCGTCATGTTAAAACCAGAAGTCGGTGTTGAGATCAAGGAAATAGATCGAATTCAAACGCGGCATGAACTCCAAACCGAACACCGAGAAAATCGCCATTGTCGACACTGGAAATCAGCGCCCCTTTGAATTTTCAACCCAACTCGGTCGACCTATTAACGAGTCGAAAATTTGAAAGTCGTTTTCGTTTCGTATTTGGCATTGGGTCGGAGAATGGTCGTCGGAAAGGCGGGCTGATTGGGACTGTCCGGGTAATGCTGTGTCTCCAAACAAAAACCACCTCGTTGCTCATACGTTTTGCCCGATTTCCCTTTCAGGCGCCCATCGAGAAAATTACCGCAATAGAATTGAATGCCTGGTTCCTGGGTATGAATGGTCAATACGCGACCGGTCGTAGGTTCGTAAACTTCGGCCGCCATTTTCAGGGAGCCATCGGATTCACCGTTCAGCACCCAGTTGTGATCAAAACCGCCGCCAAATTTTAATTGCTCGTTCTCAACTCCAATGTCGCGGCCAATCGGCTTGGCAGTGCGGAAATCGAACGGTGTTCCTTCGACCAGCGACAATTCGCCGGTGGGAATCGAAGTAACGTCTACCGGAGTATAGCGATCCGCATTGAGGGTGAGTTCGTGATCGAGGATCGTTCCTTGGCCTTCCCCTTTGAGATTGAAATAGGTGTGCTGGGTCAAGTTGACCGGGGTCGCCTTGTCCGTGGTTGCCAAGTAATCGACGATAATTTCGTTGTCATTGGTAAGTCGATAGGTCACCGTGATCGCAAGATTTCCCGGGTAGCCCTCTTCGCCATCTTTGGCAAGGTACTTCAGTTCGACTCCGACCCAGCCTGCGCCCGCGGTCGGATTGGCATCCCAGACGACTTTATCAAATCCGATCACACCGCCATGCAATGCATTCTCGCCATTATTAACGGCAAGTTTGTATTCCTGACCATCGATCGAAAATTTACCTTTGGCGATTCGGTTGCCATAACGACCGACAATCGCGCCAAAGTAGGGTTTGTTCACAGCATTGATGTATCCCGAGACGTCATTGTAGCCCAGCGCGACATCCGCCAATTGGCCCTTTCGATCGGGAACCAGGATCGAGGTAATGATCGCGCCAAAGTTGGTGATGTGGACCTGCATGCCGCGATTGTTACTCAGCTTGTAGAGTTTGATCGAATCGAAATCCTCGACCATGATTGGAGTCTGAGCCCAAGTCGCTTGGCACAACAGCAGTACTATCGAAGTCGTCATTAGGTGGTGCAAAAAGTCTCTCATGGTATTTTCTCAGGCGGTTGTAGAAAACTGGTGAGGGCGGACGTCAAACCGCCGAACGAATCAATCGAATGCAAGTACGTTTGCATGGTGACGCTGCAAGGTTAATCCGCCGGCGGGGCTCCGGCAAGCCTCCAACGCTTGCGAAGTTACGGCATGGCCGAATTCCTGCACGGCTTGAGAATAGTACCTGCGGCTACCGATCGTCATTCTGGCCTGCGGCCAAGATTCCGAGCGCCTACGGCTACCGTTAAACGTTGGGAGCACAAACAAACATTCCGAGCGCCTGCGGCTACGGATGAATGGGGAGCGGAGGCAAAAAAAATCCCTGCCGGATTTTACCCGACAGGGATTTTCGAAAAGCAGTTGTTTCCAGATTCCAAGTTGCAAAACGTGAGATGCTTAAGCGCTTTTGGATTCTGGCATCTTAAACGCGGATGGATTGAGACCTTGCTCGACAGCCTGTTCGTCAATCACGATTTTTGAACCTTTCGGTTTGTCGGGTAAGTCATACATGATATCGAGCATGACTTGTTCCATGATTGAACGCAGGCCGCGAGCTCCGGTCCCTTTTTCCAGTGCTCGATGGGCAATTTTCTTCAACGCCTCATCGGTAAACTTCAAATCGCAATTCTCCATCTGGAACAAAGACTCGAATTGCCGCACAAGTGCGTTTTTCGGTTCGGTGAGAACCTGCAACAATCCTGCTTCATTCAATGGAGTCAAAGCCGTCGTCACTGGCAACCGACCGACCAGTTCGGGGATCAATCCGAATTCCAGTATGTCATCGCTAATGATTTGTGGCAAAATCGTGGCCATGTCAGCCTCCTCGCGAAAGCCAGCAGCGGACCCGAATCCGATCGTTCGTTCACCCAGACGTTTGCGAATTATCTCGTCGATCCCGACAAACGTTCCACCGCAGATAAACAGGATATTAGTCGTGTCAATCTGAATGTACTGTTGTTCAGGATGTTTGCGTCCTCCTTGTGGTGGCACGTTTGCAATCGTACCCTCCAACATTTTGAGAAGCGCCTGTTGAACTCCTTCTCCGGAAACATCACGGGTGATCGACACGTTATTGCTCGTTTTACCGATCTTGTCGATCTCATCGATATAAATCACCCCTCGTTGGGCTGCTTCAATATCGAAATCCGCTGCATGCAGAAGTTTCAATAAAAGGTTTTCCACATCTTCGCCAACATAACCCGCCTCGGTTAAAGTTGTCGCATCGCCGATGGCGAAAGGGACATTCAAGATTCGAGCGAGGGTTCGCGCCAACAGCGTTTTGCCCGATCCAGTGGGACCGACCAGCATGATGTTGGATTTGTCAATCTCGACTTCACTTCCTTCCCAGCCTAACGACAGCCGTTTGTAATGGTTGTGAACCGCCACGCCCAGAACTTTCTTTGCAGATTCCTGGCCAATGACATATTCATCCATCCGCTGCACAATTTCGCGCGGTGTGAGAATTTTGTTGAATAACTGCTTCGTTGGTCCACGCCTGCGTTGTTCCTGTTCCAGAATTGACTGGCACAATTCAATGCATTCGCCACAGATGTAAACATCCCCAGGTCCTTCGACCAGGGGCCCAACATCACGATAGTTTTTCCGACAAAACGAACACTGCGCATTCTTTTTGGAAGTGCCTGTGCGGCGGCCTCCTGAGGAATCGTTGCCTGCGGGCATTTTCACTCCTTAGCTTTTTCTAATCCAACCGATGTTACGTCCCAGTTGAGAGTTCGAACATCGGTCTGTGATTACGAACCACAAACCAAAGGTGCTTCCTTGCCCGCGTACTTCGAACTTTGTTATCAATCAGCATTTCGCTATCAGATCTTCACGAACTGATAGCAGTCTGTTGCGATCCCACCAGCCCACCCGATCAAGCCAACCGGAAGGCTCAACCGCTCAGTGCGACAGGTAGAATGGTCGCGTTGTTTTTCCAATAACGGGCCCGTCATTGGGGATCGTTTGACTCTGTGAAATCCGGCATCTCTGTCGATTGCGGCGAGGCTGTGTTCCCGCCTAAATCTTTTTTTCCACGACGTGGTTCCGTCAACAAAGACTTCGCTTGAGTCTGAATATTGAGCGGAATCGTTTTTTTCAAGCGTTGATATTCATCGGCGTTCAGTTTTCCTTCCGCATGTAATCGTTCAAATTCGGACAGATGGCTGACCGATTCCAACCCTCCGCCGATGGCCAGATCACGAAACCACTTGGCCACATAAACGGCAACCAAAATCACCGTGATCAAAACGAAAATCGCCACGATCCAACGGGTGGCGGGATCTTGCATGGCATCCAGCCACAATTGTCGTATCGAGTTCATGGTGCTGCGAGCAATTCATCCGTCGGTCGCGAGTTTGGACGGAGCCTTGGACCGAGATCAAGTTTTGTTTCCGCGTTAGCCAAATTATATCCCATCGCCTGTCGATCGTTTAGTTCAATTTTAGGTGGTTTTTACCGAACATCGCGGGGCGACACTGTTTTTGTTAACCGTTAAACCGGTTGGGAAATACAAAGGCGCGGAGAACGCTCAGTCGCGGGAACTCGGCGAACTCTGCGCCGCTGCGTTTCTAAAACTCGTTTCCACCCGTTTAACAACACCGGTAATACGCATTCTTATTCCGTTCCGTTCAAAGAAACTGAAAAGATTTTCGGAGCCCTGAACCGGACACTTAAGCGAGTAAATCTGTTGCAATCGGAGCGTTGCGCGCCGGCATAACCAGCAAACTTGGAGAAAAAAGTCGACGACTTAACTGAGTTTCAGCTTCGTCCGATGCCAGAACTGATGAAATGTCGGCGCGTCGCAACTCGATTGACTTGAAGTTGCGCGTTGACGAGACCATCGATTCAACAAATCGGAGTGAACAACTTGCGTCATCGGCTGGAAAAAACTCGAAACGGCATCGGGCGTGGCACCTGCCAGCGCACCGGCGCGGTCATATTGATCGGATCCATCATCCTGCTAATGGCAATCACCACCCACGCCCAAGTTCAAACTTCTTCGCCAGCCCAGATCCCGCCGGGTGCCAAATTTCTCGCCACCCGTTTGAAGGGTTTTGGAATTCCGTTTCGGATCGACTCCCAAGATGATTCATTCATCGAGGTTCAACTGTATCTTTCGGAAGATCGTGGCAAGACGTGGCGGTTTCACGATCGAAAATCGACCGACCAAGCGGAATTTCCGTTTCAAGTCAACGCCGATGGGGAATACTGGTTCGCTCTGAAAACGTTGAATCGCAACCGACAACTTGTTCCGGAAGGCAAAGTCACGCAACCGCAACTGGTCATTCTGGTGGACACCGTTGTGCCCGAGCTAACGTTTCAAATTGAATCCGACGCCGCTGGCCGAGTCGAATGTCGATGGAAGTCGTTCGACAAATACCTCGACCCCAAATCGCTACAAATTCTTTACCAAACAATGGATGCCAATCCGGATTCCTGGACCAAAGTTCCCATCGAGCTTAACGGAACTGCGCGCAACGGATCGTATGTTGATCAGGTTGCTTGGTGGCCTGAAACGAACACACAGTCCCTTAATGTGCGCGTGACGATCGCCGATTCGGCGGGCAATCTCGCCCAACAGGATCGTCGGATCAATGTCGCGCCAAGTCCTTGGCGTCATCGCGCAACAGCAACCGCACGAACGGGTGATATGGTTTCCAGCGGTCAAGTCATGGGCTTACCTCCGGCGACCAATGGAGCTGAGGAGCCGACTCCCGTTTTTCCGTTCCCGTCGGCGAATCGCACAACGCAACTTAAACCCGCCACGCCCAACAACACGAATTCGCCTCCTCCCTATGGCGCCAACCCGAATATGGTTTGCGAAAATGGCATCTGCTATCCCAGAGACGCCATGCCGCGTGCAATACCAACGCCGGTGTCTCGTGAGATTCCCCGAATCGCGCAAGCCGGAAACCAATCTCGTCATGATTTGAGCCTGGCGATCATCGGCAGCGCTCCAGAATTCGCCGCACCACCTGCGCCCGCCGGATATCGAACTCCAGCCGACGTGCGCAATTTTCAACCGCTGCCACAAAACAGTCCACCCAATTCGATCGCCGCCAATAGCCCAGGTGTCCCGTGGAATAGTGAGCTCGAACGTTGGACGACGAGGAACCAGTCCAGCAGTTCTTCCACGCTCTCGCCCGACTCGCGAGTGTTACCCCTGCCTGAAAATGAAAAATCCGTAGCGGACCAGCAATTGCCGCCGGCCAATCCCAATCAGATGAAAACAGTTGGCAACCAGGTTATTGGTGAATCATCGACGATCGGCCCCAACAATCAATACCGGGGTCCAGCCCAACCGACGACTCCGATTGTCGCTCCAACATTTACGTCGGGTGCCAACTTCGACCCATCAAATCCCAATCGTTCCCAAGACGCTGTCGCGGATCTGGTTCAAGCTGACCAACAGAATTGGCAATCCGGCGACGAACAGGAAACAACATTGAGGGTTGCCGATACTTCAACAAACCGGCCGGGATCGCCGGACGAGACTCCCCAACGCAATCCCCCATCCTTGGCCAGCGTTGTCGCCAACACGGACGAAGTCGATTCGTCGTTGCAGATGATTGGCAGCAAACGGTTTCGTTTAAATTACGGGATCGACGCGATCGATCCGTCGGGAGTCGCTCGCGTCGATCTGTGGATGACTCGCGATGGTGGCCAAACTTGGACATCATGGGGCAATGATGCAGACAATACGAGTCCCTTCCCGGTTGAAGTTACCGAGGAAGGCCGCTATGGATTTCGCATCGTGGTCCATTCACAGGACGGATTGACTGGCCGCGGTCCCGCCAGTGGCGACAAAGCCGATATCTGGGTACATGTCGATACTCAATCTCCTTTGACGCAAATTGTTTCGGTACCCTATGGTCGGGGACCAGAGGCTGGCCGATTGGCGATCAACTATCGAGTTACTGATCCTCATCTTACGTTGCGCCCCATTAATATTTCTTTCAGCAGCAATCCGGATGGTCCGTGGACGGCGATTGGCGAAGGATTGCGAAATGAGGAACGTTTTCTCTGGAAGCCAACTTCCAATGTTCCCGATCGCATTTTCTTGCGGCTGGAAGCGCGCGATCGAGCGGGCAATGTAGGCGTTCACCAATTGAGTCAAGCGATAGATGTCTCCGGTTTGGTCCCGCGCGGAACAATTCACGGAGTCGTACCCGTGAGTGCCCAATAGCATTCGCTTCATTTCAAAAAAATCGCTTGACCATGACTTCAGCCAGGCCGGCCTGACACGTTGAACGCCGACCTAAACGTACGCAGAAATGTTCGCCGGCCGGGTAATTTTTGGGATCGCAGCTGCCGCAAATTACCGCTTCGAAAAATCGTATCATCGCTGGTCAAATTCCATCAAAATAACCGAACACCCAACGGTACGACCACATCGGGTCGAAGCAATACCACATTGCCCTGGTCATCGGGCACGCCAAGGGTCAAGACTTCGGACCGATGCTGACCAATCTGTCGCGGCGGAAAATTTACCACGCAGATGACTTGCCGTCCGACGAGTTCTGGACCCGCGTAATTCGGAGACAGTCTTGCCAATGATTTCTTAATGCCGCCATCGGCCCCGAAATCGATAGATAGAATGTGTGTCGAATATCGCCCCTCGGGAAACAAGTTCGATTCCACGACCCGGCCCACTCGGATTTCTAGTTGTTCAAAATCTTCGAAAGAAACCTGTTGAGGATTCTGTTTCAAGGATAGTAGCCTCCACCGTCCGAAAAGGTCTTTTTTATTCTGTTGCTGCGTCGGCAGACCCGCAATTCTTGGGTCCCGAATTACTCGATTACTTTGGCCAATCGCTTCTGGAGGTTCTCCAGAATTTTTTGTTCAAGCGAAAAATCTCGACCCATCGGAATCCAACCCGGCGAACGATTGCCAATCCACGGATCGATAGCATCAATGTCCAACGTGTTGTCATGCCGTATCATGGGACCGCTGACGGCTGCTCCCAGAGGTTGAATCAGGTCTTCCAGTTCTTTGAAGACTTTTACATCGATTTGGTAACTATTACCAAACGGAATCACCCGAACTTTGGCGAATCGACGTACGGTTTGCAACGAAGCATGCGCTTTCTCAAAACCAGGCGTCGAGTCTTTTTTCCACGGCTCGACAAGCGTGCCGCCGATCTGCGGATGCGTTTCGATCCAGCCCTCGGACATCACGCTATCGATCACGCGGATACGTTCCTCGCGATGGATCCGAAAGTAGTTATCGATCTCGTCGCTGATCTGGTCCATCACATACCAGCGATCCATCAGCGGGACCATCAGCGGATTGGGAATTCCATCGGCCGGTGCACAGGTCGCCGCCACCGGTTCGCGAAACGCGCGACAGCCGACGCCGAACAAAATCAAGCACAGGGTCAATCCAATTAGCCAACGATGGACCATCGTCAATTCATTTGAATTTTTTGAATTCTTTATCAACCCCACAATCTTGGTCCTGGAGTCTTCGATTGGTTCAAAAAAAACTAGGTTGACGGAGAGCTTAGTTAGGTTTCCGGTCGGCTTAAACATCAGCGCAGCGATGAAAAATGGAGAGGGCACTCGATTGCCGGGTAGTGTCTGGATTTATGAGCAATCGGACAAGAGCAAGTCTGCTAGCGAGTCACGAGCGAGTCAATCAATCGGCATCCCAAGCCCCGGTAACGCCGCAGTGTGTAGCCGCAGGAAGGGCGAAAGTCGTAGCCGCGATAGCGGCGGCACCGCGTAGCTGCGGGTGCCAACCCGCAGTTAATCAAACCTTCCGAAACCAAGCCGCGATAGCGGCGGCAGATTAACCAGTGAATTCTCCTTCGAAAAGATATTTCCTCTCAAATGAGATGCCATGTTTCTCCAGCAACTCGATGTACTCTTCTTCAAACGTTTTCTCGCGGTGATGGTCGCGCTGATTCGAAATGTACTTTTCAATAACCCGTAATTGGGAATAACTCACTGTGAAAGCGCCGTAGCCTTTTTGCCATTCAAACTTGGTTTTCGTCTCCGGCAACTCGTTCATCCATCGCGACGAGTTGGCTTTCAAATCACGAACACAGTCAGCAACAGTTTTCGATGCCGGTAGGTTCACCAACAAATGGACGTGGTCTTCAATGCCACCCATCCCAGTCAACGCCCCTCCCAAGTTCCTTGCGATACCACCGGTGAACTCATAAAGCCGCGGACAAACATCTGCCCGGATTGTTTTGTGGCGATACTTGGTTCCAAAAACGACATGGTAGTTCAATTGCGCATATGAACCCATCGGAAAAGCTCCTGACGGAAACGATTGAATTTGGATGATAGCGAATCGAAACAATCATTGTACGAACTGCCGCCACTTTCGCGGCTAGAAATTGGTGACGGTCATAAACTGCGGGTTGGCACCCGCAGCTACGAACTGCCGCCGCTTTCGCGGCTAAAAATTGGTGACGGTTATAAACTGCGGGTTGCCACCCGCAGCTACGAACTGTCGCCGCTTTCGCGGCTAGAAATTGGTGACGGTCATAAACTGCGGGTTGGCACCCGCAGCTACGAACTGCCGCCACTCTCGCGGCTAAAAATTGGTGACGGTCTTAAACTGCGGGTTGGCCTTCGGGTTGGCACCCGCAGTTACGAACTTACGCCGCCTTCGCGGCTAAAACACTTCCTGGCAGAATTTTGGAATTGTACTTTCAATATCGAATTGACATCGTATCAAACAGCTCTGAATCGCGGCCCAATTCCTGACGTTACCGCCGTGCCCGCGATATTTCAAGCCTATCCCACTTCGACAATTGCCGGGTCGTAATCGGCGGGCGATTCGAAACCCAGACAGCGGATCGCAGTGGCGGCCAAGCTGCTGATCCCCAAGCCTTGATGCGACGACAGGCGAAGATTGGCGGTACCAGAAGGATCAAAAATGTAGCACGGAACCGGATTCAAAGTGTGGCTGGTTTTGCTCTTCGGTTGACCCAAAGAATCCAGTTTTAGTTTTCCCCGATTGTCGACCTCATACATTTCATCCGCGTTGCCATGGTCGGCGGTTACGATCAAGATCCCTTGAGCGGCCGTGATGGCTTTGATCAATCGACCCAGGCACAAATCGACGACTTCGACGGAAATTTCTACGGCCAGCAAATTGCCGGTGTGGCCGACCATATCGCCGTTGGGGTAGTTGGCTCGAATGAAGTCATGTTTTCCGTGAGCGATGGAATTCAAAATGACGTCCGTGATCTCGCCCGCTTTCATCCAGGGGCGTTGTTCGAACGGGAGCAAATCAGATTTGATTTCGACATACTCCTCAAGAGCTTCGGAAAATTTTCCACTCCGGTTGCCATTGAAGAAGTAAGTCACATGACCATACTTCTGCGTTTCACTAACGGCCAATTGTCGAACTCCGCTAGCGGCAAGATACTCGCCCATTACCGCATCGATCGCGGGCGGCGTGACCAAAAAGCGCCTGGGAATTTTTAAGTCGCCATCATATTGCATGATGCCAGCGAATTTGACATGCGGAATTTTATTTCGGTGGATCGTGTCCAAGTCCGGTTCATCAAAGGCCCGCGAAATCTCCATCGCTCGATCGCCCCGAAAATTAAATAAAATCACGCTATCACCATCCCGAATCGGTCCGAGCGGTTTGCCATCGCGAACGATCACAAACTCCTTTAGATCTTGGTCGATCACTCCGGGAGTCTCCGCGCGCAGCGTTTCAATCGCTGCGCCGGCTGATTCAAAGTGCCGGCCGACCCCTTCGACATGCACCTCCCATCCTCGTTGAACCATTCCCCAATCGGCGGCATAGCGATCCATGGTGATGTACATTCGACCACCACCCGAAGCGATCGCGTAGTCAAAACCACCAGTCGCATTGATCGCTGCCAATTTTTTTTCCAATCGATTTACGTAGACTAGCGCCGATGTCGGGGGGACATCGCGGCCGTCCAACATGATATGCACTCGTACTGATTTCACATGTGAACGATGGGCTTCATCAATCATCGCCAGCAAGATGTCGATATGCGAATGGACGTTGCCATCGGACAACAGTCCGATAAAGTGCAACGCGGCGCCATCGGCCAAGGACCCAATCAATTCGTTCCATTCGACACCCGAGAACAGGGCTCCCGATTCGACCGCGTTTTTGACCAATAACGCCCCTTGGTCAAACACCCGGCCGGCGCCGATTGCGTTGTGGCCGACCTCGCTGTTTCCCATGTCTTCATCGGACGGCATTCCGACTGCTCGACCATGGGCTTTCAATTGCGTGTTGATTGAATTGGCGGACAGCCAATCCAAATTAGGTTTGCTGGCTTTGGCGACCATGTCTCCAGGATCGCCTTGGCCAATTCCAACACCATCCATAATGATCAGAACGACAGGACCACGCGGGCCACTGAATTGTGGCAGCTTTTTCAGTGAGTTCATATTGATGCCGGAAGCTCGGTCGTGAGTTGATGAAAGATGTGGCCACAAACCTACTAGTAAGTGCTGCCAAAATTATCGACAATCAAGAGCTTCACACAACTCTAAAATGATGGATTGCGAAATGGCCAAAATCGAACCGTTGAGATTTGACTTTCAAGGTGCTTTAATCCCGCAGTTTGGCATCACAGCGGCTCAGTTGGAAACGCTACGGCCGCGACTGTTGGCAGCCCGCGAAGAAGTTTTGGTCACTGATCAACAGTTATTTTCCGCGCCCGCGTCGATCCCCGTCGCAAAACAACCGCTGGATGCGGGTTTTCTGGAAATGCCGGAACGAATTCTTGACGCCTATCAATCCGATCGCGCCAACAGCGAACTGGGGCGCATACTGACCGCTGCCGCACGAATGCGCAATGCGGTCGACAAAGTCGTCGTTTTGGGCATCGGCGGTTCGTACATGGGAGCCCGCGCGATGATGGAAATGTGCTGCCAACCTTATTTCAATGAATACTCGCGTGCCGAACGGGGCGGGCGGCCGCGGATGTATTTTGAAGGAAATAATGTAGACAACGATTGGTCACAGGCACTATTGCACTTCCTCCGCACCGATTCCGCTGGGGTTGGCGATGGACCGGAAAGCAAATGGGGCATCGTCGTGATCAGCAAGAGTGGTGGCACGCTGGAAACGGCTGCCGCGTTTCGTCAGTTTCTCGCGGAGTTGGAAAAATCTGTCGGCAAAACAAGACTGCCGGAATTCGTAATCCCAGTGACCGGCGAAACGGGCAAACTTGCCAATCTCGCCGACGCGATCGGCTGTCGGGACCGGTTCATCGTGCCCGACGGTGTGGGTGGACGATTTTCCGTGTTGTCGCCAGTGGGGTTGTTACCGGGAGCGCTGCTGGGAATTGATATTGTAAAAATGCTGGAAGGGGCCGCCGCGATGAATTCGCATTTTCGTACCGAACCGATCGGCCGGAATGCCGTAATGGATTATGTTGCGGTGAACCATTTATTGGAGGTCGAGCAGGGGATCGATCTGCGTGTGTTGTCGGTATGGAGCAAGTCGCTGGAGTCGGCCGGGTTTTGGTACGACCAACTTCTGGCGGAGAGTCTTGGCAAAAACGAACAAGGCGCTTTTCCATTGACCTGTGTTAATTCCCGCGATTTGCATTCGCGGGCTCAGCAACATCAGGAAGGCACTCGTGACAAAGTGATGAACAACGTAATAATCGATTCCTGGCGACACGAACCGTTGGCTATCGGTTTCAGCCAATGGGACCAGGATCAATTGAACGAACTAGCGAAAAAAACGTTGCCGGAAATTATGACCGCTGCCATTGCCGGAACCAACCAAGCCTACCAAGAAGACAAACGCCCGACCACTGATTTGCATTTGCCCGCCGCCGACGAATCGGCGCTCGGCCAGTTTTTCCAAATGATGATGTTGGCCACGGTACTGGAGGGAAGATTGATCGGACTGAACCCGTACGGTCAACCCGGTGTCGAAAAATACAAAACGAACATGAACCGGTTGTTGAGATCCTAGTCCGTCCAGCCCTGTCGGCTGAAACATTGTTGTGAATAAATTTGGTTCCATACGTTCCCTACCCCCCGTGCAGCCATGTTTTACGAACGCCAGAAAATTTGTTGGTCGCTATTAATTGTCACGGGTTTTTTTGTGACTGCCTTACCGGCCCAAGAAATTAAATGGAAACTAACGACGGGAGACAAGTTTGAGGTCCTGTGCGAGCAGCAAACGACCACGTTGACGACAGTGGACAAACGTAAAACAAAAATCAACAGCTCCACTTCGATTGCGATGAACTGGACAGTGACCGCCGTCGACGACCAAGGGATTGGCCAGATCGACCAGGCAATTACCGCGATTCGTTTGGATGTTGCCAATCCTGAAGTTCCCAGCCAAGCGATCGCGTTTGACACGGCCAGTCCGACAAAACCATCCATCGAATCGGCTAAAATCCTCAAGCAGGTTTCGCCACTGATTGGTTTGAAATTCGCAGTTACGATGTCACCCGCTGGCAAAATTATCGACGTGGCCCTGCCAGATGAAACCCAAAAAGTGCTGCGAGAGCTGCCCGGTGCACTGCGACTGCAAGAGTTGTTTAGCGAAACCGGGATCAAGGACCTACTGGGAAATTCGGCGATCGTGTTGCCTGATAAAACAGATCTGAACTCGGCAGGCTGGATGGTTCAAGATGCGGTCAAAAATTCATTCGGTGAATTTGCTCGCGTCCGAAAATACACGATTCCAGCGATCAACTCGGAAACGGGGCCTGATCGGCTTAGGTTGAACTTGGTGACAACGATGCAGCCGGCGGAAAAGAATTCCGACAAACAAACCGGCCAGCTGATCTTATTTTCGGAAACCGGAGATTTGATTTGGGATGTTGAGCGCGGATTTTTTGTTTCGTCCAAAATCCTAAGTACCACAAAAACGGAAATGCCTTATCACGAGTCGAAAATCGAGACCACGGTCGAGAACACCAATTCGATGACGATCAAAAAAAACTAGCTTGAGGTATTGCGAGGTGCTGGACCGAAGAATAAGACTGTTATTGCTCGGTGGTAATCGTGTTGTCTTAAAGTCTGACTGTTCCTGCTTTTGCTAGATTGTTTCATGCCTGAATTCATTACCGTCGCCAAAGTCGGTGACATCCCCGTCAATGAGGGTCGCGCCTACGAGGTCGACGAGCAAATGGTGGCCGTGTTTAACCACAACGGTGAGTACTTGGCAATTGACGATATGTGTCCCCACATGGGAGCTTCGCTGGCAACGGGACATTTCGAACCGGCAGATTGTACGGTCACTTGCCCGTGGCACGCCTGGCGCTTTGATACCCGCGATGGGACTTGGTGTGATAATCGACGGTTGAAAGTGGACGTTTATCAAGTCCGTGTCGTGGGTGACGAGATTCAGGTCGCGCCCGCTGATACCACCGAGTCGAGGACCGGCTCGTGAGTGATCCCCAACCGGAACTGGGACCAGCCGCCAACGATTCGGTAACGATGACAGACTTTCAGCGGTTAATCCGGGACATGTACTATGAGAAAGACCTTGGACGAGGTGTTTCGGGAACTTTCATGTGGTTGATGGAAGAAGTCGGCGAATTGTCAACGGCGTTGCGCGAGACCAGTTCCGTCGATTCCAAACTAATCGAACCGGCTGAGATGAACCGGCGGCGGCAAAATCTGCAAGCTGAATTTGCCGATGTATTGGCTTGGCTGGCCACCATCGCCAATCTTGTCGGCGTTGATTTGAATACGGCAATCCAAGTGAAATATGGATCGGGCTGCCCGGGCTGCGAGCAGTTTATTTGCGTTTGTCCGGACTGCGAAAAACCTTAACCCTGGGCTGTTTGATGGTCTGTTTTTGATAAAGTCGGGGGCAGCCCGACTAATTTCCTGTTACAATCGGCGACTCACTAAATTCATCGTTTCTGTATTCCATGAACTCAATTTTGCCCGCCTCCCGTTCAACTTCACTTCATTCGCTGCGCGATTCTCTGGTCGCCGGGCTTGGCATCCGACAGTTGTTATTGGCAGTGTTATTGACCTGTCTGACTTGTGTTTCCGACGGTGTTGCCGCCATTCCCGGCGATGATTCCGTTGACGTCACCGTGACATTCGGTTTCGATGGTCACCTGAAGTTGGGTTGTTGGCAACCATTTTTGGTTAAGACACCCGCTCAAATTCAGCCCCAGCGGTTCGAATTGACGGTCCTCGATGGAGATGATGCGCGCATCACCTATCGAGGGCCTCTGCGATTGATCGGTTCGGATCTGAATCAACATCAGGGTTACCTTAAACTCGGGCGCGGGTATGGAACTGCGAATCTAAAACTCTTCGATTCGGACGAAGTCTTGGTGGCGGAGAAAGTGGTTTCCCTGGGTCAATCGGCCGACCCGGAAATACTGGAATCGACTCGCCAGGTAATTTTGACGTTGGAGCCCTCAAACGCGTTGGCTCAAACGGTGAAGTCGATTGGTATTAAGGCTGAGCGGGATCAAGCGGCGATTGTTATTAGTGTTGGTTCGGCTGAACAATTGCCTTTGGACGGATTTTGCTATGAAGGCATCGATACCGTATTCCTGGTTACTTCGGACTTGGAACGAATTGAGAAAATCGCCGTTGCGCAGTGGGAGGCTTTGGAACGCTGGGTCGAAAACGGTGGGCGGTTGATTTTCTCTGTCGCCCAAAACGGCGAAAAACTTCTGGCCACCAATGGAAGCTTAAACCGTTTCTGTCCGGGCGAGTTCGCTGGCACAGGACTATTGGCAGCCAACAGCCGATTGGAGTCGTTTGCTGGAACCGACCAATTGGTCGATTATGACGGCCAGCCAATTACAGTTGCCAAGATTGGCAAAACCGTTGGTCAAGTCATCCTGAAACAGGACCAGCTCCCGTTGGTCATTCGAACTGGTAAGGGATTTGGTGAAATTGTCATGGTGACGTTTGATCTGGACTCGGCGTCTATCAAGCAATGGAAGGGCTACAGCAATCTGATCCACCGATTACAAAATCAAGTTGATCATCAAGAAGCGGCGCAAGCTCAGGTCGCAAGTAGTCGCGGGGGCTCCGTGTCACATTTTGGTTACGAAGACCTGATCGGTCAACTTCGGGTGCCCTTGGATCGCTTCCGTGGTGTGCAGTTTTTGGCTTTCAATTGGATCGCCTTGTTGATCGGGTTATATATTTTGTGTATCGGCCCGGGTGACTATTTCTTTTTGAGAAAAATAACGGGGAAAATGGAATTGACCTGGATCACGTTCCCGTTGGTTTCGCTGTCGTTTTGTGGATTGGCGATCTGGATTTCCAAAGTTACGCGCCCGCCGGAAATCCAGCTGAACCAGCTCGAGATCATCGATGTTGATGCGAGTTCCAATCTTGTTCGAGGAACCGTCTGGAGTAATCTCTACAGTCCTGCGGCGGGTAAATGTCGGATCTCCCTCAGTAACAAAAATGCGTTGGGCTGGGAAATTCAATCCGATCAATTGTCTTGGCACGGATTGCCGGGATCCGGACTTGGTGGAATGCAAACAAAATCCAGCCCAGGGATTGCTCGATCTGGCTATCAACATTCGCGCCAATTACTGCCGGGCCAGCCCCAAACCGATCGCTCGGAATTGCTCGAGTTGCCCTTGTATGTATCCGCAACGAAACCGCTGTTTGTTGAATATTTCACCACTTTTCCCTCCACCATTCGCAGCAATCTAAGACTCTCGCTGAGGACGTCTCGTTTGGATGGGACGTTGCTTAATCCGCTGGATCAACGGTTGAAAAATTGTCGGCTGTTTTTTGAAAATTACGCTTACGAACTCGACAAAACTCACCTCGAACCTGGCGAAGCGATCGATGTAATGACAGAAATGAAAGAACGTGCGACGCGCAGTTTGTTGACACGACGGTCCAATTTCGTCAACGAGGAAAAAAAGTCACAAAACAGTCCCTGGGAACAGTCCGATACGCGAATTTCTAGAATTGCTGAAATGTTGATGTTCTATGAGGCGGCCGGAGGCAGCAATTACACAGGGCTCACACATTCGTATCAGGGCTTTATCGACCTGAGCGAGCAATTGAAATTGGGGCGTGCGATTTTGGTTGGTGAGATTGATGTGCCCACCACGCCGTTGCTGATAGATGGCCAGTCCGCAGCCACGCATTATGATCAAATGGCCACGATCGTCCGCATTGTGTTGCCAGTTACTTACGAAGAAAGATAGCCGTGATAAGAACGGAAAATCTAACCAAAAAATACGGCGATATGTATGCAATCAAAGGCATCGAGCTGGATCTCAAACAAGGCGATGTGTTTGGCTTCATTGGCCCCAATGGAGCGGGCAAGACCACGACGATGCGGATCATTGCTACTTTATCAGAGCCCTCGTGGGGGGAAGCCTATGTGTGCGGGCATTCGATTTACAGCGAACCGAAAGAAATTCGCCGGCTGGTCGGCTACATGCCCGACTTTTTTGGGGTCTACGATGATATGAAGGTCATCGAGTATCTGGAGTTTTTCGCAGCCGCCTACCGTATCAAGGGTCCCGCCCGACGCAAGCGATGTGATGAACTATTAAATATTGTGGACTTGGATTTCAAACGGGATGCCATGGCCAATACTTTGTCGCGCGGCCAAACCCAACGACTGGGATTGGCCCGAGTCCTGTTGCATGATCCGCAGGTCCTGTTGCTCGACGAACCGCTGAGTGGTTTGGATCCTCGGGCCAGAATTGAAATGCGGAACCTGTTGCGACGGTTGGGGCAAACTGGGAAAACGATCATCGTGTCCAGCCATATTTTGCCCGAGCTGGCCGATGTGTGCAACAAGATCGGGATTATCGATCGTGGCGTCTTGATTTTTTCTGCTGAAGTCACGGAAGTGATCAAACAGGTTCGCGATCATACAATTCTGCATCTTGGAGTAGTGCACGATTCTAGTCGAGCGGGCAAGCTGTTGGAAACGATGCCAGAAGTCAACTCCGTCCGACAAGGTGATGGTTACCTCGTGGTGACTCTGAAAAAAGAGTGTACCGACTATTCCGAAATTCCCTCGCGGTTGATTGTCGCGGGCTTCAAGTTAACTCTGTTCCGGGAAGAAGAGGTAAATCTCGAATCAGCGTTCATGGCGCTGACCAAAGGAACTGGCGCCAATTTTTAACCAGCCAACGTCTCCATGGGAGACCCTCTTACGACGGCGAGTCGTTCCGATACTCGCTTTTCCCGCATAGCTTAATAGGTCAACACGGCATCGATTCCAACAATCGGCGTGCCGGGGTCGATGGCGGCGGCGCCCCAGTCGAACCTCAACTCGGGTCGCAAGGTCAGGTTCGAATTGGCACGATAATTCGCACCCATCGTGAACTCGTAGGTTGATTTGGTATCGGCAAACAACTGATCGCTTTTCCACCATTCCAACCGCGTGCCCAACTTCAGACACGGCGAGACCTCGCGAAACAAATATTGCACGAAACCGAATTCGTTGTTGTTTTGCAGGTTTAGTACATCGGCTTGAAATACATAGTCGACTTTGTCCGACAGTTTCATCTGCAAGACACCGGAATTCATAATTCCACTGTCGCGGTAACCGGTATCACCAATTGAAGAAGTCAGCGCCAATCGCATCGAATCATTGAGTTGCCGTCTCAGTCCAGTGATTAGATTAAAACCGCCGTCATTGCGGTCAAATCCCGTGTCCCAGCCGCTCGTCACGCCCAGAATGGCGCTGGTTGTATCAGTCAGATGTCGTTCGCCCAACACCCCTGTCATCGTAAACGGTTTGATGAAGTTCATCGTGTACGAGTGACTATAGAAAAAGTTTTGCGGCGCCGCCACAACCTCATAACCGTAGGGTGAGAAAAACTTTCCAATTTTGACGTCCCACAGGTTGTTGTTGTATTGCAGGTATAACTGCGGTAGCGCAAAACCATAGGAGCCATAGTCCCAACTGTTATCCCAACCGGTCGGTGCTCCAGTCGGCCCATTGCCGAACGCTTGCGTATTTTGCGCATCAATGCCGTACATCACATCCGCGCGATAACCCCAATTGCTTGTCACTCCGGCCTGTTTGTCAAAGTACAGCCATTGTTGGTGCAGGTTCGCTTCCGCTTTGCGGTCATTGAACGGAAGGATGTTTCGATTGTGATATCCCAGACTGGTCCATCCACCGATTTCCAGTCCATTGCAATTCGTCCCAAACAATTTTTTTTCGCAACCCAGGTTGCAAAAATTTTTGCGGCAATCACGGTTGCAGTAGTTGGTGGCATCCGAGTCACCTTGATCAAATACGCTCAAAGCGGGTTGCTGAACCAGCGACGAGTGGTTCGTCTCCGGCGCGGCGCTAATTTTTGCGGCGCGGGCGGAATCGGGCAGCGGGGCGGGCGCCGCAACCTCGGCAACGGGTTCAGTCGATTCGACAAGATCCGGTTTTTCTTGAATGGCGGCTTGGTCGGAAACCGATGATTGCCGGTCTTGTAATGCCGGATCGGTTGGTTCCTGGCGATTGGCGACCATCAAACGAGTGTTTTGATTCGGCCGAAGTGGCGCACCGAGTGGTATGGAGTTGGATGTGGCTCGCAATTCGTTTTCGACTGTTGCCGATTGCTCGACGGTCATGATTGCCGGACCACGTGTCTCCGAACTGGGTGTCCGCCAGGTGAAATTCGTGACTGGCTGCGGTGCATTGCTGAGTTGAGTCTGGGCGATCGAATTCGAGCCTACGCATGTGATCGCAAGTGCGACAGCGACCATATTCCTATATCGCATGTGATTCTCCTTGGGTCACGCGTCCGGCCAATAGCATTCCGGACTCGCTGAGGTGTATTGTCACGTTCGCTGAGGCAAGCGATTCGAAAATCCGAATACATGAATCACAGCGGTTGAATTAGGTCTGAGTCAAACGACAATCAATCCTATTGTATGTCAGGTATCGGAAGCACGGGTTATGCGGTTCCAGCCGCCCCAAACAAATAACGGATGAACCGGCCAGTTAAACTCTGCCGGTTAACTCGATTTGACCTCGAAAGTTGAGTCTGCGGGTCTGCGGTTACCGCAACGATATTGACTCCCCAAACACTTTGGGCACAAACACTGGGATGGAGGTAAGCCACGTTTCGAAGAAGAACGGGCCCACACCCATTTGCCAAATCAGACTATACTTGATGACGAGCGGCCCAATAGAGCTAAAATACCGAAACCAGCCGACAACCGATCTCTCTAGTTTCACCAGCCGACGGACATTTTTTTGTGACTGAAGTTGTAACCAAACCTATTCCGTCGTTTCAGGATCCGCAATATCGGGAGGCGATCCGCGCCGTCGAGTCGACGTTGGCTCAACTCAATGGCTGCCCAGACGCCGAACGTAAACGACTGCTCGTCGATATCGCTCAACTCGATGAGATGTACCAGAAAGTAACCACGGGGCGGATCGAAATTGTGATTTTTGGCGAAATCAGCACTGGTAAATCGGCTTTGATTAATGCCCTAATCGGTCGCGCCGTTGCTGAGGTCGACGTGCAAGGTGGTTGGACGAAACAGGTCTGGGGAACTTCCTGGGAAGGCTCCGGTCATCGTTTACCGGGATTGGAGAGTTCTGAATTGGTGCTGGTCGATACGCCTGGCATTAACGAAGTCGGTGGGGCGGATCGAGCGCAACTGGCTGAAGTCACCGCGCGGCGAGCCGATTTGATCTTGTTTGTCTGTGATTCCGATCTGAACGAGACCGAATACGCGGCGCTCGTAGAGTTGGCTGCTGTGCAAAAACCGATCATGTTGATCTTGAACAAGATCGATTTGTACCGCAGCGAAGAAAAATCCGCTTTGGTCGAGATGCTTAGACGGCGAACCGCCGGATTGATTGCTCCGGACCATCTGGTTCTGACTGCGGCTGACCCACGACCGTTGGAATATGTCATCGAACAAGCCACTGGTGAGTGTCGATCGGAATGGCGAAAGCCCGATCCGGATGTGGAGCAACTAAAATCGTTGATTCTGCAGACTCTGGAAAAGGAAGGGCTCGGCCTGATCGCTCTCAATGCAGCCATGTACGCTGCCGACAAGAGTGATCGGATTTCGACCCTGCGGATTGAGATGCGAAACGGCCGAGCCGAACAAGTGATTTGGACGATGGCTGGTACGAAAGCACTGGTCGTGGCATGCAACCCGTTTCCGGTTGCCGACGTGCTAGGCGGATTTGCCATTGACGCACTCATGATCGTGACACTCTCCAAAGTCTATGGGCTGAATTTTTCGATGGCGCAAGCGCGCGGCTTGGCAAAGAGCATCGGGGCCGCCGCCGGAATTTTTGCCTTGGGTGAACTGACCAGTTGGGGCGCCAGTCTATTCAAAGGGCTGACCGTCACGCTGGGAACAGCAATTACGCTTATTCCTCAAGGTGCCGCAGCTGGATTTAGTTCCTACATCGTCGGTCAAGCTGCGAAACGATATTTTGAACACGGTGGGAGTTGGGGAGTTGGTTCGGCCAAATCGGTTGTGCGGGATATTCTGAATGCGACGGATCGGACGTCCGTGTTAAGCCATCTCAAGGACGAAATCCGACAAAAATTGAATTTGAATCGACACGCGCGTTGACAGTTTTCGTCGGGAATTTTGCACAAATGAAAAAAAACTGATTTTCTCCGACCGAGCGTGGTTTCCAACGTATGTTTGTTGATCAGATAGCCCGTTGACTGGCGCTCAGTAACCCATGCATTTGTCAACGAGCTACCCAACTAAACCGAACCACCTTTCGAGCCTCGAGATGAAAATCAAAAAATTCTTGAAATCCATGTGGGTCGATGAAGACGGCGTGTCAACCGTCGAATACGCCCTGTTGGTAACTTTGATTTTGGTCATGTGCATCGCAGCGGTATTAAGCACGGGAGATGTTCAACAGGTACTTTGGTTTGATACCGCCGCCAAGGTTCAGTCGATTGTGCCCAGCAACTAACCTAGCTCAATCGTTGACGCAGTTCGCGACGGAGCACCTTGCCGGAAGCGGTCCGGGGCAATGCATCGACGACTCTTATTTCCCGAATTTTGAATAACGGGTTCAGGTGAGTCTTCAGACGTTGGTTCATGTCCGAGAGCGAGATGGAAACTGCCATCGGTGATTGCTCAACGACAAACACCACCAATTCATCCGGCCCGCCATTTTCCGAAAACGCTACTGCGGCGGTTTCGCGAACACCGTCTACCTGGTTCAAGACCCGTTCGATCTCGGCGGAACTGATTTTGATGCCACCCAGATTCATTGTGTCATCGACTCGTCCACCGGCCACGTACACGCCGTTGGCCAGTCGCCGAAAATGATCACCATGGCGGCGGAGTTGAATTACACCTTCGACGCTGGGGACCCCCGCATAGTACGTTTCAAAATGATCACGATTGACCAACCGGGTCGACAAGCCAATCGACGGCGGAACGAGAAATAGTTCGCCTTCGTCGGTGCGCTGACCGGTTTCGTCAAGCAAGACAATATCCAAGCCCACTGCAGGTGTATTGAATGCGGCGGGAAAATTCGGTTCGCACACGGTCGACGTGATGTATCCGCCACCAATTTCTGTGCCACCGCAATACTCGATAATTGGCTTCATGCCCGCCAAACTCGACAGGTAAACCATATCGGCGGCTTGGGATGTTTCGCCGGTCGAACTGAAAACCGCGATGGCCGACCAATCAAACTGCTCCATCTCACGCTGTGCGCGCCAAGCCTTAACAATCGTCGGGACCACGCCCAACACGTTGACCTGGGCTTGTTCAACAAAATTGCCAAACCCTGAGCCAGTGGGCGCGTCTTCGTACAGTCCGATCGTGGCGCGATTGATCAGACTGGCAAAGATCAGCCAAGGCCCCATCATCCATCCCAAATTCGTCGGCCACGCACAGACATTCCCAGTTCGAATATCTTGATGACAAAAGCCATCGATCGCGCATTTGATCGGCGTCAAATGATTCCAGGGAATCGCTTTCGGTTCCCCCGTCGTGCCCGATGAAAACAGGACATTGATCGTTTCAACAGGCGTCGCGGCGATTGGATAAAACTGATCTCGCTCGACCAGAAAGCCATCCCAATCTCGATCTTGATCGCGCAAATCGACATCCAGAATTTCCTCCGCCGGCAGGACAATCGCTGGAATATTGCTGGCTTCGGCGACCCGCGCAAACAGGGGCAACTTCTTGCCCGCGCGCAATTGATGGTCATAGGTAAACACCATTTTGGCGTTGGCAATTTTCAATCGCGTGGCAATTTCCGGTGGGGCAAAACTATCCGCGATCGAAACCACCACACAACCGGCTTGAATGATTCCCAAATAAATCGGGACCGACCAAGCGGTCATCGGCAACACCACTGCGATCGCATCGCCCAACCGGCAGCCCAGATCGGCCAGACTATTTGAAACTCGATTGGCCTGCTGGCGAAGTTCTGCATAGGTAATCTTTCGCAACGGGCCGCCCGGTAGCTGCGCAATAATGGCGGTCATCGCTGGCGGCGACTGAAAGCAAGACTCGACGATATTCAACTGAGCTCCGGAAAGCCAAAGTGGTTGCATCGGTCCGAGCGCTTCATCCAGAATTGAATTGGGTGTTTGTCGAAATTGAATCCCTAGCCGATCAATTGCTTGCCGCCAAAATTCGCTGCGATGTTCGATCGTCCAGCGGTGGAATTCCGCGTAGTCCCTCGATCCCAACTCTTCCATCCATTGCCCGATATTGGATTGCCGACAGCTGTCCACCGTAGGAGCCCAAATCGGTGGCGGACCGGATTGCGAACTGTTCCAGTCCGCAAAATTCCGTTGCCAGGCGACTTGGAAAACGATCGGCTGAACTCCCTGTTGTCGCAACCCAATCACGATCTGCGACCATCGCTCGACCAATTGGACATCGGTTGGATGCGACGTGCCGAGGTTCAACTGTTGACCTACCTGTGCGATCAAGCGGTCCACTAGCTCCGATTGAAGCACGGTGAGTTCTGGGTCAAAGTGCATCAATATTTACAACCAACTTAACGGATATTTCGGGTCGTCCAACTCCATCGCTTGCTCCGTCAAATGCAACGGTCGATCCGTGTCAAACATCACCGCCATTTCATTTGTGAATTTCACTTTCATACTGCGCATGATGGTCCCAGGATGGGGGCCGTGCGGAATTCCGCCCGGATGGAGTGTGAGACTACCGATTTCAACTCCTTTTCGCGAACCGAACTCGCCTTCGACATAAAACAACACTTCGTCCGCTTCAACATTGCTGTGTACGTACGGCACTTTGATGGCGCGCGGATGATGATCGAGATGTCGCGGCGCAAAGGTGCAAATTACGAATCCGCGAATTTCAAACGTCTGTTGATAAGGGGGCGGCAAATGTGTGGTTCCAGTGAGGGGCTCGAAATCCCAAGCGTTAAAGGTATAGGGATACAGAAACCCATCCCAACCGACGACGTCAAATGGATGGTTGGCCATCACGACGCGAGTCAGGCGTTGATGGTCTTTGATCAGAATTGAAGTCTCGGTCTCGTCGTCGACATGATGCAACTCCACGGGGCTGTGAAAGTCGCGTTCATAATAGGGTGACCCCATTAACATTTGACCGTCTTGATTGAGGTACTGCTGGGGAATTCGGACGGGAGCAAAACACTCCAGAATCAAATGATCTTCCATTTCGATCGCGTCGCTGACCATCCGGTAGTTTGTAGTTCGCGGCATCACGACGTAGTCACCACGTTTATACGGCAACCGACCGTAGGTTGTATCGATGTACCCAGTTCCCTGTTGAATGAAAATGACTTCGTCCGCGGCCCCATTGCGAAAAATTTCGGATTGCTGCCGGTCCGGTCGTGCTCGATAGGCCACCAAATCGCTATTGAACATCATCGGCACCCGACCCAGAATCGGATCGCCGCCCCGTTTCAGGTTACCTGATTTGATATGATGATGACGAAGTTCGGGATTCGCTGCTTCCACCAGTGAAAGCTGGCCAACGGTTGCGGTCGACACAACGCGAGTCGGCGGTCGACGGTGGTAGAGTATGCTGTAGACCCGATCAAAGCCCTGGGTCGTAATGACGTGTTCATAAAACATTTTCTCATCGAGAAAACTTGGTTCCAAATTGTCAAACTGGATATGACGCTTGGGAGGCAGTTGGCCTAGTTTTCGGTAGCTGGGCATGAGATCACCGTGGACAGAAGTTTTAAACCGGAGATATTTATCTTAATGAATTTGCTTTGTTTGTGAATTCCCTTAACCCGGGATAGTGAGAGTTTGACCAATCGAGAGTCATTCAATTCTGGAATTTAGCCGACTGAACATTGATTCGGGACCACCAATGCGTGTAACAGAAAACAGGAAACCAGTCTGCCTGATTACCGGGGGCAGCAGCGGAATTGGCTTGGCAACCGCGATGCGATTTGCCAGCCAAGGCTATCAGCTGGCGATTTGTGGTCGCCGGGAGGCTGCGCTACGAATCGCCGAACAGGCAATCCGGTTGGCCGGAGCGGCTCACGCGATCGAGTGTTTCTCCTGTGTCACCGACCTGAATGACGTTGAACAAGCAAAACAGTTTGCGCAGCGTTCGCTGAACAAGTTTGGCCGGATCGACGTGCTGGTCAATAACGCTGCCGCTGCTCCACTGGCTCCCTTCGAAGAAATTTCCGAAGAGTCCTTTGAGTGCGCGATCAACACAAACATCCGCAGTCTATTTTACTTGACCCAAATTGTCTGGGCCGAAATGAAACGGCAGGCCACCGAATCGGACGGTATTTGCGATCGGCAGCGGGGAGTAGTCGTTAATGTTTCATCCTTGGCTGCGGTCGACCCTTTTCCTGGATTTAGTTTGTACGGAGCGTGCAAATCCTGGCTTGATTTGCTGACTATCGCATTGGCGACGGAAGGTCGTGAAATGGGGTTGCGTGTCTATTCGATTCGGCCCGGCGCTGTGGAAACGCCCCTGCTGCGTCGGTTGTTTCCCAATTTTCCCGCCGATCAATGTGTCCAACCGGAGGCCATTGCGGATGCCGTATGGGCGTGTGTGGATCGGCCCTTGGATTTTCCATCCGGTCAAGCGTTTCCGATTTCGAATCAGTGTGCAGTAGACTGATTTTCTTCGTTCTTTTGATCCTCGGACTGGCCCTTAAATCGAATGCTAAAACTCTCGCGCGAAATTCGTTTTGCCTTGGTGCCGCCGGAAAAAATTCCGCCGCTACCGGCAGTCAATTCCTGGTCGGGTTGGCCATCAACCAATCTGGTCGTGCCGCAATTGGTGCTCCGCTGCGTACTGCGCGGCGAGCCCGCTGCACAATCTGGTTATTTGTGCGACATCAAATCACTTGACGAACTGTTGCGGCGAATCGTGACAGAGCAATTGATTCCCGATTATTACCGCACAGGGGAGCCACCGACAGCAACCGACCTGTTAGCGAAAGTTTTTTCCACAGCAGTTGACGACTGGCGTTCGACCGGAAAAACGAGTGGCGAAATTGATTCGATCGAGTTGGCGCTGACACCTTTTTTGTTTTTTAAGATTCACTCCCGGGAGCCCACCATGGTTCAATTGACGCAGCAATTTGAGTTTTCTGCCGCTCATCGTCTGCATTGCGCAGAACTATCGGATCCGGAGAATCGCGATCTATTTGGCAAGTGTAACAATCCCGCCGGTCACGGACATAATTATGTAGTGGAAGTCACGGTCGCGATGCCGAACTCAGAGACCAACTTCGAACTGGCCACTATTGAATCGACCGTGAAACGAATCGTGATTGATCGCTTGGATCACAAACACCTGAATCACGATGTTGAGTTGTTTGCTGCCACCAATCCTACCGTGGAAAATATTTCCGTCGCGATCTTCAATTGGCTCGATGGACAATTCGGTTCGGCCCAGTTGAAAAAAATTCGTTTGTACGAAACTCCCAAAACCTGGGCCGAGTACGCAGGCAGATAACAACACCAAGGCCAATCAATCAAAATTCGCTAACCAGCTTGAACGGCTATTTTGCTTCCGACCGCATTTTTCGGCGGAGATCGGGAATAATAATTGCGGGCACGAAGCGAGCCAATTGTTGATCGTCGGCCAAGGGAGCGATCTGTTTGATTAGCGTACTGGAAACGTGGGCATACTCTCCGTCGGCCATCAAGAAGACCGTTTCCAAATGGTCGTTCAATTGCCGGTTGGCCATCATCATGGTGAATTCGGCTGCGATGTCAGTCAGTGGGCGGACCCCCCGGATCATGACTCTCGCACCGCAGGCCTGCACAAAGTTCACGGCCAGCCCCTCGAACTGTTGCACTTCGATATTGTGCATTTTGGCCGTAACCCGCTGAACCAACTCCAGTCGTTCCGCCGGATCGAATAAACCGGTTTTTTCACTGTTAATACCAATGCCAATTACCAACCGATCCACCAATCGGGCACTCCGTTGGATGACGTTGAGATGACCTAGGGTAATCGGGTCGAACGATCCGGTGTAAACTGCGATTTTCATTGATTTGTGTTTCCCATTCGATTAACCGCAGCCAGCCAAAAATTCGGACCTTGGGGTCGTCCCGGGGTTTAGGGTACAGCTTTTTTGTCCGAGATAGTGTAGATTCTGCCCACTTGACTCAATCGTTTGCGAGCCCCATCCGCTGAGATCGACCTAAAATCGACCCTAACATCGGCAAAACTGGCGGCAAGTGAGTGGTTTTCCGTTGGTTATTCCAAACAATCCGCAAGACTGTAACTTAATCGGTTCGATGTTCAAAACATTGCAATTAGTCGTGGTGACACGACTAAATCGGTAATTATACTAGCGAAGACTTCGTTTGGTCGTAAGTGTCTTTGGTCGTAAGTGTCAGGCTGCCAACGATAAGAGGTTGAGTGTTCATGAATCTGTTATTTTCCGGGTGCCCAACGCCCCCATCGCAACTTTGAGGAAACTGCTGTGCAAAAGGGGCTTTGCATCGCCGCATTATCGATTGCGGTCATCGTTCTCGCCTTGTTTTTGGCGGACTTAATATTCGGCTTGGCCGGCATGCCTCATCTTGCGCCGTTCAAATATGCGAACATGATTATCGACATCGTGTTTGCAGTCTGCGCCACAATCCTTGGTGCCATGAGTTGGTTCACCTTGAAAGAACAGGTCTAGCGGATCGTGATCCCGTTGGGCGAGGCACGCCGAGAACTCGCCTGACGCACAGTTGGTCGATCGACACGTCCCGGAAGGCTAGCTACTGTTTCGCGACGAGCAAACTTATTTATTGTTGGCACAACAAATTAACAAAGACCATTGGACGGATGCCAATGTCCGATCGAATTAGTTCGAAGTCGTTAATTTGTGGATTGAAATCCCGTCTCGCTTTTAATTGCCGCCTCGCGACATGGCGCGAATCAACCCCGCCATATTGAACTCTACCGCCTCAACCGTCGGCGAAAATCCAAGTGCCGCCAATTGCAAGCTGGTCGTTGGACTGATACTCGCCAGTCTGGCCTGACGTAGCCGTTCTCCAAACAAACGTACGGTGGCTACGGCGATCGCGGAACTGGTGATAGTAACCCAATCGATTTCGCCGCGCTCCATCCGCCAGAGGGCCCGCGTATCGGCAATCGGCACGTCGACACTTTGATAGACGGCAATTTGCGAAAACGGTATTTGGGCGGCCTTCAAGCGAACCCCCATTTCTTCGCTCCCTCGATTTGCGCGGACCAACAACACCGATTCCTGCCTAACGCAAATCAACAAATTGTCCGCCACAGAGGAGCTGTCAAATTGTCCAGGAACCAGGTGGACAATCAGTCCAGCGGCCTGTAGAGCTGCGGCGGTTTGACTGCCGATCGCGGCAATTTTGAGTGCTGGAAATCCAGCGAACGAGATGCCGAGTTGGCGACATCGCTGCAGAAAAAAACGAACGCCGTTTGTGCTGGCAAACACAATCCAGCCGTATTGCGCGAGTGCTGAAATCGACTGATCGACTTCCCGCCAGTCGGATGGCTCGAAAATTTCGATAACGGGGTGCAAAATAACCGATGCTCCCAACTCGGAAAGCCGGGCTGCCAAAAAGCCCGCCTGCGCGACCGGGCGCGTAACCAACACGGTTTGCCCATTGAATTCGGACATTTTTTGCCTTGGTGGAGACTGACTGAGATCCCGAAATATTACAAACCTCGCTCGCGAAGATGGATTCTAGCGAATTCTGGGCGCGTTCCTGCTCCAGCCCGTCAAAAAATTAGCGGTGGACAAAACGACGCTCAAACGCCATATTATTGGCTCTTCAAGTTTCCGCAGTCGAAACGTTCTGCATTAACCAGTAACCAAACGGTTCGCGAATTGATAAAATGAATTCGCGAACTTTCAATTAATCCTCAGATTTCAGACCAATGCCCAATTCCCCCAGTGCTTCCAAACGTCTTCGTCAAACCAAAGTCCGTACCGAAGAAAACAAGACCATTAAGTCGGCGATGAAGACGCAAATCAAGAAAGTCCTGGCCGCCGCCGCCAAAGGGGATGTCACCACTGCCGAAGCGGAATTTCGGCTGGCCGCCAAAAAATTGGACAAAGCAGGCGCCGGTAAAGTGATCCACAAGAACGCTGCAGCCCGTCAGAAATCCCGACTGCAACGAGTAATCAAAACGGCGAAAAAAGCCGGCTAGGTGATCGATCGGTTGTGGATCGACAGGACAGATTGAGTTTCCACGCTGTTGGTTTGTTTTTCGCGGGTCGCTAGATTCATGCATCTACATCCGATTGATGAAAATGGACTGCATCTGCCGCCCATCGACGTGTCGTCAGGTTTGGTCGCGGATGTTGTTCAATCCATGATCGATTTGTACTCCCGACGCGGATTCGTCCCTCCGTGGATCGGTTATTTGGCGATAAAAGACGGAGTATGTGTCGGAACGTGCGGGTTCACATCGCCACCCAAAGATGGCGAAGTCGAAATCGCCTATTTCACGCTGCCTGACTTTGAGGGACATGGCGTTGCCACAAGCATGGCAACCGAACTGATTCGAAGTACGCGATCGGACGCCGGCAGTTCAATCTGCTATATCGCGCACACGTTACCCCAAATGGGGGCGTCCACAACGATACTCCGAAAACTGGGGTTCGTCCTCCAAGGAGAAATCCTGCATCCCGAGGACGGTGTTGTTTGGAAATGGCGCGAAGCTCCGCAACTCATTGGACCGAAAACTTGATCTTCGGTTCGAGCGTGGTTGAACGGATGGTTGGTTTTGCAGCCGTTGATTTTTCCGAGCCGGATTCAGTCGGCTCGTCCACTGTTAACGACAGCTGGTATTCACCCGCCGGCAGATTCTGCAACGTGACTGGAAAGTACAAGTAAAAATCCCGCCGTTGCCGAGTCGTCACGTCTTCGATGTCTGGAAACTCTCCGGACTGAACGACATTGCCTCGCTGATCTTTGATCGAGAATCGCCCCCGGAGCCGCGTGACGAAAGTTGCGCGGTTGGGGTTTTTTTCTAAAATTGAACGGTAATTCTCGACTTCGCAATACACTAATGTCTGTTGTTGCGGCTGAAAGCAATTGGCAGAATACGGGGTTACCTGCCCAAACCCTTTGATTTCGGTACAAAACTGAGCGTGGGACAATTTCAAATCGGGGCTCGGCTTGACGGTTTCAGCATATGCGACAGGCGCAATGAAACTTGCAGCCGGTTTGGAATTTGACGGCGGGATAGTCGGTAACACGGCCGGCGAGCTCGTCGGCTTGCCTGATTGTGGTTGATTTTTCAAACCAGTCGCTGCCTTGGAACCGGCCTCCGGCCGTTGTTCGATTTTGAGGTCGGCGGTCATCAAGCCCGCACCTTCCGCCATCGGAATAGCGGGTGTCGTTTTAGCCGCTGACTCGGCATTGGCGCTGGGAGTCGGTTTCACGGACTTCGTCAATGCAGGTGCGGCTGGAGCTTGAATTGGTAGTGAACCGATTGGGCCCGGAGTGGTGGGAATGAACCCATTTCCATTGCGTTCGATCGTCGGGCGAAAGTCATTGCCTGGTGCTTGAGGGGCTGGAGATTTCACTTCTGGCGACTTGGCAACCGATGGCATCGTTGGCGTTGTTGTCGCTGGTATCGCCACGATTTTCGGAATCGCGGACGTTGGTGCCGATGCCGACGATCTTGCTGGTGGCTTGGGAAATTCGAATTGACTCTGGTCGACCTTGATCCCAACCAGCTGGGCTTTGATCAGTTGATTGTTAGATAGTGGATTTGGCAATTCTGCTTGATTCGTTTTTGCAGGAGTTGGTGGGACACTGGTCATGGTAGAGGCGAGCGCATTCGGTTCGTTTATCCGAATACGATCAATACGACTACTCCGGGTAGTGGCAGTCTCCGATACCGGGGCATTCTGAGGGGCAGGATTCAGAGCCGATGAAATTGAAGAAACGGCGGTAGAGTTTTGTGACTGCTCGAGGCCCTCGACCTTGGCTTCGACGGGCTCACGTTGATTAATTGTCGCGTTCGTCGAGCGAGCGACTGGGCTTTTGATCCGAATCGGATTAGGACCGTCCGGCAATTTAGCCAACGCGGCATCGGTTGGGTGGGATTCTGGTTTTGCGGGCAGATCAGCGGGGTTTTCCGTTTGCCATTTTGAATTGGCAACTGCGAGGTTGCTCGGGGCTGCGGTTTTCACGGCGCGAGTTTCGTTATTGAGCGGTAAAAGCATCAGCGATTGGCTTCCACTTGGTGGCGGAGTATTTATCGTGACTGGGTAATCTATCGGCTCCGCGAAAGCTAGTTTGGGAACGACGCGCGAAAGATTGCAATCGGGGTGATCGCAAACCTCCGTGGCTGAATCGTGCACATGAACCGGCGGGCTGGATGATGAGGGCAGGGGATCCGTTGCTGGCGCAATGGATTCCGCCGACCTCTGATCCGCCGCGTAAGCTCGTCTGGGTATTTCGGCTTGTTCTCGATCCCAATTGTCAGCTGTTGATTGCGGGTTAATCCAATCGCGAAATCCGTTGGATTTGATTCCTGAACAACCAGGGGATGTAACTACGATGGCCAATATCACAATGACAAATCGATGCCCAATCAACGGCCTTACTTCAAGGACCAGATTTCGTTTCGACATATTGTTTCTCGCGAAAATGAATTGACTGCTCTGCCAGTTTGGCGGTTGCCCGGAATTTCAAGGGTGGCGAATCGTAGAGAATCATGCCAATCCGTTCAAGTGAACCCTGGAAACGATGACAGCATTCACGCGACTCAAAACGACGCTTGTCAAACAGCCCCGACGCCTCGACAATTAAGGCGATTGGATTCGTATTTGGACTGCCAACGTGCAAAACCTATTGCAACTATGAATGAAATTAGCCCCGTAGACGACGCTTCCGTCCTGCGCCCCAATAATCTGAATGCCGCAGGATTGTATGTTTTGGTGGACGGCGTTGATTTCGCGGTAGATACGCAAGCTCCGAAATTGGTCTCTCTAATCCGTCAGTTGATCGCGGCCAAAGTCAATTTGATCCAACTTCGGGACAAGACACTAAACGATCGTCAGCTGGTGCACGCTGGCCGATTGATTAACGAACTAACCCGAATCAGCGAAACCAGCTTTATAATGAACGACCGGGCCGATCTGGCCGTTGCCGCCGGCGCAGATGGAGTGCATTTGGGGCAAGAGGATCTGGCGGTCTCCGATGCCCGGTTGGTGCTAGGGCACGGGAAACTGATTGGTGTTTCGACTCATTCGATCGCTCAAGCACGGTCGGCGGTTGCTAGCGGTGCGGACTATATTGGCGTGGGGCCTGTTTTTCCTTCGCGTACAAAATCTTTCGACAAACATGTGGGACTGGAATTGGTCCACCAGGTCGCGGCGGAAATTCAGCTGCCGGCGTTTGCGATTGGTGGGATTGACCACAACAACGTCGCGCAAGTGGTTGCCGCCGGTTTGCGGAGGGTCGCCGCCGGAGCAGCGGTATGCAATGCTGAAAGCCCGGGTTCAGCGGCTGAGCGTCTGATTTGCGTTTTGCTTTCGGGTCGTTCTGTCAACGAGCTTTGACTACAATCGCAACATGACCCTTGAAAATTCAAATCGGCACTCCGCGCTTGGCGACACGGTAACAACTTCCGCAGTTCAGAGCCCCTCATCAATAGCCGCTTTGCCGATTCCATCGGCGTTAGTGCTGGGCAGTGAAGAAGTCATCACTCCCCCCATTGAGTCGACTGGGAAGTTGCTGGGTTTATCGTTGGTGGACAAGCAGAATTTTTGGTGGATCAGTCTGTACCAAATCATTTTGCGCACCGGTTGGATTTTCAAAACGGAAAGCATCATTATGCCTGCCGTGCTCGACGTGATTGGTGGAGCAGGGTGGTTGCGCGGTTGTTTGCCGATGTTGAATCGATTTGGCCAGAGCATACCGCCAATGTTGATGTCGGATGTCGTGCGCAATTCCTCCTTTAAAAAAATCGGCTTGGCGATTTCGACGGCGGTAATGGCGGCTTGCTTCTTAATCTTGGCCGTTGTTTGGGCCGTGTCGGGTGGACAGAAAAATAATTGGTTGCCTTGGGTGTTCTTGGTGATTTACGGAATTTTTTTCGCGGCCACGGGTGTCAATCAGCTGCAGTTGACGACGATCAGTGGCAAGCTAATACGGTTTGATTTCCGCGGTCGCGTCGGTATGTATTCAACTCTGTTTGGTTCGGCGATCGCCTGCCTGTTGGCTTGGATCTTGTTGCGACGCTGGTTGCCGGAGGCCGTGGAATTGGCAAGTCAAGCGAACTTCACCATGATTTTTGGTTTCACCGGCGCGACATTTCTATTGGCGGCAATCGTCGCGCTGGGAATGCGCGAGACGGCAGACAACATGCCGCACGCGCGACGGTCCGGGATCGATTTGATCCGGTCTTCGTTCGCCACCATTCGGCACGACCGAAATTTTCGGCGACTGACTCTCATTGCTGCATTGTTTGGAATGTATCTCACTTTGTTTCCGCACTATCAATCGTTGGCACGCGGAAGATTGTCGCTGGGATTGTCTGCACTGATTCCCTGGGTTGTCGCGCAGAACATGGGCGCGGCGGCCTTCAGCATTCCTGCTGGCTGGTTGGCCGATCGATTTGGAAATCGTTTGGTGCTGCAACTGATCATGTTCGTGTCATGTATTGCACCGCTACTGGCGTTGTGGCTGGCCCGGTTGGGAGATGTTGGGCAGCCTTGGTTTAATTTGGTGTTTTTTTTGGTAGGTTTGACACCGGTGGCGTTTCGGGTACTGAATAACTACACGCTGGAAATAACGCGAAACAGCGAGCATCCACGTTACCTCAGCACGTTGAGCCTGATTATGGCGGGGCCGGCCGTGTTAACATCTGCGTTTTTCGGAGCGTTGATCGATTGGGTCAGTTTCGAATTCGTATTCGCAATTGTCGTGATTTGTGTATTTGTTGGCTGGTTGCTGACTTTTACGCTTGAGGAACCACGGCGAAAACTGAATGGTTGAAGCGAAACACTGGCATTCGGTTATTGTTCGCACAGAATCAGTCAGCTCGGTTAGTTCAAAAGTTGAAAACTCGGTACAATTCCTGTTCGAAATTACTTTCCCTACCTTGATCACTGGAGCTTCAATATGTCCTTTAAAAGGTCCCTTGTAACTTTTATCGAGCGTCTATCAATGACCTGTGGTTTGGTCGCTGCGCTAGCCGCGACATCCGTCAGTCAGGACTTGGCTGGAATCAAATGCGTGATGAATGGTGATAAACCGGCTTCCGCTGATTCGTCGGTCGACTATCTGGATGCAAAAGTCTATTTTTGTTGTGACGATTGCGCTGCGGCGTTTAAAGCCGATATGGACAAGACGGATTCGCCGGTCTTGATCAAAGCGAATCACCAACTTCTATTGACTGGTCAATACGTTCAAAAGGCTTGTCCACTAACGGGCAAACCGGTCGCTGCTGACAAATCCGTCGATGTCGGCGGCGTGCAAGTTGGCCTATGTTGTGGTGGTTGTGTCGCCAAAGTGACCGGAGCGTCAGATTTGGCCGCCAAAGCAAGTCTTTGTTTTGTTAAGGCTTCGTTCGAAAAAGGTTTTGAACTGAAAAAAGCCGAGCCGAATCTGGAGAACGTCAAATGCATGCTGATGCCTGCGAAACCCGTTTCCAAAGATTTCGCTGCTCAATACGGCGACCATCAAGTGTTCTTCTGTTGCAAGGGCTGTAAGGCCAAATTCGAAAAAGACGCGACACCGTTTGCCGCAAAAGCCAACCATCAGTTGTTCCAAACCGGACAGGTCAAACAGATTGCTTGTCCATTTTCTGGCAGCGCCACCAAGGATGAACATGCCACGGAAGTTAATGGAGTGACGGTCAAGTTTTGCTGCGCTAACTGTAAAGCCAAAACGGAAGCAGCCGATGCCGGGCAGCAAGTGGATTTGGTATTTGGCGAAAAGGGATTCGCCAAAGGGTTTAAATAACCCGCTGCACGCCGCCCTCATCTTCCGCCACGTGGTTGGGGGCTTGGTAGGCCGGTCAGAAATTTTTCAAGGACGATCCAATGCGGATTTTTTTTTCTGTCGGTGAACCCAGCGGTGATTTGCATGGCTCTAATCTGATTCGTCGGCTGAAGTCCCACGATGATTCGATTCAGTGCGTCGGTTATGGCGGCCCGAAAATGGCCGCCGCCGGCTGCATTTTGCACTTCGAGCTCACGACGTTGGCAGTGATGTTCATCGGCAAGGTTCTGGCCAATTGGCGGTTGTTTTTTCGATTGATCGACCAGGCCAACAGCTATTTTCGGGATCAAACCGTCGATGCCGTCGTGTTGATCGATTACCCCGGTTTCAATTGGTGGATCGCTCGGAAAGCCAAGAAACATGGAATTCCGGTGTTCTATTATGGCGTCCCGCAAGTCTGGGCTTGGGCGCCGTGGCGAGTCCGCAAGATCCGACGGTTCGTCGATCATGTACTGTGTAAACTGCCCTTCGAAGTCGACTGGTTCGCACATCGCAATTGCCCGGCGACCTATGTTGGACATCCCTACTTTGATCAACTCGAGCAACAATCGCACGATCAACCATTTATCGACTCGTTACAGGCCGGCCAGCGACCTGTGCTGACGTTGCTGCCGGGCTCGCGCGATCAAGAGGTCGAAACCAATCTCCCCATCTTGTTGAAAGCTGCCAGCCTCGTGGCGGCCTCCGTGCCCGCCGTCAAAGTCGTTGTCGCCTGTTACAACGAGCACCAACGGCAGTTGGCCGCACGACTGGTCGACGAACAGCAAATGAGTCCTGAGTTGTTCACGGGGCGCACGCCAGAGCTGATGAAGGCGGCCTCCGTCTGCTTGGCCTGCAGCGGTTCCGTATCACTGGAGTTGTTGTATCATCGTCAGCCAACGGTGATCGTTTACAAAGTCAAACGTTGGGTTATGGTCGCCCAATCCGTAATGTTGCGAACGCGCTTCATTACGTTGGTTAACTTGATCGCCACCAAGGACATTCGGAAACGGACATGGCGTCCCTATGACCCCGATTGCGCTCATTCGGATCCCGCCGTCATGCCCGAGTATCTGACGACGGGGGACCCCTCCCGACAGGTGGCCGCGCACGCCATCGCCTGGCTGACGGATACGAATTTACGTCAGCAAAAAGTCCACCAATTGGACGAGCTGGCCCAGCGATTTGCCAAGCCTGGTGCCTCGGATCACGCCGCCGATTTCATTTTGCGACAACTCGGTTCCAAACCCGGACCCTTGGAGTTAGCTTCCTCGGATTTCAACGCTGCTAGTGCGCCATGTCAATCCGGTCCTAACTGGAAACGACTGGAAGATCGCCAAAAAACGCACCAGCTGCCATAGCGGTTAGTTACAACGCGATTCGTGTATTGAAGACGGTCAATGGCAAACGTGACGACCTGTAACGGGTGAGCATTGTCTACCCTCCTCCGGTTGGTTCGCTCAACGTAAAAGTACTGAGATATTCGTCAGCACGATCTAAGTAAGTCTCGGAAATGTCCCTCCGAACTTTGTCAATTTCGCGGTTACGGGTTCCGATAATTTCGTAGCGAATTTGCGTGTCTGAAGATGGGAGCTCAACAGGCAGACTGGAGTACCTTGTTGACAGGGTAATTGTGTTACAATTCGGCACTGCATTGAACGAACCAGTCCAAATAATTCAGTCGTTAAATATTGGGTACACCCAAAAATGCGAATTCCTAAAGTATCGTTGACCGTCAAGATCTTCATCGGCTTGTTTCTCGGCATCTTGATCGGCTGGTTGGTTCCCGCTTGGGGATTGGAAGCGCGGCCCCTATCAAACCTGTTTCTGAACCTGATCAAGTCGATCATTGCTCCCTTGATTTTCGCGACGCTGGTGGTTGGAATTTCAGGAACCGGTGACATCAAACAAGTCGGTCGAATGGGAGCCAAGGCCTTTATCTATTTCGAAATCGTCACGACGTTGGCGCTGTTCATTGGCCTCTTCGCGGTGAACATTGCACAACCTGGTAAAGGGGTCAGCCTCGCAGGCCTGCCAGATAATCCGAATAAAGCCCAATTGGCTGCACGGGCTGATAGCCTTACCAAAGAGGCTATCGACGCAACCAAAAAAGCGCAGACATCCCTCACGGACGGGAATACTGCAGACGTTGCCCAACAGACGTCGTTGGCCATCACCCACATGGGGGAAGCTTCGCAAGCATTGGCCAAGGGGCTGACGGCGGCGGAACCACCCGCGAAACCGCAGACCTTTGGTGACATCATTGCGCATCTTTCGCCGACCTCAATCTTCAAAGCGATGGCGGAAGGCGATGTACTGCAGATCGTCGTGTTTTCGGTGCTGTTTGCGTTAGCCGTGACCAGTATTGGCAAAAAGAAAAGCGAGCCCGTGGTCAAGTTTTGCGAGTCGCTGGCAGACATCATGTTTCGTTTCACCGAGTTTGTCATGAAGTTCGCTCCCATCGGTGTTGGTGCGGCCATGGCCTATGCCGTCAGTCATAGCGGACTGGAGGTATTGAAAAATCTCGCGATGCTCGTGGGAACGCTGTACGCGGCACTCCTTTTCTTCTGCCTAACCGTGCTGTTACCGGTCGCGTTACTGTTCAAGGTTCCACTGAAAGACTTTTTCAATGCCGTCAAAACGCCGGCAATCATTGCCTTTGCCACAACGTCCAGCGAGTCCGCTTTACCGAAAGCCATGGAGAATCTGGTCATTTTGGGTTGTCCGCAGCGAATCGTTGGTTTTGTCCTTCCGACGGGGTATTCGTTTAACCTCGACGGAACCACCCTATACCTGGCAGTCGCATCTATTTTCGTCGCTCAGGCGGCGGGGATAGAACTAAGTTGGACACAGCAGATCATCATGATGCTGACTTTGATGCTGACGTCCAAAGGTGTGGCGGGAGTACCACGGGCATCGCTGGTGATTTTGTTGGGTACGTTGGCGTCGTTTCATCTGCCAGTGGAAGGTGTCATTCTGATCCTTGGCGTAGATGAATTAATGGATATGGCGCGCACGGCGGTCAATGTGGTCGGCAATTGCCTGGCGACGGTGGTGATTGCCAAATGGGAGGGTGCCTTTCGAAATGATGAATGGAAAAAAGAGATGAGTGAAATCAATGCTCCATGAAAACTGAAATACCTCCATCTGAGTTCGGTTCAAATGACTTTGACGAACTGTTGCAAATTGCCCAGCGCGAGGGAGTTGAGGCTTCGTTGAATTTTTTGGAGCAACGGTTTCGGGCGGACAAGAAATTTTTTCAGTTGTTCGAAGTCCTCAAAATGCAATGTCGGCATCGGCTGGGATTGCCGTTGATTTATGGCACTCGGCCGGATGAGCTGGACGAGGAACGACAACGTCAGCTGGAAGATGCTTTGTTGGCTGCCTGTACCGAAGTTGGGACGCTGTTGATCGAAAATGGCCAGTTGGAACAAGGTTGGATGTACTTGCAACCGGTGGGAAATCGCGCGCTGATCGAAAAGGTTATTAGCGGCATTCCGGTGAATGGTGACAACATCGGTACGGTCATCGAAATTGCCGTTTCGCAGGGTGCGGCGCCGGTCTACGGCTTTGGATTGCTGATGGAACACTACGGAACCTGCAACGCAATCACGACGATCGATACGCAGGGAATGCGGTTTGATCAACCGAATCAAAAGGGCATGGCTGAATTGCTGTTGCGGCATTTGTACCGGGAATTGTGTGCTAATTTGCACCGCTTGATCGAACGAAGCGAAAAATCAACGGCGGCCCCAACGAGTTTGGCGGGCATGTTGACGGAGCACCCGTGGCTGCTCGAAGGGGGAGCACATCATATCGATGCAACACACCTTGCGTCGGTGATGCGGATCGCGCGGGTGGTCGATGAACCTGACGACTTGCGGCGCGCTTTGGAATTGGCGAACTATGGGAGCGGCCTGCAGGCCGATTTCCAATACGCCAGTCCCCCTCCATTTGAACAGACATATCCGGACCATCAGTTTTTTTACGCGGGATTGTTGGGTCACGATACACCGGCAACCATCCGACATTTCACCGCAAAATGCCACTCTGTGGACCCCGAGCGGTTTGGCGGAGTGGCGTTTGAAACGCTGGCCGATTTCCTGATGCGGGTCGGCCGGACCGATGCCGCGATTGAAGTGCTGACCGAACAGCTGTTGGGGAAACACGAACCGTTGGGAATTGCACCACAAATTTTCCAGCTGGCCGAGACGCCGGATCAGTTGGCTAGGGTGCAAAAATATTTTCTCCAAAACGAGGACTTGCTCAGTTTCGGAATCAGCCTTCTGCAACTGAAAATCCGATCTTAACTGCGGGTTATCAGAATGTACGAAAAACCGATTTCCAAAATTTTGGCGATTTGGGCAAATTCGCTCTTTTCTTTCACCCCAAAGCTTGATATCGTTCCTAGCGGAAATTTTCCAAGTTAATGACCGGAAAGAAGGGATCGAAACTCCACAGGATCGCCCGGAAAGATGGCTTAACAGTCACGGTACCGTTTGTGAGTATTGGGTTGGTTAGAGGAGACCAGCCGACTGTTTCGTTGTTTGTTTGGCGATGTTTGAGCGTTGATGAGGTTTTTAGACGTGGCAGTGTTGCCAGTTCGCCCAATCAACAATCGGCGTCGTTGTTACGGGTTTAAATTCCAATAGGAGAGCTCCCCGAGATGTATCCAGAGTGTTACGGACACAACCCTCTTTATCCCTCACATTACGATTTTAAAGTTGTCAAACGCGACCATTCTTCGGGTCTGGGCGTGATTACCTACCGGTCCTTCGAACCGGGCGACATTGTCGCAGCACTCGCTGGCGAAATTGTCACTGAAATGACACAACATAGCCTTCAGATCGAGCCAGGTGTGCACCTCGTTGATTTGAACTTTTGCGGCTATTTTCTGCATTCCTGCGATCCCAACGTGCACCTCGACATGCAAAACATGTTGGTGTACGCGATCCGTCCGATTCGCGCCAATGAACATCTGTTGATGGACTACGCTCAAACGGAAGACGTGTTGTACAAACAGTTTCCGTGTCAGTGCGGTTCAATCCAATGTCGAGGCTGGATTACCGGGAAGGCAGAAGAACCGGCGGTAGCCGATCCTGCCTACCAACAGTTTTGTCAGCTTCGCCGAGTTGTCGCATGAACTCCCCAGTGATCATGGATTTGTCTGGCGAAGCATGTTCGACAGTCGATTGGTGGTCGCGGTCTGATTTGGACTGGAATGGAGCGAACTTACAATTTGCCGGGCGTGACGTTAACGGTCTAGCTCGGCAATTTGGCACACCGTCGTTTTTCTACAGTCCCGCGCGGGTCAAGCAGAATATTCAACGATTGCAGTCGGCTTTGGACCAGTCTGGTTTTCAGGGCCGATCGCGCGTTAATTATGCCATGAAAGCCAACCGGTTTGCTCCGTTATTGAGTTTCTTGAAACAAACCGGGCTGACCGGAATCGACGCCTGTTCTCCGAATGAAGTTGAACACGCGATCAGTTGTGGCTTTGCTCCAGAAGAAATTACGTTTACCAATACCAGTTTATCGCGACAGGATTTTGACCGCTTGAGTCGTATCGACAACTTGAGAGTCAATTTCGATTCTCAGCATGCGATTGGGGAATGGGGGAAACGCCGGCCTGGTTCGCGTATTGGGATTCGCATCAATCCCGCTTGCGGTATCAGTCGGGCCGACAATGAAAAACTGCAGTACGCAGGGCAGGACACGACCAAGTTTGGAATCTATCGAGAACAGTTTCATGATGCCCTGGCGTTGGCCGATCGGCTGGGGTTGATTGTGGAAACGATCCATTTTCATACGGGTTGCGGATATTTGACGCCCCAATTGGAAACTTGGAGCAATGTGCTCGGCCAGTGCCGCTGGTTTCTGGATCAAGTTCCTGGTTTGCGCAATGTCAATATCGGCGGAGGCCTTGGTGTGCCGCATTTGGAATCCGATCAACCGCTGGATTTGAATCAGTGGGGAAAAATTGTCCGGTCCTATTTTTACGACCGACCAAATTTGACGGTAGAAGTTGAACCGGGGGACTACATCGCCAAAGATGCTGGAATTCTCCTGTTGACCGTTGGATCGGTGGAACGCAAACGAGACAAGATTTTTGTCGGCGTCAACGGCGGATTCAATATCGCTTGCGAACCGGTTGTTTATGGCTTGCCGTTTCAACCCGTTCCCGCAGTACGCCGCAGCGGTCCGACACAACGCTATACCATTGCCGGCCATATCAACGAGGCCTTGGATATTTGGTACCGCGACATCGAGTTGCCAGCGCTGGCCGAAGACGACGTGCTGTGCCTGCTAAATGCTGGTGCGTATTCTTCGTCCATGGCGTCCAACCATTGCATGCGGGGCGAGTTTCGAGAGTTTATGTTGTATTAAATGTGGGTTAGGCTTCCAGCCTGACTTGATAAAATGACAGGCTGGAAGCCTATCCCACCAGCAAAGGGCTGGAAGCCTATCCCACTCTAACCGGCTTTTCTGATCGGTTCGCTACTCAGTTTGTTGTAGAGTGTTTTCAAACTGATTCCCAACTGTTGCGCGGTGGCGGTCTTGTTTCCATTCAATCGGTCTAACGTCGCATAAATGGTTTGCATTTCCAGCTCGCGCAAGGACTGTCCGGACGAATTGGTCGGACGTAACGTGGCGGCCGACCGTGTCAGATGACTGGGTAAATCGTTGACCGTGATCGGCAACCGATTCGAAATAATCGAGGCATGTTCAACCACGTTGGCGAGCTCGCGAATATTGCCCGGCCACGAATGGGCTTGGAGCAGTTTGATGGCCGACGCTTCGAAATATCGCAGCAATGAGTGCGGATCAGTATTTACATTTGGACAATGGCGCGCCAACAAGTGTTGGGCCAATTGTGGAATGTCCTCGACCCGATCGCGTAGCGGTGGCAAACAGATTTCAAAGGTATTGATGCGGTACATCAAGTCTTGTCGAAACTCACCGGTCTCGACCATGCGATTCAAATCCCGATGCGTAGCACAAACGATACGTACATCAACTTTGAAGGGTTGGTTATCGCCGACGCGCCGAATTTCGCCACTCTCCAGCACTCGTAGCAGACTCGATTGAGTACCGCGCGGTAGCTCGCCAATCTCATCGAGAAACAACGTACCGCCATTGGCGACTTCAAACAGGCCCTGTCGATGTTCATCGGCACCGGTGAAGGCTCCTTTGCGATGGCCAAACAATTCGCTCTCAATCAAATTTTCCGGCAGCGCTCCACAATTGATCGCCACGAAAGGCTTGTTTGCGCGCGGACTTTGTTCGTGGACGGCGCGTGCGGCAAGTTCCTTTCCGGTGCCGGTTTCACCGAGAATCATCACGGTCGAGTTTGTCGGGGCCACTTTTTCGATCAAGGCCCGTACCCGCTGCATATTGCGGTGGTCGCCGATCATGGTCGGCTGGCCTTCGACTCGATCGAGCCGCAGTCTCAACGCGTAAATCTGATTGGTCAATTCGCGCCGAACTGCCACTCGCTGCAACAAAATTTTAAGATCAACCAACTTGCATGGCTTTTGTAGATACTCAAACGCGCCCAGTCGCAAGGCGGAAATTGCGGTGTCCGTCGAACCTTTTCCGGTCAGCACGATCGCTTCGATCGTGGGAGAAAGCTGCTTTGCTTTGGCGATCACATCAATGCCATTCAAGCCGGGCATATCGAGATCGACAATCAGACAATCAAAATCGTCTTCTTCCAGCGCCGAAGCTGCTGTCAATCCATCGGGGCAAACGGTAACCGTGTGCCCCATCCGCGGCAGCTCGGCAGAAATGAGCTCTTGCAAATGAATTTCGTCATCCGCAAAAAGTACTTTCAGCGACACGAACTTAGGCGGCGATTTTTGTGTTGTGGGTAGATTCATTTTTCACCAAGGGCAAGCTAACAGTAAACGTCGAACCGTGGCCAGGTCCATCACTGTGGGGGATGATCTGGCCGCCATGTTCTTCGATGATTTGATACGTAATGGATAGTCCGAGACCGGTTCCCTGACCGTCTCGTCGACGGGTAAAGAATGGCTCGAACAAGTGTTTCATGGTCTCTTCATTCATGCCGCAGCCATTGTCGACGACTCGAAATTCGGCGGTCTCACCCGCGCGTTTTAGTTCGATCGAAACGGCACCACCGGGATCGACACTGCCCAAGGCATTGGTGATCAGATTAAGCGCAACCTGTTTCATTTCTTGGGCGTTGCAAAGACACGCAATGCCGGGCTCAGCCTGAAAGTTGATCTGCCGATCGCGATACTTGCTGAGCGGCCGGACCATATCGATGACCGACTCGATGACTTCTGCCAAAGGAGTCGCGGTTTTTTTCACATCTCCCATGCGGGAAAAATCCAACAGCCCGGCTGTGATGCCCTTACAGCGAAATGCTTCGTCTTGAATCCGACGCAGGTATTTGAGCATTTCTGCAATGTCTGGAGACTGGTCGTTCGCCCCCGCGATGCCAGCCGAAGCCAGGATATCTAACAATCGGGTTTCCAGCGATTCTGCCGACCAGGCGATGGTGGCGAGGGGATTGTTGATTTCATGGGCCACGCCAGCCGCCAGAAAGCCGACGCTCGCCATTTTTTCACTGCGGACCACTTCTTTGGTTCGCTGCTGGACTTGCTGATTCAAATCCGACTTGATCGCTTGAAAATTTGCGGTCATCGCATTCAGGGCGTCCGCCAGTTCGGCAACTTCGTCGTCCGTGTTCAGTTCAATACGATAATCATAATTCCCGGCGGCAACCTGTCGCGAACCGGCCACCAGCGATTCGAGAGGGCGAGTGATGCGATCGCGGAAGCGGAGCATCATATAGCCGATGATCGCCACCGCCATGATTCCCAACACCACGCTAATCGTCATCCAGGCATGGTATTCGGTACGGGCGTCCTGTGAAAACTGTTCCATCCGAGACTGCATAAAGACCGGCAAATCGGTGGCCAATTGCTGCAGGTTCGACAGTTCGTTTTCCAAGGGATTGAAAATTTGGCTCGGTCTGAACGCCCAATCATCCCCGCGTTTTTCATCAATGATCTTGGTTATGCGATCGAGTCCCTGTCGAAACTCTGCCACGAAACTTAACTCTTCGGCGTTCTGCGCAATTCGCGAGTCGCGAATTTCACCGTTTTCCAAAATGGTCCGATATCGATCGAGCGCCTGTTCGACAGAACGCAATTTAGTCTTGACTGTAAATTGTAGGAAACTGCTCTCGACGGAAGCTATTTCGCTGCTGGTCTCGGGCTGGCTCAATTGCCACAATTGCGAACGCAATTCGCTGACTTCCTGGCCCAGCATTGCCGCGGCAGGGAGTTCGGCGGATCGTTCGCGAATACTTTTGGTCAGTTTACGAAACTTCAACACGCCCTGCAAACTAGCCGCAGACAATACGACAACGATCACCATCAACATGATGACGCCGAAGTACATCTGGGATCGAATTCGTCGCAGTGAAAACAAAGCCGACTCCTTGCCGGTGTGCCATGGAATTTTTCTAGCGCCCCCAATCCCGTTGGAAGGCGTGCAAAAATTACATGGTTGACCACTCAAGGGCAATGTCAGGTTGGCAAAATGATAGCAAGCCCAAGGACAAACTAGATTCTTGGAGAGTTCCGCGAGAAAGCCCTGTCGATTGGCGGAAATCTAGAGATCAATCGACGAACTATTGGCAGCTTGATTTCGCAATTGGTCCATCAAGAAGCTAATCGCGCGACCATAGGCACGAATCGAACTGGGGTAGTCTTTCGCTTTGACGGCAGTTTCGGCTATCGCAATCATTGACTTCCACTGCTCCCAATCCACGCGCCAATTTTGGTCGACGGCACCCTTTTGTAATTGCTTGAGTGTATCGGCCAGTTGTTTGGAAAACTGCAAGCCTGGTGGACAACCGATGCGGATGTACGGCCCTTTGCCAAGCCGCTTGTGTTCAACGACGCGCTCGTCCACATTGCTGGCCATGATCATACGGACCGCGATATAAAAACCGCTGGCGATTGCGACAACCGCCGGCAACATTGCGGTTTGCCAACCAAAGTCGGCGTACAAAAAAAACGCCGCAATTGCAGTCGCGGCAGCCAGGACCACCCACCAGAATGGAGAGACGACTCGACTGGAACCGGCGCCATTTGTGCGCGTCGGTGTCAAACTACTGCCAGTTGCCAATTGTGGATGGTTTACCTTGACAACGATCACGGTAATATTGTCCGGCCCACCGCGCAAATTGGCTAGATCCACGAGCACTTGCACCGCTTCGTCGGGGATCATATTCGCTAGAATAGCAGCGATTTCAGCGTCTGAAATCACGCCCGTAAGTCCGTCACTGCACAACAAAAATGTATCGCCAACCTGGATGGGAAACGGACCCTCCAAATCGACTTTGCATTCGGAATAGGGGCCCAGTGATCGCGTAATCACATTTTTTGGTATCTTGCCCGATTTTTCTTCTTCAGCCGTCAACTGTCCAGCGGCCTTCATCTCCCACACCAAGCTATGATCGAACGTCAATTGCTCAAGTCGATTTTGCGTTAACCGGTAAACACGACTATCGCCAATGTGGGCGACAACAGCGCCCTGCGGCAACAACGTCAGCACACTGCAAGTCGTTCCCATATTATAAAACTCTTCGTTCGCTTGACCGCGACGATGAATTTCCGCATTCGCGTCGTTGACCGCCTTTTTAAGCTCTTCGGGCGCATTTGAGTTTAAATACTTGTTATAGAGGTGCGGGATATGATCGATGGCCAATTTGCTTGCCAGCTCACCCGCAGCATGGGCTCCCATCCCATCGGCCACAATAAACAAATGCCCTTTACGCTGAAAATGTTCGACACTGTTAGCTAACGAGACCGAAAAATTATCCTGATTCGTCGCCCGCCGCATTCCCACGTCGCTAAACGAAGCGACTTGTAGCCGGTCGGTCCAATTAATCTGGCTTTCACTCATCGTTGAGAAGCATGTTTCTAAAATTCGAGACTTTGAAGGGATTGTGATAGCAAACTGGTACTGTCAACGTTACGTAGTTTATCTTAACCAGAACTTGCCTTGCAAAGAACTGGGAAATGCCAAACCGATCTGGTTGCAATCCCGACGGCTCGATAGACTCCCCCAGCCAAATATCGGACGGAAGCGGTCCAAAAAGCCGGTTTGCCTGATGATTTTCCAGATAATTGTTGATATTGATTGTATTCGCCGAGCTATGTGTCCCCAAAAAACAAGCACTGCAAAATTTGAAGGAAATAGCGGCGCAAGGCCCTGGGATGGTGTTCGTGTGCCAGAGCAAGTTTGGAATGTTTCGCAACACGCGCATTTTCTGGCCAACGGCCGACGGACTTCGGATGTGCTGATTCTTTTGATAACCGTGTTAATCCCCCTTGGCTTCACCGGCTGCGTGCAACGTCGCCTGATTGTCCGAAGTCAGCCCGAGGGCGCTTTGGTAACCATTGATAATCAATCCGTCGGACGAACGCCGGTTCCTGTGCCCTATACTTATGCCGGGACTCGCGAAATTCAGTTGGAAAAAGATGGCTATAAAACCGTTAAGGTGCGCGAACGGATTCGACCGAAGTGGTATGATAAATTTCCGCTCAGTTTCTTTTCCAACAATCTGGCATTGCGAGAAATTCGGGACGAGCGGGTGTTGGATTTTCAAATGGAGCCGCGAACACAAGTACAGGAAAATCAACTGCTCGATCGAGCCAATGACTTGCGCACCAATGTTGAACGTGGGACCGTAACGGCCCCCATTCGCTAACGAAGGTTAATAGCGGCCAAAGCGAACGGTTCTGCCCAACACAATTACTAATTCTGGCCTGTTTTTCCAATTTACTCAGCCGACGACAAATGTTAACGAAAATTTTTCTGACTCTGATCGGTCTGCTGTACCTGGGACTGGCTATTTGGTGTGCTTGCGATCCAAAAACCACGTCCAGCAAAATTGGATTTGAGTTGGTTGGCGGTTCCGGCAAATCAGAATTCTTGACAGTTTATGGCGGACTGGAATTGGGACTGGCGTTGATTTTGTTGATGCCACTGATTCGTCACGACTGGGCAGAATTTGCCCTGACTGCGTGTTTTTTGGTCCATATCTCGCTCGTTGTCTTTCGCACGAGTGGTTTTTTCATGTTCAATGACATTGGCCGGATGACTTACCAATTGGCCATCGGAGAATGGGTCATCATGCTGCTGAGCGCCGGATTGATGTTCTGGAAACGTTGAGGTGAGGGGGTGGGCGTCAATTTCACGTCGATCACGTGAAGTTTCTTGAGTTGCCCTATCGGCATTGAGTTACCCTGCCCGAATTGAAAATTTCAGTTCTTGGTATGGAAAACAACGTTTCGCAAAAAATCCCGTCCAGTATGATATTGGACATGGAGAACCGGCGAACAATACCAGCGACCACTTGGGCGAATCATTGCTTTTCTTCGCGCCGGCTGGACTTGTTAAGCTTCATCAGTTCGTTCGCCGTCTTTTTTTTGGCCGCTTCGGTTTCCGCGAACTTACAAGTCGTTGAGCCTATTCAGCCGCCAATCGGCAGTTTGGAACTGGCTGCGCAAGACGAATGGTTTCGCAGCAACATTGCTCCGATCTTTCAAGCCCATTGTTTGCGTTGCCATAATTCGCGCGACCGGGCCGCTGATTTTTCATTGGAATCGAAAGAAGATTTATTCGCCAACCTATTTGTCGACACAAAAAATCCCGCCAGCAGTCGACTGCTGGAAGTCGTTTGCAGCGCCGACGCTACGCCACCGGAAATGCCCAAGACTGGCGATCCACTCTCCGTTTCCGAGGTCGCTTCGTTGCGGCAATGGATCCTATCCGGCGCCGAATGGCCACCTGAGTTGACCATTTCTGAACGTGTCGTCGACAATTTCGATTGGTGGTCGCTCCAACCGATTCAACGTCCTCCAATACCATTGTTGACGTCGACGCCAGCGGACTGGCGAACCGACAATCCGATCGACGCGTTTGTGTTGGCCAAAATGCTCGAACATGGCCTCACTCCCAACCCAATCGCTGATCGGCGAACCTTGATTCGTCGCTTGACATATGATCTGACCGGCTTGCCTCCAACGCCAGCCGAAGTCCAAGCATTTCTTGACGATCCAGCCGACGACGCCTACGAACGATTGGTCGATCGCTTGTTACTGTCACCGCGATATGGCGAACGGTGGGGACGGCACTGGCTGGATTTGGTTCGTTATGCCGACACTTGCGGTTACGACAAAGACAAACCGCGCCCGTACGCTTGGCCCTATCGCGATTATGTAATTCGTTCGATCAATGAAGACAAACCTTATTCCCAATTCGTCGAGGAACAGATTGCGGGTGATGTCTTGTATCCCGGTGTTCCCGACGGAATTTTGGGATTAGGTTTTCTCGCGGCCGGCCCCTGGGATTTCATCGGCCACGTAGAAGTCTCGGAATCCAAACTCGACGGCAAAGAAGCTCGCAATCTGGACCGCGATGAATTTGTTTCGGCGACCTACAACATTTTCTGCAGTACCACCGTTCAATGTGCGCGCTGCCATAATCATAAATTCGATCCGATCACGCAATCGCACTATTACGATTTACAGACTGTGTTTGCAGCAATCGACCGCGCGAATCGCGTTTATCAACACGATCCGGCAATCGAAGCTCAACGCCTAGCGTTATCGGATAAACGTGAAAAACTTCTGGCTGAAACGACGGCGTTGAATCAGACGATTGCCACGGCCGGCGGCGCTCAACTAACTGAATTGGAACAACAGATCAGAAAGCTCCAGCAGCAACTTGTTCCCACCAAATTGCCACTGGAGTATGGTTACCACAGCCAAATCGCCAATTCGGCATCCGTCGAGAAATGGGTTGAGTTGCAATGGGAGCAAGCAATTGAGATCAGCGAGGTCGAACTGCACGCCTGCTACGATGATTTTGCGGGCATCGGTCCAGGTTTCGGATTTCCGTTGGCTTGGACTTTGACGGCCGTCGATGAACGAGACCAGTCGCTGGTTCTGCACGTCTCCGAGATTTTTGCCACGTCGCCACGCTTAACCCAACCCGTTGTCGTTAAACTCCCGAATCCGATCCGGGCGCGGCGACTAAGATTGACTGCCCGGAAACTGCAATCGCGGGATCGTGATTTCAATTTTGCGATGGCAGAGTTGCGAGTCCTGGATCGCGCCGGTGAAAATCAAACGTCGGAAGCTACTATTTCGGCCTTGGATTCCATCGAAGCGCCGGTACGTTGGCAAAAAGAAAATCTCGTGGATGGCATTTGGACAGAGTATGAAGATTCCGAACTGGCGTCATCTCTCTCTCGGCTCGCGATTGAATACGATGAAATAGTCCGCACGATCTTGACGCCAGAAATTCAATCACAACAGTCAACTCTGTCCGATCAGTTGGCGGAATGTGAGCGGGAAATAGCCAGCCTGCCCAGTGGTGATTTGGTATACGCGGCCACAACTGAGTTTTCATCCGAGGGAGAGTTCCGGGCCACCAGCGGCCAACCCCGAGATGTACGGGTGTTGCATCGAGGGAATATCGGCCAACCTGCTGAAGTTGCATTCCCTGGCACGATTCCCTTACGCGCCGGTGAACCAACTCGGTTCCCGCTTGCGCCCGGCCATGCTGAAGGAGCACGCCGCGCAGCGCTCGCACGCTGGATCACGGATCGACACAATCCGCTAACGTGGCGTTCGATCGTCAACCGCATTTGGCTGCACCATTTCGGCCGCGGGTTGGTTGACTCGCCAAACGATTTCGGACGCATGGGACAATTGCCCTCTCACCCGGAATTGCTGGATTGGTTGGCGACTGAATTCCTGGATCAAAAACAATCGTTCCGTCACTTGCATCGATTGATTGTTACCAGCGTTGTGTACCGACAAACCAGCGACAGCCAGCCGGCCGCCGCCTCGATCGATGGCGACAACCGTTTCCTCTGGCGCGCCAATCGCCGTCGGCTGGATGCCGAAGAAATTCGCGATTCAATGCTCTGGGCGAGCGGAGCACTCAACCTGGAAATGGGCGGCCCCGGCTATTATTTGTTTGACTTGCAAAAGTCGGAACACTCGCCCCACTATGAATACCATTTGTTCGATCCACAAACACCCGCGACCCATCGTCGTTCGGTCTTTCGTTTTGTGGTTCGGTCGCAACCGGACCCCTTGATGACGACATTGGACTGCGCGGACTCGTCCATCAGCGTCCCGCAACGTGATGAAACACTGACCGCCTTGCAAGCCTTGACGTTGCTGAACAATCCGTTTGCACTCGCTATGGCCGAGCAGTTGGCGGGTCGCTTGGAACGAGCTGATCCGTTATTGGTCAATCAAATTCGCGTTGGATTCGAATTGACTGCGGGTCGACCACCAACGCCAGACGAAGCGGACGAACTGTTGATTTACGCGCGCAATCATGGCTTAACAAACCTCTGTCGAATGCTGTTTAACATGAATGAATTCGTTTTTATTGATTGACTTCCGCACGGTCCATCGGTTCGTGACCTATTGCCTTTCCGGCAGCCCATTTTGCTAACCCGAAGAACGTCTCATGGAACGATTTAGAACTGAATCCCGCCGGGACTTCCTGTGGAAGGTGGGTCATGGATTTGGCGGTTTGGCAGCGACGGCCATGGCCTGCCAAGAGTTGTCAGCGCAACCGCCAGAAAAATTCGCTCGCGACAGGGGCGTGTTAAAAATCTTGCATCGTCCACCGAAAGCCAATCGGGTGGTCCAGCTATTCATGGCGGGCGCAGCCAGTCATATCGATTTGTTTGATCACAAACCGGAACTGGCAAAGTTGCATGGACAGCCCTCGGATTTCGGTGAACCGGTCGAGGCATTTCAAAATGGCCTTGGTCCCTGGATGAAATCACCCTTTGCGTTTCGCCAGTATGGCGAGTCCGGCAAGTTTCTTAGCGATGTTGTCGCGCCGCTGGGCGACGTCGTGGATGAGATTGCTTTCATTCACAACATGGTGGGTAAGACCGGCGTTCACAGCCAAGCAACCTATCTTCAGGCGACTGGTTTCGATCGGCCCGGATTTCCCGGCATGGGTGCTTGGATCAGTTACGGATTGGGTTCCATAAACGAAAACCTGCCAACGTTTGTCGTATTGCCAGACAACCGTGGTTTTGCCAGTAACGGTCCCAAAAATTGGGGCTCGGCGTTTCTCCCGGCCAGCACTCAAGGGACCGTGATTTTTCCGCAGCGAACAAATCCGATCGCGGACCTACAAGCCAACGCGCCGTTTGTAACGCCTGCCGCCGAACGGGATGGATTGGCGCTGCTATCCAAGCTCAACCGCCAATACACGGCAAGACGAACGGACGATTCGCGACTCGAAGCGCGGATTCGGTCGTATGAGCTGGCTACCAAAATGCAATTGAGCGCTCCCGATGCACTCGATCTCGCCGACGAACCGGAACATATTTTGCAAATGTATGGTGTCGGTCCGTTGGGGCGCGAATTTCCCGAAAAAATCAACGCCGTTGAAGAAGCGGATTATTTTGGTCGGAAATGTTTAATTGCCAGACGATTATTGGAACGCGGGGTTCGATTTGTACAAATCTGGTCCGGCAATGACAACAGTTTTCCACGTCGGAATTGGGACAGCCATGAGGACTTGGCCGGTGATCATGAACCACTCGCGCGAGGCATGGCTGTCGGAACTGCCGCATTGATTCGAGACCTGAAACAGCGCGGCATGCTGGATGATACCATTGTGTTGTGGACGACCGAGTTTGGTCGCATGCCTTCAACCCAAGGCAGTCTGGGTCGCGATCACAACCCGTTTGTTTTCACGAATTGGATGTGCGGCGGAGGTATCAAAGGGGGCACCTACGGCGAGAGCGATGCCTGGGGCTACAAGCCCTTGGACCGCGAGAATTCCACGCAAGTCTACGATATTCACGCCACCATACTCCATCAGCTCGGGATCGATCACAAACAACTGACCGTGCGCCAGGACGGCATCGATCGCCGCTTGACCGATGTTCACGGACGCGTGCTAACAAAATTGATTTGATGTCTCAAAAGAACTAACGGTGAACGGAATTGAATAACACTTGATCCTAGCCATTGATGATTATTTCTGTTTCGCATCCGCGATTCAGGCCCAGACCTCCTGAACCGGACCGTCGGGGTGGCAACTGGAGTACTGCGAGCAACTGGACGGCGGGTGTCCCGACTTCAGCAACCGACGCTTTTATCGATAGAAACGCCGGCTTGAACAAGTCCATATTGGTTAATGTCCTGGCTTCAACAAAGGATTTGACGGTCGACCTTACCGACCAAGTTGATATCACCAACGGCAATCGCTTGAGCATCCACGGAAACGTGTTCAACAACGGCCTGATCCTGGTGAACAGCACGGTTAACCAAACCCAATTCCAACCGGTCGAGGAACGACAAGATTCAACATCAGTCGACGAAGTACATTCTTGTTTCTTTTTCGGTAAACGACGCATCGTGCGGGCAATCGGCGCAACGATTCGAGCCGATTTGTTGATACGCCCAACCGACGGCACTCATGGTTGCCGACCAAAGTTCTTTGACTTCGCGGAAGACTCTTTCTTTTCCCAATTGTTCAACGATCCCGACGTTTTCCAGCACCGCGTAAACGTCATCTCGCACGCCCGTCAAGGCAACCTGTACCTTGGCATTTGTAAGTTGAGTCAAAAAATCTCCGAGCTTTTGCAGGCAAACCGCGTCCAGATTGCGAACGTGTTTGAGGCGCAGCAGCACGACAACCGTTGGGTTCGAGGCCGACGAAGGTGTTTCGACATTTGATTGGACTGAAAACTTTCCGCTTGGTGCAGGTCCCAAAACTTGGCTTTCGATTTGATCAAGCAGGTTTTCAAAATCCGGCGAAGATCCAAAAAACAACTCGCCTTCAAAATTATAGATTCGCAAGAGTGGGCAAATCGGATCGTGCGGCAGGCGATCGCGGATATGTCGATCCGCCGTGACAATCAATTCGGTCATGCTGACATGCGCGGCGCGCGGAACGTAAAACAAAAACGACAGAAACACACCGATCAAAATGCAATACTCGACAGAAATTAAAACCGCCGCCAACGCCGTGGCAATCACGATAATGGCGTCAAATCGCGTGGCCCGAATTTGGTACATCAGCGATGGAACATCGACCATACGCAAAGCCGTCAACAGCAAAACACCCGCCAGCGCTGCTCGAGGAATGAACTGTGCCAACGGTGCCAAACAAACGACCGTCAGTGCGACCAACAACGCACAAATTACGCCTGACCACTGGGTCGCAGCGCCAGCCTGATAGTTAATGTGCGAACGAGTGAGCGAACCGGATCCGGGGAAACAATTGAAAAAACTGCCGGCAAGGTTGGCGATTCCCTCACTCAAACATTGTTGGTTGATGTCAAGTTTCTGATGGGTTCGCGCGGCAAGCGATTTGGACATCGCGACGGCCTCCAATAGACCGAGCAACGCAACGGCCGTCGCACTGCCGGACAAATTGCGAATGAGTTCCCAATCCCAAACCGGCAACCCAAACGGGGGAAGTTTCGTGGGAATCTTCGACACCAATTTGACGCCGTGGTTGCCCAAATCCAACCACCAAACGACAACTCCTGCCAAAACAATGGCGATCAACAAGTCAGGAAAAAACATTTTCGTGCGTCGATTGATCCATCTTAAAAACAGCACCACCGCGACCGTGCCCATGGCAACAGCTGTCGTTGCGAGATGGATCGAACCGCCTTGGGTCAAAGTCAGCCAAAATCGTGTTAGAAAATGGTCATGCGGATCGCCTTGTGCACTGAGACCAACAGCGTTCTTAAACTGGTCCAAGATCAACAACACCGATGCTCCTGCGGTAAAACCAACTACCACGGCATGAGAAATAAACCGGGACAAATCGCCCAGTCGCAAGAGCGCGATACTCGTTTGAATGATGCCAATCATACACGCCATCAAGATCGCTGCCGAAATCCATTTCTCTTGTTGCGGCACAACCGCCAGCGCACTCAGCATGGCGATCGAAATGGCATTCGTCGGGCCGTTTATTAATTGCCGCGATGAGGCTAACAGCGAACCGACGATCGTCATCACGATCGCCGTGTATAGCCCATACTCCGCGGGCATGTTGAAAATCATCGCGTAGGCGATGGCTTGTGGCACGGCGACGGCAGCAACCGTTGCGCCGGCAAAAAGATCTCGCAGGAAAAAGTGCCAAGAGTATTCTCGCAGCGATTCGAAGGCCGGTACGTAGCGAAATAGTTGTTGTAACATTCGGATATTTTAGCCTATGCTTAAAATAGAGGAAACAACAATCATTTGCGCCGAGAACCAGTCTTGATCGGCTCGACGAATTGTGATTTGACACGCTGCCTGTCGCCTTGAGTCCCGTTGATTGTGCCAAGATAACGAGCAGTGTAGTATGGTTGGGCCATGATGGTGAGCCAAGGTGGATGATACATGAACTTCCGGGAAAACCACGAATGATCGGCTATGACAAGAACCAACAGAGTTCAATGAATGAAGCGCCGATCAACAAGTGGACTTGGTTCCTGCACTTGAACCGTTATCACTGGTTCGTCCTGTTTGTGGCGGCTTTAGGCTGGGCCTTCGATACGATGGACCAGCAGTTGTTTGCACTTGCCCGTACACCGGCGATGAAAGAACTCTTGGTAAGAGTTGAAGTCGCCGAAAACGGCGAGTCGGTATCGGTCGCGCCGAAAATGGAAGATGTTCAATATCGCGCGGCGATTAGCACGTCAATTTTTCTCGTGGGTTGGGCCGTCGGGGGACTGATTTTTGGCGCGCTAGGCGACCGGATCGGACGGGCGCGAGTGATGTTGTGGACCATTTTGATGTACTCCACGTTTACAGGATTGAGCGCGTTTTCCAACAACTTCTGGGACTTTAGTTTTTACCGATTCATCACCGGAATGGGAGTTGGCGGTGAGTTCGCCGTCGGTGTGGCATTGGTCGCCGAGGCGATGCCACAGCGGGTTCGAACGTATGCTTTGGGATTGCTGCAAGCCTCGTCAACCATTGGCAATTCGGTCGCGGCGATTTGCAGTATGACCTTGGGGTATTTCGAAGGGCAGGGCACGTTGGCGGATTGGGATATTTTCGGATTTCAAATGTCGGCCTGGCGATTGATGTTTATGGTTGGATCGCTACCTGCATTTGTCGCTGTTTTGATTCGTTGGAAGTTGAAGGAACCTGAGTCCTGGGTTCAAGCCAAAAACTTGTTGAAATCCAATCCAGGTCAAAAAAGTCTGGGATCGTATGGCGAGTTGTTTGGAGACCCGCGCTGGAGAAGAAACGCATTGGTTGGACTGGCGTTAGGTAGTTCTGGCATTGTGGGGTTATGGGGTATCGGGTTTTTCTTCTTTGATTTGTTCAGCGTTGTCGCCACAAAGCACTTTACGGATTTGGGATTTGCAGCCGGCGATGTTAAATCCTCAGCCAGTTTTTGGGTCGGCTGCAGTTCGTTGCTGATGAATTTTGGCGGGTTTTTCGGCATGTATTTTTTCAGTTATTTTTCCAACTGGATCGGTCGTCGAGTTGCGTTGGCCATTGCGTTCGTTTTGGCAATGATTTCGACGTCCTTTACGTTTGCGTACTTGGATCAATTGTCCGAACTATTTTGGATGGTGCCCATCATGGGTTTTTGTTTGTTTGCACCCTTCGGCGGCTACGCGATTTATTTTCCAGAACTTTTTCCGACGCGCCTTCGCTCGACGGGAACCAGTTTTTGTTACAACGGAGGACGGCTGGTCGCGGCCGTCGGGCCATTGACGTTAGGGTTGCTTACGAAGTTCGTGTATACCAAAGAAAATGGTTTCGAAGAGGGTTTTCGCTGGGGAGCCGTCACGATGTGCGCGATATTTTTCGTGGGACTCCTCGTGTTGCCTTTCGCGCCGGAAACGAAAGATCAACCATTGCCAGAATAAGGAAGTGAAGGTCGGTCGCGTTCACATTTCCCAACCCATTCCGACACGATTACAAACGCCAATCAATGAGAATAAATTCGATCTTCCAAGGCAGATTGTAGTTCCGCAAAGCCGGACCAATCCTCTCGATCGTTAAACTCCGATCTGGCAGTCAGATTCTGCAATGACTAGCCAGCGATTGGCTACCTCGACTTTCCCGGTGACCTAAGTTTTTATGGGGAACTACTTGTCTTTTGTCTTTTTGAGTGGACAGGAATTTTTGACCCAAACTTGGCATTGAAATGATTCCGTGAACGAATCAGGAGATCTTTGATGGCTGTCGATTCATTATTAACTTCGGTGGATTTCCACCGATCATTTGTTGAGTCTGCGACGACCGACAGGAAACTTAATTCCACTGATCTCCGCAGCGAATTCTCGTTAATTCCCGCTGCGATCAACAGCGTTCGTGCCCTCAGCCTCAGCCGTTCGCGGCATTTAGGAGATGCACGCTCGACCGTTTTGGAACTTCGTCAAGCGGAATTGGATTGTAGTCGCCGTTGTGCCACGCAAGCGTTGCGGCAAGCCGGAATAGAAATTCCTCGGGGTGTGTCTTCATATTCCGACAGCAAATGTTTTGTTGGCTTGATTGGACACGATCCAGATCGGTCACCCAACTGGCCCCCAGGTTTTGTCGGTTCACTATCGCATAGCGAGCGTTGGGATTGGGCGGCCGTCGCCAAGCAACATGAAATCCGGTCAATCGGTATCGATACCTCAGTGATCGTCAACCATCGGCAAGCGGCGCCGTTATTAGAGGAGATCGGCGACGCGGACCAACAGCAAAAACTATTTGATGTCGGCCTGCCCACAAACCAGGCCTGCGCGCTATTGACTTCGGCCAAAGAAACTTTTTACAGGTACTGGTTTCCGCTGTTGCAGCGGTACTGGGATTTCTCGGATGTCGAGCTCGTGGCGATCAATCCGCGCCATACTGGGCTAATTCCCGCGCAGCGCGACCTCCGCCACGGCTCGTTGCAACTTCGATTGAAGTCGACATTCACGCCTGGACTTGCGCTTCCCGACCACCTCTGCCCGACGTCACCCTTAACGATACACTACCAAATCGAGACTCCCGATGTTTTCACAATCGCTTGGCAGATGAATCATGTCAGTGATTAGCAGCGGTTACTGCGAACGAGAGTCAACCGATTGAATGGCCATTGTAGAACAGTCGCCAATAATTGTTCCGTTCCTCTTTAGCCAAGCGGAAGCCTATCGACTTGAGCGACGGATAGCTTTGAATCCAGCAAAATCTCTTCGCCAGTGACATCCCGATTGCAATCAAGCCGCTATTCCTGCCAAGCAAACGGCGCGGGAAACAAACGCGACGACGGGGCAAACCGGGAATCGAACCGGGCCAAATTTTTGTTATACTGGGCGATTCAGATTGGCCATCCGACTCGGACAAATAGGAATCGACTCCCGTGTTTCAAAGAATTTTCTTAATACTGACGTTAGCTGTTTTATTGGGTGTGAGCGAAACGTTGGCACCGAACGCGTCCGGCGACGAGGGGATGCATCCGATCAGTCAGATCGCTGGAATCGGCCTGAAAGAAAAAGGGCTTCAGCTGGACACCTCAGCTATCTTCAATTCCGAAACGACTTGCCTGGTCGACGGCATCTGTCGCGTCAACGGTTGTACCGGTTCGTTCGTGTCGAACACTGGTTTGATCATCACCAACCACCATTGTGCCTACGGCGCAATCCAACAAGCCAGTTCGACCGAACACGACTATTTGCAAGCTGGATTTGTCGCCGCCAATTACGCGGCTGAAATTCCGGCCCAAGGGTATGTCGTTCGGGTCACCGAATCGTTTGAAGATGTTTCGGAACAAATGCTGGCCGCCGTCAATGACGCGATGGATTTCACCGCACGCACAAAGGCTTTAGAACGACGACAAAAGGAATTGGAAAAACAAGCCGAAGACGCAAATCCCGGCATGCGCGCCGAAGTCGCCGAAATGTTCACGGGGAAAACTTACGTTCGCTTCCTGTATACGTACGTCAAAGATGTACGACTTGTTTTCGCGCCTCCCGAATCGGTCGGCCGATTTGGCGGCGATGCCGACAATTGGGAATGGCCGCGACACACCGGCGATTTTTCTTTTATGCGGGCTTATGTCGCACCCGACGGTTCGTCGACCGATTTTTCAACCGACAATGTTCCCTACCAACCCAAACGGTTTATCCAGGTTGCTGCCGAAGGTGTTGCGGAGGGAGATTTTGTGATGCTGCTGGGTTATCCCGGACGTACCGCCCGACACAAGACCGCCCGTTATTTGCGATATTTGCAAGAGAATTTTTTGCCGGTAACCGTGGACCTGTACCAACAACAAATTCGCCTTCTCGAAGAAACCGGAAAATCCGATCGCAGCGTTGCGCTCAAGAATCTCGCTCGCATCCAGGGCTTGGCCAATGTCGAAAAGCGCTCACGAGGGCAATTAAAAGGGCTGGCGCGAACCAACATTTTAGCGGAGCGTATCGCCGAGGAACAACGATTGCAAAGCCACATTGAAAAAAAACACGGTCCGAAACATCCGCAAACAATGATCCTTAGCAGCATTTCCCACGTCTATGATCAAATGTCCACACAAAATGAATATGAATTGAGTCTGGATAATCTGCGCCGGGGCTGTCTGGCACTTTCGCTGGCCTATTCGGTCTATGACGCAGCGATCGAGCGGGCCAAACCGGATTTGGAACGGGAACCGGCGTACATGGATCGCAACTTTGACCAAACGGTCCAACAAATTGGCATCGTCCAAAAGGACTTCGATGCGACGACAGACAAACTGATTTTGAAACTGATGTTGGAGCGGGTGAAATTGGATGAGAAACAGTACGGCGCTTTGGATATCGACCAATTGTACGCCGGGACGAAACTGTACGAGGCAGAATTCCTGCAATCCTGTTTGACCAAATCGCCTGCGGAGTTGGCAAATGTCGATGATACGTTTCTTCAATTGATCATTAAACTCTATCCCGAGTATCTGCGACTGCGCGAGCTGAACAAACATCGGGAAGGCGAACTCAACCAGCTGTATGGCGATTTGGTGACGATCAAACAGGATTTTCAACAAACCAGTTTCATTCCGGATGCCAATGGTACCTTACGTTTGACCCATGGAACCGTGCGTGGATACTCGCCAGCCGATGCGATCACGATGGCTCCATTCACAACGCTGAGTGGTGTAATCGCCAAGACGACCGGAGTGGACCCTTTCATCACGCCTCCCAGCATCATTGCCTTGCACGCCAAAAAAGAGTTCGGTCGATTTGCCTTGCCAAAACAAAATGATATCCCGGTCGCGTTCCTCTATGACACCGATACCACCGGTGGCAATTCCGGTAGCCCCGTAATCAATGCACGGGGCGAATTGGTCGGGGTTAATTTCGATCGCACGTTTGAAGCGACGATCAATGATTTCGCCTGGAATACCGACTACAGCCGCTCCATCGGCGTCGATATTCGATATGCATTGTGGATTACCGGGACGGTATTCGGGGCTCAACATTTATTGGATGAAATGGGAGTCGGCAACGACGCGCCGAAATTGAAACAATAATTCCGACTGACTTATTTTGATGTGTCGTCCAGAATACCTTGACTCATGTACAGCGGCAGCAACTCATGCTTCCACTGACCATTCGAGATCAGGGGAATTTTGTTGATCAGTGTTTCGGCCATTTCTGGTTCCTGTTTTTTCAGAATCAGAATTCCCGCGAGGTTGTTGTCGTTGGGCCCGAAACGCAAGGCCATGCGCATTTTTTCTGGCAAAAGGATGGACGCCAGGTAATCATGCGTGGATTTTTCGACAGCGGGAGTGACTGTACCCGCGCCTCGCAACGTTGAGTGGAGCAAGACGATTTGATATTCCTCCATTTCCGTTTCGCTGAATTCGGAACTAAAAGCGCCCTGTTGATCAACAATTTCGTGCGCTTCAATCTCGAGTATTCCGTGTTCGATGAATGGGTCCTCGGCGAAATATTCCGGTATTTCCGCGGCCTTAGTCGCCGAAACGCAGACGATTCCACGCAACTTCCGCGCTGGATCAGCGAGGGGGCCAGCCGCACTCAATTTTCCTAACTTGAACAGTCGGCCAAAATTTGCCAGATGGGCAGCTTGCATCCTTTCCATTTCCTCGCGCTCAAACTCAGTCGATGGTTTTCCGGTTTTCAGAAAGACCCAGTAATTTTTCATCCCAGTTTGGACCGCGACCGGCGCATCCGGCGAGTCAGGCTTTGAATCCTGAGTCGCGGTGGGTGCAGCCTTTGGCGTGGCGTTTTCCTGAGCAACTAGCATCGCACTGACGATTGAAAAACCGACCACGGCGGATGCAATCAGCCAACTTGAATTGAAGGGGGACTTCATCGAAAGTATCATCTTCATCGCTATATTCCTTTTTCGCTATATTACTTTTTTACATAGTCTAGCTAACCAAAACAGACTTTTTCAAAAAACCTGGAATTTTCGGACACTTCTCGCCGAACGCCACCAAAGTGGATGTTCGTTTTCATAAATCCCGCAGGCTTGCCCTGCGGATCGTTAGGCTTTTCGCTAACTATAGAACAACGCACTCCCTTCGCTTTGCCGCCGGATTTGCCTCCGGCAAATCCGGCGGCAAAGCGAGGATGGCGTGGACTCGTTGTGTAGTAAAAAACCGAAGTATCCGCAGGTCAAGCCTGCGGGATTAACAACCTGAGTGATGGCGTTCGGCGAGAAGTGTCCATTTTCGACCTGTTTTTTTCGAGCGAAGAAAGCCGAGCCAAACCAGGAATACTGGTCATCACTCGATTTTTTCAGTTTGAAAATACGGGATTCTATTGCACTTTGATTCCAGGTGAGGGATCATGGAAAAACCTCCCATTTCTCACGATGAGATATTCCTATGCCTTACCGTAGCATTATGGTTGCCTTGGCTGCGACCGTTTGTTTTTGTTTTCCAGGAATCGCCGTGGCGGACGAACCTGATCAAGTGATCAGTTTTAATCGAGATGTGCGTCCGCTGTTAGCCGAGAAATGTTTTGGATGCCATCAACCTGCCCGCGAACAGGGCGGGTACGTCATGACCCAATTCGATCGCTTGGTCGGTACCGGTGAGTCCACCGAGGCCGCCATTGTACCTGGTAATCCTGGGGCCAGTCGATTGTTGGAGTTGATCACGCCAGTCGATGGCGAAGCGGAAATGCCACCCAACGCCGAGCCCTTTGCTGATGCAGAATTGGCAATTATTCGAACTTGGATCGAACAGGGAGCCAAGGACGATTCGCCGACTCGCCAAACATCGCATTTTTCGCTGGAGAATCCGCCCAAGTATTCGCATTTGCCGAACATATCTGCGCTGGATCTGTCGCCGGATGGTGGTTTGCTGGCGGTTTCCGGTTTTAACGAGGTGTTACTGTTGTCGTTCAACGATCAACCCGCCGTCTCTGCCAGTCCAGTGACGGCTTCATTGAATCGTCGTTTGATTGGTTTGTCGACTCGAATTGAGTCGCTGCAATTTTCACCCGACGGCACTCGATTGGCGGTGTCGGGTGGAATTCCAGCTGAGTTCGGCGAGATTCAAATTTGGGACATTGCCACCGGAAAATTAGAGTTGTCGAAAATCGTTTCGCCGGACACCGTTTATGGCGTCAGTTGGTCGCCCGACGGCTCAAAACTGTCATTCGGTTGCACTGATACCTCAGTGCGAGTAATCGACGCAGTTACCGGAGAGCAGGTGCTGTTTCAAGGAGCTCACGAAGATTGGGTGCGCGACACAGTCTTCTCGGTCGACGGATCGCAATTAGTCTCTGTCGGACGCGATATGAGCTGCAAATTGATCGACGTGGCAACGCAGCGATTCATGGACAACATCACTTCGATTACGCCCGGCGTACTGAAAGGGGGCATCTCGGCCGTCGCCAGACATCCCAATCGCGATGAAGTCTTGATCGGGGGTGCCGACGGCATTCCCAAAATATATCGATTGAATCGACTGACCAAGCGCGTCATTGGCGACGATGCTAACCTCGTGCGGAAAATGCCGGAGATGCCCGGTCGAATTCAGTCTGTAGCCGTATCGCCGGACGGAAAGTATTTCGCCGCTGCCAGCAGCCTCGATGGTTCGAGTTTATTGCGCGTGTTTTCCTATGAGTTTGATTCGACTCAACCTGACAACATCAAAGCAATCGTTTCGAAAACGGTCTCTAGTCAGTCTGCCGACGAACAAAAAATTCTCGCGGATCATGTAACGCAAGACATTAAACAGATTTCAGAAACCAGCATCCCGGAATCTGGAATTTACTCGATTGATTTTCATCCCAACGGCAACTGGATCGTCGCAGGTGGTCGGGACGGGATCATTCGCATGATCGAAACGGCAACGGGAAACATCGTCAATGCGATGCTGCCAATCGCGATGGAACCAGGGTTGCCGACCGAAATGCTTGTGCAGAACTGGCATTTTGACGAACTGCCAGTTGCGACAGAGCCCGCGGCCAACCTATCGATCGGCGAATTGGCTATTCGGCGTTTGATTGTTTCGCCTGAAGCAATCGTGTTTCAGTTGCCGATCGATTATTGTCAACTTGTCGTACAAGCCGAACTCGCCGATGGCTCGCGAATCGATGTTACCGATGCGGCGCAAGTGGAATTTGATGCGGGCATCGTGGCAGTCACTGGAAAATTCGTCCAGGTGGTGGCCAATGGCGAAACGCAAATTCAAGTCGCGTGGAACGGTTTGACCGCGACGGTCCCAGCCCGCGTCGCCTTGATACCTGCGACCTTCGAACCCGACTTCACGCGTGATGTGAATCCGGTGTTGACAAAATTGGGTTGCAATGCCGGCACCTGCCATGGCAGCCAAGGAGGCAAAAAAGGATTTAAACTTTCATTGCGCGGCTACGATCCACTGGATGATATCCGAGCATTCACCGATGACATGGCTTGTCGTCGCACGGATTTGGCGGCACCTGAGTCGAGTCTAATGTTGCTTAAACCTTCGGCGCAGGTCCCGCACGAAGGTGGCAAGTTGTTTGCGTCAGACAGTCGATATTATCAGCTGATCTGCGACTGGATTCGGGCAGGGGCAAAACTCAATTTGGAATCACCGAAGGTCGCCTCGATCGAACTGTTCCCCCAGAACCCAACCCTGATCCACGCTGGTGAATTGCAACAAATGCGTGTCGTGGCACGTTACTCCAATGGCAGCACTCGCGATGTCACGCGTGAAGCGGTGATTGAAGCTGGCAACCTGGAAGTCGCCTCCGCGATTGGTTCCCTGATCAAATCCCTTCGACGCGGGGAAGCGCCGATTCTAGCGCGTTACGAAGGGGCTTTTACCGCGACTACGTTGACGGTAATGGGAGACCGGGATGGATTCGCCTGGTCCGCGCCGGAGTCTTGGGGAGCCATCGACGATTGGGTCGCTGCTAAATGGCAGCGCATGAAGATTCAACCCTCGGAGTTGTGCAGCGACGAAGATTTCATCCGCCGGCTGTATTTGGATCTGACTGGACTTCCGCCATCGGCAGTTCAGGTCGAGCAATTCCTCGGTGATAATCGCCCCACGCGAACCAAACGGGACGAATTGATCGATCAATTGGTTGGCAACGAAGCGTTTGTCGAGCATTGGTCCAACAAATGGGCCGACATGTTACAAGTCAATCGCAAGTACCTGGGCGCCGAAGGAGCATTGGCGTTTCGCAATTGGATTCGTGATCAAGTAAAATCCAATCGACCCTACAATGAATTTGCGCACGATATTTTGACCGCCAGCGGTTCGAATAAGGAAAACCCGCCGGCGTCCTATTTCAAGGTTTTACGGACGCCCGAAGAAGTGATGGAGAATACCACCCACCTGTTTCTGGGAACTCGTTTCAATTGCAACAAATGTCACGATCATCCTTTTGAACGCTGGACGCAAAACCAGTATTTTGAGACCTCGGCTTTTTTTGCGCAAATCGGCCGATTGAAAGATCCTCAAAGCGGCGAACAGATGATCGGCGGTTCGGATGTTGAAGGAGCAACGCCGCTGTACGAAATAATTTCCGATCTCGATCAGGGCGAAATGAAACATGTGCGAACGGGTCAACTGGTGGCTCCCGAATTTCCTTTTGAATGCGAACATCCTGTCACAGAAATCCCCTCCCGCCGCGCCCAACTCGCGGCCTGGATTACCGCACCGGGAAATCCTTACTTCGCCACGAGTTATGTGAATCGGCTGTGGGGATACATGTTGGGAACTGGCTTGATCGAACCGCTCGACGATATTCGCGCCGGCAACCCACCGTCCAATCCGGAGTTATTGGAAGGGCTGCGAGCCGAATTCGTCAATCACAACTTTGATGCCCGACATGTTTTGAAATTGATCTGTAAGTCTCGCACTTACCAACTTTCCGTACAATCGAATGCCTTCAACCGCGACGATGGAACAAATTTTTCGCATGCCAAAGCGCGCCGATTGCCGGCCGAAGTTTTGTTCGATTCGATTCATTTGGTAACCGGTAGCCAGTTGAACATACCGGGGGTTGCCCCAGGCACCCGAGCGGCCGCACTTCCCGATAGCGGCATCACATTGCCAAGTGGCTTTTTGGAAACGCTTGGTCGGCCGGCCCGCGAAAGTGCTTGTGAATGTGAACGGGCCAATGATTTGCAATTGGGCAGCGTGTTAGCGTTGGTCAGCGGTCCCGATCTCTCCAAAGCGATCAATGATCCGCAAAACGAAGTCGCCGCTTTAGTGCGGAGCACCATGGACGATCGCCAATTGATCAGTCAGCTCTACTTGAAAATTCTGAACCGCCACGCCCTGGAATCCGAAATCGATAGCTTGCTGCCAGCCTTTTCGGCCATCGCCACGGATCACAATACTTTGATCGTTCGGCGTGATCAGGCACTTCAGGAGTTCACTACTCGTTTGCCGGAGTTGGAAACGCAACGGATTACCGAGATGCAAGTCGTTACGGAGGAATTGGCTCGAAGCATTGAACAACTCGATCCGCAGTTGATTCAACGAGAGTCCGATCGATTAGCGCTGATCGCGGCAGCGGAAACCGAACTGGCCCAATACAAAGCCCAAGCACATAATTTCGAAACCTGGCAACGGGCTCAACTGCACGACATCCAATGGCATCCCTTGACCATAGATTCCTTCGGCACCAAAGTCGAACGACCGTTTGAAGTTCTACCGGATCGCAGCATCCTGTTGCAACACAAACCAGGGCGGGATATTTATACTCTTGTTGCGGCCACCGATTTGGCGGGAATCTCTGCCGTTCGATTGGAACTGTTGACGCATGAGTCGCTGCCGGGCAAGGGGCCCGGATTAGCGCCCAACAGCAACTTGGTGGTGACCGAATTGGAAATGGAAATCGCGCATCCGGATCGCCCCGATCAGTGGCAAAGGGTCGATTTTTCTTCGGCGATTTCCAATTTCGAGCAGACGGGACTTCCCGTCAATCAGGCGATCGACGGGATGACAACGGGTGCCAATGGCTGGGCGATGTATGGCGGCGCTGGTCAGCCCAATTGGGCAACTTTTCAGTTAAAACTGCCACAGGGATTCTCGGGCGGGTCGTTGTTGCGATTCAAACTTTATCAGGATTTTGACCCTGACCATCAAATCGGACGGTTTCGAGTGTCAGTTTCCAAATATCACCAGCAAGTCGGGCTGGGATTAGACGAATCGCTGTTGGCGATATTGGCCAACCCCAGCACTGCTTGGCCCGAGCCAGACAAACAGCGATTGATCGCCGCATTTGAACATGGCGACCCGCAATTGTTGGGACTGCAAGCCAAACTTGTGGCCGCACAAAAACCAATCGAGGTTGCGCCACAGATCATTCAATTACGAGAAAAATTGGCGCGCGTCAGCCAGCCTGTACCGCGCCAGACAAGTTTGATACAGCTTGAACAAGACGTCGAACTAAGTTCGAAACAACTGACTGATTCCCGTTTGACCACTGCTCAGGATTTAGCTTGGGCCTTAATCAATAGTCCATCATTTTTGTTCAATCACTAATTTCTTTGTCCGACCTAACCCACCAACCGACGAGGATTACCTCATGTTTCGAATCATTGGCCGTCCCGGTAAAGACCTTTGTGATCGCGAACTTCAAGTGACCCGTCGGGATGTATTGCGAGTGGGCGGCAGTGGTATGCTCGGCCTGTCATTGGGTGGCTTATTTCAGCTGCAAGCGGCAGCTGCCAATCAGCCGCGCCGCGAAACTGCGGGTTGGAACAAAGCCAAAAGCATCATTTTGGTTTATCTGCAGGGAGGACCAAGCCATATCGATCTATGGGATCCCAAAGAGAACGTCCCGGATAACGTCAAAAGCGTGTTCAGCCCAATCTCGACAAAAATTCCAGGCGTGCAATTCACCGAAAACCTGCCACAGCTTTCGCAACTGAACGATCGTTTCACACTGATCCGGTCACTGAGCTATACACCGGTCGGTTTGTTCAATCATACCGCCGCGATTTATCAAATGATGACCGGGTATACGACGGATAAAGTCAGTCCGTCCGGCCAATTGGAACCACCGACGCCTAAAGATTTTCCGAACTTTGGATCCCACATCATTAAGATGAAACCGATTGAAGTACCCATGCTACCGTTTGTCATGTTGCCCCGACCGTTACAGGAAAGCAACGTTGTCGGCAAAGGCGGGTCGGCGGGCTTTCTGGGCAAAGCGTTTGATCCCTATACCATGTTTCCAGCGGGCGACGACATGGATCTACAGAAAATGCAACACATCATCATTGATGATCTAAAACTTCCGCCGGAAGTGTTTTCCGCCCGCTTGCGCCGTCGCGCTCAACTCCGCGACATCGTCAATCAACAAATGCCGGCGATTGACCAAGCCGTCGAGTCGTTCAAGCTTGACGAGCACTATCAACGGGCCTTGGAGTTGGTTGTCTCGGGTCGAGCGCGGGAAGCATTCAATCTGGACCAGGAATCCGAAACCGTGCGCGAGAAGTTCGGTCGAAATACATTTGGCGAGAGTTGTCTGTTGGCTCGACGATTGGTCGAAGCCGGAACACGGGTGGTAGAAGTGATCTGGCCGAAGGTCGCTAACAGCGACAATCACAGTTGGGACCAGCACGTCGAGTTGAGTAAACGACTTAAGGAACAATCGGCACCGATGTTTGATAAAGGACTCAGCGCATTGATCGAAGATCTTGACGAACGGGGAATGTTGGACGAAACCCTGTTGGTGGCGGTCGGAGAATTTGGTCGCAGTCCGCAACGCGGCGTCAGCACCTCGGGTAATGACAACTCCAATGATGGCCGCGACCATTGGCCCTATTGTTACACCGGCTTGATCGCTGGAGCAGGAATCAAACGAGGTTACGTGCACGGAAAATCCGATGAAACCGCCTCCGCGCCCCTCGAAGATCCGGTTCATCCCGGAGAATTGCTGGCGTCAATTTATAATGCCTTTGGGATCGATCCGGAAACGATGGTGATGAACCACCTCAATCAACCGCGCGAATTGGTCAAGGCCCACTCTGTTTCAGCATTGTTCGCTTGATCTTGGTGCGCCTCGCTGGATGCGACAAATAAAAAAACCGCTGCCCAAGTGGACAACGGTTTTTTGTTCGAAAATTTTTCAGAAATAACGGTTACCAACCGATCGAAATCCCACCACGGTTGCAGCCGCCGCCGTATCCGCCATAGCCACCGCCGTAGCCACCATAGCCACCGCCGTAATAACCTCCACCATAGCCACCACCGTAAATGGGAACCACCGGAACGGGTGCGTAATACCCTCCGCCGTAGATAGGGCGATAGCTGTTGTAGATCCCGCCGCCGTAGCCACCGTAACCTCCGTAGCCACCGTTGCCAATGGACAACGAGAAACCACCATTATTTCCCCCGTAGTATCCACCGCCGTAACCACCATGGTGGTGATGGTGGTGTTGGGCTTGTGATTCGGCGGCCAACATGCCGATGGCGCAGACCGCCGCGATTAGAATTGCTAATTGTTTCATTGAATTTCTCCTCGATTTCCAGATTTATGGGACAGAACAACGTTTGTAAAAGCAGAAACCATCGGCGAACAATTTGTTTTTTCCTGCAGCTTGCACTTCGATGATATCGTCAGATGATTGCATGTTTCATGCCGTTTTCGCAATGAACGATGCAAATGGCACAATTCGCCTAAATCGTAAATTGGCTACACTTTAGTCCAGAATCGACTGATTCAAATTTGAGATCAATCAAACACGATCTGTTATCAATTCGACAACAAAGTACCTTCGTCTTCTAATTTGATTTACCAGGCAAACTCAGGATGAACACTAATTCTTCGCAACCATTACCTCCGGGTCAACAACTGGTTGCCGACGGAAAATGGCCAATCATTGGCGAGCGGCAACCGGCAGCGACCGGCCAAACTTGGAGTTTGCGAGTTTCGGGTGAAGTTGCCAAACCGACTACGCTGTCGCTCGCACACCTAACCGCGCAATCGCAAACGACTTTGATTGTTGATATCCATTGTGTAACTCGTTGGTCCAAGTTAGGTGTTGAATTTAGTGGCGTTTCGTTGTCGGACTTGTTGACCCAAGTAGCGCCATCCGCCGAGGCAAAGTTTGTGTCATTTGTGTCACGTTCGGATCGACATCACTCGTCGTCGCTGCCAATTGAGGTTGCCCTGGCCCAACAGACGTTGATCGCGTTGTCGGTCGGGGGCCAGCCCTTGCCCATCGACCACGGGGGCCCGATTCGCAACATCGTGCCTGGTCGATATTTCTACAAAAGCGTTAAATGGGTGACTGAGATCCAATTGCTATCTAACGATCAATTGGGATTTTGGGAGTCTGAATCGGGCTATCACAACCAAGCCAACCCCTGGCTAGAACAACGTTATCTGGCACCATCGCTGGATCGACGAACGGCGGCGATCTTGATCGAGTCGCGTGATTTTTCGCACCAGAATCTACTCAGCCTTTCGGCTGCCAATCGCGATTTGCAACACTTGAAGGCGCATTACGCGGCGCTGCGAAATGCCGATTTTTCTCGTTCGGATCTCCGACAGGCCGATTTTTCCAACGCCAATCTTTCGAATGCGAACCTGCGAAAATCGGATTTGAGAAACTGCAATTTTACCAATGCGGATTTGGAAGGGGCAGATTTTACGGGCGCTGATTTAAGGGGCGCAAATCTGACCGGTTGTTCGCTAATTGGTTCGTCATTTTTTGATTCCTCCCAAGGGGAGCAAAGCGGTGCGATCTTTGATGCCGACACGATTCTGCCGGAATCCGTCATCGCGCCACTATTCCCGGAGCAATTGAATTTTGTCCAACAGTCGACTCGTCGATTGGCCCCTGGTGGTGACTCAGCCAATACGCTCGCTTAAGTCTTGACGGTGGGTTGGCGTTTGCTCGTTGCTGAAATTGTGTTGAAGCCTGATAATGGTGTTCGCAGTATCCACCCAACTTTCCTTCGGAGAACAGCATGGCCAATCAGACAACTGACAATTTCGATCGCATGAAAAAGCTTTCTCCCCAACGAAACACGACGACCGCGACCTCGCTGGACGAACTCGTCCACCAACAATTGAACTACTTCAGCATCGACCCGGCCAGTGAATACGGGCAAACGCTTGGCCGAATTGTTCGCCGCATGTATGAAAGCCAGAACGACGTGGAGCACCTCTGGAAGATCACTCTGGAATCCATTCGGACACTGCACCAGACCGATCGAATTCAGCGATTCAATGCGAAAAAGTTTTTGTCATTTCAAATGGCTAAAGTGTTGGACACTTTGCAGAATCCGTCCCGTGCCAGTTACCAAGCTTTGGGATTCAGCGACGAAACGCTGGCCGCCAAAGGGCCGTATCCGGTATTCGACAACGTCATGGCAATCTTTTCTGCCACACCGGTCATCACGCGTACGGCAACCTACATTTACGCGTGTGCCGAGTGGATCGAGGACGCTTTTCATGGCAAGGAGTTGATGCTGGAGATCTACTCCCGACTGTTGAATCCGACGAGTGTTTGTCTGGCCAATCATATCGTGGACCTGGAAGCGGGGCCCTATGCCGACCAATATATGGCTTGGAATTTCAACAGCGGAATGGCCGCGATCGATTCGGCATTGTCTCACTTACTCGGTCGCGATGACATTCTGATTAAATCCCGCAACGTGTACGGCGGGGCCCATCAATTGATCCACGATTGGTTTGCCAAACCGGGCAACCTCGCCGTCGCGGTCGAGACGTTTGATGGCGATTCGCGCGAGGATTTCGAGAAATGTTTACGGCATGTGCAAACGACCTATGCGGATCGGTTGGCGGCTGGCCGAAATATCTATGTTTATCTGGAATCACCATCCAACCCCCAGGGCTATGTGCTGGACGTGGCCGGAATTTCCAAGTCGGCACATCAACATGGCTTAAAAGTCATGCTGGATGCTACGGTCGGTACGCCGTTTTTGTATCGCCCGCTCCAGCGTACCGACGCGGACGAACGTCCGGATTTTGTGATTCACAGTTACACCAAAGACCTCAGTGGTTCGGGTAGCGTGATTGCCGGTTGCGTGATCGGCAGGAATCTCGAGATGTTCATTCCCAAGGGTCAAACGGTCAACGGAAAATGTTGGGACCAAACGATGTTTTGGAATGTGTATTATGTCAAAGGAGCGTTCCTCAACGCGGATGCGGCCTTTGAAGTGATGCAGGGGATGAAGACACTTGGATTGCGAATGTTGCGCAAATGTATCAACACCCAAATTTTGGCCAAATTTCTCAGCTCCCATCCGGGCGTGCAAGTCAACTGCAACGCGTTGAGCAGTAGCCCCAATTTTGAATCGCGCCGCAAATTCATGTATCTGGGGTTGCCAGCGCCGCTGTTTACCTTTGACATGGGCGACCTGCCGCGCGAAACATTTCAGAAATTTTTTGATTCGCTGTCGCCGACGTTTGGGCACATGATCAGTTTGGGTCAATCCAACACCATCGTCAGCTGTCCGGCCCTCACCACTCACAGTGAGCTCGATGCAGCCGCGTTGGCCGCGGGTGGACTGACCCCAACCACGATTCGCTGTGCTGTCGGAGACGAGTCGCCAATGGACTTGATTCGACATTTGGTGTATTCAGCACAAAGCACGATTGAAACTGTCGTGCCGGGTTTTACCGATCGTTTCTTAACCGAAGAAGCCACACGAGAAATGATCCGTGAAACCTATCTGGCAGCGCACACGGCACATGTCAACGCGGAGCTGGAGTAAAGGAGTTCGCGAGATTTGTTATCGGGGAGATGCGACCGATCATCGAGAGCAAAGTTATCGGCCCTGATCTCAAGCCGTCTGGTTTGAGAAAAATTGGAATTCCGATTGGCGCTCTCCGGTTAGGCGGTAAATCTCTTCACAATGATTGAAGCGTTGTGGCCTCCGAAACCGAAACTGTTACTCATCGCGTATTGAATGTCCCGTTGCTTGGGAACATTTGGCGTGAAATCCAGATCACAATCGGGATCGGGGTTTTCCAAATTGATGGTGGGTGGCACGACGCTCTCGAGAATTGCCTTGATTGAAAATACCAATTCAATTCCGCCGCTGGCTCCCAACGAATGGCCCAGTTGGGATTTGGTGCTGCTGATACTGACGCGGTGGGCATGTTGGCCAAAAATCGTTTTGATCGCCCGCGTTTCGGCTTTGTCACCCAGTGGCGTGCTGGTGCCATGGGCGTTGATATAGTCGATATCCTCAGGGACTAGCTGAGCGCTCACCAGTGCGGCCTTCATGGCTGCCGCGGCACCGGTTCCATCTTCGTCCGGAGAAGTAATATGACCAGCATCGCACGTCGTGCCGAAACCGACAACTTCCGCCAATATCGTCCCGCCGCGGGCTCGAGCATGCTCCAACTCTTCGAACAGCAATACACCGGCCCCTTCGGCAAATACAAATCCATCTCGACTGGAGTCGAACGGCCGACTGGCCTTCACGGGGTCACCTTCGAAACTGGACAACGCTTTCATATTCGCAAAAGCCGACAAACCCAACCGGCTCATCGCCGCTTCAGAACCTCCAGTGACAACCAGATCGCAAATGTTGTCGCGAATCAGGTCGAGCGCATTGCCCATGGCGTTGGTTGCGCTGGCACAAGCGGTGGCAACGCCGTAGTTCGGGCCCCGGAATCCGTGCTTAATCGCAATATTACCGCCACCGGCGTTCAACATCAGTTTAGGAATCGTCATCGGAGAAACGCGACTGGGCCCCTTCAGGACCAAGCGTTCCATCTGTTCTGAAAAAGTGGTCATGCCGCCAATCCCCGAACCCAGCACAACTCCATACCGATGTCCCCGTTCCAGCGATTGCCCCGCCTGATCGAACGCCGTACGGAAGTTCGCAAATTTTAGGGCAGTATCCGCCGCAACCATCGCAAATTGTGAATAGCGATCGACCTTGTTGGCTTCTTTTTGACCAATGGCGTCGGTGGCATCCCAGTCATAGACATCGCCGCCAAACCGAACTTTGATATCATGCGTCTCGAATAACTTGATCGCATGTATTCCGCTTTCGCCCTTGAGGATTCGCGACCAACAATCGTCGACATCACAACTAAGCGGTGTGACCAACCCCCAACCGGTAATGACAACTCGTCGTTTCATGGGTTATCTGAACAAATTTGATGGAGAATCTGGGCGACAAAAAAACCGCACGGAAACGGATCGTCGCCAGTGCGGATCATTCGGTTTTCTTGATTACCAACAACCCAGTCATGAAATTTCAGGCACGGGATTTGCTGGTTTAGTCATGAACCTGGGCCGTCAGGCCGCAATTCAATTCGGTTAATTAGTTGGATGCTGCGGTGGAATTGTTGATGTGACGAATCGCCTCACCAACCGTTTGAATTTTTTCAGCAGCATCATCGGGGATGTTGATGTCGAATTCTTCTTCCAATTCCATCACCAGTTCGACTGTATCCAATGAATCGGCTCCCAAGTCGTTAACGAAATTGGAATCCAATTTGATTTTGTCTTTGTCGACGCCAAGTTGCTCAGCAACAATGTCGACGACTCGCTCTTCGACCGACGCCATGTATCGGCCTCCTTTTAAAAATTCTGAGGAAAACTATTAACTGACAAACTCCACAAGTCCTGACCCCGGATATCCTCCAGCAGTGATTGGCATTGTGAACAAGTTCTTAAAGATAGAGGATTGACACAAATAGGGTCAAGGGATTGTGGCAAAAATCATGCATATTTTAATTTGAATGGGGCATTTTTGGCAACTTAGGCGGTCATTCCGCCATCCACGGTCAAAACCTGCCCGGTAATGTATCCGGCCGCAGGACTGGCTAAAAACAACACACAAGCCGCTACATCATCGGGATGGCCGATTCGATTAGCCGGAATTCGCTTGGTGACCTCTGCCAATAGGCTTTCCCCCAATTTTTCGGTCATTTCCGACTCGATAAAACCGGGTGCCACCGCATTGACCGTGACTTTGCGTTTTCCCAGCTCTTTTGCCAAACTGCGAGTCATCCCAATCACGCCCGCTTTTGAGGCCGAGTAATTCGTTTGTCCGGCGTTGCCGATAAGCCCCGAAACACTGGAAATATTGATAATTCGTCCGTATCTCGCACGCATCATGCGCTGGGATGCTGCTCGGGTAAATAAAAAAGTTCCCCGGAGATTGGTTGTGATTACGTCATCCCATTGTTCATCGGACATGGCCGGCAACAGATTATCGCGCGTAATGCCAGCGTTATTGACAAGAATATCGAGTTTGCCCCATTCATCGGCAACCCGATTGACGACGTTTTCGATACTGACCCGGTCGTTCACGTCGGCGGACATCGCTTCCGCTTGTCCACCGGCAGCAATGATTTGTGCGACGGTGTCAGCGAGTTTACTCGCATTGCGGGCCACGCAAGCCACGCGGGCACCACTGGCCGCCAGCGCGATCGCCATGGCGCGTCCCAAACCTTGCGACGCTCCAGTGACAATTGCCGTTTGGCCTCGTAGATCGACTTTTAGGGAGTCCAGACTCATAGCTTGATTCCAATTTTTGATATGTGATTAATGAGAGAGGGCATTTTGTTCGTTTCGTTACTCCGGCACGCCATAGCAGACGGCCTTCCGGTTGATTCGTTTCAGTGTTCCGCGCAATACTCGACCGGATCCGATTTCATAAAATTCGTCAATCTCATCGATCAACATTTGCTCGATCGATTGTTGCCACAACACGGGACCGCAAACTTGCTTTACCAACAGTTCACGAATTTCATCAGGAGATTGATGGGGTCGCGCGTCGACATTGGAGTAGATCGGAATACGGGTGGGCTCAAGTTTGATTTCATTCAGGGCAGCCTCTAGTTTCGCAACTGCCGACGCCATGATCGGTGTGTGAAAAGCACCGGCAACGGCCAGTGGAATGGTCTTCATCGCTCCCGCTGCTTGAGCGATCAGTTCGATTCTTTCGCAGGAGGCGCGGTGGCCTGAGACCACAATGTTGCCGTTGCAAAGCAGATTCGCGATTTGCAAGACTTCACCCGGCAACCTTGCTTCGTCGCAAATCGCTGCGGTTTGATCACGATCCAGACCGAGCACGCTGACCATCCCACTGGGAGTCTCGTCGGCAGCTTCCTGCATCGCTTGGCCGCGAAGTTGAACCAGTCGTAAACCGTCTTGGAAAGACAATCCACCAGCGAAAGTTATGGCGGTATATTCGCCGAGACTAAGGCCGGCGGCCACCGAGCAGCTTGCATACACGGCGGGCTGTTCGGATTTCAATTTTTCCAACGCAGCCATGCTCATGACGAATAGTGCTGGTTGGCTGATGACAGTCGAGTCCAGCCTTTCCGCCGGACCCTGAAAACAGATCTCCGACAAGTCATACCCCAGGATTTCGCCAGCATGTTGGAACAACTCTCGCGCGGCGGGCAATTCAGCGCACAGCGATCGACCCATGCCAACGGCTTGGGCCCCTTGGCCAGGAAAGAGAAAAGCTATTTTTGTCAACGTTCTTCCTTTGGTCTAAATGTTATTGAGCCAACCGGTCCAACCACGATTTCTCTCGCGATCGCCTTGGCTGGGCAATCCAAACTATGAAGCTTGCTCTATAGTGTCAATCGAACAAGCCTTGTTGATAGCCACTCTGCGGCGGCTG
>JANNWZ010000101.1:0-44253 GCA_031409295.1 Mariniblastus sp.
CGCCGCCGCGCTGTTGCACTCGATGACTGAGAACCGCGACCGCCAGATCTTTTGGGTCATCCGGAATCGTATAGTCCCGTTTGTCAATCAAAGCGCTGGCTTGCACCGCTCGATACCAGGACAGGGCACCCCGCGTGCTGACGCCGTAACTCAGTTCTGGCGAGTCGCGCGTGGCATGAACCACATCGAGCATGTATTTTACGATCGAGTCATCGACGACTACGTTGCGAACAGCGGACTGAATGGCAATTACCCTTTGCCAATCACAAACCGGCTGCAATTCGTCCACGGGCTCACCGGTCCGGTGATTTTTCAAAATGTCGGATTCAAATTCCCGTTCCGGATAGCCCATCGAAATCCGCAACAGAAAGCGGTCAAGTTGACTTTCTGGTAACACATAAGTGCCTTCGAACTCGAAGGGATTTTGTGTGGCAATCACCATGAACGGTCGCGACAATTGATGCGTCTGGCCGTCGACACTGACTTGGCAATCGCTCATCGCTTCCAACAACGCACTTTGAGTTCGCGGTGGCGCACGATTGATTTCATCAGCCAACACAAAATTGCTGAAGATCGGACCGGGGTTGAACACAAATTCCGAATGTTGGGAATTGAAAATCGAACTGCCCACGATATCACTGGGCAAGAGGTCCGGCGTAAATTGAATGCGACAAAAATCACCGTCGACGCTGCGCGAAAGCGCTTTGCCCATCAACGTCTTGCCGACCCCGGGCACGTCTTCCAACAGAATATGCTCGCCCGCGAACAGAGCCAATAAACACAGCCTGGCGACGTCACGCTTTCCCAACACTACCTGGGAGACATTGTCCAGCAAACGATCGACTGATTTATGCAACTCCGAAACAGCAACGTCGGTGGAGGAAACGTTGTCAAAACGAGCGGAATCTTTTTTGTCCAAGGAAATGCACCGTGATTGATTTGACCGTAGCAGTACAACGACGGCCACCCGTCGCCCGGCTAATATCCTAACAATTGGTGACGGAAAAGTCTTGCGTTGCGGCCAAATGGATGCGATTGATAAAGCGACGCTTCAAATCGAAAATCGACCCAGTTGGTTCCCCGACGCGACTAAAATTCCGATACGCGCCACTGGTAGAATCCAGTTCCATACTCTTGCAATGCAAGATAAAGAAGTACTGTGGCCGCAGTCACACAGATCAAAGAAATCAACAACATCGCGTTGAAGAGCGGAAATTCCCAATTGCCTGGACGGGTTTCAGTCCGAGGACCGCGATCAGCTGCAGCTGGGTTTTCGCCGGACGTCTGACCGATTTGGGAAGAATCAGGTTCGAACGAATCAGTCGCCACTGCAGCACTTTTTGATTTTGATTTTGATCTGGCCATCGCGTAACTGGTCTTTCGGGCGGATTAATCGGAGTGTGAACTAGGCCACGTATCCGCTATTCGAAGCGGTCGACTTCCATGAACAACAAAATAATGGACGCAATCAGGAAAACAAACGACAGAATCAACATCAATGAATAGATGCTAAAGCCTTGCTTCCGATAACTGGGCGCCGCATTAGCCGGAACTGAATTGGTTGCCGACTCACCCGTCATCGGAATTTCCAAAGCGTCATCAAAACCAACGGCATCAAAATCAGAATTTTGTGGTGACATGGTCTCCCTCTTGCACGCGATCCTGCATGAAATCTTTGATTACTTGGGCGACCGAGTCATTGAAGTCAGTTTTCGAAATTCGAACTTTGCCGATGTAGCGGTCATTTCGATAGACGTCCATCTCATGTCCAACTCGCAGACCGTCATCCGAACCGAGGGCGATGGCAATCAGATTACCGGCAGCTACGACACTGGTTACAGCGCCGTCAATTTTTGGAGCGATATGATCAACCAACGTGTCGTTATCCACGCCAACCGACTTCATGACTTTGGTTTTTTGAGCCAGGTCAGCACTTAAATCCTCGTTCATGCTTTTGACGGAATCCAGTTGATTTTGCAATTCAGATCGCTCGTTAGTCAGATTGATGACCAAAGAAAATTTGTCAGCAATATCAGCGGCCAATTTCGAATTCGCGGCTTTCAGGCTGGCGACTTCGGTATCTTGAATCGCCAATCGAGCTTCGGTTTGCTCCAACCGGCGAAGTCGTTCCTGACTGATGGCCAGTTCGGCACTTAACTGGGTTTCACGTTGATCGTAATTGTCCTTGGCGATTTTCAATTGGGACTCCAGTTGAGCCAATTGGAAGGAACGAGCCGTTCGCTCCGAATTGAGCAACTGGTCCTTGGCGCCCGTTTTACTCTTTGCTTCCGCAGCGACAATTTTTGATTGCTCCGCCTGTTCCTTATAAAGTTTGGCTTGAGCTTTCCAGTTGCGATGCGAAGCTCCCACCATCACGGCAGTTACCAAAAAGCAAACACTCATCAGCATAATTAACAGGGTCAGAATCTTGCCAATATAGTTCATTAAAAATACCTCTTGTTCGCCAAAGTTGGCGGTTCGATCTGGAAGTTTGAAATTAAATTGAAACTGGTTTTACCGGTTGGGAAATCGTGAGTGAATCAGATATCACCAACCAACCCGCTGCCGTACTTCGATTATACTTACCCGTTCGCCAACTGCCAGCAATTTCCTTCCGGTTTGTTAGATCGGGCGGAAGTTTCAAGCCGCTGATCCATTCATCGACGCTTACCTGCTATCTCTCCACCAAGCAGTGGTTCGGAACCAGAATTTGGCCGGAACCAAGGGTTTTTCCAGTTTCAGTCCGCATAACAAGTGCGGCTGGAAATATCGTCACGACCCTTTCGATGAATCGCGCTGGCGACCGTTGGAGGGCTTTCGGACCGCCCCCCAAGGCCCACCGACCCAAAATGCGGGCCGCCGCGGAGACCCAACGATGATTCTCCGATTCATTGTCACAACGACCGGTGTCCGGCCCGCCGACGCAAAATCCCAGCGATTGTCCTGCTGCGGAACATCCCAATCACTAGCCGAAGATGTCGTGGTACGCCATGTTCAATCGTTCGTCCGCATTAAATACATGGACCAGCAACGCCGCTCTGGCCCACATCCCATTGCGGGCTTGGCGAAAATACATGACTCGGGGATCCGTGTCGACCTCCGTGGGAATTTCACCGACCACACTGTCACGGGGGAAAGGATGCAAGATCGGCGTATAGTCTTTCAATTGACCGACCCGCGCAACGGACAAGCGAAAGGGTTCGAGATCAAGTAATTCCAGCTCTCGTTCGGTCTCCGGCGAATTATGTTCCCGTTGAATCCGAGTCATATAGATGCAATCGATCTGACTAAGCAAACTTTGGGATTCATGAGTTGCGTCGAGACTGGAGAATTCATGGAACTCGACTCCCTGGCGCTGCAGTCGAAATTTCAGCTCATCATCCAACCGCAACGCCTGCTGGTCGGGCGATACGAAAAAAAGTCTTACGCCTTCGAATTGTGCCAAAACGGTGGCTAACGAACGCACGGTCCTGCCACGCCCAATATCTCCACAAAACGCATAGGTTTTGTGGCCGGGACCGGAAACCAATTCCGGATACTTTTGTTGCAATTTCCCCAACCGCGATTCTTTACCAGCCGCATGCTCATCAAAATCAAATGTGCGGAAAATTGTGTAGATATCCAATAACGCTTGAGTGGGATGTTCGTCGCTCCCAGCCCCCGCGTTGATTATCGGTACCGATCGTTTCCCCAAATTCGCCAACCGATTCATCAGGTAGGCACAACTTTCTGCGAAGTCAGCAATCTGCGATCGCATGATGATGACATCAAAGTAACTGGAGAACATTCGAATCGAGTCCATTTTCGATTCCCGTTTGACTTCGGATGACGTCTTCGGATCGCGGACTTCGTTACAGGTTATTCCTAATATTTGGCAAGCGGCCATAAACGAAAGAAACGTTCGCGTGGACGGTTGCGTGAAATACAGCATCGCCCGTTTATGGGCCAGCAATTCCCGCAACCTCCGATTACCCATCTCGTCGCGCGCCAATCGCCGAATCTTGTCCGCCGATGAGCACAGGCTGATTAACAAATCGGGGGTTAACTGGGCAGCATTAATTAAGTGCGTCAACCGCCCGTCGCGATGGAAATCATGGCACTTGTCTTCGATTGGTCGGCGAAGTTGGGATTGAAACTCGGCAAATTCGTCCATCATGAATCGGCGAAAAAAGTGCGTTGGTTGTTGCTGGTGGAATTAAAGAATGTGGGGGTTGTCTATCCTTCGAGGGCAAAAAAGTCGACTGTTTGTGCGAAACGAACAGGCCGCCGACTGCGTTACTCGAGGACTCAGGTCCTCGGCTCGTCAAATAACCTGGAGGGACGGTTAGGCTGCGTTGATGGTAACGTTTGCCATGAGAACTTAAAAGCCGTCGCGGGCAAGAGGATTGACCATTGGGGTTCATTAAAAAAATACGACGTACAGATGGTACGTCGTATCGGCTAAATTTTTTGTTGGCCAAGGCCGACCAGCGGTGTTGGCTGGCCCAGTCGCGGCTTTGCCACTCCCACCGGTTCTTTTAGCGTTCGGCCATTTTGGATTGGGGAATTGTCGTTAAACCAATCGTGTTCGCCGGAACGGATGTTTGTCCGGCGATTGCTCGACGAGCGGTTTGTATGCCAACCCGCAATCCATTGTCTTCGCCCGATTCGACATTCAGATCAAATTTGGCCGATTCTTGTACGACGACGTCCGCCGCGACTCCGACTTCGCTGATCGCGTCGCCGCGAGGAGAGTAAAATTTCGCCGTTGTCAATCGAACGCCGCCGCCCGCAACGTTCAACGGGAAAATGCCTTGCACGCTCCCCTTGCCGTAGCTTTGGTGTCCGACGATCGTTCCGCGCTCATGGTCGTGAATCGCAGCGGCAAAGATTTCGCTGGCGCTGGCAGAGTTTTCGTCAACCAACACGACCAAGGGAACTCGCCAGGTGCTAGCCGCGTTGGCTCGATGGGTATAGTCTTCCATTGGGTTCCGTCCTCGCGTCGAGACAATGATCCCGCTGTTGACAAACCGATCGGCGACTTCCACCGATGCCGAAAGCAGGCCGCCCGGATTTCCGCGCACATCTACGATCAGGGACCGCATGCCTTCGCGATGCAGTTGCCATAGCGCTGCATCAAAATCGCGGGCGGTAGTTTTCTGGAAATTGGTTAACCGAATGTAACCCACACCCGCTTGTGTGTCGACGATCGAAACTTGATCGACACTGGGAATTTCGACACGTCGTCGTTCGAGACGCAACGTCTGTGGACCTTGACCGCGGTCCAGTGACAGCGTGACAAAAGACTCTTCCGGACCACGCAGCAAGTCAGCGGCTTTTTCACTGCCAATCGTCGTCACACTCTGTTGATCGACCGAAGTAATCCGATCCCCTTTAACCAGGCCGCCCTGGCCAGCAGAACCACCTGGAATGACACTGACGATTTCGAGGTAATCCGTGTGGGTTCTCAGTTCGACTCCCAGACCGACAAAATTTCCTTCGATTTGGGACATCGTTTCACTAAATTGATTATCGGACATGTAGGCCGAATAGGGGTCGAGTGCCGAAATTGCCCCGCAGACGAACTCATAGGTCGTAGCTTGAACGTTCAATCCAAGCGTTTCCTGCAAAGATTTGGCGGTGCTGCTGGCGACGATATAAGCGTCATGGCGGTTATTAACGACGACTTTAGACAGTCGTTCGCGGGTGCTCAAAATTGTCGCTTTGATCAGTGCATCGTTGGCCTGTGGCAAATTGATCTTGCGAAACTCGGGTGACAACAGTGCGACTTCGAGACTGGTTAACCCGTAGCTGGCCAGATCGGCCCAATTCGGTTCATCCACGTAGTAGGATTGAATCTTCAAGAGCACTTCGGCGTAAATGTTCAGGGCCGTAGTAGCGTCGGTTGATTCCACGGAGCTGACGAAACTAGAGTCGGAGTAGCGTCGGTCCAGATCAAAATGGATCCGCGCAACCGCCCGACGTTGCTGCAATTGTTCGTCGGCGGGGAATTTTTTGATTGCCTGTTGGTAGACACTCAGCGCTTCGCCCCACTGGCGGGCTTGTTCGAGAGCCGCACCATCCTCGAGGAATTGGGTGGCTGAATTGGCGACGGGCTGCAGGTCCGTCGGGACAGCGGCTGAATTTCCACCACCCAAGGCGGAAACGGAATCGTTGGCGGGGGTTAGCGATTGAGCCTGTAGGTTGTTCGGGGTAAATACCCCGGTGAGCGCCAATGCCAGGGCCATACCAGCGACGGGAGCACAACAACATCGCGCAGTGTTTAGAGCAGTCTTGCAGCCAAGAATTCGACGAAAGCTCATCAAGTACATTTCCATAAAAATTGCCATCCTTCGAGGGAGACCGCCAACTCCGCCCCGCGACTTTTAGTTTGGGAGCGACGCACAGACAGAGTCATTTGGTCAAATCAGGAACCGGCCCATTAAAGCACCTATCGGTGGCGCAGTAATCAAATTGAGGCCGATGAAAAATAGATCACGTTTTTACCGCAGTCAAAAAAATTGAAACAACTTTCGACCGCGCGATCCATACAACCCATGAAGCTTAAGAATCGACTAACGATGACAACGGTCTGTCAAAGTGAGCCGTGCATGTGGTTGGCTGGTGCATCCCTGGCAGTGATATTACGAACGACAAAAAAAGTGGTTCGAAAAAAATACAATACGAACTATCCGCAGGGATTAACGGTCGTTATGCGGCGATGCTAGCCAGGATCGCTGACCCGTCGCCCCGAGCAACGTCGATCGATCGGTTCAACCCCAGAGACCACTTGCGGGCCTCAATTCGTCCGACGGCAATTGTCGCCTACGATCCTGGTCCGCACGCCAATCGGCGCAAAAAAAAACGCCCGTTGAAGGGCGTCGCCGGGTTATCTCCGTTTCGTGTTTCCACGATGAAGCCGGCTGGTTTGCTTCTGCGTTCCGTACTCAACCAACCACCAGGGTCAGGATTGAATTACGGTACAGAAACTTGGATTGTAGGGAGGATCGCAAAAGGGATCAGTAACCTATTCGTTTAGCGGTTGACGATCGCAATATCAAACATCGGGCTAAGTATCATTTTAGGGATCGGAACAAAATTTGGTTTGACAGCCGGTTCCGATGATTCCTCTGCCACCACCTCTGCGATTTTTGTCGAAACTCGTCGTCGACGTTTGGTACTAGCTTGGCTCCACTCTTTCGTCAGAAACTCGAACACATCGGGCGACTCATAACAAACCGTTGTTTTCGATTCCGGCATGGGACCGACCAAGCCGCGAAAAAGTGGCAGTCCCCTCAGGCTTAGATCTGTACTGCAATCGTCGATTCCAATCTGGCTATGTAATTCAGCAATCTCGTCGAAGTTTTCATACTCTTTGGTACGCAGCGTGCCGTTGGCCGCTCGCGAAATGACACGAATGATCTTTTTTGCCATCGCCTACCCCTTGGTATTTTTGGGACTGATACACACCGACCTATCCGTCGGCTTCCAGCGCCCCAAGACATCCAAAGTGGGGGTTTGCGATTCCTTTTGCTCACTGTGCGTACCAATTTGATCGGCCAAGTTGTCGCCAAAACCCGAGTCGAACTGCTGATGAAGGAATGACAGCGACAATCAAAATAACCGGTATTGCCCGTGAAATAAGAACACCACAAAAAAAGCAAAATCCGCATCCGATTACTCCGAATAGTCCACCTGGAGGTAGCCACAAAAGCAAAATTTCGATACTTTCTCTAGTACTCCCGCAGCAACAAGTAATGACGGCGGCATCGCGGGATCGGACGCGGAATCAAGTCAGGCGGAGAGGGTTAAGGATGAAATGTCAGAGTCAGATCAGCTCCATGTTATTGCGTGTCGACCGACACCCGCCACGGCAACTCACCTCGTACATTTCCAATTTCGCCTGACAGCGACTCACGCGTGCGTAAGTTATCCCCAGTCATCTGCAGTCACCAGTTCACTACTGCGAACCAAATTTGCCGAGCAACAACAGTTCATCGCTCGCAACGCTAAAGAAGTTTGGTTGGCCCATGTCGTGGCACGTGTCTCGCCGACTCTAAAACATACCGATGGTACCCCGTTGGGCATGTTGGGTTTCTTCGCGGCAGCACCTGATACTGCGGCTGCCCAAGCGGTGTTAAACGCAGCTTGCCAGTGGCTGCAGCACAAGGGCTGCCGGCAAATCATTGGCCCGATCGATGGCGATACCTGGCATTCCTATCGCTTCAATAACGGCCCTCATAACCAGCCTCCGTTCCTGGGCGAGCCGACCAATCCAGCCTATTATCCACAGCTCTGGACCGAGGTTGGTTTTTCCGTCGTCGACCGATACCATTCGAAATGCCTTGCCGATATTGGCTCCGTCATTTCACAGACTCAATCCGGGTATGACCGTGCGCTGGCCGCGGGATATGCGTTTCGACCTTTTTCACTGGCTCATTTTGAACGCGAACTCCAGACGATCTACCAGTTGAGTATCGTGACGTTTCGAGATAATTTCTTGTACGATGAAATCTCATACCAGGAATTTGCCGGACTCTATCGAGAGGCAAAACGTTGGCTTCAGCCCGATTTAGTTTGGTTCGCGTTGGATGCTTCCGAAAAAGAAATCGGGTTCTTGTTTTGTATTCCCGATTATGGGCCAGCGGTTGCCGCGATGCACGGCAGAAAAAATGGATGGGCGAAATTTCGATTCTGGTGGCAAGCGAGAAAGTTAACGGCGGTGAATTTCAAGTCGATCGGTGTCCTGCCGGAACACCGGCAGTCGGCAGTGGCGGCTGGAATGATGCATTGCGGATATGTCGCATCGCGAGCCCGGGGCTACAGCCGAGCGAACTTATGTTTGATTCGGGACGGCAACCCGTCGACCAAGCTCGATGGCGGCGACGGTCAAATTCTGCGACGATACGAACTGTATTCTCGCTTGATGAAATGACCCGAAACATGAATTTGGCAACCGACACTCGCGCGAATTCACTACACAATGTCGCCAGTTTATTAGCGTCTGTCGCTGCGCAAACGCCCGACAAACCTGCTTTGATCTTTCGGCAGGCCGGACGGGATGAGAGCATTTCGTTTGCTGAACTTTGGGCTGCCGCCGGGGCTTTTGGCAACGGATTGTTGAGCGCGGGATTCCAGCCTCGCGAGCGAGCGATCATCATGATCCCGATGTCGATTGATCTGTACGTCGCGCTGTTGGCCGTGATCAAAATCGGCGGCGTGGCGGTGTTCGTCGATCCCTGGATTTCGACCCAGCGGATTGCCCGATTTGCGGCCTTTGCCGAACCGACCGCTTTTATTGGAATTGGTAAAAGCCAGCTGCTGCGTTTGTTCCACCAAAAATTGCGACGAATCAAGATTTCGGTGACCAACGGGCGGAAGTTTGCTGGGATCCCGGCCCGCTTTACACTCCGGCAATTGTGCCGATCAACCCCCGATCCGACAGTTGCAGCGGTGCAGCTGTCCGACTCAGCGCTGATCACATTCACCAGCGGCTCCAGCGGTGAGCCCAAGGGAGCCAATCGAACGCATCAATTTCTCATGGCCCAACATCAGGCCTTGTCGACGGAGTTTCCTTATCAGGAATCGGATGTCGATCTCCCCATGTTTCCCGTATTCGCCTTGAACAATCTGGTCACTGGACTGACGTCGGTTATCCCTGAAATGGATTTTCGAAGTGTCGATCGAATCGATGGGCAGGCGATCGCGGATCAAATGGTACGACATCGCGTTACGACGGTCACGGCTTCTCCTCCCTTGATCGACCGAGTCGCACCGTTTGTCCAGCAGCAGGGCGAATCGTTTGCCCTGCGGCGCATTCTCACAGGCGGTGCACCGGTCACCGATTCGCAATTGGCGCAATGGCAACAGCATTTCCCAAAAACGGAATTGATCGTGGCCTATGGTTCCACCGAAGCGGAACCGGTGGGCCATATCGAAGCAACTCAGCGACTGGCTCTGGCGGGGCTCGGTAAAGGATATTGCACTGGCCGGACGTCACCGTTAATACAAACGAAAATCGTGGAAATTACGCGCCTACCGATTGATCTAAGTACCCGCCGACTGGAGGATTGCTGTTTGCCGATCGGCGAGATCGGCGAGCTGCTCGTTTCCGGGCTCCATGTCTGTCGTGATTACTTTCAAAACGCAGCTGCCACCGCCGAGAATAAGCTGTTTGATTCGGCCGGCCAACTCTGGCACCGCATGGGTGACACGGGGTATTTTGACCAGTCCGGACGTTTCTGGTTGGTTGGTCGCGTGCATTCGACGATTCGCCGCATGGGAGTTTGGGTCCATCCTCAATTGATCGAGCAGATGGTTGGTGATTCCATCGTGGAACTCGATCAAGTCGCAGCGGTGGGAATGCCAGACGCCGAAATGGGTGAACGCGTTGTGGTAGTCGCCGTAATCGAATCATCGATCGCTAAGAAACTTGATCCGCAAAAGTTGAAATCAACCATCGATACGCTACTGCGGAAAGCCGGTTTGCCCTGTGACCAAGTCGAAGTCACCAATACCAAATTGCCTGTCGACCCCCGTCATCGCTCCAAGATCGACTACGCTGAAGTTCGAAAACTCATCTCCTGACATCGAGGGTCGACCAACCGTGCCTCCAACTCCGCCTTACTCATTAACTCAACTCACCCCCGCGTCGCCGTTATTTCAACGGTTGCGGGCCTATTTGAATCAGCGATTTCCGTTGTTGGGGCACGGATTATTGATTGTTAGTTACTATTCATCCAACCAGTTTCTCGCCGAAGTGTTGACCCGCCCCAACGAAAAACTGGTTTATTCGGTTGGTTCGTTGTTAGGTGCGATTGCGCTCTTCTGTTTGTTCTTTCATTTGCGAGTCTTTGATGAACACAAGGATTACCAATCGGATCTGCAGCATTATCCGCAACGAGTCTTGCAGTCCGGTTTAATCTCGCTGAGGCATCTGAAGTTTTTGGGCGCGATCGCCATCGGCCTCGAACTGTTGTTGGCGGCGATCTGGCAACCGGAGCAACAACCGGCGGCTTTGGTCGCGGTGCTGCTAACACTGTTCTTCTCCTGGTTGATGCTCAACGAGTTTTTTGTCGGGCGATGGTTGAAGCAACATTTTCTGATTTACGCGATGAGCCACATGTTGATCATGCCATTGATGGCGTTGCAGGTTTTCAGTTTCACGACTGGTAAATTTCCCTGGCAAGCACCGACCTGGTTTTACGTGTATGCCTTTGTCGGATTCTGGGTGACGTTGAATTGGGAAATCTCCCGCAAAATCCGCACTCCCGCCCAAGAAATCGAAGGGGTAGACAGCTACACGAAAATTTTTGGAACCTATGGAGCCGCCAATGTCGTGTTGCTCGTTCGTGTGATTGACACGGGCATAGTCGCTTTGGTGGGATGGCATCTGCGAGCCAGTTCCTGGTTTTACGTCGCATTGATAGTATTGTTTTGTGTTTGTTTGATCGCGTACTTTCAGTATCGATTCCAGACGACGCCGAAGTCGGCCAAACGAATGGAGACCTACGCTGGGCTTTACATTATCGCCTTCGACTTGATTCTGGCGGTCGAATTAATCAGCCGTCACGGGGTAGAACTGAAATTGTCGACCTAACCTGGACGTAGACATTCGCCGCTCTTTCGCACGCTCAACGATCAAGCCTTTTTCGAGACCGACCGCATGACAATCTTTTCAACCCAGCAACCGCCGACTCTTATTTCCAACGAACAGCTCGGAGGTAAAGCCGCGAATTTGTTTCGATTGTCGGCCGCTGGATTTCGCGTTCCGCCATTCATCGTGATTTCCAGCGACGTGTTTCGCGAAGAAATTGGACGGGATTCGACCATTGCCGAGTTGGTTGGCGAACTGTTTGGTCCAAAACCAGACTCGGTCGACGCCACTCGATTGAACCAGTGCATTAACACGATTCAAGCGAAAATTGTTGGTTGCGAGCTGTCGTCTACTTTGATCACGGCAATCGAACGAGCGTACACTCAACGGTTCCCGGCTAAGAGTTTCGTGGCGGTGCGGTCTTCAGCTAATGATGAAGACGGCTCTCAGCATTCCTTTGCTGGAATGCACGATAGTTTCATGTTTGTCCCGGACCTGGCGGGTGTACTCCACAGCGTTAAACAGGTTTGGGCGTCGGCGTTCAATGCACGCGCGATTGCCTATCGAGTCGAGAATGGACTCGACCTGACCAAGATTTCAGTTGCGGTCATCATCCAACAAATGATCGATGCGAAAACCAGCGGCGTAATTTTTACTTGCAATCCGGCGAACAATCGGACGGATGAGATTGTGCTCAGTTCCGTTTGGGGGGCGGGTGAGGGTTTGGTTAGTGGTGGCCTGGCGGCCGATACTTTTGTGGTGAAAAAAAAGGACGGCACCACCGTGTCGACCGTAGTGGAGAAGGAACACCAACTTCGTTTTGATCGGCAACGTAACAGCGGTCTCGAGGCGCTGGACGTGGCCGACGAGAAACAGAACGTCAGCAGTCTGTCAGAATTGGAAATCGTGCACATATCGAAGATCGCGATCGAAATCGAGAACCATTATCGTCGGCCACAGGATATCGAATTCTGCTTGGATGACAACGGTGACCTGTATATTCTGCAGGCGCGACCGATCACTCGATTGGCCGAATACGGGCCAGCGGCTGGCAATCGGCTGACTTGGGACAACTCCAACATCATTGAAAGCTATTCCGGCGTGACGACGCCGATGACATTTAGTTTCATCCGGCGCGCGTACACGATTGTCTATCATTGTTTTGCTGAAGTGATGGGTATCCCGCCCCAGCAAGTTCACGACAGCCGCCACGTTTTTGAAAACATGTTGGGAATGATTCGTGGCCGTGTGTTTTACAATTTGCAAAACTGGTATCGCTTGATTCGGCTGTTTCCCGGATTTCAATACAACGCCCATTTCATGGAATCGATGATGGGCATCAAGGAACCACTGGAACTGGCGGACGCGCCACCGCGGCCGTCCTGGTTCCAAAAGTATTTCGTCGAATTGCCGGCCTTGCTGCGGCTGGTTTCGCGGACACTCGGTAACTTCAGGCGAATTCGGCCCATTGTGCGGCGTTTCGAGAGTGATTTTCAGGCGTGTTATTCGCGCTGGGATGCCATGGATTTTTCGCGATTGCCTCCTCATGAGCTGAAGTCGTTGTATCACGAAATGGAGGACGCGTTATTATGGAATTGGAAAGCACCCATCATCAACGATTTCTACGTGATGATTTATTATGGATTGCTAAAAAAGCTGTGCGCGAAATGGGCTCACGATGAAACGGGGGCGCTGCAAAACGATTTGATCTGTGGCGAAGGCGGTGTCGAGAGTGCCGAACCAGCGAAAATGTTGTTGCGTTTGGCGGCTGATGCGGCGAAGATCCCGGAATTGAAGGCGTTGATTTTTGAAGATCCGTTGGAAGAACTGCCCGCGAAAGTTGGACGGGAAATTCGCTATGCCCAGTTCCATGCGCGGATGCAGTTGTACTTGCAGCGGTATGGATTTCGCTGCATGAACGAGCTGAAGCTCGAAGAATATTCGTTGCGTGATCGCCCTCATGTGGTGTATCAGGTGTTGCGAAACTACCTGTCGTTAGCCGATTCATCCGCTTTGGATGTCGATGCGATGCAAGTGCGGGAGCAACAGGTCCGACGATCCGCCGAACAAACTGCATTTGCAGCGATTGGATCTCAGTGGAGCCTGCTTCCCCGCCAGACCATTTTTCGCCGCGTACTCCGCAATGCTCGCACGGGCGTAAAAAATCGGGAGAACATGCGATTCGCGCGCACCCGCATCTATGGAGTTGTTCGCGAGTTGATCCGCGCCATTGGCCAACAGTTGGCCGATGAAAAGATCATCACCCATCGCGAAGATATTTTTTACTTGACGATCGACGAGGTTTGGGACTTCATCAAGGGAACCGCTGTTACTGCCCAGCTCGACCAATTGGCTGAACTTCGGCGTTGTGAGTTCGAGGGCTATCGCGAATCGCCCGCTCCTGATGATCGGTTCGACACGTATGGATTTGTTTATCATCAGAATCGGTTTGTTAATCCCGATGATAAGTTAGTCGAATTGGCCGATGGTCAATTGTGTGGGACGGGTTGTTGTCCGGGCGTAATCACGAACAAGGTTCGCGTATTGAAGTCACCTCAGGACAATTTGGCGTTGTCCGGAGAAATACTGGTCGCCGAACGCACTGACCCCGGTTGGGTGCCACTGTATCCCGCCGTTTCCGGAATTTTAATCGAGCGCGGCAGCGTGCTTTCCCACTCGGCAGTTGTGGCGAGGGAAATGGGGATCCCCACGATTGTGGGTATCAAGGGATTGCTTATGCACATTCATGATGGCGATACAGTCACGATGGACGGTGCTTCCGGCGTGGTTACCCTAAATGTTCAACACTCAGCGGACGGCTCAGACGAACCAAACCTGACTTAGGCGCTGCCATTGCAGCAACGCGATCACCAGCGCCGCCGAGGTCGCGATTCCCATTCTCGCGCCATACCAGCGCCAACTAGCGTCCGCCGGGGAAATTGCGGGCAACACTCGCGAGCTGACCGCGGAGATAGTCGCTGCCACGCCAACCAGTCCCGCAATCGTCAGCCAATCATACATCGCCAGTCGAATAGCGCAGGGTATTACTAACAACAGACTGCACCCAATTCCGGCGAGCAATCCGTGGATCAATCGTCGAGACTCCGGACTGGGATGTCGCCAGTTGACCGCATTGAAGACGGCTTCCGCTAACGCCACGACACAGGAGGCCAGGAACGGACCGAAACAAAATCGCATCCATTCAGGGTGTCCTTGATTGAGCGCCAAGTTTCCTACTGCCAAAATCAAGAAGGGTGGCAAAACATTAAATACCACGGGTCGGATCGACAGTCGCCACGGCAAATCCGTAGTCAGCGCAGCCACCACATACAACCCATAGCCCAAAAATACAGGTAGGGCCCAATCGAACGAACCCATGGCCCAGCATCCATAACTTGCCAGACAAATCACAATCGCCCCACCGGTCTGAAAGGAACGACTGTACCGCGACAGCCCAACGAGCACGATCAAGATCAGTGCGAAACTGAAATTCTGCATCGCCAGATCCCACACATCCGTTTGAAACGTCTTGCTCAATACCAGATAGGTTCCCAACGGAATGAACAGGTTGTCGCGACCTTTACCCGACACCGCTTCGAAACAGGTCACCAATAAACCGATCAAACTGGCAGCCAAAACGTAGTGCCAATACGGTACGTGCAAGGAATCGAATTGGGGCCTGAGCATAATCAGCGGAACTAGCACCACCACGAACGTCGCGGCAAAAAAAGCAAGCGAGCCTTCGACAGATTTCGTTTCTTCCTCCACGCGATAACGAATTCGGCCAAACCGGGTCCCGACTAACGCAGCGACAGCGTCGGAGACTGACAGCACCAACACGCAGATCATGTAGATCCAGGGTTGATCTGCGGCCAGCAAAAATAAGAGGTAGATCACCAGTGGATAATATTCCGATCCGCGACTGTGCCGTTGGATGCTGTGCACACTGGACAGCAGTCGCAATTGTCGACTGATCAAGAAAATAGCCCCCATGGAAATCGCCAGCGCCAACACGATCCACTGCGATTGAATGAAATAGGGAAATCCCAGACAAACCAGTCCACCACCAAAATGCACCAGTTTACGGGTCCATTCGACGGACCAATGCGCCCAACTTCGCAAAACCTCAGCCAGAGCCAACAGCACGAGGAACGCCATTGCGATCGCGATTCCCGCATACATATCAGTTAGGGGAATCATGACAGAAATTGGGGGTTAGAAATTGCGACTTCCTCTACCACGAATTTGCTATAGAACCAAGCCTGGTCGCGCCAAAACAGTCGATCTGAAAGGTCCGCTAAAACATGGACCCGATCCGCGAGTTCAGGCGGCACTTGGCGCGGTACCAACATGTTCCAATAGGCCAGCCGAGCACCCGGCCGGGCCTGGTTCAACAATTGAGTATAAATTTCCAAACATAATCCGTCGTCCAGATATTCGAAAATATCCGACAGGTTGTAGCCGTCAAATCCAGTCTGCCCATGTTCAATCGCCGCCGCTTGGATCGGTCCTTGGAACACAGTCAGTCGATCGAGTCCATCTCGGATGGCTTGAAAATTTTCCCGCCGCAGGTAATGCGGCAGAGCATTTCCGAAATTGCCCGTCAAAATAATACTCAAGTACGGATTTTGATCGGTCGGCAATTCGGTCAGCGCATGTTCGGTGCGTGCCAAAATTCGACTCGATACGGAACCCTCGACATAGCGAAAAAATTCGGGATCGCGACCCAACCTCCCCATCACAAACCGGCTGAAAAAACAACGAAACAACAATCGCCACCGAAATGTGTTCCAGCGTTTTGAATAAAATTCGTGTTGCTGTGGGAGCTCCTTCTTTGACAACAGCTCGTCGATTCGAGATTGAGAATGGACCAGTGGCAATATTTTCGTCCGGAACTGGCGAAAGTAGTTTTCGAATTTACCAGCGTGAATGAGACCGGAAACGATGGGCAGCGGATTGGCATCCCAATAAGCTCGAGCCACTGGCGGTAATTCACGAGACAGACTGCGGTAAACGGCCAGCCGATCGACGGCCGGCGTGACGCCGAGAAACGCCAACAGGTCGTCATATGAGAGTTGGCGGAACGCAGCGCGCCGCAGTTCGACGCAGGCCAATTGCGCGGCACTCAAATCGACCGCGACAACTTCGGCACCACCGGCGATCAATGACAGCGAATTATCACCTGCCGAGGCGATCGATAGAAACCGCTTGCCAGGACTTGGTTGTAATGCCTCGACCAGAATATCAGCGTCTTCCCAACAATTGGCATACCGGATCAGATCGAATTTGGCACGATCCTCAATCGACTTGTTCATCGCCCATATCTCGCATGCGCGCTGGTAAAATCTCCGGCGGCCATGGCGCCAATAATGGAAATTTCGCCACATAAAACCAAAGCTCCGCAAATCTCGGCGAACCTACGTGCGCGATCCGCTCCAAAACAGCCGAGCATCTCCAAACATTCACGAGCCGTGGGCAACTGAGTTCCGCCGCCGACCGTCCCGCAAATCAAATTGGGCAGCGCAACCGAAACATATAAATCACCGGCCGCCGTTAGATCCATCCGTGTGATCCCCACCGCAGCTTCAGCAACGCAAGCGGGATCTTGGCCGCAAGCAATAAAAACCGCGGCAAGTCCATTTGAATAGTGACCTTGAATGCCAATGGAACCGCTCTGAATTCCGCCTAACGCGGAAACTTGCCAATAGCGAAACATATCGGCGGGCTGGGTATGCAAAAATCGTCGGACCAATTGGGCCGACAACACGCATTCAGCGATTACTTTTTTGCCCCGCGCGTAACTGAAGGCCTGCGACGTGGCTTTTTTGTCGCCGGACATGTTGCCATCAATAAACCAATGTTGCGGCCGGATGGGGGTGCGATCAATGATCCACTGACAAATCGCCTGAGTGGCAATCGTCACCATGTTTTGTCCACTGGCATCGCCGGTCGTGAATTCAAACAGCAGATAGACCTCTTTACCCACGATTGAGGTTTGCAAATCGATCAGTTTTCCATGGGCGGTCGTCGCGGCCACGACAGTTTGCAATTGCTGATACTCGGGCAGTAGCCAAGCGATAAACACGCCGACCTCCCGCAGCGATTCGAACATGAAACACGGGGCTCTGGTGACCGACTCAGTCAAACAGCTGACCGTCACGCCTCCGGCCAGACTCGCTACCAATGCGCCCCGATGAAAGGAAGCGACCAAAGCGCCTTCCGTTGTCGCCAGCGGAACATAGAAATCGCCATGCGCACAACTTCCGTTGACGCGCATCGGCCCAGCCACTCCGACCGGAATTCGAGCCATACCAATCTGGTTTTCAATATTTGCTGCCAGTTTTTCCGGCGCAACTTCCGTTTCGCAACCGGCCAGCTGAGTCGTTGAAATCCCCTGTTCCAACAACAGCTCCCGTCGTTTCCACATCGCCGCTTCCGAGTGATCCGCCGTGGCGGTCAATCGCGGCGGCAACGGATCCGTTTTGTGATCGCGCGGTGCCAATCGCTCGAGCGCTTCTTCGGCAGTGCGCCCATTGAGGATGCGTTGTAAAATAGTCTGGGCGTGAACATTTGGGACCGTCATTTCAAAACCCTGAATTCTAAACTACCAAAGGCATTGCAGAAAATCTAAGCCGCTCCCGCCCTCCGGTCAACCAATGGAGTTCATTCCGATGGCGACTACCGAATCGAATACGACCGAGGTATTAACGTCGTCACCAAATACACGACCAGCGTAGACAATCCGCATAATAGAATTGTCAAACCCAAAATTGCAAACAACGGACCGGCGGCGGAAACAAACGCGTGCACTACCGTGTTCAATTGAAACCCGGAAGCGGCTAACAACAGCGTGCAGCCGAACAGCAATCCTCCCGCCAAAAAACCACCCCGCGAGGCCCCATGATAATCGCTGCCGCTGGGAGCCATGTGACTGCCGACGCACAGCACGAGGTAGAGGAAGATCCAAAATCGACCCGTCGCCAAATTTCCAATCGCCAGAATTTCTCGAGCAATTTCGACCGCGACTGCCCAGGTCTGCGGCAATAAACCGCCGTTGGCATCGATCGCTCGGGTGGTATTGATGCCGGCCGAGACGGCGGCGGGGTAAAACAACCACAATAAAACCGCCAAGACCAACGAGCCGCCGATGAGCGGAGCAATTCCAATAAACAGATTGCCGACTTCTTCAAACCAGTTGCCACGGCGAAACGAATGTTTGACGTAACCCAGTCGTCCCGATTCGCGATCCGGTTCAAACAACGCGATTTCGTCCACCCGATGTCGGAACAAGACACACATCGCGGCATGGCTGAGCTCGTGAATGGGGGTCCCGAGCCAGCCGGTCCATAACACACTGTGCCAGCCAAAACGTTCGGCCAATCGCTGTTGGGTAATTTGCTCAAACCAGTGAATGAGCAGGGCGAAAATCACGAAGGGGGCCAGAAACAAGGCGATCATGGCCAGGGCCTCCGTTACGACGGTCGCAAATCCATCGGCGAGAATGTATGTTATCAGGTGCATAATTCGTAGTATTTTTCCTTCTGGACCTCGACCAGCCATGAATCAACCGCCGCGCATTCAATTCAAACGGAGCGAACTCAAATCTGGCGAGTCACTCTGCGATCATTGTACGGCCAAATGTTGCCGCTATTTTGCTTTGCCGATTGACCGTCCAAAGTCCCTGCATGATTTCGATTATCTTCGCTGGTATCTGCTGCATGGGGAAGCCACCATCTTCACCGAAGACGAAACGTGGTACTTGTTGGTCCATACGGTCTGTAAACATTTACAGTCGGACAATCGTTGCGGCATCTACGAAACGCGACCCAGGATTTGTCGCGAATATACCACCGACGAATGCGAATACGAAAACGATTACACGTACGATCGCTATTTCGAAATGCCCGAACAGATCGCAGAATACGCCAATGCCCGCTTCAGTGATCCCACGAATTTTCGTTCGCCGAAACCGACTGGGCTGCCGATCCTGGCCAGTGGCTAACTTGCCGGCCCTGCCCTGCACCATCCTCAATGATACAAATACGCTTAACGGACGGGCTGCCAGCCGCGTGGCAGCGTTAGAAAACCAATTATGGCTGAACAACTAATTACGCCCCGGACGCTTGGCGGGTTTCGCGACTTTTTGCCTTCGGCGATGATCCCTCGCGAAAAACTCATGGAAACCGCGCGGGCCGTGTATCGCAGTTACGGATTTGCGCCGATCGATACGCCGACGCTGGAGTATGCAGAAATCCTTTGCGGCAAAGGGAGTGATGAAACCGATCGACAAATGTACCGGTTTCAACATGGCCGCCATGACGTCGCGATGCGATTTGATTTAACGGTACCACTCGCTCGGTTTGTCGCGCAACATGTCAATGAACTGGGGCTACCTTTTAAACGTTATCACATCGGTCAAGTATGGCGCGGCGAGCGCCAACAGGCCGGGCGATATCGCGAGTTTGCGCAATGCGACTTTGATACGATCGGTACGACTTCGATCGCCAGCGATATTGAAACCGCGTTGGTGATTTTCGATTTGATGACCGCGATTGGTTTTAAAAAATTCACGATTCGAATCAACAATCGCAAAGTCCTCAACGGAGTGTTGGAGAATGCCGGACTGGCTGAGCACAGCGTAGCCGTGCTGCGAGCGTTGGACAAATTACCCAAGATCGGTCGCGACAAAGTCCAAGAAGAAATGCGGGCTACGACTCCAGCGACCGATCGGCAGATCGATCAAGTGCTGCAGTTAGCCGAGATCAAAGGAACCAACGCCGAAGTCTTATCTCAACTGAAACTACTCAGTGCCGGCAACGAACGGGCTGAGCTCGGGTGCGATCAACTCGCACAAATTGTGGCCGCCACTTCGGCCGTTGGCATTACCGAGCGACATCTGGAAATTGATGTGTCGATCGCCCGTGGTTTGGATTATTACACCGGTTCGATCTTCGAAACATTTTTGGGTGATTTGCCCAGTATCGGCAGTGTTTGTTCCGGCGGTCGGTATGACAATTTGGCCCAAATGTTTACCAACATAGAATTGCCCGGTATCGGTGCATCGTTGGGACTCGATCGGTTGCTGTTCGCCATGCAGGAACTGCACATGATCCCGGCCGCGAAAACGACAGCCGACGTGTTGATCGTGCAATTCGACGAGCAACATCTGCATCATTACTTGCGATTGGCCAGCTGTTTGCGTCGGGCCGGATTGGGAGTGGAAGTTTATCCCGAAGCGAAAAAACTCAATCAACAATTCAAGTACGCCGATCGATTGGGCTTTGCGGCCGTAATTATCGCGGGTGCCGACGAAATTGCCGCGAAAAAAGTCCAGGTCAAATGGTTGGCGGCTGGAGAACAGGTCGAAATCGATTGGACCACGTCGGGGCTGGAGATTGCCGAACATTTGCGAGCCGGAATCAAGCGGGCCGAATTCGGCAGCGGGAGTGCGGAATGAGTTTGCTGAATTTCATTGGTCAAGTACAATCAGTGAATCGTTTACTGTTGAGATTAATAGTTCCCTTCGCGCCGAATCTGCCGAATTTCTGATGTTCGAACAAACTGAATATGTCATGGCCTATGCATTGACGGCAGCCTTTGTGGCGCTGGGCATGCTGCTGGTCTGTGTTCCGCGTCCCAGGAAATCGGATTTTCCCGATCCGGTCCGCGATGCAAAATTGAAAAAGCTCAAAGCCCGCGACAAGTCCGCCGCCAAGGCCAAACGCGATGTAGCCAAAGTCCAAAAAGCGGCGCTCAGGAAACGGAAAAAAGCCACCAAAGCGGCAGCTGCGAAAGCCGCGGCCGCCAAGGAAACTCCCAAATAGCAGCGTGGCATTCGAGGTCGTGAACTATCTAGCGATTTCTACGTCGACTTTGAATCGCCAGCCACCAAGTTCCCAAAAAGAACCCCATCGTTCCCAGCACGATCAAAGGTTTCCGCCAATCAACGCTGTCGGCAAACAACAGCGAACCAGCCGATAACAACAGACTCCATAGGATCAACAAACCAAACAAAATCCGGACCGGAGTTTTGTGGGTGGCCAACGGAAAGGCCTTCGTTTCTTTTTCGGCAGTCATGAAGCTGTTTTGGTGTTGAACCTGTGATTTTACATCAGGACACTTTAACCGATTTCCGAACCCGCGCGCAACGTCCAGCCACTCAGATATTGGGTCTGAGCCAAATAGTAGGGCTTGAGCTAGACTTCAGCCGGTGGCGGATTGCAATCGGCGGTGCCGAAACAAGGTCGCATAATCTCGTTTCCGGATGAGTCGCGATTACTATTCAAACGCCACGGCTGTATTTTTGACGAACGATAGTCGGGGAAATAATTCCAAATCTCGCCCCGGTCAAATCCTCTGGATCTCGCGTTCTGTAGATCCGGGCTGTCGAATTCGAGCCGGTTTTGTGTCACAATCTGGCTTCATGTTTACCACCAAAAGAAAATCTGCTTCGCAGCGAATCGGCTGCGGTTTTTTGCTAGGCACCGGTGCGGTCGTCCTGACCCTGCTGGTGTTGAACAATTTGTTCGTGCGCATGTTTTTTGGCGTAAATTTGACCGGAATGGACGAACGGGTGTTTCAAGCCGCGCAATTCGTCTTGCCGATCGTGATGATTTTCATCCAGTTCTGGTTTTACGATTGGTGGACGATGCGGCGCAAGTAGTGTTTGCGTTTACGACTTGTCGTCTTTCGCAGTTCGCTCATTTCGATTCGGTTCGCCGTGCGGAGCGGATCACTGCCGAGGGTTTGATTTGGACGGCAGACGAACCCAAGGCGAAGCTGTTGGGCGCGCTCGACATGCACCGAACGACACATTCGCCGCTGGCGTCTTCGGGAACTCGTAATGAAAGTTGAAAGGGACCGGACTTGACGAGTTGATGGCAGCCATCGCAGGTCAAATCATGTGAGTTGAGATAAACCGTTTGATAACTTCGAAATTCCTTGTCCGAAGGCCGATAATCGCTGCGGAAGGGTGGTCGTTGGCGGAACCGGTCACGCCGATAGACCAACTCCACAGACAGCTCACCTGCAGTCGGACTGATTCCCGCGATCCGCAACTCGTCGCTGGCGTCGACCTGCTCGATCGAGGTGATGTCAATTTTTTTGGGTCGCTTTAGTCGCAACAATGGATCGCCCAATACATGTATCAAGTGCGCATGTTCCAGGCACTCGGCGCGCAGCAAGTCGGGGCGCGGGCTCAACAGTTTCCCCATGCCGTAAATCATCTCGCGGTAGGGATTCGATGCCAAATTTTCATCGTCAAGCGGTTCATGATCGGTCTCGACAATCCGTCGCTTGGCCAAACAGACTAACTCGCCCAAGGTTTGAACCTCGCCAAAGAAATATTCGTTTACGATTTCCAACGACAGCAGACTCAACGCATAGGGCATCGTGACCCGTGTTCCGCAAATCGCGGCAATGGGGCCACAGGGTTGACGCAAAATTGTCTCCGCCAAGCAATCCTCGCGGTGATCGATGGCACCGGTATAGCATGACAAAAAAATCGCAATCGGATTTCCGGCGACACAGCACACCTGTTGAGCGCTATCTTGATCCATTATCGAATGGCTTTGGTCGGGCAGACGGACCCGGTCCAGTTTGGTCGGCTGGCCATGGCCAATATACACCCAGAACAGACAACCTTCATTAAAACGACCGATCGCCGTTTGGGAAAATTGACGGGGGTCCGGGCAATACGGACTGCGCCAACTCCCAAAGGTCATCGAGGTCTGATAATGCTGCGGCACTAGCTCAGTGATGATTTGCTTGGCGGTGTGTTCCAGGAGATTGTCGAGCACGCCGCCAAATCCACCGACGCCGGCGACGAAGTTAATATTTCGACGCCAGGTCTGATCCGGCTCGGCGTTGGTCTCATAGGCGATCACCCGATCCAGAAAGCCTCGAACCTCAGCGGCCGAATCGGCTGGCAACCGGCCCAGGGCGAGTTCCGGCAAACCATCGCCGTCGAGATCGGCGTACGGATTGTCTGTGGCAATCTCTGGCTCAGAGCCAAACAGTTGAATCACTTTCGCGGCGACGTAGTGCGTGGGTACAGTTGCAAGATCTCGCTGGCGACCAACATCGCCAATCAAGAATACAAATTTCAGCGGATTGCCGTCCGCGACTTGGCGAATTTGATCGGTAACGCCCGCTGCGCTCCGCGCGGGTGCGACGACTTGTATCGAGTGCCCTTGTTTTTGCCGGTACAGAATCCACTCGGGCAGCGACGTTTGAAATTCGGCGGGACAAATGACGAGCGTATCGAATGCCGTGGCTGGTACCAAAGACTCGTCGGAGCAGGTTCGCTGCCCCATCAATCCCGACATCATCAACGCCAGCAAAATACTCAACCGGATCAAAGTCATGGTTGTCCCTCATGGAAATTTGACGGCGCTAGGATTGTCGGTTCGCAACTTGGGACCGCCAATTGACCAGCAGCCCCAGTTTGAAAGATTCAAGCGACCGGGGCAAGGGAAAAAGCCAATAATGCCAGCGTTTTCGTGCTGTCGATGAACGATTTGCTGCGGGAATGCTAACTCAGCGATTGAAAGGAACCTCATTGATCCAGCGATAACCTCGATTGGTCAGTCGATATTTGGATTCCACTGGTTTATTTTCCTGCGACTGCGCTGTCTCGGATTTCTGTAATTGATTGGTGATGTTCCAAATTTGTGTACCCAGCGGTAGGGCCAGGCCGACAACGATCATCATCGTCTTCACGGCCCAGCGAAATCGTCCAGCCCACACACCGCGCCACATTTCGATCAAGTCGACACTTGGCGTGCTGCGATTCCAGAACAACAGATTGGCTAACCGTCTCGCGTCCGGGAGGGCAATCAAAATCGCCATCGTCAACAAATGACTGGAATAGAGCTTGACTGGCACGTCGAAGCAGAAATTAAGCAAGACGACGTTGGTCATTACTCCGATCGCCACCAGCGCGCCCAGGGTGGATGTTCGTCGCCAAACCAACAACATCGCTCCCAACACTTCGCTCAAGCCCGCAAAGATCGTGTAGGGTCGAGATGTTCCCATGAACGCCCACAGCACATTCATCGGCGAAGAGTCTCCCCAGGTCTTCTTCAGTTGCCAATCGCTGACCAGAGGAAACTGGTTGAATTCCAACGTCACCTTGGCCAAGCCATATCCAAGCAGAGTGAAGGCGAGTACGTAACGCAGGTAGCTGCGCAAGAGGTCGCGGGCCAATGGATAATCCGTGTTCCGTCGGCTAATCAGCGACCACACGACCGCGATCAATGCAGCCAATACAAACGTCGACAACACAGCGAGGTAATTGAAGGTTGTATCACCACTGCCATTCGGTGGAACTAACTCGCCGTCGATCTTGAAAACAACTCGAGCTACCGCAGCGACCAGATGGTTTTCCAGCCATCCGCGGCAGACAGAAAGTTGTGGTCCGAGCCACGGAATCAAGTCTGAAAATGGACTGGGCAGGCTGTACAACAACCAATAGGCCACCGTAAAACGGATTGCCAGCCCCCGAATTCGAGTCGGCGGTATCGATGAATTTAGGTTGGCCTCAATGTGAGCCTTCGTAGGCCAAAACGCGATCGCGAACAACAGCAAAGCGATAGCCGGCAACCACAGCCAATGGTTAAAAAAGGGTTGGTGAGGCGCGCTTTCAGCTGTTTCCCAAGCTTTCATCACCAGCGGATCCATCGCAGGGCGCGCACTGGCACTGGCTGCCGGGATTTTCATTTCGGTCGTGACTGCTGCTGGATCAGCGATTTCAATGACGAGATCATCGACCCGCGCGATTCCCGTTCCGGTGATGAAAATTCCACAAGCGAGATTAACGGCGTCCTCGTCGACGACCAAAATAATTTCCTGACGAGTCCACTCATTGGCGCGAATCGGGCGGTTCTGCATGTTATCAAACGCGCCCGTTTGGGTTTGACCTTGGGCGTTGGGCTTGCGATCGACTCGAAACCATAACTGCACGGTCGAATTCGGCCCCAACTCAGCGGTCTTAACCGCCGCGTGAAAGCGCACTTTCTGACCCTGCCACGATTGGGCGTCGACATTCTGCATCAAATTGGAAAACAGTTGTTGAGAGCCAGCGGTCGGTTTTGTCGAGTCAATGACCGCCAGTCGTTTCCCCCGAAATGGGGCTTGCGAATCGAGCGACAATATTCCGCCACACGTGGAATGGAAAGTCCAATCGCGTGGTAATTCATTGGCGTCCGATTCTTCCAAGTCACCATTGAGCAATGATTGACGAGGCTCAGCTTGGCCTTGGGCCGCCTCAGCCAATCCTGCTCCCATTAAAACGATCGAGGCTATGATCCAGCACCAGTTAATGCCAATCCGCATATCATGTTTCCTGTATCGAATGATGTACTCCCTGAAGATACACCATTTGTTGGTTGTCGAAAGTGCCAAAGGTCGGCTCAATACAGTTAGGCGATCGGCGGGAACAAATTTGTCTGTAAAATGGACATCCTTTTCCGTTTTCCGTTGGTTACATGTTCGACGGACGCGGACGTCTCTGATTCCCATTTCAAAAGACCTGGCTCCGAACTAGTGCTCTGTGACACCATAAATTTCGGGTTGGCGAAATCAGCCGCCGGGCGATTGCCAGGGTTTTTTCCAAAGTAACCGGACGCCAGCGCGTTCCGGCTAATCCGAAATCCATGCTGTTACAAAGCACTAGCGTGTTTGAAATTGCCGAATGTAGTTTTTGACTTTAACTTTTCTCGCAGTATTGTCACTGCTCATGTACCGAATTTTGCCGAAAATTTCCCGTTCCCCCCACGCTCGATCGTATCGACCCAGCACCCAGAAAATTCCGCTGTACGAATTCGGATTCCGGCCATCGAGTGCATATTTATTATTCAACTCGATCATCGTCGCCAGTGCCCCACGCGGTGTTGCCGACCATTCGAGGATTTTCTTCCCCCACAACATCCGCAAATAATTGTGAATCACGCCAGTGGTTACGAGTTGATTCTGGGCCGCGTTCCACAAATGATCATGAGTTTGAGCTGTCTCGAATTGTTCAAGTGAATAGAGAAAAGGTCGTCGATCCGACTCATGATCGGCCAGAGTTTTTTGAGCCCATGCCGGCAGTGACTCGTATTGATCAAAATCGTCGGTATTGGCACATCGGTTGTAACCAAGTTCCCGCCAGGTAATCAGTTCATCCAGGAATGACTCGACGGCTTCATTGGTTCCCCACCAGCCATTGGCTTGACCGGTGACTTTGACGGCCACTTGGTCTGGCTGCCAGTTCGTCTGTTCAGCGATCGCATCAAACAGTTGATGCGTCGATAAGTGTCCGAAGTGCAGATAGGGTGAAAGGCGACTGGTCATCATTTTTTCCGGTTCGTTTCGGGCGTCTTTGTATTGAGTGAGACGCTGGACCAGGAACGATTGGGCTTGTTGATTCGCTGCCGAGCTGCCACCGATGGTTTCGGATACGGTGACGGAATGATTGATGTGAAACTCTTTTAGGACCGCCAGGTTTTGGGCCAAGGCGACCGGATCGGCGGCTGGCCAACGTTGCACTATTCTGGTCGGTAGCGATTTAAGCCGAGCCAGGGGAGCACCAGCCAGTGGATCGGGCAAGGGCCGGTGCGCCAGATGCGGCAGCAAATGTTTTTGCAAGTGACGACGAAAATCAAATGCCCGCGTGAATACTCGACTTGTATCTCGCATGGGATAGAGCCCATTTGAATCAATCAACTCGAATTGCGTGTTGATCATTCGCGCGGCCGCCGTAATCATGCGCGGCAAAAAGAAGCACGGGAAATCATCGCTCACCACCACACTGGCATCGCGGGCGAGCTCTCTTAACAATCCCCGTTCGTCTCCCGGTGTGCGTTCAAGATAGGGATAATAAGTTACTGCAGTTCCCGAAAAATCCCGCGAGTTGTCGGCCATTCCCTGAATTACAAAAGCGTGGATGCGATCGGAATTCCATTGATAGGTGGCCCGCAACGCCTCCAGTACGACCAATGGTTTTTTTAGTTCGCGCGCCCAATCGACCGCCCGCTGCAAGCCAAAATTCCACTTGGTTCGCCGCGCTGCAATCATCCAGTACAACACATAGTCCCCTTCGGGATTGATGTCGATGTCGTTGAGGATCCGCATGCGCGAGTCCGGGACGGTCGATCGAATCAGTTTTCGGTTCATGACGAGAGGACTTTTGAGAATCGGTGATCGGAATTCGTTTGAAGGTGGCTCGGTCGCTGCGGAAAATCAGGGTGCAGACAAAGTAAACCGTCAAGCTCGTGGTGGATTCACGATACTTCATTCCAAAAACGGCCGTTCAATTCTTGCGACTGTCGCGCCATCTAGGTTTCGGAGTCGCGAACTCCCGAAGCGCCGGCCTTCTTTATCGGATCTTCTTTATCGGATCTTCTTTTTTCGGCTCTTCTTTTTTCGGATCATCCTTTTTCGGATCAACTTTTTTTGGCCCAGGCGGTTGGGGGTCAGCGCCTTGGGGGTCTTTCACTTTCGGTTCGGCCGCGCCGGCTTTCGGATCGCCTTGGGGCACTCCGTCCTTTTCATCCATCGGTTTTTCGGCGGCGGCTGGAGGTATGACAGCGGGCGCGGGCGCGACGCCCGGAGCAGGGACCACCACTCCGCCATCGGCGGCCGGCGGCGGAACTGCCGGAGCCGGCGGCTGTTCGGCAGGCACCTCAAATCGCATCAGCCCAGCCCAAAAGTAGGGATGTTCAGCTTTTAACACGGGCTCATTTTTTTTCGTCCGAATTTGAGGTTCGAGTTCATAATTCAAATCCAGCTGGCGGGCCGCCGCGACACTTTCCCGCAGAGCCAATCCACCCGGCATCGTGGGTAATCGCCGAGCGTAGTTGCGGGACAGCGCCAGACTATTGGCGCCACCTACTCGCCAGCGACTGATCAACAGCGTTCGCGTGCCGGCCCCCATCAGGGCGGTCGTCGTCAGGAATAAATCTGTCCCGTTCAATTTCCCGCGCAGTGCCAAGCCACCGTCGGAAATAAATCCTGGCATCGTCACATGTTCCGGACCGTACCAGGGCAACGTCATCCAGCCTCCCAAGGTCGAACCGATTAATCCTTGATCAATTTGCATCGGATGAATGTCCAACAAACTTGCATTGCGAGTCGGATTCACTTCACTCCAAACGACCAACTGATCGAACAACGAGCCAAGCAAATTTGACGGAGCCCGAGTTGATTTCTCGTACGCCACGGCCGTCGGTAAATCGGCTGACAGCTCTTTGAATGCGTTAGCGCTAACCTCCGCATCCAGACGCAAATGAATCTTGGCCGCGACCGCAGCCGTGCGAGCAATGGGGTAATACGGTCGCTGATTGCGAAATCCCAAATACAAAGTTGGTGAGTATCGAATTTCGACCGCATCGAACAAATTTTGTTGCTCCGCGCCTTCACCCACCTGCAACAATTCGAACGGTAAATACCACAGCAGTCCATCTGGTACGATGACCAACTCCCGTACCTTTTTCCAGTCGTCGGTAGAAATCTCACCCAGCAGTTTTTTTGTGGACTCGGTGGCGGTTGTCTTCCAATCCGCTTGTAGCGTACTTATATCCAACGAGGCATCCATCGCACCAATTTTTTTCAACAGGCCAGCCACAATTCGTTGGATGTCACGTTCCCGAGACAAGCCGATGTATTTGACGGAATTTCCATTCACAAAAAACAAATGATATCCGTTGGCCGTCATCAGAGTGACCAACGCCAATTGATCTTCGGCAATGTTCTCGCGAAACTCTGACAACTCAACCTGTGGCGGAAAGACCATGTCTGCGGGCTCGCGTCGTAACGCAAAACTGGCGAGGTAGGCTTCTTGCAGATTCGAAACCTCGCCCAATTCAGCCAGCAGCTTGGTTTGCTCTTTCTCTGGTGGCGTACCCGACTCGGGTTTGAGCGGCAATAACAACAGTGCCGTGCGCAGCTGCTCGGCGCGGTCAGTCCATTGCTGATACTGTGTGTTCTTCGCGAAAAAATCTTTTCGCTGTTGCAAAGCATTATTCGGCAACGCTTGAATCGGCGCGTGAAGGACCCACCGAAACGACAATAAACGGCCACCGAGTGGAAGTTGGGAAAAAAACCGATGTCTTCGTATCAATTCGGCAATCGAAATGGCGCGATCCAGGTCCTTGCGATTGACCACGATATCAAACCAGCGTTCCATTGGACCGACATGATTGGACGCCAGGAACGACATCGATTCCAAAGGATCGAGCTTCCAATCTCGATCGGATGGATCGCGCAATAATGCGCCATACAACAAGTCTGCTTGTCGTTCGCCAATGTTACCGGCGACTGTAAGATTGTCCGCCAGAGCCAGCCGGTATAACCATAACGAACCCCGTTGGAATCCGGCTAGCGCCACGGTCAACTCGCTCATGCCATTGACAAAATCCGCATTCTGGAATCGAACCAACGCCGATAGGTAACCCAGTCGCGAAGCGACCGACGTATTGGCCAACGAGTTGCGGGAGTTGATGACGGATTTAATTTGCGCAACCGCTTCACTCGCCAGCGCGGGCTGTCCTGCCTCAGCCAGGCACTCGGCCAATCTCACCATCAACGACGCTTGCATCTGACGGGCTTTTTCGCGATTGGCCCAGAGGATTGCTGGTTGCAGCGGCGGGTAGGCCCCACCGACCTGTATCATGTGCACTTTGGCCCCAATCGTCAGGGCTTCTTCGATCAAATCGTATTGGTAAAACGTCGCTGCGGAAAAACTAGCTTCCAAAGCAAATTTACCAGCCGCCGCAAAATTATCGGTTTCAATTCCAATGTTGGCGAGTTCCATGAGCGCCACCGGAGTCAGGGTGTGATCCATTCCCCCATTGAATTGCAATGACCGTCCGAGTGTCTCAGCCGCTGCGTCCCATTCATCGACCGAAGCTTGGGCCAAACCAAGCAACACTCCGTTATAGGCGCCGATTAGCGTTCCATCGTTGACCGCTGCGCCGCGCAGGCCATCCAATAATTTGACTGAGAACGGATCGTATTTGGACGTCGGTCCCTTGATCAGGCGGCGACGGTGAATCGACAGCGCAGTACAACGCATAATCTCGTTCAGATTGATCTGTTTGACTTCTGCATTTTGCACCACACCCCCTTGTTGCAGGGCACGTTCAGAGTCCAACTGGCCGAACAACACGCCGAAAGAATCGGGCATGCGTGGAATGAGGGCTTGTCGCGTCGGCGTGCCCCAGTTAATTCGGACGCGAGTCGCGATGGTATTGTCGACTTGGATCACCGGCGGCGCTTGCAGGCGGGCCTGCCATTGCAGGGTTTGATAATACAGGTACAGGTTGAGTGACTGCTCATACAGCACAATCGCATCGGCATAATTGCCCAATTGATATTGGCATTCTCCCATCATCGTCCAAAAGCAAATCGAATCGAGGTAGCGCTGGGTTCCGAACTTGAAAGCGGAAGTTTCACCGCGAGTGAAATCTTTACCGGCCGAGCGATAGTCGGCTTGATAGTAGTCAATAAACGGCAAGTAATAACCGTCGTTGGGCAGTGGGCGTTGTTGCCCGCACACCGGTGCGACGAACAGAATCGCCACGAAGATACTGGTGATCGCGCGACAAGAAAGTGAAAATATCATGCTATGCCTCATCACGGGTTTGAGCCGTTGATCCTGTTTTGCGTCAAACAATTGTGGGCAACGTCCGAATTGAACCTAATCCAAAGCCGACCAAGCCCCGGTCCATTCTCCCATGATTGTAGACTATTTGGTAGTTCATCACGGTTGGCAATTGACTTCTAGGCCAGCAAAGGACTTGTTGCCAAAAGGCCTCATGGATCAAACCAAGATGTGGTTTTTTGGGAACATTCAGACACCATGGACAATAATGGCCTATGATTTCTCGACCGCTTCGGTTGATCTCGAAGTGGCATGAAGGTTGCCTCGTGGCCTATTCGGGTCACTTCACTATTATCACGACTTCGGACCCGGAGAGTGTCATGATTCAAAAACTCAGCACGGTTCCATCGGCCGCTCGATTGGCTCGTTCCGGTGTTTTGGCGGATGCTCCACAAGCGGAGTTTATGGCCCGTTGGATTGATTCCGTCGATGAATTAGAACGTCTGCAACCGGCGTGGGAACGACTGATGGACGTCGCGATCCACCGCAACCTGATGTTTGATCCCGATTTTCTGATTCCTGCTTTCCGTCATCTCGCCGATAAATCCATCCGGATCCTGGTCATCGAAGCAACACCCAAAAATCAACCGCACGGAACCCCCGTCATCTGCGGATTATTGCCCCTGCAAACCAAACGGGTATATGGCCTTCCACTGGCCAGTCTGGAAATCTGGTTGCACGAACAATGCGTTGACGGCACTCCTTTGTTGCGTTTCGATTGCGCCAAACAAAGTTTGGAATTTCTATTTGATTTTCTGGCCGAAACCGAGACGACGAAATTGCTCAGTCTCCCGATGGTTTCCAATAGTGGTGAGTTCGCGAACCTATTGACCGATCTGTTGTATGCTCGTGGCATCAAGGCCTTTCAGCGAGATTCGTTTGCCCGGGCCTGCTTTCGCCCAGAGGCCGATGCCAGGACCTATTTCGACCGGCACGTTTCGAGCAGTGTGCAACGAACCCAACGTCGATTGACTCGTCGGCTGGAAGAAACTGGCGAGGTGTCGGTGACTTGCTATGGTGACGCCGACGACAGCGATTCAATGCTCGAACAGTTTTTGCAAGTGGAGGCCTCGGGGTGGAAAGCGGAAACGGGAACCGCGCTGCGAAGTAGACCGAGCAGCGAAGGTTTTTTTCGTGAAATGGTCACTCGTTCCATACACCATGGCAAGCTGTCGTTTTTGGCTGTCGAATTGAATGGTCAGCCGATTTCGATGTTGTGCGATTTGGTGGCTGGTGACTCACGTTACTCATTCAAGACCGCCTTCGATGATAACTACAAAGAATATTCGCCTGGCATGATGGCCGAGCTCAGAAACATTGAATCCATGCATGACCACGGAGTAACATTCGTCGATTCCTGTACGCTGCCCAATAACGAAACCATCAATCGAATCTGGGGTGGACGAATTCGGTTCCAGAGTCTCGTGATTCCGCTACGAGGAAAACTCTCCCAATGGGCTGTAGCTGCGCTGCCGATATTGCAGCAGTTGCGTCACGCGAACGGTTAATTGAAACGTCACTGGTGATCCAAATATTTTTTCAGCTCGGCGAGCGTTTTCGGACTGTTCAGCGATGATTTCCCGAACCCGGGCACGGCGCCGGCCTGTACGGCAGCCATCTGAGCCTCGGCAAAATTAGAAACGATCATCACCGGTATCGCTTGCGTCTCGGAATTCGCTTTCAACGCCTTCAAGATTGACAATCCGGCACTGCCATCGGCATCCAAAACTCGATTAATCAAAATCAAATCGAAATTCGTCTCGGTGCATAACAGAATTGTTTCGGCCTGGGAATGCGCTCGACTCACTTTCGCATCGAAGTGAGTTTGGAGCAAGCGTGTAATGCTGATGTGATCCGGCGCACATTGCCCCACATCCAAAACCTGTTTTGTCATGCGATCTCGGCGAGTGAATATCTATCAAGTCCACCGAGATTGTATTCGATGCCGCTCAAATTTTCCATTGAGTTCATTTGCCGATCGACTAGGGTTACCAATTGTGGTGGTTAACGCGTCGTGATCGCTGGTTGGCCAACAAAACCCTCCGTTTTCAAAACATCGACCCGTTCGATTACCACCGAATTTGGATACTTCGATGAGATCTCCGACTGCAAGTATTCGAGAATCCGTTCGCCCAATACCAACGGCACAATCGTTTCGATCTTGACCATTGGAGCCGAGCTGGGTTGGCCGCTGTGAGCTGCCTGAATTTGATGTCTTCCGACACCGACGCAATCAGTTAGCGTATAGCCGGTCGCTCCCAGCGCAATGATTCTCGCGCAATACAACTCTGCCACATGGGGCGGAATAATCACCGTCACGCGGCGCAGTTTGTCGAGTTTCCGGGCACTAAATTGATGTTTCGAGTTGCTTCCGTGTAAGTCGAGGCCGATGATTTTCAATTCCAGATTGGCGTCAGTAAAATCCGATTCCAACTCATGTAGTTTTTCCATCACGCTATGGTCAACCAAATTGGTTTTCGACATGTCCAAGACGACATTTTGGCGCTCGTTGATTCCGACTTTTACGAGTTTGCTGCGGAACAAGATCCAATTGCTAAATACGGCAGATTTTTGGGCTTGGACCAGCACTGTCTTATCATCCAATGTCGAGACGTCCAAAAACGGTTTAAACAGTGAAATGATGGGAACGCCATTGAAGACATGGATCAGCATTTTGACGCCAATTCCGATCAGAATGCCCACCAACAGATCGGTCGCCAAAACACCTACGAGGGTGGCCACGAATATCACCAATTGTTCGCGGCCGATTCGATAGGTCGAGACAAACTCGCGCGGATGGGTCAGTCGGAAACCGGTATAAATCAACATCGATGCCAAGGCTGCCATCGGAATTCGGTGCAGTACCGTTGGAATTAGTGCCACACATACCAACAAGAACATGCCGTGCCAAAAATTGGCAAATCGTGTCCGTCCGCCGTTATCAATGTTGGCTTTGCTGCGCACGATCTCCGAAATCATCGGGAGGCCACCGACCGACGAACTGATCAGATTGCCGATCCCCACGGCCACAGTGTCCCGGTTCATATTAGTTTTGCGTTTCCACGGATCAAGGATGTCAACTGCTTTGGCACTCAACAGTGATTCCAATGAACCAATCGCAAAAAACATTCCGACCCAATAAATGGCCGTGCTTAATCGTTCTGAACTAAATGCATTGAAATCGGGATAGGCCAGCGACTCGAACATACCGAACATCTTCGTTGGCATCTTCACCAAAAATGTCTCACCGACTTCGTAGGTCATGCCGGCAAATTGATAACCATGCGTATGTAACAAATCGAAATACATGCCCAGCGGAATAGTGACGAGCAAAACGATTGAAGCGGAAGGAATTGCGCGCAAGAATTTGTAGGCGTTTTGCAGCAATGGCCAGGTAAACATGATCACCAACCCGATACCCCCAATGAGGGCAATTTCTGGGTTCATATGGGCAAAGTAATGGGGAATTTCCTTGATCATCTCCAACGGTTCGCCCTTTCCTTGCGCTCCCAATGCATTTGGAATTTGCTTGACGATAATGATCACGCCAATCGCCGCCAACATGCCGTGGACGGCAGCCAAGGGAAAAAACTCGCCCAAGATTCCTCCCCGTAGCAACCCGAAAACGATTTGCAAAACCGCCGCGACGACACCGACCGCGAGTGCCATCCTATACGCCGACATATCGGCGTCGACGAATCCATCCGTCATTCCGTCGCCACCAAACGCTGAGACACAGCCGGCGACAATGACGATCATGCCCGCCGCTGGACCTTTGATCGTCAGTTCGGAGTTACTGACTAGCGTGGCAACCACAGCACCAATAATTGCCGTAAAGAGCCCGGCAATCGGCGGAAAACCGCTGGCCTGAGAAATCGCCAAACATAACGGCAGGGCGATCAGAAAGACCAGAAATCCAGACAGGAGGTCGTATCGTAAATTCTTGACAAATCCGGCAATATTACCGATGGGTTTATCGCCGAGAATCTTTCTAGTTTGGTCAGAAGCAGACTCGTGTGCCATGTTGGTATTCCAGTGAAATGAGGGTTGTATCTCAAAAGGGAGGAAGCTTCCTCCCTTCCATCAATATTGAGTGTGGTGTTCTCGGTTCTTAGTGCAACTAAATTTTGGGTGTCTAAGTCAATGGTGGGGCTCGGTTACGGATTCGATGATCGGTTTGCCGCTGGCTTCACCCGATCGGTGGATCAACTCTTTGGCGGCATGGAAGCGTGACGAAACACCGGGCTGAGGAAACAGGCCACCCCCAATAATCAATATTGCAAATACCAGCACTGCCAAGCGTTCCGGCCACCGCGCACCCAAGGAAAAAGTCGAAGGATACTCGGCACCCGCGAATAATCGAAAATAGGTGCGAACGACTCCGACGCTATTGAGTAATGCCGCGATGACCACCGCCATTCCCACCACCGGGTAGATTCCCACGGCTCCTTCCACGAGCAATTCCAAGCCAACAAATCCGATCGTGCCCGGAAATCCAACACTGGCCAACCCAGTCAATAGGAAAAACGTGGCTAACAATGGCATGTGGTTGTACAAGCCGTGATAATCGCGCAGCGAAATCCGTCCCACGCGCGCTTCAATTGCCCGTAGTGTCAGACCCAACCCGGTTAACGCTAGACCGACACTTAACCAAACGCACAAGGAACCGGTCAAGCCAATTGGAGTGGCAACCTCAATGCCGACCAACACCATGGAAGCATTGCTCAGTAATAGATAACTGAAATAGCGCCGGCTATCGAGTTGAACGATTGCTATCCCCGCTGAGTAAACGGCCGTGAAAATGGAAGCCAAAGCAATCGCCTGCAGCGCCCAGGCTGGCGATACCGGCATTACCAATCGGACGGCCAGGTACGCGCCCATCATGGGTGTGACAAATAAAATCGAACTACCGAGCGAAGCTTTCTCAAACAAATCGGTCAACCAACAGTGCACCGGGCAACACCCACTCCGGATCAACACCGCCGCGATCAACATAGTAATTGCGAGCATGGAAGCTGGTTCCTGTTTAGCCTGTTGGGCACTGATTAAGGCCCAACTACTCACCAGCAGTCCTACGAACAAGGTCATGTGAATCGTAAAAACTCGTGTGCATTGGCCGCGACTGCGCAATTCAATCCAGAGCGGTAACACTTGCAATGAAGACAGTAAGGTCACGCCCCAGGGGTCTCGACAGGCCAACGTGGCCAACATCAAAAACTCCAACACCAAATTCCCGGCAAACGGAAACCGTCGGACTTTTGTCCGCAGGGTTGTAAACGAAGTCAGGAAAAAAAGTAGCGCGGTTAACGGTAAAAGTGGGGCACTGAGCTCGTCAATCAATAGCACATTCGGACCGAGAATGCGCGAGACGAAATCCCACCGATCGTGTGCCTCAAAGGCGCGCAGCAGGTTGAAATCTTCCCAAGCCCCAATTGCAAACACCAGGGCCGCCCCCGACCCAATCATGGTTATCTGACGAGCGCGCTCCGGATCGCGCGACAGGACAGCCCATAACGCTGCGATCAGTGGCGCCACAATCGCCATTTCCAGCCAGGGTAAGTGCAGTTCAAACATCAATTTTACTCAATCTCAAAAGAAGTTGTCTCTTAATCCAATCGGCCCACACCCTCTGCCGCTGTCATCGACGTGTCATCAACCCCCAACCTGGGGCAAATCACAGGCGCGGAACACTAATACCTTAACTCGTCTATCTCTTCGTTATGCAGCGGCGTGCGATCCGATTCGAGGCTGGTTTCACCGGACAATAGTCGGGTCCACTTTCGCTCCCAACGATCAAACAGCCGAAAACAGTTCATAAATGGATCAACCACGAAATAGTCCAGCAAGGCATCGAGTTGCCAGCGTTCCCAGGCCACCACGTAGAACAGGCGACTGAGCCGGTCCGGAATCAAGCGACTGCCGAAGGGAGTCGAGCGTGGCAATTGACCATCCAGGGCATTTTGCAAAACGCGATAGTCTTGTAACAAATTGGGTGCCCGCAACAACTGCAAGGTGCGGAGCATGGCATGCCCGAGAATATGTAATAGTGCGATGTATCGCAGGCCAAAACCGATCTCTGCGACAATGATGCCGACTTGCGTCAAAGACGCATAGGCCAAGGAGGTTTTGATATCCGTTTGCATTCGTCCCGTCATCGATGCATAGATTGCGGTCAGCAATCCCAAGGCCACCACGGTACCGGACAGAAATATCGAAAGTTCCAAAATGGGACTGATCCGCAGCAACAGAAACGCTCCCAAATGAACTGACAGAGCGCCATAGAAAATAGCGCTCGATGACGTGGGACCTTCCATTGCGCGGGGCAGCCAACCGGAAAACGGTACCAGTGCAGACTTCCCCGCAGCGGCCACGATCAACAGTGAGCCAATCAAAATCGCGTCATGCGGTTTGATTTTGGCTACGCCTTCGGGCCAAACTCCCTCCCCGAGTAACAGCTCGAAGTCCCCTTCGCCGGTGAGGTGATGCAACAAGATGGCCGCAATCAAAAAGGCTGCATCTGCTACGCGATAGATGCACCAAACACGAAATCCATTTTGCACCGGTCCGCGACGTTCGTGGAAGAAAGCGATTAGTAACGCCGATGACAGCCCTACCATTTCCCAACCAAAAAACAGTACTTCGATGGTCCCGGCCAACGTGGCGGTGATCATCCCAAACATAAAAAAAGCATAACAGGCATAAAACCGGACGAAGCCCGGTTCGCGGTGCATGTAACGACTGGTAAAGGCTCCGATCGTGCCGCACAACATGAACGTGAGAATGACAAACGGGACGCTGAGCCGGTCAAACAGGAACTTCAAATGGAAATGAAAATGTTGGCCCGGCAAATCAATCCAATTCCCCAATTCGATCGGGACCAACCGTTCACCGGTCAACAACATACCGGCTAACACCAGCAACGCGGCAATCAAGCCGATCCAGACTGTCAAATAGGTTGCTCGGACAATCGCTTCTTCACTCAATGGGCGACTGACTAAGGGAGGTAAGCCAACGACCGCCAACAAGAGCAGCGGACTGGTGATCACCGCGACCCCCAAGACTTGAAAATAGAGATTCATATCCATGATCTAAAGCTGGCCCTGCTCGAGCTGTGTATTTTTCGTTGAATTTTCGCCATACTCGCAAGACTCAAAACGCGGACCGACACTGGCAAATTTCAAATGATCGCGCCAACCGTGATACCACTCGGCCGAAGAGGGGGTCACATCCAATAGTCGGTCGTGTATTTCATAGGGAACGAATTCGCGATTTTTATAGAGTTGCATTGCGGAAGTTGCCGGGTCAAAAATTGCGATTTGTACCCAATTGCCGTTGCATAAATCCTCAATGGGCGGGTTACTGTCGATGATCCGTTGCAACACTTCAGCGGTTGTCTCGATGACAAACAATAATCGCATCGGCTCATGAATTTCGACCATTTGCCACGGCAAACCGGTTCGCAGATCGCTGGCAGCACCATTCATCACGCCCAGTAACGCCGTCACGTTGTGCGGTAATTTTGTGCCACAGCCGTAACCCACCGGATCGACAAAAGAAAAATAGTATTCCAGATTGATGCCGCCGCAAACCGGAATTACGGGCTGCAAAATCCGTTCAAGAACCGTGCCTCGTTGGTCATCTTGTGCTGCGGAATACGAATGCATGAAGGCTCGTCGATCGAGGAACAAACCGCGGCTCCATTCACGACTGCCCACCAGGCAAATGGCATTGGTGGCGTGGCCGCACTCGGAACGAACTTGCGACAAATCTTCCGCACGATTCTCCACATGCTTCAGAGCCAAATCGGGAGTCAAAGTCAGCGGCGCGGAAACAAACCGGCGACAGCGTTCCTGCGCTCCCTTGCGTCGCGCAATATCGATCGTTCGGTGAGCCGCTTCCAAATCCGGACGATGCGACGCCGGCAATCGATCCAAATCATAAAACGTCATGCTATCGTCGCAGGTGTTGTGGTAACCCCCTAGAAACACCGAATCCAGCGGAATGGAAATTCCCCGGCTGGCGACAATCTGGCGCACGCGCGGATGGTTTGCCATTTGAGCAAACGAACGCGCATTGGGACCCCCGCGACCGCCACTACAGGCTCCGCAATCATAGGCCGCGTCGTGCGGGTTGTTCATACTGGACGAGCCATGGCCAGCGATAATAATCAGTCGACTCAGATTGTTGGTCAAGCCAATGTCGCTCAACAATCGACAGACGCAGTTCGCCATTTCTTCGACACTGAAACCGAGTTGATCATCCAGCGGGCCTGGTTCGTCGGCGATTCGCTCGAGGCGCAATTCAGTCAACTCCGGGGGCCGCACCAGACTGCCAAATGTGCGCCGGGCTTGCGCGGTCATGCGCGGAAACAGAATCCGAGCAACTAACGGAAAAGTGGCCAACGTGCCAAACAATGTCGTACCAATCCACCCGCCGGTAAACGTGCGACTACCGATATGAACGCGATGGGTCACAGTCCCGATGGTGCGCCGGGTCTTTTTACGATTGGATTCAGCACCCTGAAGTGAATACAGCACTTCCTCGCGGACATAGTGTTTGGGCTGGATCACGACAGGACAAAGCGGCGTAAAGTGTGCATCGGCAGCGCCACGATAATAAATGGGCACCGCAAAAAAACCAGCCGCGCTGAGCGTCTCGCAATCCGGGTCGACTTCCTCCAACGCTCGACGAAACGACTCTTCGCGTTCATCGATACAACAGACAATTTGAAAGTTGGGACGTTGAATGGTTCGGATCTTTTCGCGCACTCGAGCCGCATGGATCATCAAGGCATCCAGCGCCCGATTGCGAAATTTCCGTTCGAAGGCGAGATGATAAATGCGTCGGCGTTCAATGGCCGGGAAAGCATGGATTTCTTGCAACACCTGATTCCATTCGGCGGGGCTGAGCCGAGCCAAATTCTTCGGTTGCCATCCCAGTAACTGGCCGATTTCGAATAGTCGAAACGCGTTTCGCTGCGCGTCTGATTCGGTGTTCGAGGGAGTCTTAAACTCGCTTTTCAAATGATCAGCCAACTCAGACAAAGGACCTGTGTAGTCCAACGAGTTTCGCGCAACCCATGACAACGCGAATTGTTCCAGAATTAGTCGTACCGCAACATACTCCAACAACGTGCCGGCCGGCATCGGACGGTAGACGCGGTCGCCACGGGTCTCCAATTGCCAAATCATGCCGGCGAAACCACTTAGCGCCAACAGCGTTTGTGTCAAATAGTTTTCCTGTTCGGAGGCGTCCACCCCCAACTGGTTCAACGACTGCCGAATCGATTCCAATGGCGTAACCGACTCGGCCGAAAGTTTCCGTAAATACTCCGCCAAGCCGCGTCGCCACGGCTGAACCAGCCAATCGGTTTCGCCAAACAAGTTTAGGTAGCATTGGTAAAAGCCCGCGTCGCGGTCCGGCAAATGCCAGTGGCTAAAGCCTTGATCTAGAAATGCCCCGCAAAACCGAATCATAACCTCGTTGACCAACTCATCACTATCTTCGCACGTGACATCTTTCAACAAATCGCGCAAACGTTTGAATCGCGGCGCGTGAGGTGCAGTTTGGAAACCGGAAATCGCCACGCCATGTTCACAAATGCGCCACAGCAAATGCAAACTGAACGACTCCCAAGTTTCGGGCGACCAACTCTCGATTCGGCTGGCCCCGAAAAATTTCAATTGCTCTTCGATTGCCGTTTGGAGCGCCGGGTGCAGTCGTTTGGATTTTTCGCTGGCTCCGGCCATTGTACTCGTGCCGGCCGGCGAGCCAAAATCACGACTGATCCATTGCTGCGTGTCGGTCAGGAATTGTTCGCGGATTAATGCCGGAGCGTCGTCGCGAAATTGCTTAAGTGCATTTGAGTCGGCAATGACCCACCGTAAATCATCAGCTGGACCGTCATGCAGCGGGTATTCGAGAATCGCTTGCCGCAATCGAATTCGCAAACCCAGAAATCCAAGCAGTACATCCGCCCGGTCTCCCAAGTCTTCCAACAGAACGTCTTCCAGATCGACTTTGCGGATGCGGCCGGAAGCGACCTTTTCCCGATAACGAATCTCAGGTAGATAGGGATGGCAGCCGAAAAGCTCGGCACCTTTCAGTACGGCTTCACAAAAATCCAGTTTCTCAAGCGCGTGAAGCGTATTGTGATGCACGAAGGCGGTGATGGGGCCTTGCGAGGGAAGGAAATGGGCGGCATGCTCGATTTGGTGGGCAATATGCGACAACTCTTCATCAGCTTCCATCGGCAAGGCGGCTGTTGAATTTGAAATAGCAGTCATAGAATTAGCGATGTAGAATGGGAGCGGCGATAAACAAAGTTACGAAATCGGATGATGCAATCATTCACAAGACTGCGTTGTGGGCTCAATCGGTTTCGTCAAAGTGATGTGCGTTTTTCATTGGAAACTTCGGCCTTGAAGCTGGACTAACGACTCGGTTCGCCGTGTGTGTTAGTCCCAAACTATAGCTCGGCAGATCCTGAATTGAGAATAGGTTTGTTTGCTTGCAATTCCGTAAGCATTCGGAAAAGCACGAGAAATCGAAACTCTCCAGTACCGTTGATCAGGTTTAGAAGAAGTTTCTGGTTTGATGTAGTACAGTTAAACCGACCATTCGTCCGACTCTCAGTCACAGCCTGCGTTAGCACCGTTTAGGGACGGACTTCGTTTCGTTCCGTCGTCACAACTCGATAAATAAGCATTAGACAGCCCTTGAATAAATCATTTTATCGCACGCTCCGATTTCGGCTCACCGCGTGGAACACCGTGATGATGTTGTTGGCATCGGTATTGGCCTTGGTCGTCACGCGCGAGGCGATACGGTTGACGATATCGCAAGAATTTCGCGACCTGCTATTGGAGGAAGCCACCGAGCTCGAGTTGGCGGTTCAGCAACTCTATCCCGATCTCGAAGAAATCCGAGCGGAATTCGACCGAAAAATCCGCGGACATCGGCAACACCGTTGGTTTGCTGGACTTCGAAACCAACAGCAAGAATCCGTCTGGCAAAGTGAAACGTCTGAATCCATACCGGAAATTGTGTCGGCCGCCGGAGACGACAGCTCCGCCCGCTTTCAATTCCAACAAACGACGAACACAATTCTCGTTCGCCATCCTATACGATTAGGTAACGGCGAGACATATTCGATGGTGTTGGGAATGCCGACGCAATTTATTCAACGAGACGTGTGGAGACTTACTCGAGTATTGTTGGGGATCGGTGCAGTGTTGTGTCTAGTGGCTCCGCTCGGTGGATTTCTGTTGGCCCGAAAAGCAACCGAGCCCGTGCGTGAAATTATTCAAACCACGCGACGGCTCGAACCGTCCAATTTGCAACAGCGGTTGCAGATCCGCGGGACCAACGACGAATTGGATCAGATCTCCCAAGAGATCAATTCATTCCTGGATCAGAATGCGAAATATCTGCAATCTCATCGCGACTTTATCGCCAACGCAGCACATGAATTGCGCTCCCCGTTGACTGCGATTCAAACCAGCGTCGAAGTCTCCTTGGAACGGGAGCGATCCGCCGCAGAATATCGTGATGAATTGGAAACCGTCAGTGAACAATGTGAACAACTCCGATACCTGGTGAATCAGTTGTTGGAGTTGGCGGAATCTGACGCTCAACAGCATCACTCAAAATTTGCCGAATTTGATCTATCAGCCTCGATCACTAAATCGTTGGAATTTTTCTCAGCCATCGCGGAAGAAGCTAGTATCCGCATCGACGCCAACCTCGGTTCGCGAATCTTCTTGCATGGCAACGAAATGAAAATTCGCCAAGTCGTCAATAACTTGCTCGACAACGCCTTGAAATTCACTTCTGGCGGCGGCCTGATCCAGCTCGACTTGCGACGGTCCCGGGATTCGGTCGTGCTCACCGTTGCCGATACTGGCTGTGGAATTCCAGAAGCTGATCTGCCCAGAATTTTTGAGCGATTTTATCAAGCCAACCCTGCACGGACCCATGCGAGCCGGTCCGGAAGCGGTTTAGGTTTGAGTATCTGCCAATCGATCATTGACCGACACGGTGGAAAAATTTTGGTTCGGAATTTGTCGCCGCACGGAGTTTCCGTTCAAGTAACTTGGCCAGCCTGACACGTCCGCACGTCTAAAACGGATTTCCCGAAATGTATCTTTGACTCAGCGAAAGATGAGACCGATATCAGACCCAAGGTGCTGGTCGACCGCTGTCCGAAGTTTCAGCAAATGATGATCTATCCCCTGGCGAATCGTTACCCCAGTTGGGCCGATACGGTGAAAGGCCCGCATCGGCCGCAGTGGAATCTTCGCTCAGCGAAGTCACCGAGATCGAATCCGTCGCGAGGGCATCCTCCATGATCACCTTGAGAAAAACTTCAACTCAGCACCGGCCAATCCGACTCAAAATCAAACGCCGCAATCAGCGGACTTGTTCGCTGCTGCGCGTCCTGCGACCATCTACTCAAAAACCGACAAAATCATGTCCAACTGGGCTAACAATCGGCTGGTCCGAAGTCACTTTCGCGACCTGTCTGCCAGACATTCCCTCTCGCATTCGCTCTGGGCACCGATCGCCCCTCGTGCCGGCGATTATCGCGATCAATTAAAAACCTGATTGAAATCGCATACTCAAAAAAATCAAAACGGTCTCAATTCTCGGCCATAACTTTCAATGAATGCAATCTGTTGGACGACAATTTACACAACAAATCAACCACCAACCTACCTGTTTCGCCAAAACGGTACTTTACACCTTAAATTTGTTCAACTGCCTCCGGAAGAAAGCGAAGCCAAACCCGTCGGGGCGGTTTATCATTGTCCGAGGTGTCAGCAAGTCAAGATCTGCACCGAAGCGAATCGTCGTCCGAGTTGGGCCGATACCATGAAGGGTCCGCATCGACCGAAGTGGTATCCCCGCTCAGCGAAGTCACCGAGATCGAATCCGTCGCCAGGGCATCCTCCATGACCACCTTGAGAAAAACTCCAACTCATCACGGGCCAATCCGACTCAAAATCAAACGTCGCAATCAGCGGACTTGTTCGCT
>JANNWZ010000102.1:0-8257 GCA_031409295.1 Mariniblastus sp.
GTTCTATGGCGGCGATGGTGACGATACCATGGTCGGCGGTAGCGGCGAGAACCGGTTGCATGGACAAAATGGTAACGACAATTTGACGGGCGGGCCGGGCCTGGACTTAATTGTCGGACACAATGGCAACGATATCATCGATGGGTTAGGTGGATTCGATTTTATCGTGCCTGGTGTTGGCGACGATGTGATCAACGGCGGCACTGAAACGGACTACATTTTTTTTGCGGGCCAGTTCGCTGACTACCAGATCTTTGGTGCGGCTGGGAACCTGACGGTTTTCGATACACGCGGACTCAACGGAACCGACACGGTAGTTGGAGCGGAGTTTTTTCGTTTCGACGATGGCGAACGAGCGGCTGTTTCGCCTGTTACTCTCGTGGTAACCGTTCAGCCGATCGTCGTGTCCAATTCGAATGGCACCAACACTGCCGAGTTCTTTGGTAACTCCACCGAAGAAACTGAAATTATGCGGCTGATAGATTCCATTTATTATCAGGCCGGCATCGATGTCCTGTGGTTGACCGAACGAACCTGGAGCAACACGTTTGCTAATATTGGCAACGGCGGGTTGCGTCCGGGCGCGGACCTCGACGCCGTCGTCACGCAAGGAGATGCAGCCGGCAAAGGAAATACTGACCCCTTGGTGATCGATATGTATTTTGTGGAAATCGCCGCCGGATTCGACAATACATCTGAAAACACGGCTAATGGATTGGCGTTTGTCGACGCCAACGGAATCACCATGCATGTGGGCGACAATTTGGTTTCATTCCAGGGTGGACGTGAAGTCATAGCGCGGGTCGCCGCACATGAAATAGCCCACAATCTGGGTTTGGACCATGTGGTTGATCCCAACAATTTAATGGACGATGGCGATCGTTTGACGGCACCCCAAATCGCCGATATTCGCGATAGTCAATTCGCTCGATTAATCTAATCGAGTTAGCGACTTCAATACCACCAGCGTCAAATCACGTTTTATTCAGCTGCGGAATTCCAACGACAATTGCGGGTCTTCCGTGATCGCATTCGGGTTGAGTTCTTTGTACATCAGGCTCGGCTGAATATCACGATTGTTTTGATATTTGTCACTTTGGTATTCGGTAATCGCGCCAGCGATTTGATGATAGAAAATTTGGCAAATCGAAACGCCTGGGTAGACTCGAATCGGTTGGATTGCAAACATCTCCAAGGTCCAAAATCCCTTGAAACCAACATCACCGAACCCAGCCGTCACATGGACGAATAGGCCCAATCGTCCGATCGAAGATCGGCCTTCAATCATCGGAACGAGGTTGTGGGTTTCCGTTCTCTCGACCGTACGACCCAAATAAAGACGGTTGGGTTCTAAAACCAGACCGCTTTCCGGGATGACCATGCGACGAACGCGATTGCTTTTTTTCATGTCCAGCACAACCTCTTCGTAGGTCAACAGGTCATGATGCAGTGTGAGATTGTAACTGTTCGGATTAAGATTTTCTGGATGGAACGGATTGATCTCAATGTCCGTCCCCAGTTTTCGATGAATTTCGTCGCCAGAGAGAATCATTTGAAAGGCTTTCAGTCAGGCTGTTCCAGGGATTTTGGAAAAGGTATCGGAAAATTTTGATTTTCTCCTTTTCCTCACGGTTAGATTGTCGAGGCGTCGTGGCCAGGTGTCAAGTCATTAGAACATTGTCGACTTCTCTCGTACGGACAATTTCCCGCCAACTCGATTCCAGTCACAGTTTATTAATGATGCTCAATAATTTTCGCAAGAATTCGGCGGAATACTTAAATTTTGATACGCTCGCTGAGTCGGCCGTAATTCCATGTAACAACGTCGTGACGATAAATCAGGTCGTGGAAACCCATCGGAGATCAGCCATGGTGTTTTATTGGCAAGCAAAACTGGATACACTTGGTGAGAACGTGCGCAACGGCAGTTATTCCAGGTTTCATGAAGGGTGCTGCTATCGATGAACCAGGTCGATCCCTCATTACCGGATGATTTTGACAACACCGTCAAGTTGTTTCCATTGCCGAACTTGGTCCTGTTTCCGGGTGTTGTACAAGCTTTGCATTTGTTTGAACCGCGCTATCGTCAACTGATGTCCGATGCCGTGGAAGGCGATGGACTGATCTCGATCGCATTGATGCAACCGCCAACAAAGCGCGATTTGCTCGACGCGGCGGACCTTTGTCGGACGGTCTGTATTGGCAAGATCGTTACCCATGTTCGCCTGGATGATGGCCGATTCAACCTGTTGTTAATGGGTATCCGCCGAGCTCGGCTGATTCGCGAGATCAACCAAGGCAAATTGTATCGAATGGCAGAAGTCGAACTGGTAACAGAAATTTTCCAGGGCTCTCCGCGCGACGGACGTCAGCTCCGCGAAGCCGTTGTGCGACAATTTCGGACGTTGACCGAGCGGAGACCACAGGTCGATGTCGCTGCGCTGGATCAATTGCTGGAGTCTGAAATTCCGTTGGGACAATTGCTGGATTTAATCTCGTATTCGTCAGGAGCGGAACCGCGTGAACAGCAAGCGGTGCTCGATGAATTGAATATTATCCGTCGCGGACGACTTGTTTTGGACTTGCTGCAGCACCAACAGGAGCTGGCTCATTCAACACCAGCAAAACGTGCGCCAGACTTTCCGCCGGGGTTCAGTCTGAATTGAGGGGTATGTTGCCAAGGTTCACCGATTCGCTGGACTCCGACCAACTCGCATTCCCTAGCCTATTCAATTTCGCTACGTTATCTGAATGGCCGTTAGTCTAAAAATCTCTTTTAGCGAGTGAACTTCTGTGAATAGCGAAAAACAACCATGGCAAATCTCCATGTCCGATGAGCGTTTTGAGCTCATGCGACGAATTCTGGCGGCACCGAGTCCAATTGGATTGGAAGGGGCAATGACCCGTGGGGTGCTAGAACCGCATTTTCAAACTTTCATTCCCGACACCTGGAAAATTCATACATTTAAGGGTAACGCCGGAATTGTACTCGATACTGCGCCTGATCGATCGGACGCGTTTTCGGTGATGATAATTGGACATGCCGATAAAATCCGTATGCAAGTCCGCAGTGTAGGTGAGGACGGAAAAATATGGGTCAACTCGGATTCCATGTTGCCGATGACGTTAATTGGGCATCGAGTGTTGTTGTTCACTGAGGATCCGGATCAGTCGAATCAGTGGCGAGTCATTCGCGGCGGTACGATCGAAGCGATTGGGGCGATCCATTTTGCGGATCCAAAATTGCGATCCGGGGAGAAAGGCATCAAAGAAGAAATGATGTATTTGGAACTCCATATTCACGGTGAAAACAAAAAGGGACAAATCGAAGCGTTGGGGATTCGCCCGGGCGATCCGATTTTGTTCGATCGCCCGATCGAGCGGGGGTTTGCGCCGGACACGTTTATCGGGGCGTATCTGGACAATGGGTTGGGTTGTTTTGTGGTGGCGGAGATCGCGCGGCTGATTGCCCGATGCGGAGGTCTAAAAAATGTTCGGTTCCTCGGGGCGATCGCGACTCATGAGGAGATTGGCCGATTTGGTAGTCGTGTGATGGCCGAACAATTTCGTCCCGATGTAACGATCGCCGTTGACGTTGCGCATGATTTTGTCGCGGCGCCCGGAATTGCTGACCGCCGATACGAGCCCGTGGAAATGGGTAAGGGATTCACGCTCACTCACGGTGCCATCACCAGCGCGAGTCTGAACTCGCTAATCACTGCTGTGGCAAAAACCAAAGGTATTCCAGTGCAGCATGAACTCGCCGGGCGTGATACAGGGACCGACGCCATGGCGGCTGTGTTGGCGTCGATCGATTCGGCGGCCGCTTCGATTGGATTTCCCATCCGAAATATGCATACCATTTCTGAGTCGGGCCATACTCGGGACGTGGATGCCGCGATCTACGGACTCTACGAAATGCTGCGACAGATGGATGGAATGAACGCCAATGCGGGTATTCAGAGCGACGACTTAAAAGAAAATCACCCGCGACTTGAAAACTCGGTCGAGCTCCTGCATCGCGCATTCTAATCATCGATTAAACATTTGTGCCATCCCTCAACGCTTGTTTTGAACAGTTGTTTTGAAGTTGGCATCGCTGGTCCGGCGAAAAAAAAAAGCGGCAAGCCGAAATTCGACTTGCCGCCAATTACATACATCACGAACCGTTAAGCAACAAAAAAAGATGTTGTCAATTAGTTTTGCTCGACCGACGTCGGTGCTACGTCTTTACTCTTCGTACCACCGCCAACGCCTGCATCGAGTGGAGCTAACTTGGTTGCGTCAAACTCTTTTGGCGTAATCTTTGTTCCACTATCTTTGCAACCCACAACGCTCAGGGTTGAAGCGGCAATTACTGCAGCAAAAATTAACTTCGTAAACTTGTTCATCAACATTCCTTTAAATACTATTCAACAACACGGACAATTCCGTCACCTTTACCAGCAACAATCACCATCGTCGCATTTTCAGTTGTTTTGGAAACTGAGCGGGTCGAACCATCGGCCAAAGCGAAAGAAATCGTGCCGGGGTGATTGCTACGTGATAACCAAGGACGTTCCGGCGGCGGCCCAGATGGATCATTGTTCCATCGACCCATCGCAAGAATGACACCGCCGGCCCAAGGATACTGGTACTTTACACCCGTACGAATAAAGTTGGCGACTTCTCCAAACAGCCAGCAATTGCTTGATCCGTCAGGAATCGCACCGAAACCATTATGGCTTCGATCGGTGAAAATTCCCTCGAAGATCGCACCAGGGTGCGTTGGGGCAACCACGGTTCCCATACCGCCAGCAATCGGCAAGTAGTTGGTCTTACCCATTGGCCGGGCTGTAATCGGAATTTGAGTTGCCAAAATCCAAAGCTGCCAAGGAATCGAGAAAATCTGGGCTTGGTCGGCTGGGTTTGTCAACGCCGTTCCGGGCACGGTTTCGGGAACCATCAATGTCCAACTATGGGTTGGATCAATTGCTGTGTTATCCGAAGGGCATCGAAATGTGCTGATCTCATTAAAAGTCGCCAAAATCGTTGACGTATCCGAGGGAAGACCCCAATTGAAAAATACTGCGGAATCGTATTTTTTGTACGAGCGTTGTATTTTGATGATTGAGTCGACCGTGTTCGCTTCAATAAAGGGCAACAAATGCATCAAAGTACCGGACATTTGAGTTGATCCAGCGGAGGTATCGGTTTCGCCACGATCAAAAAACAGAGCTCCGGGAGGAAAGTACATATTCGCACTTTCATAATTATGTGCCGCCAAAGCAATCTGACGAACATTGTTCATGCAGTTTGTGCGACGCGCAGCTTCGCGTACTTGTTGTACGGCGGGGAGCAACATACCGATCAGGATCCCGATAATCGCGATCACGACCAATAGCTCCACCAACGTGAAACCACCACTTTGTCTCTTTTTCATTAGACTTTCTCCAAAAAAAAATAACGTGAAAAAAACATAACATGGCCATCCTACCCTGACTGCGGAGACCTGTCAACTAAATTACATTAAGGACGACACGAAGTCAAGTTACCATTGATGTGCCTTTAAGGGTTGTTTTCGGATCCTAGGGGCTGTACATGGAGATCGCCCCGATCTCTTAATCAGTGGAGGTCGCTTATTTTCGGAAAATATTCAATTTTTTGAATTTTCATCGACCTGAATGAACTACTCCGGGGTTATTTTCTGGCCACGATCTGTCGCGGTAAGAGTTCGCCGCAATAACCTGAGACCCGGAATTTTGCCTCCGATTTTGCTGAAATCTTGGACAGTTGTTTCACACAAATCCAAGAACTTCACGCAACCGTGCCCAGGGAAGACTTGCGATGGCGCTACCGACTGGCAATGGTCCCGGGAGCAGACTATTTCAGCCTGGCAAATCGTTCCCGCAGATTTTTACCAGTTACCTCAATCGGATGTTCAATGTCGGCTTGCCTCATTGCGTGAAAGTTGGGATTTCCGGCTGCATCTTCGGCTTGCCAACTTTTGGCAAAAGTCCCGTCTTGAATTTCCTGCAGAATCTCTTTCATAGCGGCCCGCGACGTGGCCCCGACGACGCGCTTACCACTAACGAGATCCCCATAGGCGGCCGTATCACTGATAAATTCAAACATCCGGGTGATGCCCCCCTCGAAAATCAAATCGACAACCAATTTGACTTCGTGCAGGCATTCAAAATACGCGACTTCTGGCTGGTAACCGGCGTCGACAAGAGTCTCCCAGCCGGCGACGATCAACTCAGTCAGGCCGCCGCACAAAACTGCTTGTTCTCCAAACAGGTCGGTTTCGGTTTCTTCGGCGAAGGTCGTTTCGATAATCCCGGTTCGGCCTGAACCGATCGCCCAGCCGTATGCCAATGCGATGTCGCGCGCATTGCCAGTGGCGTCCTGGTGCACGGCGACCAACCCCGGTACTCCACTGCCCTCTTCATATTGCCGACGGACCATTTTGCCGACTCCTTTCGGAGCCAGCAGCACCACATTATTTTCGACAGCAACTTGAATCGCCCCATAGTGGATATTGAATCCGTGGGCAAAGAGCAGTGTCGAGCCGGGCTTCATGTGCGACTTCAGTTGATCGCGGTACATTTTTGGTTGCGACATGTCTGGCGTCAACAAACAGATAACATCGGCTTGTGCAGCGGCCGCTTCGACTGACAGTGGAATCCAGCCGTCGGCGACTGCTGCCCGCCAACTTTTGCCTGCGGCACGCAATCCCAGTATCACATGGACGCCACTATCGCGCAAATTCAATGCTTGAGCTCGGCCTTGACTGCCATATCCGATTACGGCCACACAAATTCCATTGAGTGCCTGGGTGTTGATATCGGATTCGAAAAACATGGTGACCACGTGATGCTCCTGACGGGTTTTCCCACGGTCCACGACAAACACATGCTTGCCAGCGGCCACCGCGGTTCTGAATATAGGGATTGAACTCGGACGCGATACCGATCAAGTCGAATTACCTCAACGATGACCCGTGTTGCTGGAACCACTCAATTGCGACGGATGGAACATTGGGCGGGGGAAGTTTGAAATGGTTCAGTAATGTCAGATCCAGTCCATCGGCGATCATCGCCAGATTTTTGATCGCCGTTCTGCGCAAGCACTCGTCCAACGGCTGCCCGGCCATCAAGCGATAGTATTTTTCGTTGGGACTCATCGCGGTCGTGCCGACGTTGACAACTTGATCGCCGGGCACGATTTCGCGCCAGGTATAATCGGGCAACGACATCGCAGTTTTCGCGGCTTTCAAGATTCGTTCGGCCGTCATCGAATCGAGCAGGTCGAAACTTTTCGAAATGAAGTACGTTTTTTGAAATTCGCTGATCAAGTAATCCGTACTTGCCAATCGCAGCAAATCGGCATCGTTGGACGGGTCGATCAAGATTCGATTAGATTCACGACTGTTAATGCTGAACACAGTTTCGCCGGGTGATGACAGAATGCCCGCGCCAAAACACCGGACTTCATCACCTTGCATGACTAAACCGAATTCAACCGTGAACCAATAGATCCGCCCGGCGTAGGTCAGCAATTGATCGGCGGTTTGGGAGAGACGGGCAATCGTCACGGGATCGCCCGCCGCCCGTTCAATTTGCTGGTCTCGCTCGGCATAAATTGCGTCCCGGGCAAGCCCGTGGTTTTTCATCACATTGGCGACTGCCTGAATCGTAAATGTCGCCACATGTCCCGCCACGTCATGGCCAATATCCGGCTCTTCCAGGTAATCAACTTCCAAGGGACGCATAAACGTTGTCACCGGAAAAAAACGGCGACTGTGACACGTAAAAAACAGTTCCGCCGGGATGATCATGTTGACGGTCGCCAGTTGCCAGCGCGTTTGCTGGTAGATGCGCGCGTTCAGCAAATAAAAATCCGGGATCACGGTTCCACCGATTTCAAACAACTGTTCTCCTTCGAGATATTCCCGACAGGCGAATTGATGTTTCGTATGTTGTTGATCAGCGACCAAACAGGCCCAGCTTAAATGTTCCTCGAAAGTGTAGGCGGGATAGAGTTGGAAATTTTCAAACTTTCCGAGGTCGACGCGTTCCATTCCAAATTGGCCCGTTCCAAATGGTTGGCCAGAACTGGCGGCATTCAGGCAGGCGGCCTGTTCTGCCGTAGTCAGCGGAAAAGGAACATCGGTTCGAACCAAAGTCTGTTTCAACTGTTCTAGTCGCTCCTCGCCGGTGGGGGGGCAAACTTGCGCGAGATCGACGCCATGCCGCGAGGCGATCGCGGCGTAATC
>JANNWZ010000103.1:0-15555 GCA_031409295.1 Mariniblastus sp.
TCAAGAAAATACCAAATCCGGTAACCACAAAACGATGCAACGCAGGCGAGTGTCACTCCCAGCGGCCGACCATTCAAGACCAGTCGGCACGGGCAACCGTCTGGTTCGGCCTCGTCATGTTCTGTGAAAAAAATCGCTTACCCTTCAGCAGCCAGTTCGCGGATTTCAACTGTAACCCTTGCTTCGCGTTTTGGATTGCTAGCCAACCCCTATCGACGACTTGACTCAAAAGGCCGTAATGATGTTCAGCACTTAGCGCTTCGGCGCGTACTCAAGTGCGACGGTACCTGTCTTGGGGTAGACACGATGATTCGTAAGTTTGAGGTTACCGAATTTGCTGGGATGCGGCAGTAGGGGCAATCCACAACCCAGCAAGACCGGTATTACGGCTAATTCGACGGAGTCAACCAACCCAAGTTCCAGCAGACTGTGAAACAGCTTGCCGCCGCCAAAGAGCCAGATGTCTTTACCGTTTTGTTTTCGAATCGCAGCGAGTGTCTGCTGCGGATCGCTTGAAATGAACACTCCCGGGCAATTCTCTTGACGGAGTGTATTCGAAAACACGAACGTAGTCAGGCCTGGCATTCCGCCTCCCCCGTGCCCGCGCGTCGCTTCGTAAGTTTTGCGGCCGAGCAGGATGGTATCAAAAGCACTCATCAGTGCGCCAAAGTCTATCTCGGGATCCATGATAATCCAGTCACTTTCTCCGGAAGGTCCAGCTATGAATCCATCAAGGCTCATGGCGACTGAAAAACGGACGCGTCGCATAAACAACCCCCTCTATTGCAAAAGTCTGGATTCAGCGTGTGCAAGTGGTTGACCGTATGCGAAACAAAGCGGCCGATCGAGCACGTCGTTGCAATCCCAAGTTCAAGTATGCCGCCATCACGGCGTAGTTTCAAGGTCTGCGGATAGCGTTTTTTTCCATCGTCGAGTTTTAGTTGTGACCTCCTGTGCATGCTGTCTCAATCACCAAACAAGACCCCGAAACCGGAAACGAGTATTAAGATTGAAGTATCCGAAACGAGAAGTCACTGCTCACGGTCAAACCAGCCGGGTTCACATTGCGGTGATTGACAACAACCGACTGCAGCGAAGTCGGGTTGAAACTGTCTGTGGGCCTGCCTAATCCAGCCCATTTCCGCAGCAAATCCCCTTTTCGGCCGCGCAAAAAGTCACCGGCCTTGTTGAACAAAGCACTTGATCATCGGCTCCGTTCCTGACGTCACGTCGCGATGTCAAATGCTTGTTTGTTATCCCGCATTCAGGCTTCCAACGGCGTCAATTCGACGGCCACAGCCCATTCGTGATCACGCCGTGGTCGATTGGCGACAATTCTAGGTGCGTCTTTTTCTTTGGGCTGGCGAATCTCGCCATCCGGTCCTGCGAATCCAAATCGAATGATTGTTCTCAGTGGGTTGCGACCTCGACGTACTGCATAGTGGAATTCAATCTCGAACGCAGTAAGTTCATTTGGACCAAAGGCAGCACCAGCGATTCGAAAAGCCCGCCGATTGAGTTTCTCTATTGATAGTTCAATTACTCCATCGCACCAAATCCCTCGTGATCGAGTAAAGGCAATCAAATGGAATGCGCCGCAGAGGTAGAATTCCAGCCACACGGATAGCGATGATTGCGGTTCAGTGATTTCGGATCGTACATCTGGTGTCGCAAATGCCCAGCGCCAAAGTTCATCGGCGATGGATGCTTCGAGCGGATCAGTTGGTTGTGATTCTGAATTTGCGAATGGATGTCCCTTTGTGGCATAATGACCATGTTGACCCGGCGGCGTTCACCAGTTTGAAATCCAGCACACTCACCAACCGCCGCTCAGGTCGACCGCCTTGTTCGGCTCGTTGGTTGTCGGGACTTCACTTTTTGATCCAGCCGAGTTCGACAAGGAAAGAGTCCGCTTCAGCGAGGGTTTTGCGGTAATCCTCGCCGCGATTGAAGAAGCCGTGACCCGCACCGTCGTAGCCGATTAGTTTGCACGGCCTGCCTGCCTTCTTCATCACACTTTCGAACGCGACTACGGAAGCGTAGGGAACCGTGGTGTCCTTCTTGCCATGAAGTATCAGGGTCGGCGGCGTGTGCGGTCCGATGTGATGGGCCGGCGAAAGTACCTGCGCTTCCACGCCAAATCGGTCGACGCCGAGCCCAGACTTGGGCCCTGGGGGTTGCCAGTTCGCGATTGGAGCGAGCGTGCAAGCGGGGTTGAAGAGGATCATGGCGTTGGGACGTTCATCACTGCCGATACCGCTGATCGTGCCGGTGCTGGCTGCGAGGTGACCACCAGCGGAACCTCCTGATGCGGCAATCTTGTCCGGATTAACGCCGAGACGCTCGGCATTTTCCCGGACCCAGGCGATGGCGGCCTTGGCGTCTTTCACGCATTCCACCACTTGCACGCCTTGCCGGGACTTCACGCGGTAGTCGGCGGTGATGGCGATCATGCCTCGCTGTGCGAAATGCCGTGCCTGGCTCTCGAACTGGTCCGGTGATCCCGAATTCCAGCCACCACCGAAGAAAAATACAATCGCGGGCTTCTGCGCCATGGGATCCGACTCCCCGAAGATCCAGAGTTTCAGTTCAGTGGAGTCGATCTTTCGGTAGGTCTCAACGCGGGCGTCCTTAAATATTGGTGGATCAGAAGATTGTGCGAACAGCGGGGCTGCGAGAAGGCAAAGTAAGAGAACGATGATGAATTTCATAGGGGGGACCGAAATTTGACTTTTGGAGTTTGGCCCTGATAACTGTCATACATGGCTATGCCTCAGGTTCGTTTCAAGTGAGTTCATGTCTGCGAGCGATGGTCCAAAGGCGCTTTCTTCGCCCGCCGCCAGGCTTCGGCTCCCTTCCCGCCGAACGTTCAGGATCACCATGCGGCGACCGGAGATCCTCTATTTCAAAACCGCACCACGCCGCCGCTCCCGGCGAGTAGTTTGGAGTCTCTTAAGTTTAGGTCGAGGTTTGTTTTCTCTGGTTGCCGTCTAAGTTTCCTGGCGGTGCCACAATATTTCGTCCGTGCTCAATTGATACTCCGCACCCTCTCAGAACCGGACGAGCGCTGTTAACGCATCCGGCTCCCAGCCATCACTCGCCACGATTCTTTTCGCATTATCGCGGATTCATCCGTACATGGCAATCAGATCCGTTAGCTTCCGAGGCAGCGGTAAAGAATGACGAGCTTCATACAGATGAAAATCGGTCCAGCTTAAGTTATCTCCCGTCTGGCTGCGACGACGCATCCAGCGGAAGCTAAGTCGACGGAGCGTCCTAAAGTACTTCAGCAACCACGGCCAATTGTCATTGATACCGTAATACTGATAGTGCCCTTGGAGCTTCGAACGCAACGTTGCCCAGACTTCGATGATCGGAGTCGTGAGCTTACTGCGAAACCAACTCTTGATATCTGCGATCTTCGCTCGATACTTCTTTTTCGACGTTCGCCTCTTCAGTTTGAATGTGCCTGCTCGACTATGACCACAATAATGCGTGAAACCCAGAAAGTCGAATAGTTCAGGAGTACCTTCACTTAATCGCTTGGCGTCGCGATCAGCAAAGCGTCCAAATCGGATCAGCTTCGTCTTGTCCGGGGCTAGCTCTAACGAGGATCGACCTAGGCGTTTCGCTAGGACTGCTTGAAAACGTCGCGCATCGTCTTCCAACTCAAACGTGCAGATGAAATCATCCGCATACCGTATGAGGTGGGCTTCAACGTTGATCAGCGTGAAGAGGTTCGTAAACGTCTTCGTCGGATGGAGCTCAGCTCGATTCGTGATGCGATCGAGTCGACTGGTCACCGTGGGCTCACCGCTAAGTGTGAACGGTGTTCGGCTCGATTCGCGTGATGGCTTGACCGCCTTCCCTCCACCAGAGTTACCCGGCTTCGTCGCTACTATTCGGTCATCCGACTCCCGGTTAGTCATTTGCCTTCCTCGCCTTTTCAGCTTGTACGGCATACTCGTTCGACCACACAGTGGATGTGCGTGGCGAACAAGAACAAACGGGTCTCACTGGTTGCCTTGAAGACATGATGGGTAGCGCGAATGGGCCTACGACTCCGGGTCTCTCCTCATCACTCGCCGTGACGCGAGGAAGAATGTGGCCTTCCAGCATGCACACACCTTGGGCAGAATCCAATAGTTACAAAGTTTTCGGAGCTCAATACCATTCAGGGTTCGACAGCCAGTCGATACCTTTCATCCTCGCTACCTTTCTGTGTACGCTTCAACCGACCTGTTACCAGGCAAGCTGCAACACTCGATACTGAGCCTCGGGCTAGGAGCTACTCAGACGGGCTTTCATTCCCGCTTGTCTTCAAACCATTTCCAGTCCGCACGTGCATCCGTTGGTTCGGCATTGGAATTCTGTGTTCACGCTCCATTCCGTAAACGACGAAAGCTTCAGCGCGACGGAAACTCTGCAAATGCACCTACTGTCGCCCAGTCCACTTGACGAGTCGAGTCACATTGTTCGCATGATCGAACCTACCAATCCGAATCTACAATGCTTTGCTAGACTGTAACGCTAGATGACTTTCACGCCTCCTAACGCGATGCCATCGCAACGCGATGAATAGCGCCGCAAGCAGAATTACGAAAGCACCACCCAACAAAGCCGGTATTACGCGCCGGATCTCTTTCGGTATGTCGAGGAAATCGGGAGTTCCAGTTTGCCAAAACACCCATTCTGAACCCACTCGCGTTGCCAGTGTTTTATTACCGGTCTCCAACATCACAATTCCGTCGCCTTTGTCCGGATTGACCCTTACGGACACGTTGATTGCCGGTTCATTCGACCCGTCATGGCCGAAAACGAAGTCGCCGCTTGCTGTTGGCGCGTAGAGCATGGTTCCCAGACCCCAGACGTCGATAATACCGTGCATTTTAGCGTGAGGTTTGCGCATGGCGTCAATCATTGGCTGTGTCAGCACTGACTGTGCCAGAGGCTTGTCACCAACTACTGGAAAGTGCGCTATAACAAGCTTTGCCATGTCCCCGGCTGAAGTATTGAACCCTGTTGCCGCTTTCGATGCATAGCGGTAGTTTGGGGATGGGATGCCATTCGTGTCGTAGGACTTCGCCGAATTTTCCACTTCGCCCAGGTCGTAGTATCCTGAACGAGTCATGTCTAGTGGCTGAAGTATGGCACGCGAAATAAATGTTTCGAAGCTATCCCCACAGATTTCTTCGACAAGCAGCTCGAGAAGCAGGTACCCACCGCCGGAGTACCGCCACTTACTTCCCGGCTCAATTCCCACAGCAATGACTACTGGCTCACCCGAGGAAGCCCTCGGGCTGGTCAGCGATTGCTCAAGCGGCGGCAACGACTCGTCTGGATGATAGTCACCGAAGCCCAACCCGTCCGTTAGTCCAGCAGTATGTGCGAGCAGTCGACGAGCCGTAACACTGCGATTGTCGAACTGGCTGGGTGGTAGGTGCCAGCGCGACAGATAGTCTTCAACCGGGCGGTCTAAGTCCAGCCTTCCCTCTTCCACGAGCTTCATCACACCCAAAGCCGTAATCCACTTGCTCATCGACGCGGTCGCGAATACGGTGTCGCGATCAACCGAGTCTGCCGTTGATGAGTAGTATTCCGCGCTGATGGCTCCGTCTTCGATCAAAACCAAGGCTGCGTTTCCACGGTTGCCTTCATCGATCATCTTGATCGCTGCTCGCATAAACGAAGGCGCATCGCCTGTCGGCGCCACAGGCTGTCGCCACCACCCGAACAAGGCGCCAGCCACAACAACTGTTGTCCAAAGGACAGGGGCGATCAGTGTCGCGATGGCGATTTTTATGTAGGACGCTATATGAGTTTCCCCTTACACTGAAATGGGGTGAGGAAGTGTGCTGCCGAACTCTCTATTATCACCAGCCAGCGTCTTGTAATATGCTAACAGGCTGGATTTGACGTTGCTAATTTTAGACCAATGCTTATTTTTCAATCAATGACTGCCGGTGGGCGAAATACGTGCTTAACATGGGATAATTTTTTATTACTCGCATTCCGATAAGTCGGGAAGTTTGACTGATTTTTTTCTTCCGACCTATTTCTCAATCCACAGAATTTTGGAGCTAACCGATGCTTCGCGAGTTTAACAGAATTGTCAATAAATCACGGCTGGCCATAGCCAAACAACTGGGGTTCCCCAAGTATCTGAAATAGTTTGCGGAGTTAACCCCACAGGACTCGCCACAACTGCTCAAGGTGGATCGAGGGACCGTCGTTCCGTTTTTGCAATTCCTACGAGACTCCGACCGACCCGCCTGGCAACGCTGGCAAGCGATTGAAGCCATCCAATATTACGGCGAAACCATCCTCCAACAGAACCCGATTGATTGCATCCGGTCCAGCTGAAACTAAAAGAAATGGTGCAAGCGGAACAAGTCCAGAGCGATGGTTCCGCCACTTTGAGCTCTTCAAACAAACGCTTCCTTACCGAGCGCGTGGGTTCGGAAGCGGAAACAGAGTTCGGGCGGATTCACCCCATCAACAAGCGGAAGCTCCTTAATTCTCCAACCTATAAATTGGGGACATTTTCTGTCAACCAAGAGGTATACCAATACCACGCATTGGCATCGACAAAGGTCGGCTCTCTAAGCAGGTTGGTTGGAGTAATCCCGGTGTTGCCACCGACCACGAGAAACTTGTTCAGTGATAGTTGTCCACCGGGATAAACGTAAGTGGGATCCGTTGGGGAAACTGGCTTGAACGGCTTGTTGGCCGGGTTCACCAATGACGGGCCAACCGGATCGGTAATGCCGATACCCGAAAGTGTGTAACTCAATGTCGTCAACGGAGCATTGGCGGCGGATGCCAATGAGGTAAAAATCGTATAGCTTCCAGGACGAAGAATAATGCTTTTGGCTGTTCGCGTTTGACCGGGAACGGTCAAAGTGCGAAAAACGGGACGTCCGAGCGGGTCGTAAATCGTGACCCAAACTTGGGCCATGGAACGCGGACTGGATTGATTCGCCGACAATGCCAAATGAAACATCTGGGTTTCGGCGACATACAGCGAATGAAAATTTCGCCTGGTCCCTGGCGAAGCAGACGACAATGTCCCTTGCCCCAACGTCTCCAGCGTTTGGCGAACCTGATCAAAGCGTACCGAGAATTGATAATTTCCTTCATCGAATCGATCGCCAATGAAATCGGCGGTGACTCGCACAAAATAGGTTTGATTGGGAACAACGTTGGCGATTTGAATGGTCAATTGCCCATTGCCGTTTACCAACACGTTGGATGGCAAGAACACCCGGTTGCTGTCGAAGACCGTCAGACGGGGTACGACTCGCGAAGCTTCCATCGTGTTGAGCACAACGGTCATGGTATTATTGGATCGTATTTGAGCCGGAGCAACGACACGATAAAAATCGCGATCGTCAAAATAGGACAGACTGCCGATCGCTTGAAATTGTTGTCCGTCTTCAAATTTGGGAACGGCTTTTACGAGATGCTCCGCGGTGGCAAAACTGTCATTCAGCAGCAGTTCCGCCTGAAAAAAGAACTGTTGCGGATTCAGAAAAATCCCTTGAACATCATTCTGGTTTAGCCGAGAGTACTTGCCTACCAACACGCTTTCGACCAACGCGGGAGTCGCTTGTACGTTCGCTTCCAAGGTCGCTTTTAAAGCATAGCTACCAATCGAGAACTGGGTTTGATCCGCCGCTTCGACCCGAGCGAAATAGGTTTCACCTTCCACAGCTTGCGGAATCGTCACGGAAATTCTGCTCCCGCGAAAACCGCTGCCGGAAACGGTCTGGATCAACTGTGCCGATTCGTTATAGATACTTAATTTTGCGCGCGTCAAACTAATCCCCGCGGTGACCAATTCGAATTTGATCGGTCCGGTGTAGCCGTGCAGTGGTGGCAAATCGAAGTAATCGACATCGGTTTTCGTGTGAAGATCGCCGTACACAATCAACGGTACTCGGCCGAGCAGACTGCCGGAATTCTTGATGCGCGTAGAGTCGTTAAAGCTATTGTTATTTTTGTTGCCGATATCGTTTTCATCCAGCCGACGAAACCCATATCGACTCTGAAGTTCCCGAACATCGGCGGCAACCAGGTTGCTATTGAGTCGTCCCGGAAACATTGCCGCGGCGGGATTGGTGGAATGTTCCAAACCCAATATATGTCCGGCCTCGTGCAGTGCGACGGAATAAAATTCGCCAATGTTGGCGAAGACCTTGTTCGAGTTAAAGATCAGATCACCCGCCCAAGTACCGGCGACAACCGAATCATGTTTGATAGCGACCGCAAACACGTCACCGCCCATCGGGATCGCGCCGACACGAATATCACCGACGCGACTGTCGCCTTGGACCGGACCGCTGATCCCAAATTGAAGACCGCTGTCGGTCTTATAGCCGATATTGATCGCCGAGTTGTTCGTCCATTGCTGAAACGCCGACAATATCTGCGATTCCAATTGATCCGCTGTCAACAGGCCCTTGAAAGCATCGAACAAGTTGCTTTGATAATTTGAAATCCGTGTTCCGTCCGGTGCAAAACTGATCGTCAAACGTTCCGGCGAGGACCACGGGAGTGCCGGCAAAATACTCGACGCGCCTCCCGAAGTGGGATGCAAGGCTCCAATGAGCATTTGATTGCCCAACGAATGGGCCGCCGATTCCAACGGGGGTGTCAGTGATGTGTAACTCATGTCTCAACCTCTGTTTTCAAAAGTATCAATGACTCGCAGCGTCTTATTCGCTGGCTCGTTCGGTAACCAGCTTCAGGACTTGTTTCAATTCAATCAGCCGAGGATCATTCTGCAGCGGTTCGAGATCGGGGTCTTGATCGATATAGCCCAACACGATCCGCGGTTGGTCCAGCATGGCCAGTGCAATCAGCTCAATGGAACGGTCTTTGTCGGAGTCGATCTGCTTGGAGGTTTGCGAATAAATCCCGGCCACGCGATATCGCGTATCTGCTGACGCATCCAGTTCGAGCGCCCGCTGAGCATCTTGGTGGGCTTCGAACCGCTGCCCAGCTCGGGCTAACAAGACACCCCGTGTGGCCAACTGAGTCGCGTTCGCTGGTTCCAATTCGACGACCCGTGTCATGGCCGCAATCGCCTGTTCGAGTCCCCCTTCGGCATCCGTCAAGATCGTCGCTTTGTTGATCCAGGCTGAACTCGATGCTGGGTTGAGTTCGATCGCCTGTTCAAAATCTTCCATCGCTCGTTCAAGATCGCCCTGTTGATAAAATACGACGCCGCGCATGATCAAACTCTCTTCATCGAGCGGGGATAGACTGAGAAACTGCTTTAGATCTGCTTCCGCGCCAACCTTGTTTTCTTGTGCCCGGCGGGCCTGATGTCGCAAATAATACACCCGCGTTTCTACGGCAGGACAGGCAATGGCCAGCGTCAAGTCGCGTTCGGCAGCGGCCCATTGGTTTTTGCCGAGACTGATCAATGCGCGGTTGGCAAAATACGCTGGCTCGGACGAATTCAATTGGATGGCCGCACTGTAGTCCGTATTCGCTCCCTCGAAATTTTTCAACTCAAATCGCGCTCGCGCACGATTGTAGTAAGCGGTTTCGGATTCCTGATTCAAACTAATGCAAATCGAAAAACAAGCTTCGGCTTCGGCCGATCGACTCGCGAGCGCGCGGGCGTTTCCCAATAACAACCAAGCTTCGAAATCCAACCCGTCCGACTCGACCGCTTGTTCCAACAGCGGTGTGGCCGCCGCAATATCACCCGCGGTCAAAAACTCGTAAGCCATCCGAATTCGATCAAAGGCATCGCCAGCGGACTGTTTGGCAGCAGCGGATCGCAATCGAATTTGTGTTGGTTCGTCAGCCGACAATTGAGCCCACCGACTGCGCTGCAACAAATAGCCCGCCGTCTGGGCGCGTTCGGGCGATGCTTCCGAAACCAATTTTTGCTGCTGATCGACTTCAGCCAACCAATCCAGACGTTCCTTGGACTTTGATTCCAATTTCGCTCGCTGAAGCAGGGCCCCTGCGAGAGAAAGTCGACTGGCGATCAGCTGATCGTTCACCTGTCGGAATTGATCCACGGTCAAGGAGTGGTTGTGTTTGTTTTTCGTATCATGGATCCACGCCGCGGGTGGTTGTTCGATAATCGAGCGGAGATGATTCGTTTGGCTAACGAGAGTCGAAACCGGTGGATTGACCACGGAAAGCGGTAGCCGCGCCGTTTGCAATTCACCGACCCAACTCTGAACAGCCCCCCAGTTTTCCAGACGGTGCAATCGTTGCCAATTCGCTACCAACAGCCAACTCGTAAATAGCAGGGCTACCGCAGACAGGCCTGCGACACTCGTCGCAGAGGTCAGTCGCGGATGACGGCGAGTCCAATTTCGGACTCGGGTTTGCCAGGACCGATTCGGCGCATGTAACAGGGGCTTGAAGTCCAGGTACCGCTGTAAGTCCTGCGCCAAAGCATCGGCCGAGTCATATCGTCGCTCAATATGGGGATCAAGGCATTTATCCACGATTGATGCTAGATCCGGATTAATACCAGCGACCAATTGACGAATCGGCGTTGCTCCGCTTTGACGATCCTCGATCATTCGAGGCGCAACTTCGTCGAACTCGCCAGATATCACTGGAAACGGCAGGCGACCACTCAACAATTGAAAAAATACAACGCCTAGTGAGAACAAGTCACATTGTTCATCGACCTCGCCCCCGGCGTCGACGGCTCGGATTTGCTCGGCGGACATGTAGGGCAGGGTACCGCCGACAATCTCGCGGACGACGTCGTTTCGATTGGACGCCAAATTGAAATCCAACAATAACGGATGTCCATCGTCACTAATCAGGATATTGGCTGGTTTGATATCGCCGTGCACGATTCCGTGGGCGTGCGCGAAGGAGAGTCCATTGGTCACTTGTTGCCACAACCAGGCAAACGTTTCCGGGCATCTGCGGCTGCCAATCGATGCAAATCGCTCGGTGTCTAGAATTGTTGGGTCGGTGCACAGCGTGTTAAACAGGACCGTCGGCGCTGCATCGACCATCTCTGTCCCGGCCAGCAGGGTGCGAGCTTTCCGGGCCGCCACTGTGCTGATCAACTCGCGACCTGATCGCTCGTCAGCACGATCACCCGATTCAGTATTACTAACCAGATCCGCGAGCGTGGCGATACCCAAGAATGGCATGCAGATAGCTTGTAGTTCTTCGGATTGGTGGACCGAAAAAACAGGAACGATATTGGTGTGTTGCAACTTGGCCAGATGGTGTGCTTCCAGCGATTGAGATCGAGTTATTTTAAGCGCCACCAACCGCCGAGCGAGATCATCTTGACGCGCCAAATAAACTTGCCCAAACGCACCGCGCCCCAATCGACCGATCAATTCAAACCCGAGAAACCGGGTCGCAAGTTCTGGAAATTTCGATTCATGGATTGAACGGGATGTTGCCTGAAGCCGTGTCTGTTCCGCTTCAATCCGTTGCCTGGTTGCGGAATTTTCAATTAGGCGGGGGAATTGCTGGAAATACTCGCCAATCGAATATGAAAGATCCCGTCGCGCACGGAATTCCATATCAACACGAACCAACTCTTCCAATAGCAACAAAGAGTCAGCGTTGTCTTCCTGTGGCAGGTACGCCGCGATATCGGGAGTGTCGTTGTTTCCCCAAGCCAGCTCAAACTGAATGATAATTTTTTCGGCGGCCTCCGAAAGCTCTAAAAGATCTTCGGAGCGAGACGGCAAGTCACCGGCGCGCGGAGTCAGTTTGGTTTTCATGTCGGATCACCCAGCGAGATTTGCAATCGCCGTCGAAAACCCTGCAGGATTCGCTCGACGGATCTCTTGGACCGCCCCGTTTTTTCTGCAATCTCATCAATTTCATAGCCTTCGATTCTCAAACAGGCGATTGCTTGTTGTTCCTCGGGCAGGGCGGCAACAACTTCTTCCACGGTCATTCTCAAGACTTGATAAGCCACGGACGACTCGCCAAGATCAAAACTGTCCGAATTGGCAACTTCGAGCGACTTGGTCTTTCCTAGATCGCGTTTGACGGCATGATGAAAATTACCCAAAGTGCGGATCTTGTTTAATGCCATTACCAATAGCAATCTCCAAAAATCCTCGTGGTCGGCCACATCATACTGTCCTTGGCCGGCGCGCCGAAAAAAAGTTCGAAAGACGCTCTGGACAATTTCTTCGGGATCAATTCTGGCCGCCAATTGAGGCGAAACTTGATAATCTGCCAGTCGCTGCAATCGTTCCGCATACCGAACATACAGCGCCGTGGCCGCATCATCTTTGCCGTCGCGAAATCGGCGCAGCAGTGAATGGTCGGTGGTTTCCGACAACTTCGAACTGCCATCGACTGGTGATTTTGATTGATCCGGTTTGGTCATTATTTTTGCAATTTATCAACCTGAACAGTTGCCGGTACGAAATCCAGTTTTGAAACAATATTATGTACTAAATAAGAGTCAAAAGGCGTTTCACAACCCGCCAAATTTCTGCAAATTAAGCGAATCGTTCGACAGACAACCTTGTTCCAATGAGGCGCTCGACGAAAACTGGGGGTTGATTGTTGATTTCGCATCGGCCATAGTTGGGGGACTTGGAGTCCCTAGATGACTGCATGGGCTGAAGTCACGGAATCGAATACCAAAAAACGAGCACAACCAATCTTGAAGGGTTTTTATGAAAATCAGCCAGTGTGCGAAATCGCTCTCCTTGTCGTCATCTTCGTCGATCCTGAAGACAAGGCTGAGTCGCGCGTCCATGAGCAATCTGCTGAGGGCTATCGTTGGTCTCATGCTATTTTCATTTCTGATTGCACCCGGCCGGGCATTGGCAATTGAGGACGAGTTGACCGCGGCGGATCGAACCGCGCTGATGGAACGATTCGGTGTTTCGGCAGAACGTCTCGACACGATTTTGAAAATTATTGACGAAGGAAAAAACCGGAATCAAACTTTTCAACACTTGACCTATTTGTGCGAACAGATTGGGCCGCGATTGACGGGCTCGTCACGACTGGAAACCGCCAACAATTGGGTGGCTGAGCAGTTCAAGTCTTTCGGAATGACCAATGTCCGACTGCATGAGTGGGGCCAATTGCCAGTTCGTTTTGATCGGGGCCCGAGTAGTGGCAGCATGGTTGAACCGGCCGAACGCCCGTTCGAATTCACGACCCGCAGTTGGTCCGCCGGAACCGATGGAACCCGTCGAGGACCGGTGTTGCGCGAACCACAAACCGAAGAGGAGCTAACCGCGATCTCTGAGAAATTATCAGGCGCGTGGATTCTTCGTCCGGCGGGCTCGGATCCGTCGGCGTTTGTGCAGCGATTGAATTTCGCCGGGATCGCGGGTTTCATTTCATCGTCTCAGGATGAGTTGGTCCGCACAGGTGGCGTCAGTGGAATCACCAAATTGGATCCAGAAAACTTGTCTCCAGAGGTCACCGTAATTGTTCGCCGGTCCGACTACGATGCCATCAATAGTCGATTGTTTGACAAGCAAGAGGTCGTGGTTGAGTTTGATCTAAAACACGAATTTACCCCGGGACCCATTCCGGTTTACAACACGATTGGAGAAATCACCGGGACGGAATTTCCGGATGAGGTGGTCATCATTTCGGCTCACCTGGACAGTTGGGATGGACCGGGCTCGCAAGGAACGGTCGACAATGGAACGGGATCCTGTGTAACAATCGAAGCAGCTCGAATCCTGTGCGCCTGTGGCATCAAGCCCAAACGCACGATTCGTTTTATTCTCTGGTCCGGAGAGGAACAAGGATTGCTCGGCTCGCAGGCTTATGTGGCGTCGTTATCCGAGGCCGAGCGGGCAAAAATTTCGGCCGTGTTTGTCGATGACAGTGGTACAAATCAACAATCTTCGTTGACGTGTGCCGAATCCATGGCGAAGATGTTGCAACAAGCGATCGAGCCAATGAATTATGCTTTTGCCGATGCTCCGATCAAATTGAATATTCAGCCCTTGATGCCCAGTCGCGGGGGAGCGAGCGATCATGCTTCGTTTAACGCGGTCGGCGTGCCGGGGTTCTTTTGGGGAAAAACCGGGAGTGCAAATTATCGTTTCGCTTGGCACACCCAAAATGACCGCTTGAATGTCGCGGTGCCGGAATACCTCGTGAAAAATTCAACCGTCTCGGCATTGGTGGCTTACATGTTAGCCGAAGCAGATACGATTTTACCTCGTCCCGAACTGCCGACGGAAACAACCACTGAGTCCGAGTCACCGGACAAAAAGGGTGATGCAGAAAAGAATTCCGCCGACAGCAAGGCCAAACAACCAGGTGAAAAACCGACCGAAAAACCCGAGCCAGCCGCCGAAGCCGGAAAGGGTGGCACGACCGTCAACTGACGTGCTGCTCATTGCGTAGGCGAACTCTGTCGAGTTAAGCTCCAGAGTTCGCTGATGGTTTGATCTCCTTGCGGGCCGTCGTGTATCAGGTCGGCGACGATGTCGAGCTGGCTGTCTCGATCAAGGTTGGTCAAGCCATGCGCGTGGATACGCTGACGATCCGGGGCTTGGAAAATTTTTGTTGAAGGCTCAAAATCGGGCAGACCTGATTTCGTCCGATTGCGCATCAGGTACAGGCCGCTGTCGATAACTGCGACGTTCCAGTTGGACTGACCGTTTACTTCTTGGAGGCGCTGTCGGTAGGTTGTGGCGGAATAAACGATGTCAAAAGCACCATCGCCATCCAAGTCACCAAAGGAAAAGTAAAATTCGATCCGCGTGAGATCGCTGGGGCTGCGATTCACAATTGCCGCTTGGTCGTATTGTTGGGGAAAATCAAACTCGACTGGCTCGACGCGCCAGTTCCAACGTGTGATGCCGGGACGAGCCGGCATAAAAGGCTCTGATTCGGTGGTTGCTGCCGTCTCGAATTCGGCCGCGCGGGATGGAAGATCCGAATTCAGAAACAACCGTGTTCGGATAGTCCGAGCCGTTGGATTTCCCGAGCCACTGGCAGACCCCGCTGGCTCGGTTACTTGCTCGTAGACTTTCGTGACAAACACCAAATCGTCTTGACCATCGCGGTCCCAGTCAACAATATACGGGTGTCCTTCAACCTTGCCGGGGTATTGAGTTTGGTCCAGGTCACCTAATTTCAATTGTATGTCGGCGGGGGTATCAAACTGGTCTCCGGGTAGTCCGGCAAAAAAATGAACGATTGTGGAATCGCAAATGTTCGAGCCACTAATCATGTCCGTCAGACCGTCACCGTTGAGGTCCCCAAACTGAGGACTAAAATTGGCTGGGCTTCAGCTAGCCGGCAGGATGGCGTTTTCCATTCGTTGGCTCAACCAATGAGGCGCGGCAAACGCAATTCGATCATCAAGTGTGCGATTCAGATGGATCGAAAGCTGATTTTCGGCGGAATGTTGCACGTAATTTTCGCCGGCCAGCGCGTGTCCAATAGAACCAAGGAACAGGTCCGGCCGGGAATCACCGTTGATGTCGACAAACGCCGGAAAGACCGGCAGTTTGGCCCGCAACAGGATTTGGTCGGCGCGCAGGCCGAATGTCCCAAAGTCTTCCATTTGTTTTTGGCATGACAATAAACCCACCATAC
>JANNWZ010000104.1:0-18707 GCA_031409295.1 Mariniblastus sp.
TTCATCAACAGCTCGTAGCCTTTCTGAATGGGCTTCCCCGAGAGGCGGAATGGGCAACAGATCTTTCTCTCGAAGTGCGTCGAAAGAAATGATTTCGTGATTCGACCCAAGTTCGACGACGAACATGACTCGTGTTTGCAACGCCTGCACTTCCTGATTGCAAGCCATGCATCGGGTCCGTCTCTACCCTGCCCGGTTTGTGGACGGGCCATTGCGAATGCAACGGATTCCATTGACCGAATGAGTCTCTTGACTGAGATTCTGCACCGATTACCGGAATCGTTGGTTCGCCAATGCGGGCTTTCCGATTTCTATTACTTACAATCTGCTTTTGTCATTCTGACGGATGTTAATCAATCAATCGAACCAGAAATAATTGAAAAGCTACAGTTCATTTTCAATCAGCCACCAAAATTTCTTCACGCAACTGCTGATTCAATCCGCGCCGCGATCGATCGTGGATCCAATGCGGGCTGACGCTTGATCTGCTTTGGCAAGCGGACCGAATAATGGGCGTTCGGTTTTCACAGTACCGAGCGAAACCAACAGCTGCAGCGCTTCGCTGACGGTCAACGTCGTGGATTGCACTTGATTTGCCGCCAGGTAGATCAGTCGTCCATTGGTAGGTGCCGGCGCGCTCGGGACGAAAATCGACAATTTGTTATCGGTATCGGCCGATGCCTCTTGCGTGACCAAACCAATCTCCAGTCGTTCCGGGCCCGATGTTGGTACCAAAACCACCCGTTGGAAAATTCCTGTCGGCCCCTCGCCATAGCCCAGGATCTGTTTTGTGGTCTGATACAAGTTTCCGAGAACTGGCAATTTGACCAGTAGTCGATCAAAGCGATGCCAGATCCAACGACCGACGAACGTCGAAACGGTCAATCCAATCAAGTAAATCAACAAGATCAAGATGATCAACCCAAGACCAAAGAAATAGAAGCCTTGGTTTTTTAGCCATGTTCCCGCGACTTGATTCTCAAAATAGACCACGGTCAGAACTAAACCGGCGATGGGCAGAATCGCCACGATGCCCGCCACGAAACACTTGACGAGGTGATTACTTAGATAACTCATATTGAATTGAGACCGTTGGAGTTGAGCCCGTCATGATTTGATAACACTCTGCGACGGAAACGCAGCCATCGGCAGAGATTGGGGAACTATCGTTTGGCCTGCCACTCCATTTCACGAACATTGCCATTGAAGTCCATTTCGGCGGTCCCCAATATTTCGTCACCGGCGATCACTCCTGAATAGTGAATCTCAATCGGATTGCCATTGAATTCTCGTGTAACGGTAAAGCTGATTTTATCGCGTTCCAGTTTTACAGCTTCAATCGTAATGGGATCAGAAAATCCGGGCGGAACTTCACCAGCGCCGAAGTCAGATTCGAGAACGCCTTGCCAATGATCGCCAGTTTTTTTCAATTCCAAGGTAAAACTCGCGACATTGCCGCCAAGCTCGCGTTCCCAAGTCCACGTTCCCGACGGATCAACCATGTCATCATCGGCGGGGGTCGGTTGATCCGGGGAAGCCCGCTCGGCCGGACTGTCTGGACTGGCTGTTTGCGATAACATCCACTCGTACAATTCGGGGGTCTCATAGGCCGCAGACCAGCAATTGTGACCCACATGTTCGAGCGAGGTAAAACGTACGGAAGTTCCGCCGGCCGCTTTAACCGCGTCGACCATCTTGACGGATTCTTCGATTTTGATGGCGGCATCCTGATCGCCATGAAAAACCCAGACTGGGACGTCTTTCAATTTCGCAGCGTCGGCTGGATCGCCACCACCGCAAATCGGAACCACGGCTGCAAAAAGTTTCGGGTGACTTGCCGCCAGGGCCCACGAACCGTAGCCTCCCATGCTCAAGCCGGTCAAAAAAATCTTCTGTTCGTCGATACGATTGCTCTTGATCACGTGATCCAGTAATTCAGTCAAACGAAGCTGTTGTTTTTCCGAAGTCCATGAATCGTCAGTCGGACATTGGGGCGAAACAATTACCATTGGAAAATCATCGCCCCGCGCGGCCATCATGGGTGGTCCCCATTTGGCTACCAAAGCGAGCGGTCCGTTACTTTCTCCGCGACCATGCAGAAAAAAGATCAACGGAAACTTTTTGCTTTCCGCTTCGGAAAAGTTCTTGGGTCGATACAACAAGTAATCCACTTCGGTCGCGTCATTGGTCGTGAAGCTCTGTTCGGTTTGTCCGCCGGCTGTGGCCGGAACGGGTTCAGTCTGAGCCAACAAACGAGGCGCGAAAGAAACAGCTAAAACAACTAGGAAACAGCACGCAAAAATATTTTTTTCAAGCGTTTTCATGTAGCAACCTCCGGGAAAATAATCAAATCGGCGTCACGGGCAACAGGCGGACACCAATCGTCTCGACCGGCCAACGAAACCGACTTACGCATCAAGATTATTGTAACCGAATTCGGATAGGACTTCGATCCGCCGACAGACAATCGAAGAATTCCGAACATTCTAGTATTTGTAGCCAGACCCGAATGGAATCGATCCTGGTCACACAGGAACTGACCAGCTCAACGTGATCGGTGCGGTGCGAAAGGGGACGCAGAGCCTCGATGTTGAGAAGTTACCGAGCCCCGTTGTTGAAACGACACAGATCGCGTTGCGGGGACTGCTCTACTCAAACCTCCCAACCGATCGACGCTTCTCAACAAGGATTGGATCTCCCGGTGAATTGTATAGGTCTGAGAAATCAATAACAGCTCGCGCCCGCGGAGGTTGACGCGCGCGACCGATCCCACTCCGCCATTCTCCAGCCAACTATCGTTCGCGATGACCGAGCAAATAACACCAACAATAACTCTAGCGTTGACGTTTAAGCGTGTCAGATCGTAAGTGATTGTTAACAGGAATTTGGGGTCAGATTCATCGTCCAAACTCACGATGGCATAACAATCGTCGCGAAATACTATTGTGGCATTGTGGAACTTCAACGCTGCGATCAGCCGCGTTCGCAACGAGCAATCGGGCAACGGAATTTGTACCCTTTCATCTTCATTCAACGCGTCATCGATGGCTGATTGGTCAAGCACGAATGGCAACCCCGCTTCATTCAATTCGTGTATCAATTCACTGGCTGTCAACGTTTTGTCAAACTGATATGGGGCGGTTCGATCCAATATCAACTCCCAATCTTGCATCTCCAGCGCTAACCCGTTGCGTGGCCACGGGCAATGATTGTTCGGCAACGAATCGACTTGAACGAGTCTCGGCGTGGCAACCGATTGGGCCAGATTGTGTTCGACAGAAACCAACATCAAAGTCAGGCCGACTAGAAACGCAACTCCACAAGGGGGGCAATTGTAACTCATTACTCAAATCCAGTTCATTGGTAACCGTTGCCCACCGGTTAGTGCTGTGGCTATCATAGGCGCGCAACAAACAATTGGCAAATTTGATTGGAGGTACACTTGGTAACGATTTGTGTTCGCCGCACTTCGCCACTGATTAGAATTCGAAACAGGTCTGACAACCGAGCCTGATTTGCTCACCGCTAGACAGGGAAGGAAAACGTCCAATTCGTTTACGAGATTCCGGTCCAGTCGATTTTGCCATTGGATGAGTCGATTCCCGGTGTCTGGCGACCTGTGATAGCTGGATTGCCGTGTCGTCGATCAAGCATCAAAAAGGGGAATTTCGTAAAATTATGGTAATTTTTCGTACGTTTGTACCCTTTTAGTGAAGTTCTAGAGATTTTCCCTTAAAAAGCAGGACTCGAGTGACTGGATTTCATTGATTTTTCAGGTTTGTTGCGTACAGTGGTTGCAGAGGTTTCGTTTCTAAATACGATGTCAAGCCCCAGTGCGGCTTGTGAGAAACGAATTGGGGTTCCTGTGGGGAGCCAATCTCAGCAACAAAGGAATGCGAGAATGTTAGTTCTCTCCCGAAAAAAAAACGAAAGCATTGTGATTAACGACGATATTCGAATCGTCGTTGTGGAGATTCGCGGCGACAAGGTTCGGTTAGGGGTGGAAGCCCCCGCTGAAGTGCCGGTCCATCGTCGCGAGGTCTATGATGCGATAAAACGCGCTGAGGGTCTGCATAACGGCACGCTCGGCAATTCCGATGGCACTGCCACGACCGGAGAAAATCAAGCATCACCTTCTGGCGCAGAATAAGATTCGGGACGACTTAGTTACCACGATAAATCCTCTTGCCTGCCCTTGACGCAAACGGCATCCAGCGTTTACTTTAGTGCTTCTCAATTAGCGAATCCAACCGGTTTGGGCACGTTAGTTCTGGGTTAAAACGCGGCCCCATCGTCTAGTGGTTAGGACTCCGGCCTTTCACGCCGGCAACACGGGTTCGAATCCCGTTGGGGTCACTAGGTCCGCGATCAGCAACCCTCGGAAAGCATCATCACCAATGTTTTCCGGGGGTTTGTTTGTTTCGTGATTCTTGCCGATGGGGCATGATTGGCCACTGATGGGGGGACGTACGGGGGGACAGGATTCAACAGCTGCCGCCCAATGATCATCGGTCACTTGCAGATAGTGTTTCTCGGCAACCTTAGTGGATTGCCCCAACCAACTATTGATCACATGGGATGGAAACCGTTCTTGTAAATCCGTTCGGCACGACGCCCGCAGATTGTTGAAAAGTTTGGGCCACGGCACAACGCCCGCAGCTTGGATGGTGCGACCAAATTGAGTCCGCAGGTTTACACCCCCTCGATATCTTCCAACCACGTAGATCGCACGATCAGGGGCAACCTCGAAAGCCTCAGTCAACGCCTCACGGATTTCAGGAAACATCGGGCAAAATCTCAAACCGGTTTTGGGCGATTCAATCCGTAGCCGACCACCCCCCCAGTCAACATCAGACCAACGCAAACCCAATACCTCGGACGGGCAACGCAAGCCGCCGAATCGTGAAAGTGCAAAGACAGAACGCCAATCGGCATCAGGACAGGCCGCTAAAATTCTTGCAGACATCGACCGATCAATAAACCGTTGCCGACTTGGGTTTGCATCGTCACCCGCTTTGATTTTGGCAAATGGTGATGAACTCAACAGCCGATCATCGACAGCGAAAGTGAATAGTGTTTTGGCCCGCTTGATATGCTTGCAGGCCGTAGCAATCGCCAACCGGTCCAATAACCAACGTTTCCATCGTTCGGCATCGGCAACCGTGATGGATTTCAGGCCCTTGGATTCGCCGAAATACTCGACCAACAGCCGCCGGGTTTGCTTGTAATTGGTGATGGTGCCAACCTTGATATCGGATCGTGAATCGAGATAGGAATCAATGAACGCCCCCAACAGACGCGCGGAATCATCCAACCGCCTTTGAACCACCGGATCAGCCAACCCCCAAGCAATCAGTTTTTCTTTCAACGATCCATCGGTTCCATTGACCCACGCAACCGACGCAGGATCAGCAGCAACATTTTTTCCTTTGGACCGTGCTAGGTTCTCAACATGACCGGCAATTTTTTTGGCCATCGATTCACCACGCTTGCCCCCGACCGCCAGATAAATTTCCCGCCGACGATCATCGACATAGAACCGAATCCGCCAACCAATCCGCCCAACTTTGGTTTCTCTTGAAACACTGGCCATTGAATCAACCTTCCAATGATTTATTTTCAGTCCTAGCAATCGTACTCAATATACTCAAAACTACTTCGCTTCCATCCTACGCCATCCGGGAACATCAGGAAACTTCATTGGCCACAATCTCGGCAACCCTTGGGATGGACATCAAACAACATCGAAGGACGGCCAACCCGTTTTTCGACATCAGCAGAGCGCAACCATCCGTAATCAATCAACCGATCCAAACAACGATCAAGCCGTTCGGGATCACCATCGAACCGGGATCGGCCATGTTGGCCAATATCCCGCCGGGACAATTGGGTTTTGCCCTCGGATCGAATGAACCGCAGGACATAGGCCGCATCGGCCAACGATCCATCATCCGCCGCCATCAAGCCGATAGCCGCCTCAGCATGATCGATAGCCCAACGGCCAATCTCGATGGCTGATTGGATTGTTTTGGTGTCGATTGGGACGTTCCACGGCTCAGGTTCAACCTTGGCACAATGCAACACCGCCGCCAGCCTGGCAGTCAGTCCGCAGAGTTTCCCGCCCCAATCACGCATCAACGCCAACCGGCCATCATTGGCCAACATCAACTCGACCTCTCGTTGCCAATCCTTGAAAACAAAATCGGCATCATCGGAAAAACTTAATAGACGGGGACCATCCTCATCGGGGACGATTTCCGATAGCCGCCGAATCAGCCGATCATATTGATCGAGAGCCCGGGACGGAACCGGCTCGGGATCTATTGCACGATTGCCAAGATTGTTTTCCGGCAACGCATACAAGAACCGGCCAATCAGACCTCGACCGCGAAACGATGGTTTCCCGGCCAATCCTCGGATCACTTCCGGTTGGACGGCATAACACAGGGTCAAGCAGCATTTTTCAACGACCAATGAACCCCGGCTCACTCGATCAACCCGCAAATCATCGCCGGCATGACCTTTGAGGAAACAATCAAAATTGCCAACGCCGGATGAGTAACGCCCGGCCATCGTATCGAAAAGACCACCTTCAGCGCCGGCAACGATCATCCGACCACCTTGGCCCGCCAATTGGATTTCGACCGCTTCCGACGTTGCATCATCCATCAAGAGTTTTGGTAATTGCGTGATTGGATTGCTTGCGATTGAAACGGCCAAATCACCCGCCTCACGGATTGCATCAACATCGCCCGACGCCGCTTTTCCTTCCAGTTTGGTCAATTGTTTTTCTTGGCACCGCCGATCAGATTGTTGGCGAGCAATCTCGGGGGCCTCACGTTCGATCAATTCCCGCTCGATTGCTTGAATCGGTTTGAACGCCGCGCGAAACACCGCAGACTTTCGATTCGCTGGTTCCAACAAACAACAAACGTATAGATTCGCCGGTTCCCGCCAACCTCGACCGGCCACGATTTCCACCCGCCGGGCAAGCATCCCGGACACCGCCGACAATGCCAACAATCCGGGTAATTCGATGGGAACTTGGAACGCATTGGCCGCAGCCGCCACCCAATGACCAAGGGCACCCGATAGGCAATCCAATGGAAACTCGGGCAACTCGCGCCGCTCGATATCAACTGGTTCATCCCAATCACGTGCGTCATCGGTACACTTAGCATGAATCAACTCGGGGGGTAATTGGTGATGGGTCATTGGTCACCCCCTTTATTTTTGCCGATCAGATCACCTCGCCGGAACCGCCGCAATCGTCCAACCTTGATGGATGGGATTTCGTTTCGACTCACCAACCGCTCGACCGTAGGCACCGAACATCCCAACAATTCCGCCGCTTCATTTTTGTCAATTAATCGGTCATCATCAGTCACCCGACCGGCCAACCTTTCAGCGATAGCATCGGCCAACATTTCGATTTCGTGCGGGGTCATCATTGATCACCCCCTTTCAAATCAACCAAAATCCACAATCGTTTGATTCCTGAATTGTGCTTGCAAAGTTTGCTTAATCGAAATCCGGCATCAATGATCAGGCCATCTTTTTTCAACCTTAGTGGGATCGCTCCAAAACACCGCCGATCAACGCCAGCGGGGGTTTGTACGCATTTCGACGCATCCTCCATCGCGACTTCGCCACCCTTCGAAAGCAGCCGACGGAATATCACTTCCGCCTGTGCCATGTAATTTTTTGCGGTCATTGGTCACCCCCTTTGGATTTTTTCGGGGGAGTCATGTTGGCTAAATCAATCGGATCGACCAACGCAAGATCAACGCCATATTTCGATTTCAGTTCATCGAACGCAGATTGACGCAATCCATCATCGCCCGATTGGACAGCCTCAGCGTATCGGCGAAGCAATTCCCCAACCGAATCATCACTTGCCATCGACCTAACAGCAGCCGTTACAGCCTCAGCACAAAACAACCATCGGTTCCCGGCTCTCAGACCCGGTACGGCACCAGACGCCGCTTGATCACGCAACCACCGAACCGGAACGCCCAAATGACGGGCCATCGCTTGTAAGGGCACCAACGCCCCCACCTCTTGTTTTGGTTTCATCTTCTAAACTCTCATGCGATATGAAAGAAACGTCAATCAAACAATTGATCAACTGAACGCATGGATTTTTTCAGAATGAGTAGGGAACTGTGCCGAGAACGAATCGAGAACTCTTCGGGTACTTTTCAGATTTTGTTTATTGTGGGATCAATCAGCCGATAGAAACCGGCACCCGCCGATTCAATGACTTTGGCCACGGGATGCACCCGCGGTTCATCGCGGCGATGTTGTTTGAAGGCTTGGTCCAAAAACGATCCCTCGATCGGATATCCTGATTTTTGCTTAATCAATCCTAGCGGAACCTTCGGAAAGCCTTTTTTGTATTGCTCAACGAAAACGGTCAAAATAGCGACCATTTTTTTGGTTAGCTTCTCATATTTTTTGCCACCCCAAACCATCGTCTTTTCGTCGCAATACAAACCGTCACCGGGGATTATTAGTGGGATTTTGTCACTGTTCGTTGAGGCAAAATCGATTTCCTCGACTTGATCAAGTATCGAAACCCAATCGCCATAACGACAGGGCAGTCCATTTTCGATCATCACCGCTTGCCACGATTCAAAACGCAATTCGTCAAACTTGATGGCGTCCGCCGCTCGGCTCACGTCCCATAGCAAATCAAGAATCTTTCGGGCAGGAACTCCAACGTGTAATCGATCTATTCGGAACCGGCTTTCCTCGGGCAGCTTGTTGAATTCCGAACTTGCCCCGCACAACGCCGCCGAGAATCGGGCCAACGTATTTAAGAACTCAGAGCGATCAGATTCTGAAGTAAGATCACAGGCCTTGCTGGCAGCCGCACAGATATAGTTTTTGAGTTTGTAATTGCAAAACTCATACTCAACCGCGAATTGCTTTTGCAACGCGCAGAAACCCAAATAATCCATCGCAGTCAGTCCTAGTTTTGTAGATGGGCCGCCACCAACTACACGACGCTAGGACACGTCACCCAGTTGGTTGGCGCTCGGCGATAGCTAGTCGCCTACCCAAGTTCAGAATTTTTTTGCAGACTCCCCCACCCCGAGAATTGTATCAGGTTACTGAATTTTTTGTGGATTTTGCCGATGCAAATCCAAACCAGCCCCCTGACCCCCTGCAAAAGTTTTGCGCCGTACTGTGTGTAAGAACGTCGGGCTGCCTCTCGACCCCAATTAACAGCTATATCGCCGGAAGTACCTTGAAGCCACCGGTGGCCTAGCAATTCGCCAGTTTCTAATTGCCCATTGTTTAAGCTGAAAAATCTACATGGCTGCGAGTATGGTACTCAATTGTACACTATCTATCTTGGAACACCTCCGGCCATCAACAGCCATCCGCGATTTTGTTTTGAGGATTTTGAGCAGGATTTCGACCGGTTGAATTTTGTTTTTGAATCACTCGGACATAAGCCAACAAATCCACCCGTTCCGATTCATCCAAGGATTCCCACGCATAAAATAGCTCGATCAGATCGGGGGTGATGGGGAGGCATGGGGGGACGTACGGGGGGACAAACCCCAAGCCGCTTGTTTTTCCTCGGGTTTTTTCGTTTTGTTCGAATCCCGTTGGGGTCATTTTTAACATTGAATTACCCGGCTTTCAAGCAATTGAATGCCGGGTTTTTTTGTGGATATTGGGCAGACGAGAATCCACTGGCGACCATCGACTGGGACCGGCAAGCTCCGAATATTGGACGGTGCTACATTTGGATTTTTTCCAATTGTTTGTCTAAACGAGCCGCGGAGATCGTCAAACTGGTACCCAGTGGTTGAGCGAACAAAGAAACGCGGAACTCTTCAATCATCCAGCGAAACTGGTCGAGTTCCGGATCGACGATCGCCTGTTTCGATTGATAGTCCTCCGCTTGTTCATACCGTTTCCAATACTTATCGACCAGCTCCGTCGATTCGCGATCTTTGACTGGATCGGTCGACGTACATTTGTCGATTCGATATTTCATCGCATCCAGGAATCGCGGAAACTGTTGCAGCCAAGTCCACGGCGTGCGAACCAGAAAATCGCCAGCCATCAGTCGCTCCAGTTGTTTTCGCAAGTCCTCCTGAGGCTTCGAAAAACGGGACGGCAATTCGTCCAAAGCCAATTGGACTTGATGCAATGAAGTCGCCAATTTCGGCAACCATTTCGCGACGTCCTGAGTCGCAATTCCAATGCGTTCGATGGCCCTGGATTGCAAAGCCATAAATTCGGATTCGAGGCGTGGAATTTTTTCGCGCTCGACAAAGGCCACGCGCGCGATCAAGTCCCCCAACTGTGGCTTGATTTTGGCAACGGGGACACAACGGGAAATGGCGATGGAATGACGATCCAGGTCGGGGAGCCAACTGATTTGTGACTTGATCGATTTGCGATTGAGCAGCTGAAACAAACGTACCAGCCCGATTCGTGTTTGCCGGTCGGCAGCGGCTCGAGAATCGGTCAGTCGCAGACCGATGCACTCGGTTTGATCCACAAGGGCGGGAAAGGCGTCCAATTGGGTTCCTCCCCGTGTGATACTGACTTTTAACGGCAGTTCGCCCCAGCACCACTCGTGCAAGCTGTCCCGTTGCCAGGCCTGGTCTTCGACCTCAACAATATTCGAAACATGTACCGAGCCCAGTTGGTTTCGAATCTTGCTGACCGAGCGACCTTGCGCAATTACGGTTCCGGATTCATCGACCACTTGCAAATTGATTTGCAAATGTTCATCAATTTTCGATGTGTCGAAGTTCGATGCGACAATCGGTTCGCCGCCGATTCGAGTCAAATGGCGCGATACTGCATCCATGAAATTGCCCCGACCGAATTCGATTTCCGCGGCCACGCGCGCGGCCGTTTCGGGTGCGGGAACCAGGTTGCGGCGAAGTCCCTTGGGTAAACTGCGAATCAACGCCACAATGCGGGACTCAATCAGTCCGGGAACCAACCAGCCTGATTGAACGTCGTCCAGCTGACCAATGCCGGCCAAGGGAAGTCGGACCGTGGCTCCATCATCGACTGCTCCTGGAGCGAATCGGTATTGCATCGGGATGTTCATCGAACCGATTTTGACCTGGTCCGGAAACATGGCTGCTGCATCGGCGATGGCTGGTTGGGGTAGCAAATCGGCGCGGGTCATCCGCAGTTGGGTATCGAGCTCGGCCGATTTTTTGAGCGCCTGCGCGAGCGAGACTTTGTCGTAAATATCGGTGGGCAGGTGCTCCAAATAAAACGTCTCGATCGTGTGGGAGTCAATAATCAAATCACGCCGCCTGGTCTTGGAAGCCTCGTTGCCAATCTGTTCGATCACCCAGCGGTTGTGCGCGAGAAAGTCAAAATTGTCCACCAATCCGTCATGGGCAAGTCCTTCCTGGATAAAAATTTGGCGCGCGATGGTGGAATCGATCCGACCATAGTTTACCATGCGGCCGTTCACGATCGGCAATCCCCAGAGCGACACGTGTTCTGACGCCTGAACTGATTGTTGTTTCTTGCTCCAATGGGGATCACTGTAGCGTGACTTGACCAGATGTTGCGCCAGCGGTTCAATCCACTCTGGGGCGATTTTGGCAACGGTTCGTCCATACCGTCGAGACGTCTCGACCACTTCGGCGGCGACAATCCATTGAGGTTTGGATTCGAAAATTCCCGATCCCGGCCACAAATGGAATTGAATCCCACCGGCGCCCATGTATTCATGTCGATCGCCGAGTAACGCGATGCCCGATAATAACCCGGCCAACAAGCTGCGATGGATCGCGCCATAATCATTTTGTCGCCGATGAGGTCTCAATCCCTGTTCGCCAACCATCGCACTGAGCTGGCGATGGATGTCTTGCCATTGGATCAACAGCGAGTAAGACAGAAAGTTTTTCTCGCAGGCCAACCGGAGCCGGCTTTTTGACAGCTCAGATTTCAGTTGATGGAAAAAATCCCAAATATTCAAGAGTGTCAAAAAATCCGATTTGTCATGGACAAATTTTTCGTGAGCTGCGTCGGCGGACTTTTTCTTTTCGGCGGGACGAACTCGCGGGTCTTGAATCTCCAGACCGGACGCGATGATTAGAATTTCTGTCAGGCAATTTTCCTGGTCAGCAGCGAACAACATGCGGCCAATCCGCGGGTCGACGGGCAATCGCGATAGTTGTTTGCCCGAGTTCGTCAGTCGCCGATGAGAATCGACTGCGTTCAATTCAAACAGGGTCTTGAACCCGTCCCGAATCGACTCGGGGCGAGGAGGATCCAAAAACGGAAATTCATCAATGTTCCCCAGTTTCATCGACAAGGTTTGCAAGATTACCGAAGCCAAATTGGTGCGGCGAATTTCCGGCGTAGTAAACTGTGGGCGGGCGGCGAAATCCTCTGAACTATACAAACGTACACAAACACCCGGTCCGACGCGACCACAACGGCCAGCGCGTTGGTCAGCTGATGCACGAGAGATCGCCTGAATGGGCAAGCGTTGCACTTTGCTGCGAGGGGAATAATGACTAATCCGCGCGGTGCCGGTGTCGATCACAAAACGAATTCGCGGGACGGTCAACGAGGATTCGGCCACGTTGGTCGCGAGTACGATGCGGCGCTGTGAACTTTGGGAAAAGATCTCGCTCTGCTGCGCCGTAGAAAGCCGGGCGTAGAGTGGCAAAATTTCTGATTGACGGCGTGGCAATTGAATCGACCGCAGGCGCTTGTGAACCGAACGAATGTCGTTTTCCGTTGGTAGAAAAACCAACATGTCGCCATCGTCGGTTGCCGCCAGACTGCGAATCGTGTCGATCAAGTGATCTTCGAGATCAGTCAGGGATTGGTCGTCCAACGGAATCGGTGGCGGAAGATACTGAATGTCGACCGGATAGGAACGACCCTCGACATCGATAATTGGAACTTTCGATGTGGGGGTTGAGAAATGTTTGGCAAAGCGGTGGGTATCGATGGTGGCCGAGGTGATTACCAATCGCAGATGTTTTCGCTGCGGCAAAATTCGTTTCAAATATCCGAGCAAAAAATCAATATTTAACGATCGTTCATGAGCTTCATCGACAATGATCAATTCGTATTGTTCCAGGAAGCGATCGGTCTGGGTCTCCGCCAACAGGATCCCATCGGTCATCAATTTAACGTAAGTCCGTGCACTGGTTTGGTCCGCGAAGCGAATCTTGAATCCGACGTCGGTCCCCAGCGGACTGCCGATTTGCTCGGCGATGCGACTGGCCACGCTGCGCGCAGCGATTCGTCGTGGTTGAGTATGCCCAATCAGACCCCCGGTTCCAAAACCAGCTTGCAAAGCGATCAGGGGAAGCTGAGTTGATTTTCCACTGCCGGTTGCCCCACTGACCAACACGACTTGGTGATCTTGCAGCGCGCGGCAAATTTCCTCTTGGCGCGCAAAGATCGGTAGCTCAGTATCAACGCATGGCGTTGGGAGCTGAGCTGCGCGTTGTTGTCTCGCTTGGGTTGACTGTGCGAACCCATGGGTCAAGCTGGCAAGTTGTTCCGCGTAATCGGCAGCGGTGGGCGACGTTTTTTTCAGTCGTTGCAGGCGCTGCGACAACCGAAACTGATCGCGAGTCAGGGTCAACGCAAGTTGTTTTTCAAGTTCAATGAGTTCGGCGGACAACGGTTGGCTCTGCTCATCTAGTTGCAATTAGGTAATCGTCGCGGTTTCCCTTGAGAGCCGACCGCGATAACCAACGTAGGGAATGATCATGGTTGGGTTGATTCGGACGCGGCGACGGGACAGACAGTTTACCACAGCCGATGTTCGCGGGTCAGGCATATTTACTGGCAAAACGTCGCCGACGGCGTGAAATCGTCCAACTCAAGGGATGATGATCTACTCGTTGAACGAGGCCAGGCTGGCGTCCGAATCCGAAAAATTGTGAACCGTCCGGCTCAGCGTGGCCGGTTGAACGATGCGCGTCGGCAAATCGGTTTGAGCCATCAGTTCGCCGGCCATGGCGACGATGACGTGTTGAACTTTTTCGCCCGGCTGGGAAGAGCGGGCCAAATAGCGGATCGACTCGCGTTGTTGTGATGGCAATTGCGAAATTTCCCAAGTGATCACTTGGGTTGGTTGATCCAGCCAGGCAACCCGATCCAACTGACAAATTTCCAAGCCGGCGGGAATTCGCAGTTGCACAATCAGACCGCGACAATCCACCGGTGAATCGTTATGCAACGCGATTTCAAATTCGACCTGCTCACCCGATTTGAGGCTCCTCGGGCCAGCCATTGAAAGTTTGACCGAATTGCGCGGCGGGTTGCTTACGACGGGATCCGTTTTGCTGTCTGGCAATGGAACGGCGTCGCCAATCGTTAGCGCCGCAGTTTCAAGGAAACGCGGCGGTTTGGGTGCAACGCACGGATTGCTCGCAAAAATCGGCGCTGCTGAGGCCAGTGGATTCGCATTTCGAAAGTGGGGATTTTTCACAAACTGACGACCATTCGTCATCGGCAATGAATCATTGAGCGATGTTAGAGGACTCTGCAACGGAAGTAATGGTGTGACAGGAGCAGACACCGGTTCCAACAAATCAGCTCCCTGATCGATGACGATGCGCGTGCGACTGCGATTGTCGTGGTTTCCCTGGGGGAAGATTTCGATCTCACGTACCGATTGCGGAATGACTAGTTTCAGCCGGAATTGATTTTCATTTTCGCCGCTCATCGGTTCGAATTCGATTTGACAATCCACGGCTGGCATTGCTGGATTGGAGGTGGGACGCACGACGATGGATGGCGGCATGTGCGATTCGGTCGACAGCTTGTCGGAAGCAGGACCAAGCGGACTGGCAACTTGAGCGTCAAGTTTTGCATCACCGGTTTGCGCAGGAAATTGGCGAGCAATTCCAATGGCATTCAAACCGATGACCAAACCGAAACTCAATAGACAGTGGATTTTCAATAAACGTAGCATGACAAAAAACTTCCGGGTTTTCTGGTGTGACGGCACGCGTCTTTTGAGCGAGATCCGCGTGACGTGTGTTGCAAATCCGAGTCGCATAGTCTGCACTTCCTAAGTTGATTCTGATTTCTTAGTCGCCCGCTGTGATTTCAGTTTGGTGTTCCACGATACTCTGAAATTGGTCGTTCATCCCGACAGCAATTTTTTGTACCTGCATTCCCAGACTCAAACTCTTGACCCGGTATTGAATCGTCTCCGATGCACCAGGCGGTAGCGAAACTACTCTCCACGAAATGGTTCTGGCTTGTTCGTCCAGCCAAGCCTGACGATCGAGATTGCGAATCATCAAGCCAGTGGGCAGGGTCAATTGAACGATAATGTCATTAGCCAAATAATCCGACGGATTTTTTATTTCAATCTGGAAGTCCGCTTCGGTCCCATTTGCCAAGATTGGGGAACCGGTCAATGAAGTTGTCAGGATCGAGTTTATCGTCAGGACCGAACGAGAGGTCGATGGACTGGTGGTTTTGGAAGCCAAGGCGTTCGAAGCGGCCCGCGATTTCTCCCACGGCGAATTATCTACAAGCTTTGGATCGATTGGCAATCCAGACGAAGCCAACCGAAATGGGGCAGTCGAGCGATGGGACCGGTCGCTCAGCAATGGATTGGCATTCTGATCGACTCCACGGGGTGTTTGTGGCGATAGCCGATTTACGCTGCTTTCGCGATTGCCTTGAGTATCGCTTTCGGAGGCCGCTGGAAAAGTCATCACCGTCCCGAACCAGGACAGGTCTTCGGCACGATCTGGCGTGGTCGTCGTCGGTTCGGGACTCAGCTTCGACGTGCGGTAGACGGTTCCACTACGTTGGTTGCTCTGTAGTCGTGACTGTTTGGCTGGCGGTTGCAAGGCGTCCTCCAACCGCGAGGGAAACGGACCATCCGTTTGAAAGGCGTTTACATTCGCTGGAATAGTGCATCCAACCGCCGCAGCCAAGAGTCCGGCGGGTAGCCACCGTCCCAGAGTATTTCGTCGAGTCATATTCTTTCCAAACTGGATAACAACATTCTGTACGAGTTTTTCAGGGTGAACTTTGAACCCCAACGTCAGCGTCGGATCCTATTTCGCCTACAACTACGAAAATCGGATGACGTGACACCGTTCATTCGGAAAAAATCGTACAACCGCTGGAACCGGAAAAGTTGCGCCCGACCAATCCGGACAATCGGAACTCTTTACCAGATATTGCTAGCAGTTTGTGCGGTGGCAACGTGTCACAAGCAGGAAAAAATGCCAATTGGCCCGAATTTGTCGGTGAGCTGACTGGTCCGATTCTGGTTTGCCAAAAAACTTTCTCAAGATTTTTCGGAGTCGTGACCAGCTGTGTCCCGGTTGTCGCGAAAATTAATAACAGAAAAGGAAATCGCGGCTGGAGGGTTTCAACCGTGTTGCAACCGGCCAGTCAAAACCATCCTGCGATGAACCAGTCTTCGGTGAACACGCAAGATACACACCACAAACCAAGGAACTTAAAAATGTTGGTACTAACACGACGAATTGACGAAACGATTTTGATCGACGGACAAATCGAAATACAAATTTTGAAGGTCAAGGGCAATACAGTCCGACTGGGAATCAAAGCCCCGCGCGATGTGAAAGTCCTGCGCGGCGAACTTGCACCGTTTGGAATCGCCGAGATGACTGTGGAGCTGGCCTCAGAAATCCGTCCTTCCCCCGCCAGGATTGTAGCGCAGGCTGGATAGTCTCCAAGTTCTGAATCAACTTTCGACGAACAAAAAGCGAGCCCGGGCGGTTCGCTTTTTTTATTGTGAATCACGAAACTGGACTAGAACTGGCGTGTTGTAATTAATGTAACTACCTGAATTGGCAGCATTGGAGTCCGATCGATTTGGGGCTTGTTGATAGTTGATCGTCGACTTATTCGGTTCAGTCCCGGGATTCCAAGCCACTCCTGCGAGAACGAAGGCCATAGGAATTTGGATCAAGAAGGTTCGAGGCAGGCCATTGCGTACAAAAAAAAAGGGCGACTCGAAAGCGAGTCGCCCAATGTTCAATTAATTATCAGTTCTAGATCGTCATTCAACTCGCTTAGACGCGACGACGACGAACCAATCCGACCAAACCAAAAACCGAAAGCACTACCAAGCTGCCGGGTTCAGGAATCGCTGTCAGCGTGATATTCATCGACCAGTCACCAACAACACCCACGTCTCCGCCTGCGCTGTCCTGACCGAACAGGGTCCATGTGCCGTTCACAACTTGGCCGGCGAAACTGGCGTAAGTGTTTGGGTTGATGGTTGGGACAAGTGTGGTGCTGGCTGGATTGTTAGATCGGTTCCATACCGTACCGCCGGCCATGTTGGTCGCGGTGTTAGTGAACGGCATGCTCAAGCCAGAACCATCATCAACAAACGTGTGCAAGCCGACTTGCAGGTCACCAGAGTTCCCTGCTCCGCTGGCACCCTGCCGACGCATGATCTGTACTTGCGTTCCAGTCGGTGATTGCAGAGTAAACGTAATGTCGCCCAGCCATGTATGCTGGGTTGTCATGTTGATAATCAAGTTATCAAACGAGGCAATGGTACCGGTTGGTACGACGGTTAAAGTACCTGATTGGGTAGTATTATCCACAAAGGTCATTCCACTGCCGCCAGTGAACAAGTCCGCCGAGGCATTACCAGCCAGTAACAGGCTGCAAAGCAGGATCAAAAAGCTCTTTTTCATGCTGTGTCTCCAGAAAAAAAATGAAAGTGATTCAAAAACGAAACAGTAGGAGTTTGCCAAAATGGGAAAGCCAAAACGTTCAAATGGTTAAATTGTGTTGAATGTTCCCGTGAAAGTTAGGTGACATACATTCCCTAATGCAAACGTTCAATCTAATCGTTTCAATTGCCATGTCAAGGAAATATTAAATTTTCCGATATTTTTCTTCATTTCGGTCCGGACAGTTGCCTTGGCTCGGCAAAGACGAAACAACTGGAATTCAAACCAAGAATTACCGCATTCCGGGCTTCATTTCGGGGCAAGCCAAACTGCCAGGACAGGCTCGAAACCAATTAAAAAGTCTCGACAAGCCGATCGTCTTTTTCCGCCCAAACGCTCAGTTAAGTCGCTTAGCCCAGGCCACCGGGCTGCTCGTCCGACACAAGTCGTTTGTCGCGTTTTCCTAGGTAGGCCGCAAGCCTGGACTGCTAAAAGTTTGATCTTGCGGCGGTTAGTGGTTTGCGCAAGTTTTATCCCAATAGGGATTCAAGCGATTAGCCGTTGGTTGAGCGCAGCGACACCACCGGAACCGTTTCGAAGATTGCGCATCGACCCGGAAAGGGTCGCAGCTCTGCGACCCTTTCCGGGTCGACGCGGCGATTTCTGACTACCGGAGGTGCGCTGCTTCGCTGCGACCTCCGGCTAATGGCTGCAATCCCTTTCGGGATGAAACTCAATTCCTGCGGCACAATTTTTGAACGAATGGAAATCTCGAAAACATCTGTCAACCCCAAATTCTCAGCAGTCCACCGCAAGCCTCACCGCCGATTGGCGGGAGAATTTGCGGGGCGAGGGGGGAAAATCTGCAGGGGGCGAGATCATTGTCTAATCGGACGTGTCATGTCGCAGGTTTGTTCTTCGTTCATAAAGTTGGGTGAAATCAACGAGGATCTTTCTGGCTCCCCCTCTCCTCGTAAATTCGGCTGAGAAGACTTTGCCAGATGGTCAAATGTGAACCGAATTTACGAGGAGAGGGGGCGGGGGGTGAGG
>JANNWZ010000105.1:0-3168 GCA_031409295.1 Mariniblastus sp.
GGTATCGCGAGGGCGCAGGAACCTCGATAACCACTCATACAGATCGCGGTATCCTCGAATCGAATCGGCGAAGGAATCGCATTCGTGGTTTGGCCTCCGCAAGCCCACCGTAATTTTCCGGTCAGCGCTTCGTAGGCCTTGGCACTCGCCGTTCCGTTGACGACAACAATCTTCTCTCCCTCGAAAGTCGTCACCAAAGGAGTGTTCCATGACGAGACCTCGCCGGGTCGCTCGACCCTCCAGATGGTTTTTCCAGTTCGTTTATCGACAGCGACGATAAACGAGTTTTCTTCCTGGTCCCAATTGATAATCAGCAAGTCATCCGCGAGCACAGGAGTCACTGCTTCTCCCCAGCCAAACCGAGTTCGCATGTCTCCCAAGTCAATCTGCCAGGTCAACTCTCCAACGATCGAATAACAAAAGATCCCGCGTGAGCCGAAGGATACATAAAGTCGTTCGCCATCCGTGGTGGGAGAGCCCGCAGCATAGGTATTGGTGGCATGCCGGCCTTCGTGGGGGACTTGTTCCGTGGCGACCTTTTGCCAGCGAACTTTGCCGGTGTTGCGATCAAAACTGGTCACAATGAACCGGTAAAAGAATTCGTCTGGAATTGTCTTGGCACGCTCATCATTGACCACGGCGGCCGGACTCTTTCGATCGGTTTGCTCAGCCGATACCACAAACACTTGATCGCCGACAACAATCGGTGTCGCCGAACCTTCGCCCGGTATCTCGGCGATCCAGGAAACGTTGGATTTAGAATCCCAATGTAACGGAGGTTTCGCACTGCTCGCGGCAACTCCGTCGGCCGTCGGACCACGCCACTGAGTCCAATCGTCGGCGTTGCTAATTGCCGTGCAACAGGCGATTCCGATCAGCAGACCAACCGACAGTGTTGTTGGCATTTTCATGTGGGCAATTCCTAGGGTTCCGTTACAGTGGCTTACGCCACAGCGCAACGCCTGCGGCTTGCCGTTAAACAGTTCTTACAACAACAACGTTTAACGGTAAGCAACAGGCGAGCAACAAAATTCATTGACTCGTGGATTCGCTAAAATCTCCGTCATCCTCATCCGATTCCCGCATCCCTAATTGTTTCATCTTGCGATACAAGTTGGAGCGGTGAAGTCCCATGTTTTCGGCGGCATCGGTCATATTGCCTTTGGCTCGTTTGATATGCCGCTGAATATAGTCGCATTGGAATTGCTGAGTGGCTTCCGTCAGGGGTAAGTTCAGCGGAATTTTTGGTTCATTGGATTGAGGGGCCACGACGAATGCCAAGTCCTCGGCGTCGACCTTACTCCCTTCGGTCAGATACGCCAAACGTTCCATCTGGTTTCGCAGTTCTCGAATATTGCCCGGCCATGGATGGGCCAGCAATTGTTTGCGGGCAGCGGCGGTCAACGTCGGCGTCTCGCGTCGCGCCTTCAAACAGAATTGATGCAAGAAATGTTCGGCCAATAGAATCACATCGTCTCCCCGTTCGCGCAGCGGAGGCAGTTCGATCGGGACGACATTCAGTCGAAAAAATAGGTCTTGGCGGAATTTTTTCTGTTGAACTAACTCAGCCAGATTCTGATTCGTCGCGGCGACCATCCGCGCTGTAGTGGGAATGGGCATCGAGCCACCGACCCGCACCACCAATCGCTCTTCCAGGACGCGCAACAGTTTTGATTGGCCGCTTAAACTCATGTCACCAATTTCGTCCAGGAACAATGTTCCGCCATTGGCCAATTCAAATTTCCCGGCGCGGGCTTGATGGGCGTCCGTAAAAGCGCCTTTTTCGTGGCCAAACAGTTCGCTTTCCAGCAACGACTCGCTGATCGCGGCGCAATTCACGGCGACCAGAATATCATCCCGTCGATCGCTGAGATAATGAATCATTTGTGCGACGACTTCTTTGCCCGTGCCATTCTCTCCGGTGATCAACACGACCAAGTCAGTGTTGGCCACTCGCTTGATCGTGGATTTCAGTTTGTCAATCGCCGCACACTTGCCGATCAATTGAACTTGGCCTGCTGCCTGCTCCGAGACATGCCGCCGCGAGATGACCAACTGTTCGACATGTTGAGTGTTGTCAATAGCGACAGTCGCATGGGCGGCTAGTTCGGTCAGTGCCAATTCGTCTTCGTCCGTAAAATTACCGGCCAACCGATTGATCAATTCAAACGCACCGATCGTCTTGCCGGCGGCATTGATCATCGGAACGCACAATAGCGTTCGAGTCTGAAATCCCAGTTGCTTGTCCACGGCCCGGCTGATCTGCTGTTGCTCGGACGAAATGTCGGCATCGACTCGAGCGGGTTGGCCGGACTGCATCACGGAACCCACGACGCCGGCATTGGCGGGAATGCGCAATTGACCATCCTGCACACCCAGTGCCGGTTTGCCAATCAACATCGTGCCGGTTTTGTCAGGCAAAAAAATCGTGGCCCGTTCCGAGCCCAACAGTCTCGTTGAAGCAACGGCGATTTGTTCCAGCAGTTGGTCGGTTTCGCGAGATTGATTCCAATGCGCGGTCATGTCCAGCATGGCCGCCAACCGATCGGCGCGACGAACTTGACTGGATTGTCGCTCGTGGGCTGTCAGCGCCAAACCAAATGCGGCGGCCAGGGAATCAAACTCAGCTGGATCAATTCGGGTATTTGATTTTAATATCAATAACCGACCGTTCGGATTGGGCGCGTTCAGCGGCGCGGCAATCCAGCCGCCTCCAGTTTGACAGCGGTCGCTATCCAAAGTCTCGGCGAGTAATTCGGTTGGCAAACTGGGCGCGGTCGCGTTTTTGCCGATCGTTCGCCACTGCCCTTTTACTCCTTGAACGATCGCTGCAAAATCAGCTTTGGTTTCATCGCAAATGAGCTTCAAGCCAACCGTGAGAAAATCCGACTTTTCGCCAATCATTAGCGTCAAATCGATCAATTTCGGAAACAGCCGGGCACCGATTTTGCCCGCGACAATGCGATCCGTAGCAGCCAACGTCGACATGATGGGGGTTTCGTGAAATGGTGGGGATCAGGTAAAGTTAAGATTCGGCCAATCAACCGCACTTAATTAATCAAGCGTAGTCAGTCTGACTTGCTCGAACCATGATACCACGGAAACTATGAAAGTTAGGGAGCCAATTCAATGGGCTTGTTTACAGGAAAAAAAGGTCTGATTCTCGGT
>JANNWZ010000106.1:0-31781 GCA_031409295.1 Mariniblastus sp.
TTGCCAAGCAAGTGTTCCCGGATAATCGCTATTTTCTGTTCAGGTGTTAAAATCTTGCGCTTCGACATTTTGCGTTTCCTTCATTGGAATCGCTAAACTTTAGCACACAATTAGCAACACGCTTCCAACTGGGGCAAAACAGTTTTAGCGACCAAGAAAAAAACGAAGCAACTGTTTTTTGTTGCTTTTTGTCTAGTCCGAAGCGATAACGAAATTCATCTTGGTCTTTGCTTCTCAAGAACCGCCTAACCAAGGAACCTAGTGCCAAGTCATCTCTCGATTTTATTACATAGATCATGACTGCCGGAAGGTAGTAACCGAAAATTGTGTCACTAACAAGATTTAGACGTCCATACGAGGCGGTAATTTTTTCGTCGTCAAGATCTCTCCAATTGACGCCCTTCAACGAATCGTATGTGAAGGCAAATTCTGTCTCTTCATGTCCTCGGTATAGCTCGCTCAAAATGGACTGCGGTATTATTCTATTTGAGAACGCCTTATTAATTTCAGAAATGAGCTCTTCATTTTCATTCATTAAAAACCACTCAACGTCATGCATGCGGTTCCGGTATTATTGGCCTTGTCGATCTCGTCCATACGAAAAAATCGTCCGCGAAGGGTTGCCGGATTTTGTAAGCCTAATCCGGCGACCCTTCGCGAACTCAACTTTCAATACAATGATCGCTCAACGCGATACCAATTTTCCTCATCTAACTATCACCACAGCACCAACTCGGAGTCCGGCAGTTTTCTATTCGTAAAACAACTTGCCGACTCAATTTAGACTTAAACTCGTTGGTGTGGCCCCAATTTTTTTCTTGGTGTGGCCCCAATTGTTTTCCGAATTTCTTGTTTGTTGCCGACACAAGCCAGGGGGAGGGAACACAACAAAAAAAAACCGAGCAACCCGGAGGTCGCTCGGTTGGCAGATTGGTTCAGGTCATTGAACTGGAGTTAGCTTTGCACTCGGAGCAGTTCCATATAATCGGCGGTGATTCGCAACACTTCGTCCAAGTAGAAATTCCGTTCGATTTCCCGACTCGGTAAATCCTGCGTTTCGATAGCTTTCTCGTCTTCTTTTTCGGCGTTCAACTGAGCACGGCGGGCGAGGAATTGTTCTTTGTTTAACGAGACGGATTTCAAATCCTTTTGCTCCACATAGTGTTGGACTTGACCGACCAATTCGACAAAATCAGTCGACTCGTTGATGCGCGTCTGAGATTTAAGTAACAACTGTTGTTTGAGTTCGTCAGCGGTAAAGTCATAGCTTTTGAAGGACGCAGGAGGAACGGTATCAAATTCGACGGCATAATCCAAATCGGATTCGTTCACGTCCATTTTGTCTGTCAACGAGGGCAAGACCAGATCCGAAAGCACTCCGCGCTTCTGCGTGCTATCTCCGTTGGGACGGTAAAACTGCTGCATCGTGATTTTTAGTGCACCCAACCTATTGGCGGAGTTGGGGGAGAAGTTCTTGAACAGTAACTGATCCAGGTTAATCAAACTTTGCACGGTTCCTTTGCCATGGGTGGTGGTGTCGCCGACAACCAAGCCACGATGATAATCCTGCACGGCACCGGCCAAAATTTCGCTGGCACTCGCGCTGAATTTGCTGGTCAACACTACCAAAGGTCCATCCCAAGAAGCGCCGCGGATTTCGTCATTGTGTTTCTCAATTTTTCCAAATGCGCTTTTGACTTGAACCACCGTTCCGATATCGATAAACAGACCAGTACAGTCGATTGCTTCGCGCAGGCTTCCGCCGCCATTGCGGCGAAGATCCAAGACGACGGCATCCACCGATTTTTCGCGGAAATCATCGAGAATATCGCGAACATCCGTAGTCGTGCTGCGGCCTTCATCGGCGCTTCCGCCCATGTCGGCATAAAAACTTGGCAAATCGATTACGCCAATTTTATTCGGAGTGCCATCCGGCTTTTTGCCTTCTTCAAAAATCGCGCCGTGCGCCGCACTATCTTCGAGCTTGATTTTCTCGCGGACAATTGTGACAACATGCATTTCAACATCATTTTCGGACATGACTTGCAGCCGGACAACTGTTCCTGCCCGACCCCGGATCATGCCAACCACATCGTCCAGTTTCATACTGATTGCATCGACAAAATCCAAGCCATTCTTGGCGGCCAAATCGCCGTCGACTTGTTGGCCGTCCTCATTGCCTTGGCCGACCGACATGATTTTGTCTTCGACCTTTAAACCACCCTGGGTGTCAGCCGCGCCGCCAGGAACGATATTCTTGATCACCGTATATCCATCATCCGTACCCTGCAGAGTCGCACCAATGCCCTCCAGTTCTAATCCCATTTGAATCAGGAAGTTTTCGTAAGTTCCTTTTGACATGTAGGAAGTATGGGGATCAAAACTGCTAGTGATGGCAGAAATATACATTTCGACGACGTCTTCGCTGTCAGTCTGATGCATCCGGCGCGCGAATGATTGGTAGCGTTTTCTGAGAAGTTCCTGAGGCGTGGGAGGAACGACAGCCGGCTTTTTCGTTTCGACGTTCGGTTGTTTTTCGTCTTTGGCCTTATCGGTTTTTTTTGCTTCGTCGCTGTTGTCACTTTCCAGCACGAGCAGACTGTACTTGATTCGTTTCCGCCACATCTCGCGGGACTCGTCGTCAGTCGCCGCGAAGTTGAGCAGTTTAGGGTCGGTCACCATGTTTTCGTCGACCGAAAAATCGTGTGCCAAATCAATCATTTCGAGCGCTGTCTCCGTTCGTTGATCGACCCGCTTCAAGAACAGTTCAAATACTTCGTACGCGGCACCGTAATCGCCGTCTTTTAATTGATCGTCCAGTTCCGATTTCCATTTCCCGAAGGAATCCACATCCGATTGCATGAAGTAAACCTTCATCGGATCGAGCATTTTGATGAATTGGTCAAACGCGCGATTGGAGATCGTATCATCCAAGGCCCGATTCGAAAGATGATCCTCTTGCATTACCTTGGCGACCAATTTCGAAACCAATCTCTCGGTTCGAGTCGGCTGGGCAAGTTCGTCGGCAAGCAGTTTCGTGGAAACGGCAAGACCGACTAGGGCCACGAAAATCAAGACCACTCGGTAATAGCCCGACTGGTTCCGACAAACTGCGGTTGCAGTTGGACTACAAATCTTCGACGGCGAAGGATGGCGACGCATGAGAGTTCCTTTTACTGGTGGCAACCAAAACATCTTAATCCCTGCATTTTAACAGGGACTCGCAACAAAATCGTAGAGTTTGCAGCAGCGTGAGGCAATACCGATACTCGCCAATCGGCCCGTTTCCGACGAAATCGCAACGGATCGGTTGTCAAATTAACCGACGCCCAAAATCTTGAGTCTGAATTCATCGACGACCGAACGAGATCGCACTACAATGAGGTCAGTGGGTCCTTTCCCGAAATTCGTGTGCACGATTTCGTTTGGCAATGCCAATTGTTGAATTCCCGGTTGATTTTCACAGTCAGATCATAGATGTTTTTTTTCGCCACGAAACTGCGCTGCTCATCACCTGTTTTTTTGGGATATCGTTAACCGCCGTGGCAGCTTTTCTTTTGATGAATGAGGGAGCCAATGCGGGGGCCCGGTTTGAACTGACCCGAGGCGAGCGGACCCTGTTGGGACGCGATTGGCAGTGCAAGATCGTACTGAATGATCCGCAATCGTCTCGGGTGCATGCGGAGATCTATTTCGAAGGCGATGGTTGGTGGGTGCGCGACAATGGAAGTAGTAACGGGACGTTTGTGAATGGGCAGACGATCGATCAAGCCAGATTGGTCGAGGGGACGGAACTGCGAATTGGTGGCAGCATTTTGGTTTTTTCGGAAACAGCCACGAAAAAAAAATCGGATGAAGATGCCGCGACAGTCGGCTCCAACATAGAACCGACCAGTCAACTCACAATTGTCCTGGACAAATCCATGAAGTCGGCAGGCGGGGTCAGCTCGACGCTCGATTTCTTGAAGGGCCAAGATTGGGGGCAAGACTTTTTTTTCCTGTTTCAATTGTCGGTCAAGCTGCTGTCCATCGACGGACCAGAACAGGTGATCGAAGTCTGCATGAAACGACTCGCCAGTCGCACCAATGCGGACATCGCTGGATTTCTCTGGCTGTCCGAATCCGGCAAGTTGAATCCGAAACTCGTATTCCCTGTCGATCAATCGGACAAACTGGAACTCGATGCAGAATTGACCCGTCGGGTGGTCTCAGAAAAACACGCGATCCGCGCAGAGTACGATACCGACGGAGAAATTGCGGACTCGATTTGCGTGCCGTTGATTTCCGATGACGAAGTTATTGGGGCGATTCACCTTTATCGCCAGTCGCAGCCGTTTCAGAATTCAGCTTTTGAACTAGCGGTGGCAATTTCCAATATCATGGTGCGGGCTTTGAAAACCGCAAATCGGCACCGTTCGTTGGCGGCCCAACATTCGCGATTGGTGCAGAAGAGCGCAGCGTTCGATGAAATGTTGGGTGAGAGTCCTAAGATGTTGGAACTAAAATCCAAAATCTCGCGTGTTGCCCGCGCGTCCGGCTGCGTGTTGGTCCGGGGCGAAAGCGGAGCCGGCAAGGAATTAGTGGCGCGAGCGATTCACCGCGCGAGTCCCCGCGCAGCGCGCCCGATGCTGAGCGTCAACTGTGCGGCGATTCCCCGCGAACTGATGGAATCGCAATTGTTTGGACATAAGAAAGGTTCTTTTACCAGTGCCGATCGCGACCATACAGGCTGGTTTCAGCAAGCCGATTTGGGAACCCTGTTCCTCGATGAGATTGGCGAACTGACGCTTGAAGGCCAAGCAAAATTGTTGCGGACTCTGGAAGGACATCCTTTCTTACCGGTGGGAGCGACGGAAGAAATCAAAGTCGATGTGCGCGTCATCTGTGCTACCAATCGCGACTTGAAAGAGTTCGTGGCCGAGAAAAAATTTCGCGAAGATTTGTTTTACCGGTTGAGCGTCTACGAACTATACATTCCGCCGCTGCGCGATCGAGAAGATGATATTCAACGTCTGCTCGATTTCTTTTTGGAACATTTTCGCAATCAACACGGCAAGCCCGACATCAAATTTTCCAAGGCGGCCAATGCGCGTCTACTGGCCTACCAGTGGCCGGGCAACGTGCGCCAATTGCGCAACGTAATCGACAGCGCTATTGTGATGGCGGAAGGAAATGAAATTGGACTGAACGATCTCGGCATCCGGGATACAGCGGAATCCGGCGGCGAATTGGAGACATTGCGGATTGATTTCTGGGAACAAAAATTGATCCGGGATGCCCTGAAACGAACCAGTAACAGTGTGCCGAAAGCGGCTGAATTACTCGGCATTAGCCGCGCCACGCTGTATCGGAAAATAGAAGATTATGGGATCAACCGTTGATTGAATGCTGGGCCGCTCGCCCGTTGTTGATTTGGCGTCAGACCCCGTCCGAGCATGACAAAAAATCCTTGGCAAACACGTTGTTTGCCAAGGATTTTCCTTAGTACCGGTGAGAGGAGTCGAACCTCCACGGGGTTGCCCCCAATGGATTTTGAATCCATCGCGTCTGCCATTCCGCCACACCGGCAAGTCTGTTTTTGGCATGCGGATTGTAAACAATAAGTTCACAGGCCGACAAGTCCCCCTCAGCTTGCTCCAATGATTTTCTGGACCAGGTAATCCAGAAAGAAACATCTGAAGTATCACGTCCGCAGCGATTCCAACAACGGCAATTTGAAAATCTGCCTGGACGCAAAGCTACTCGCCATTAATCCCACGATCAAAATTGCCGCGAACATGGCCGCCAATTCGCTCCACGGCACAGCGGCATTTCCCATCAACCAATGGGGAAGCGTCGTAAACAAGGCCGCCCCAATCCCGACCCCCAACCCAGTGAACAAGAGAAATCCGTTCTCCAACAAGACCAGTCGGCCTAATCGTTGCTGGCTGAAGCCGACGGCTCGTAACAGTCCCAGTTCTTTTTTTCGTTCCAACACGCCACGCAATTGAACGGCCGCCAAACCGAAGGTTCCTAAAATCAAACCGAGAGCGCCCAACGTCTGAAAGGTGCTGAGATAAGTGTTTTGCACGGTCATGAAATTAGCCAACAATTGGGGCGCCGAACGGGCGTCGAATCCATAGTCACTCAAACGGTCTTCCAATCGTTCGACACTACTGGCTGCCAGAGCTGGCGAATTCGCCGGACCATCCTGTATCAGAAAATATTGGTAGCCACCGAGCGTGGGAAACGCTTGGACAAAATCCTGTTCACCGATGATCAAACTTCCTTGCAAAATTGTGTTGCTCAAAAATCCAACGATTCGAAAATGAACCGTTTCACCCGTGTCATATTTGACCGCGAATATCGTATCCAAAAAATAAATTTTCAAACTGTAGTTGGCAGTATTCTTGTCAATCACCGCCGGTATGGGATCGGTCACAGTACCTGCATGTGTCACCGTTCCAGCCAACAATTGCCAGGGGTTGGCGCGCTCTTCGATTGTCTGTCCGAGGTGTCCTGCCCAAGCAAACGTGGGTGCTCGGCGTTCGTCGGTTGACGAGGGAGTTGCCCTAACCGATGTCGCCGCCGCTGGTTGAAAGTGCTCGACAAAAGAGGTTGGCAATCCGAGCACTTGCGGTTGTGTCGACTGATACAAATTATTGCAACTGGCGTCTTCACCGGATTTGTAACGCAACGGTAACACAATTGTACCAGGTGTCAGTTTGTCACCGTCTCCCAAAATTTTCGCTTGACCGGTCGTCGTCGACAGGTCGACCAGTATCGGTTGGCTGCTTTGTGCAACCCAATCAAAACCCGCCGTACCCTCCTCTGTCGGAGTCAATCGAAACGCACTCACGGCGGCAATCAAAAAACTGGCCACGGCGACGAGTCCGATCGTCAATGTACTGCGCAACGGATTTCGACGCGCGTTCAAGATGGCCAGAGATGTCAGTCCCAGTCGGGTGGATTCAAAATTGACCGTCGATGAATTTGTTGCGGTTGGTACCGGCAATTTGTCCGTCAGCCACCGATGCACGGACATCAAGCCGGCGGTCAGGACCAAAAACCCGGCACCCATAAACGAACCGGCTTGGGCTTCTCCCGACAGGTTGGTTGCCAACCAGGTCAACCCGATTGCCGCCAGCGCCAATACTGCGATCAACCAAGGTCGGGATCGATTGGATCGCAGTGAAACTCTTATGGGGGGATCGATCTGTCCGGCGAGCAAATTGCGAATGTTTTGTCGAACAGCACTTCGCAATGACCACAAAATTGTCGCCACGCAAACCACGGCCCCACTGATGAGACCGATCAACATCGTCAATGGTGTCAAATTCAAATGCAAAAATGGTCGCGAGATCGCCCCGACCCACCAGGTGGACAGACCCCAGATCATCAACGCGGCGTATCCAATACCCACGAGAATACCCAACGTCGCGCCGGCGAGCGAAACCAGCGAGACTTCGATTAACCACAATTGACGAATCGTGCGAAGCGGGAATCCAGTGGCACACATCAGTCCGACTTCCGCGGCCCGTTGCTGGAAGCCCAATCGGAACAACAATGAAACCAGGATCAGCGCTGATCCAATCACAAACATGCTCAGCGCCAGAAACAAGACGTCAAACGGAGTTGATCCGGCTGACGCCGCCAATCCGCGACGCTTGATCGGAACGAGGTGCAAACCAAAATCTGCGGAATGATCGGCAATCTGGGCCAGCAGCCGGCTTTCAATTAGGTCAGCGTCACCAACGCTGGCCGGAATTCGGAAACTGGTAGTTTGGCCAAATCGACTTTGCCATAATTTTTGCCCGGTGGCCAGCGAAACAAAAGCTTTCGGCGTCGTCCGATGGTCCTCCCAATATTGATCGTCTTGGGCTCGGATGCGACCGGCAGTCTCAAACGGCAGATCCCATTTTTCAATGGACTCGGCATCGGTGACACCCGGAACCTCTGGGGTCAAATCGGGATCGTTGGAAATTTGTGGGGCCTGAGAAAATTTGGCGGCCTGGATTGGTCCACGTCTTGGGACGACGTAGCCTTCGGACGGCTGAGTCAATTTGGCAATGTCCACCAATTGTAGTTCCACCTGGCGTTCGACCTGCGATCCGTGAGTTGTCTCGGGCTCAAAATAGGTCACTACGACGGTGTCACCGACTTTGGCCGCCAGATCTTCAGCAGCCCATTCGTTGAGCACGATTTCATTTTCGCTCAAGGCACGAATCGGTCGGTTTTCAGCACGCGAGAGGGGTTGGAAAGAATTGTCAAAATCAATCGACGCCACCATCGAAAATGGAATTCCCGGTGGCTGGTTCGCGATGCGAATGTCGTTCGCCAAATAAGTAAAAACCGGCTTCGCTGCGGGAAACGCGGATTGAATCCAGTCCGCGGCTGGGTCCGTCAACACCATTCGGTCGGCCGAAAGGCTCCAATAATCAAACACGATGTTTTCGGAATCCTGTGCACCCCACGTTCGCTTCACTCGTTTCAGTGATAGGCCGTAGTCTTCTAATGTCGGGCGAATTTGGCGGGACAGTTCTGCGCTCGCGTCCGGAGTTGGAAGCGAATCGCGCAGACCACTCAATAGAACGATGTTCGCTTGGGCTGGGTCGGACTTGTGTTTCAAAACCGTTCGTGAAAGAGAATCCTGTAGCAAGGCAATCGGCAAATAGACATTCAGCGGGTCGGCTTGAGTCGGATGCAAACCAAATCGGCCCAAGCTGGAGTTGGGAATGATCTCGAGAATTTCGAGCTCCACCAAGCTCTCGATCAAATCATCTTGTTTGCTCATCGCGCTGTCGCCCGGCAACTGGTTTTGTTTCGGGATGCGAACGGTTAGATTGGCATTCCCAGCGGCAATCTGAGGGGCAGTAATTTTCAGTTCGTCGGCGAGGGCCTGGTTGATCATGGCGGTCAAACCGCTGAGCTCCCGCGTGGGTTTGATTTTTGGATCGCCGAACGACCAGAATTCTTCGGTGACGCCCAAAACAGTTACCTGGCTTGCCCGGTGTATTCCCGCCGATTCGAATTTTGTTTCGACCGTCCCACCGGGAAACAGAATCGCCGGTTGAGCGGCAGAATAATGTGTTTTGAAGGCCGCGGTTTGGGAGATCTGGTCCGCCAGTCGAGCGCTAAAAAATCCATCGGAGACCAGCAGTTCGTCGATCTGACCCAATCGTTCGATCGTCAACAGACGCAAGCTTGACCGCATGCTGTCGCCGACGATCATTGCCCCGGTCAACACTGCAGTTGCGGCGGCCACCCCACAGGCTACCGACAAATTGGTCCGCCAATAAAACAACAAACTGCGCAACGCTATTTGCCGTCGATTCAAAGCGAATGGAGAATTGGTTGGATTAGGCATTCAAACAAACTTCCCGTTTTCCAGACGAACCTGTTTTTGAAACAGGCTTGCCAAGCGTTCACTATGAGTGACACAAATCAGCATCGCTTGATCCGCTTGTTGCAGTTCCAACAGGACTTCGCCGATTTTTTCAGCGTTCGCCGGGTCCAAGCTGCCCGTGGGTTCGTCGGCCAAGACCAATACGGGAGCACAGATCAACGCTCGTGCAAAAGCCACGCGCTGACGTTCTCCGCCGGACAATTGTGCGGGGCGATGATGACGGCGATCTTGCAATCCGACGCGTTCGAGCAACATTGTTGCGCGCTCGACGGAATCTCGCGAGGTAGTACTTTGGGCGACGATCGGAATCAGCACATTTTCAAGTGCCGATAACTGCGGCAACAGATAATGTTCCTGGAACACAAAACCGATTTTTTGGTTGCGGAACGCGGCGATTTTCTTGGCGGGAATCTGGCTCAAATCAGTACCGAAAAGCGTGACCGTTCCGGCTGTCGGCTCGTCGAGGGTTCCCGCGATATGCAGAAACGTACTCTTGCCGCTGCCGCTCGGGCCGACCACCGCAATGTTTTCACCACGATTGAGTTCCATTGAGACGCCGGCCAGAATCCGCAACGGTACGGTTGGCGTATCAAATTCTTTGACAATTTGCGCGGCAACAAAGTCAGCCATAATTCTCGTTCCATCAGAAGTTTGACAGAATTCTATCAAAGCGTGCTGAGACTGTATCGGGGACGGCTTATTACTACAGAAGTGTCAATTGGTCCCGATCAGAACCATTCGCTGCAATAATTGTGTTGATACGATAGCTGATGAAACCCGGATTTTTGAGAAAATGAACGGAACAGGGTAAGGTGAACAATCGTTGTTCGCGGAAAAAACACTGAATTCGAAACCTGAATCGAGGGGAATTCGTCGGAAATTGTAAAATCTCGTCATATTTGATTTTGTGCAATGGGTGGACGGTCACTATACTGGGGCGTACGGAAACTGAACTACTTTGATCCTTCAGCGGAGAGACAGATAACTATGAGGCAATTGAATCGAAACCTTTTTTTGGCGATCGCGGCGATTCTGCTGTGCGTCGGCTCGGTAAACGCCGACGCTGTGATTTCCTATGGAGTCAATGAAGGAGGTATTTTCTTTATTGACCTTCAGGCGAACACCGGCAACCAAGCCAGGCCGTTTTTTGTGTCCGGCGGAAGCAATGTCAACGGATTGGAGCTGGATCTCCAGATCGGTGACGGAGGTGTTTTTATCGGCGGCACCGATACCGGGCCGAGGATGGGAACGATTGATATGATCACCGGAACGATCTTCGCGGGCGCTTCACCGACCCAGCAAGACGTTGTGAATTCTCCTTTGGCGAAACAAAGTACGGTTGATACCACCAGCTTGGTGGCTGCCAATGGTTTGATCGCGCAAGTCGTTTTTGACACAACCGGATTTGGTCCGGGGTTGTACGCGTTTCGACTTTCAGGAGTTGCTGGACAATTCAACTCTACTTTTTTTAACAGCGCAACTCCAGTTGCCACCACTGCCCCGAATGGGTTCCTGCGTATCACCGCGATTCCAGAGCCATCGAGTTTGCTATTGGTTCTGGGTTCAACGGCGTTGTGCTTGTTGAGACGTCGCCGAGGGTAGTCGCCCGAACCAGGCAGGATGTCGATTGCAAAGATCAATCACACTTACTTTTATCAAACGACGAAAGGCCGCAGAAATGCGGCCTTTGTTTTTTGGTCTGGTGGTTGGGGCGAATCTCTTTGATAGTTTTTCAACTTTCTGAATCTCCGGTCGCATCATTCCCAATGAGGTCTTGTCGGATCGCGCGCCGAATTCCACGAAGTGCCGTCGCTGTTTGGAAACTTGCGTGATTAGGTAACAATTAACAGGGATTCCGGTTAAATGGATGGTTTACATTGGTCCAATTTGTATTAATCTAATGGCATACCTCTATTGACAATTTTCTTGCTTCTTTATCAGGGTGTATTTTTATGAAATCCAGGGCCGCACGAAACAGCCGTAGGAAAAATCGGACAACCGGAACTATTCGTCCAAGCGATCGCGCGCGATTGGCGCTGAAATATGAAATACTCGAACCCAAGATTTTATTGGCGGCAAATATTTTTGCTGAAGTTGCCAAGTCCGCAACGGCTGATGTAGGAACCTATTATTTGCCGCATGCGCAACAGGAAGGAGTTGCGCGGGATTTTTTGAGTGGCCGGGCGGAAACCGCGTATCTGTTTGCTAACCAAAACGATCTCAACTTGTTGGAAATCAAGCGAGGTCTGGCCAGCACGGTTTCCCGTTTCCAGCAAACCTTTAATGGTGTACCGGTCGTCGATGCTTATGTGACTGCGATTCAAGGACCGACGGGCGAGTTTGTGCGTGTGTTGGATCAAGGAATGGCGATCAAGAACTCAACGCCGTTTAATGGTTGGATTCCCAACAACCAGTATTTTGAAACTGTGGCGATGAACCACGCTGGCGCAGATCGAACTTTCGCGCCTTCGGTCGGCAAATTGGTTTGGCTGCCAACTGATAATTCGTCAGTCGAGCAAGTGTGGCAAGTCACCGTGTTTGGTGCATCGACATTGACGTCCGGCGATTTCTTAACCTATATCGACATCGATTCCGGAACCGTTATTTCGCAGGAGAACCGTATCGACTTCGTCAATGGAGTGGGGCAGGTCTTTTATCCGAATCCCTACCAGACCCAAGGCAACGGTACCAACCTCACCGATAGCAATGACGCAAACAACGCGACTTTAACCAGTCAACGGATCAATGTAACGTTGCAAGGTCTGCTGGCAGGAACGGGATTGCTGCGCGGTGACTTTGTTGATTTGTCGACTTTGAATAGTCCAGGAATCCCCGATGTGGATGCCAATGAGGTGTCACGGGTTTATGACTATACGCGAGATAATGATCGGTTTGAGCAAGTCGTTGTCTACCACACGGTCGATCAAATCAATCGTTACTTTCACGCGCTCGGCTTTGATGATCAAAACGTCACGCCCAATGGAATTCGAGATTTCCCAACTTTGGCGAATGCACATTGGGATAACGCGGACAATTCATTTTATTCGACCGGTGACAACGCCATTCACTTCGGCGATGGAGGTGTTGATGATGCGGAAGATGGAGATATTGTTGCGCATGAATATGGACATGCCGTGCAACACGATCAAAATGCAAATTGGGGCGGTGGTGAGATGGGTGCCATGGGCGAAGGTTTTGGCGACTATTTGGCCGTAACCTTCTTCAAGACTTTCGGCAATGCAACCTTTCAAGCAGCCCACGCCGCGGCGGTTGGCGAATGGGATGCGACATCCTACAGCAGCGACAATCCACCCAACTTGCGTCGCGTCGATGGTACCAAAATGTACCCCGGTGATTTGACTGGTGGGGTACACGCAGATGGCGAGATCTGGTCTCGTGCCCTGTGGGACATGAACAACGCACTTGGCGCGGCCGTGGCGGATCAGATCATTCTCGAAAGCCACTTTTTGTTAGGCGCCAACGCGACGATGGTCAACGGTGCCGAGGCAATTTTGTTGGCAGATCAGAATCTTAATGCAGGAGCCAATCAAGCGGCGATTCGAAACGCCTTCGTCGCTCGCGGGATTCTCCAACCACTCGCCGGTCTTGGAACTGTGGTTTTGAATTCGGCTGCCTATTTGGTTGGCAGCACATTGATGATTACGGTAACCGATGGAAACGGAGTGCCTCCAATTCAAGTGACGGTTACGAACTCCAACGGTGATACCGAATTGCTGACTCTCGCAGCGGGTGGGGGCGGAGTGTATACCGGATCGGTTGTGTCGGTTGCCGGAGCCGCTGTGTCTGGCGATGGACAGTTGCAGGCATCAGTCGGCAATACGGTTACGGTGACTTACCAAGATCCAAACAATGGTTCGGGAAATCCGCAGACAGTAACCGACAGTGCTGTCTTTGGTTTGAAAACGCAATACAACTCGACCAACGTGCCTTTGCCGATTACCGATAACACCACGATTACGTCGATTATCAATGTGCCCAATGCTGGCGTCCTGCTGGACGTCGATCTGCGATTGAATATCACGCACACGTGGGTCGGAGATTTGACCGGCGTCTTGATCGGACCCAACGGCACTCGCGTGACATTGTTCGATCGAATCGGCGGAAATGGCGACAATTACACCAATACGCTGTTCGACGACGATGCTGCCAATTCAATCAATTCGGGTGCGGCCCCGTATGCAGGGACGTTTAAACCCAGTCAACCCTTCTCTGTATTTAATGGAATCAATCCGGCCGGAACCTGGACCTTGGAAATCCGAGACAGTGCCAACCAAGACCAGGGAACTCTGAATTCGTGGTCGTTGTTCGTTTCGTATCTGCCCGTCAATACGGTCATTGGGCCAGTCACGGATGCTAACGCAGCGATCAACCAAGTGGCGGAAAATAGCGCCAATGGCACGAGCGTTGGAATCACGGCATTGGCAATCGACCAAGACGGCGGAGATACGGTGACCTACAGTCTCACCAATAACGCGGGAGGGCGATTTGCGATTAATCCCTCAACGGGAGTCGTGACGGTCGCCGGTGCAATTGATTTTGAAACAGCGACCAGTCATCTCATTACCGTACGCGCTTTAAGCTCGGACACCAGTCAGTCGACCGCGAATTTCACGATCAACGTGCTCAACGTCAATGATGCGACGTTCACGTCCAGCAAGCCGTTCTATGCCGGCTCGTCGTTTGAAACCGCTGGCGGTGCTGTGGCGGCAATGGCAAACGAAAAATCGTATTTGGTGTCTGGTATCCAAGCGAATTTCAATAACTACACCAGTTATGTCCGCGGTTTGAATGGCCTGGTTATTGACGTCAAGGACCTGAATCAGATTCCGACCTTGGCAACCGTCAGTTCGTTCTTCAGCTTCCGCGTCGGTAATAATAATACGCCCAGCGGTTGGGTTGCGCCGGCCGCGCCGACCAGCTTGGTTTATCAGTCCAATATTGACGCCAACGGAACCGACCGAGTGTTCTTGACTTGGGCCGATAACGAAATTCGCAATGAATGGTTGCAGGTCACCCTGCTTGCGAACGGAACGTCCGGGATTGCAACTCAATCGGCGTTCTATTTTGGTAATGCCGTCGGGGAAACTGGCAATTCTGGAACTGATGCTTTGGTAAACCTGCAGGATTTGGCGCTGACGCGTGCCAACCAAACCGGATTTACCAATGCGGGAATTACCAATGTTTACGATTTCGACCGCGACAATCGTGTCAACTTGGCTGATATTGGTTTCGTGCGGACCAACCAATCGGGATTCTCGCCATTGTTATTGATCACTCCTTCTGGTGGAGGAAGCAAAGGCTCGTTTGGCAAGCAAAGTAACGGTGACTCGTCCAAAGATAATTCGAATACCCGTATGTTCGTGGGCAGTGAAGTCAGACCCGCTGTTCAATCGCCTGCGACGCATCGGTCGCCAGCTGTCGCCAAGGGAGCTGGTCTTAATGATTCGAATCAGATGAATCTGGTAGGTAGCGAAGGAAAGTTGTTCGCCAGCGCTTCGCGAGAATTTTACACTGGTGCCGAAACTAAATCGGTCGAATTGAAGGACACCGTTTCCCTCACGAAGTCGCTTGACGAGTGGTTCGCAGATTTTGGTTCAAGCCTGAACTAATTCAGTTTCCGGGCTCTTAACAGTTTGAATACGACAAATCGTGGCGGTCGAGTAGACTTGGATTCCAAGCCTTGCTCGACCGCTTTTTTTTGTTTCTAAGCAAACCACCAAGCAACTCGAACACACAGTTTGAATTTGTGGCGGAAGTGCCCGAAATGGAATCGCCGGTCGTCCACTGGACTTCAATTTCCAATTTTTTTTTGGCGCAGTGCTAACAGTAAGGCCGAATTGCATCGATGAATTTCGGCGGAGTGACAATCGACTCGGCGGGCTTGCCATGTTCAAACTTGCAACACACGGTGGTAATTGAACCGTCGGCAACCGGAGTCGTGCCACGAGAGAATTGAAAGCTGTAGGTGATGCTCTTGGAACCGATTCGGCTCACCGAAAGTTGAACGTCAATCAGGTCTTCAAAGCGAATTGCGTTCCGGTAGTTACAACTGGCATTGACCCGTGGGAAGCTGATACGTTGGTCGTCGATTTCACAAATCACCCCGAGTCCGAGGCTGCGCAGGAAGGCATGCTCGGCTTGTTCCATGTAGACAAAAAAATTTGAGAAATGGACAATTCCGGCCGCATCCGTATCACGAAATTCGACTATTCGGCGCGTATGAAAAATTTCCGGCATGTGAATCTTGAAAGTGTGAATGAAAAACAAAAAAGCCTGCCCAGCGGATGCCGGGCAGGCCTGTCGGTTGCATCGTTAGATTCGCGGGAAATTGAATTTGAACGATTTAGGGTGGGCAACCGCTTGGAGTTTCGTGAATCTAGCCGGCCCCATTAATCGCCGACGAAGGGTAGTAATGCCATGAATCGAGCACGCTTGACAGCATCGGTCACCGAATGTTGGCTGATTGCAGTACAGCCAGTCTTACGACGTCCGACAATTCGACCATGTCGGTTGACCAGTTTCTTCAACAGTTCAACATCCTTGTAATCAACATACATTGGGCTTGGCCGTTCGCCATCCACGTACAACGGGTCTTTGCGAACAGTTCTGGTTTTTGTTTTGGCTTTTTTGCGAACGAATTTTTTCTTGAATTTACCCAAAGAACTAGCACCCTTAAATGATTACCGGGGAAGAGCCGAGTTTGGCGCCCTGCCACCTGAGAACAGTTGATTTTTACTGCATCGAATAAGCCCCCATTATGCAAATTCCACGGTCATCCGCAACCCGATTTTTTCGCAGAAGCCTCTTTTCTTGGTCTCGAGTTGCCAATTGAGGCCTAGCCGAATTCCGGCGAGATCTCTGGAAACCCGGGTTTTTTGGCTTCAATTAAAGCAGGTTTGGTAATTAATCGCTACAATTGAAAATGACTTGGAGTTACGACAATCTGGACCGTTAATTGGCCATTTCCCGGGGAAAACGCCCTGAGCGCCGACAGGTCGCTCATACATAAGGAACCCTCTCTCGTGTTAATCTTATTTAAGGCCTCGGCGATATTATTGGTTTTCAGTTTCCCGGTCGGTGCAGTGACTTGTTCCGGCCATTGTAAGCCCTCGGCCGTAACGGCGGTGCCAAAGAGTCCAAACGCGGTCCAGGAACAAGCCAAACCGTCGGATGCGGCAGCCGAAGTCGCGCCAGTGGATGTCGACGGACAGTGGATCCAGCTGTTTAACGGCCAGGATCTGACGGGTTGGACACCCAAGATTGTCGGTCAACCATTGGGCGACAATTACGGGGATACGTTTCGGGTTGTGGATGGATTGTTGACCGTTGCCTACGACAAATATGTCGAGAACGATTTCTTATCTCAAGACGGATCGGGCAAACCCGATTTCAATAAGTTCGGGCATCTGTTTTACAAAGATACATTTTCACATTACTTGTTGCGGGTCGAATACCGCTTTATTGGTGATCAAGTCAAAAACGGTCCCGGTTGGGCGTTTCGCAATAACGGCTTGATGTTGCATGGCCAAGATCCGACGAAAATGGCAATCGGTCAAGCGTTTCCCGTATCGATCGAAGTGCAATTGCTCGGTGGTGACGGAACACACGATCGAACAACGTTGAATTTATGTACGCCTGGCACGAATGTTGTTCTCGCTGGCAAATTATGTCTCGACCATTGCACCAGCAGCAAGTCGCCGACCTTTCATGGAGATCAATGGGTAACGGTCGAAGTAGAAGTGCGTGGAAATGAAATCATCCGCCATCGCGTCGGTGACCAAGTGGTTCTCGAATATTCGCAGCCACAGTACGACCAGCGGGATGCGGATGCTCGCGCCTTGATCGTGAATGACGAATTGTTGATCAGCCGTGGTACCATCTCATTGCAATCCGAAAGCCACGGCACGCAGTTCCGCAAAATCGAACTGCAGAAACTGCCGCACCAATAATTATCAGTTTTCAAAGACCTGCCGCGCGAACAAAACCTGGTCAGTTACCGCCAGCCCGACCTGCGCCGGTTCGGTTAGTGCCAATCTGCTTCTTCCCAGACTGTATGATAGGCGTCGATTGATTCGGCGTATTCCAGAAACAAGCGATAAAATTCGTGTCCTCCCAGTGTCGCGCTGTCGCCAATCACTACCAGTTTGCGCCGTGCCCGGGTTAACGCGACATTCATCCTGCGCGCATCGGCCAGAAAGCCAATTTCGTGTTTTTGATTCGATCGAACCAGCGTAATGATGATCACTTCTTTTTCGCGGCCTTGAAATCCGTCGACGGTATCGATCTCAATCGCCTTGAGTGATGGGCGGCTGGCCGGCGAATCGGCGTTGTTGGAAATGGACTCAAGTGTACGGGTTGCATTGACTGTGTTTAACATTTCGCGAAGTAACCGAACCTGGGCAGCATAAGGCGCGATGACGGCAATTTCCGAACTGGCAACCCCGGCGTCAACTAACCGCTGCAACAAATCCAGCACGATGCGGGCTTCACCTGGATTTCGTTTGCTTTGTCCATCCGGTTCAACTTCCTCGTCCAAACTCGCTCCCGCCGTGTCGATGAAACTTACAGGTATTTTGGTTAACTCGCTTTCGACAACTCCCTCGAGGTCGGCTAACAAATGGCCACGGACCGAATCATGTGCTAATAATTGATCGTGATAGAAACGTTGCGACGAAAATTTCATGATTTTTTCGTGCATGCGATACTGGACATTCAACAACTTGGTTACGGTGTCGCCATAAATTTCAATTTGTCGTTCCATCAGGCTTTTGGCGAACCCTCGTTTGGCGGCTTCTTCAGAAATCACGGTCGGTGGTAATTGTTGGTGATCGCCAGCCATTACGAGTTTGTCCCCGCGCAACAACGGCACCCAACAGCCCGGCTCAGTGCTCTGGCAGGCTTCGTCGATCACGATCACGTCGAACCAACGATCACCCAGCAAATCATCGCTGAACGAAGTCGTCCCACAAATTACATCCGCTCGATTCAAAATGGAATCAATCGCCTGTCGTTCCAATCGCCGCGCGTCGCCAAGCAGTTGTTTGGCGTCGTCCCGCATCTCGTTCCGCTCACCGCGCACGCGTTTCGCGCGAGTCCATTTATCGGACTTTCGAAAAGTCATTTCAGCCTCGCGAATCAAGCGGCGAATCACCGGCATGTTTTCATGTTGTTCGACCAATCCGTCAAGCGAATGATCGCGGAGGGATTCCGCGACCCGGGCCGGATGCCCAATTCGAACAGCTCGTTGGCGAGCCGCGACCAATTTTTCGAGCAAGTTGTCTACGGCCGTATTGCTCGGCGCGACAGCCAGAACTTTTTCGCCACGTCGAATCGCTTGAATAATGAACTCGACCACCGTTGTCGTTTTGCCCGTTCCAGGGGGACCGTGGATGATGGCCAAATCCTGAGCGGACAAGGCAAATTGGACAGCGGCTTGTTGCGAAGGATTCAGCGCGGTGTGGAACTCACACTGCGGCAGTTCGGAAAACCCGGGTTGTCGTTCGCCCATCAACACTGCGCGCAACAATCCCAACCTCCCGCGCGAATCTTTGGCGAGTGAAATTGCCGCCAGCTGTCGTTGCCGAGTCACTTCATCGGCGGTCAAGTCGATGCGAAAACATACGCCGTCGGGCCTGTATCCCAAGGCGACTTGAATCGAGTCTCTCGTCAGACGGCTGACAACACCGGATTCTGATCCCCCGGAGTCGTCCGGGAATTCCGACACGACGACGGGTGAGCCCACTCGCAAGCGATGCCAAGGGAACAATTGTTCCTGATTGCGGCGCCGAAACGTCACCAACGTCCGCTGCCCCAAGCCTGGTACATGATCGACCAGAGCCAGATCGAGAATGGTCTCTCCCGATTTCTCCGCGTCGGCTGAATTTTTTTGTTGACGCCGTTCAGCCATGCGCGTAATTTCCGCGACGGATTCCAGCGCCAACCATTCCATCATGTTGATGAAATGGGTATCGGTTTCATTCGAGGAGAATTTATTGCGTTTGCGAGATGACATGCACGTTTACCGACTTGAAAAAAGCGATTCCCGCGGACGGAATCGCTGGGGCATGCATGGCTGAATCGAATCTCCATCCAGTTGCCAGGGGAACTCAATCAAAAAACTTTTGTAAGGTCGATTTGCTGGGTGGATGTGTAATCAGCGACGTTACGACCATCGCTAGAGTTGAACAGGCAAAAATCGGCACGACCGGTAATACCTCGAGACCGCCAATGAATGTCAGATTTATCAGGTAGTCCGCATCTTTACCCCAGTCCGAATCTCGATAGAAGTACAACCAGCTCACCATCGCAGCAAGTATCGACGAGACCGCACCGGATGCCGTCAGTCGTTTCCAATACAAGGCGGCGATGCACAATGGAAACAACGCTGCGAAGCCGGAAAAACTCCACACACCCATCGAAAAGATACTCGGGTTGTTTTGAAGACTCAACCAGTAGGTTAGTCCGACGACCAGCAACATGAAACCCCGTGCGATGGTGACTTGAGTTTTGTCCGATATGCGGTCCTTGCCACCATAGTGCACGACGATGTCGTTAGTAAACATCGATCCGACACACAGGAATTGACTATCCAACGAAGACATGATCGCGGCTAAAATTCCGGCGGTCACCAGACCAGCCAAAACCGGAGATAATTGAGACTTGACTAGAAACGGCAAAATCCTATTCGCGTTTTCCGTGATGGACGGCGGCAGGTTCATCGTATGAGCCCAAATGCCAATCAAGATGCAGGGCACCCAAACAATCATGATAAAAATGGGATGGCAGATCACGGACAACTTAAACGACGCTGCCGATTTGGCCGTTAACCAATGCTGGAACAAATGGGGAAACATGCCGACGGACAATGGGATCAGCAGATAGGTGAAGAACTCCGATTGGGACATCCCAGCGCGGGTAGTAAATTGTGCGTCGACCTTGCTGGAAACCGTTTGCAAATTGGTTAGTAAATTGTCAGTCTGGCCGAGCCGGTTGGCGATGGCGATAAACGCCACGATTCCAAACGACATGAACAAAATTGTTTGAAAGGCATTAGCCCAAGCGGTTCCCCGCATGCCGCCAAAGTACACATAGGTCAACACGACGAAACAGATGACTGCTCCACCGATGTAGGGGGGAATTCCACCGTGCATGGGTGTCGGAGCACCTCGCGCGTCGAGAGCTGGAAACCAGGCCGGGAAGGCACCGTTGACCGCGTCGCCGGTCATGGCTTGAATTACGGTGCCGCCGGCCATCAAACCCAACACCAAATATAAAATCACCAAGCCAATCAGAATCGGAAACAACAACACTCCGATCAGATCACTTTCCAGTCGTTCGCGAAAAAATTGAATCTGAGTCGAATAGCCGTATTGGCGGCCGAACTTCCAAACCTTGACGCCGATAACAAAGAAACACAACGAATGAATGATGCCGCTGGACGAAGCCATCATGCCGTAGACGCCAATTCCGCGTTCAAACGCTTCACCTGTTGAGCCAACTAACGCAAATGCCGTCATCGTGGTGCCAAACAATGACATTAATAGTAGAAATGGCCCGATCGAATGGCTGGCAAGCAAGTAATCTTTTTTGGTGCCTTGGAACGCTCGACTAGCGACATAACCCAGCAACATCAAGCTCAACATATAAATGGCAATAATCGCCAATCGAATTTGTCCCGGATTCAAATCCATCAACGTGAACCTCCCTTGCTGGCGATTTCTGCATCCGCAGTTTCGATTTCCGCTGCGGTCAGTTCCGGCGGCCAGGCAAACACCGACGCTAGAAACCAGACGACACCAGCCGCCAGCGAAATACCAGCTTGGTAAAACAAACCCATCGGCATGAAGCCAAACACCAATGTGTTATCATTCCAGTTCCAGCTATCCTGGTGGGCTGCGATCAAAACAAACACCAAAATCCAAATCAAATTTTTCATGAAAATCATTTCTGGTGGAATGGAGGGGATGTTTTGGGCTTGGATAGTCTAGTCGATACGAAGTGGAGTTGGGAATAACGAGCGGTGTTTCATTCCCGGTCGTACCGATTGTCGAGCAATTCAACGTTTTAGTTTTCGCTGACGATCTCCAACAACTCGATCGCTGGTCGACCGTCACAATAAATCAACGCGGTCCTACCATAGCAAACGTATGGATCGAATTTGTTTTGGGCTCCTGGTACCGGCGGCATTTTGCTCGCTACATCGGGCCGTTCACCCGTTGAGTTGGTCAGTTTGGAAAGCGTGCCATGCAACCAACTGGTTAGTACTGCTCCCGGCACAATCTCGAACAGGTCCACCCGCTTAACGACGCGCAAGACATCATGTGCAATCAAGATTCGCCCCAGCGGCAGGTCCTGATTTTTCACTTGATCGCGGACCGGTTTCGTCAATAAACTCAGATCCAGACGGACGATTCCAAACATGACAACGCGATGATCAGTTTGTCGCGTTAAGACAATTTGGCGGGAGTAATGATCGCCATCAGTGCGCGATTGCAACACTTCGAGGTCTACCTGGCAGCCATGGAACCGTTCGACGGTAACTGTCATATGGTGATCATGGTCCAACAACTGGCGACTGATCGCCGGCATTTCGGTGGCCTTGATTTTCGTAAACCGGCCGAATTCATCGGGCGCCGCACAGAACAACTTGATCAGCTGGTCAAGTTCAACGTCAGCGGAATCGGCCGATTTCAAATTTCAATTCCTCAATGGTTCTTCAGAAACACTATATGGAGGGAGTCTGATACGGATTTCCTGATTCAACGACAGTCGCCAGCGGTACATTGTCGTCGTTTTTCGATCGCCAATGCAAGTCCATCGCTTGGGCCAAAAACCGGTTGGCGATAGCTGGATCTCCAAATATCCGACGGGGAATCAAATTCAATTGCTGATTGATCGTCTTGAAACCAAAAAAGTCCGGACTGTGGAAAATTCCGCCAACGTCGCGCCAGTCCGATAACAGAACGCCACGTCGATCTCCGATGGACCAACCTTTTGCGGTCAACCGTAGTTGGCATTCGTCGGGCGGAACCATGCTGTCGGATGATCGACGACGGAAGAGCAGCGCCACTCTGCTGTAAATCAACACCAAAAACAACGGCAATACCCAACCTGCCACAACCGGCAACAGAAATTCAGCCTTTCGCCGCCGTGTTTCGACAATATCCAAACCCAAATAGATCAATAGACCCACCGCCAGCCCCATTAACAGCCAGCCCACGACGGGGCGAGTTTTTTTCGTTGTCGGGGTCGATGTCGCGCCGGACGGTATCAATTCGAATTTAGACTTGCGGGCCAAATCCAAATCATCTGCCCGATATTTGAATCGGTAGGTCGGAAACGGCGATTTGTTTTCGAAAATCTGTTGATACAAATCGACCGCCGTTGTGGGCGGCGGTTGATTTTTCACGCGTTGAAAAAACTCGCGACACTCATCGACCTGGGTTCCTAAGACACGCTTGGGGATCAGCCAGGTTCGAGCCAAACGTCTGAGCTGGAAAGCGTCATTGGTTTCACGGATCTCGTCAATCAACCCCCACTGGACTTGACACACCGAATGGGAAAACGAATGGTGAAAATCGTCGTCCGAGAGCCGCACGACTTGGTCGTATCCCTCCGGGAAGCCCGTTCGATAAACCAACGCATGCAGTGCCGACGCCAGCATCATCAGGGTCATGACGCCAAACCAAACCAGCGATAGGCCAGCATTGAGCCACCAAAAGATCAGCAGGGAAGGCAAGACACAAAGCACGATCAACAAAAGTGCTTTCCAACGCTGCGGAACCGCCCCGCCATTGATACGCAGGCTGTCTCGAAACTCACCAGCTGTATAACGAAATTGGAATTGCATTGTATTTGGACTTAAGCGGCGAAAATACATTCAATCGTATTGCTTGATCGGTAGTGGCGACTGGTAGCGGTGCGCGATGGTCGAAACGAACGACCGTTTGGCACCAGTAACTATCAGACTAACGTTGGCTCAATTCGTGAACGGCATCTACTAGCGCAATCGCGTTCTCAACGGGCGTCTGCGGCAAGACTCCGTGCCCCAAATTGAATATGTGCCCGGGCCGACCCGCAGCCTGATCGAGCACAAACCTGGCTTGTCGTTTGATTTCCTGTCGATCGGTCAATAGGACGGTCGGATCCAAATTTCCCTGGATTGATCGATCATATCCGACCGTCTGCCAAGCGTCATCCAAGCGGACTCGCCAGTCAACGCCGATGACGGCCGCGCGCGTGTCAGCCAGCAATGGCAACAAGGCGGGATTACCGGTCGCGAAATTAATGACCGGAACACTCTTGGGCAGGCTGGCAATGATCTGTTTGACGTACGGATGGACAAATTTTTTGTAGTCTGTAATACCCAGACAACCGACCCATGAATCGAATAGTTGCACACATTGCGCACCGGCTGCAATTTGTCCGTTCAGGTAAACAGAAATTGACACGGCTAAATGCTGCATCAATTGGTCCCAGGCTCCGTGGTCGGTGTACATCAACTTTTTCGTATGCGCGAAATTTCGACTGGCCCCGCCTTCAATCATGTAACTCGCCAACGTGAACGGTGCACCGGCAAAACCAATCAAGGGCAGATCTTCGGGAAGATCCTGCCGCGTTTGAGTTACCGTTTCCATCACAAACTGCAATTCCGCATTCGACTCGAGTGGCTTGATTCGATCGATATCAGCCGACGTGCGAATGGGATTGTGAATCACGGGCCCATCCCCTTTGGCGAATTCCAAATCCATACCCATCGGAACCAACATGGGCAGCAGGTCCGAAAAAATAATCGCGGCGTCAACGCCCAAGCGTTTGACGGCGGTACACATGACTTCGCTACAAAGCTGCGGATTGGCGCATAGATCGAGAAACGAAATCTGGTCCCGAATTTGACGATACTCCGCCATGTATCGACCGGCTTGCCGCATCAACCAAACCGGCGTGATATCGGTTGGTTCGCCCCGGCAGGCTTTCATGAAAGGGCTGTTATACCAGGGCGCATTTGGATCGCTGCCGCTAGTCGCCGGCCCCGACAGACTCAGGTGGATTCGTTGCTTTTGTTTCTGAATTTCAACCAGACGTTCACTGATCTCAGTTATGGCCGCCGTCAAGTCCGTCGACACGGTAGTATAGTCGACCGGGATTTGGCGATCCTGCAACAATTCTGTGGACTCCTGCCCAATCGCCAGCACGAGGTGGTTGTCCAGCAAATGGGTGATCAAGCGGGTCCCACCAAACGATTGGGCCAAAAAGTAATATCGCGCTACGCTGGCCGGCGAGGTAAATAGCATTACGGGAAAGGTCGCGGCTTCGAGCTGTTCGAAAAAATTGACGGCCGCCGAATCCTGAGCGGGATGAACTTGTGGATAAACTGGAAGGCGAAACACCCGACCACCGCGCGCTTCGAGTCCGGCGCTCAAACCATGAATTGAATCAGATTCTTCCAGCCCGACATTAAAATTGCTGACGCGAATTTTCTGGTCTATCGCAATCAATAGATCGCGCCAGGAAGTCGCTTGCTTAATCGTAATTGTCGGCTCAATTCCCTGTTGGCGAAAAGACTCCGCTGCAGCCTGCGAACCAGCAATCGTCGTGATATCGCTAAGTGCGTCCAAACAACGTTGACGATCCACGTGCCGAGCTGCTTGTTCGATCAAGTAGTTGACTCCGGTCGCTGTAACGAAGACCACGATTTCAATTTGGCCGGTCAACAGTTGATTGACAAAACGCGATATCGACTGATTCTCCGCTCTCAATAATTTTTTTTCGTCGCTGGTGGTATGCGTCACACAGATCGTGGTCGTACCACCCTGAGAATCGATCAAACGACGCAACAGATCATCGTGTTCACTGGAAAGAGTGCCGCAGCGAATTCCGGCAAGTCCGGAATTACGGGGGTTTGGTGTTGGTTCGGTCATCCCGACAATTTAACGCTATTCGGCCCGCAACAGAAGTTGTGGCGCGATTGGGTTTCAGCTTGAATTGCACTAGAATGTCACGTCTGGAAGATCGGCCAAGCGGAGTTTCCGTTTCTGGAAAGCAACGTCAGGACTCCATCGGTGGTCGCGGCTGGCCTCCGAGCGTGAAATACCCATCGAAGCAGCCGGATATTTGGTTGCAAACAAAACACAATTTCAGTGGAACGATTACGATGCTGTTAAATGAACCAGGTCGAACGGATTACGATTTGACTTTCAACCTGTTTGGGTTTGAAGTTCGTACGCATCCAGCGTTTTTTATCATGCCGATTTTGTTGGGGCGGGGTTTTCTGTCTGCATTTCAAAATTCGGTCAATACGGGCGTGGGCTGGTTGGTGTTAATTGCGGTTTTTTGGCTTTCGGTATTAATTCACGAATTGGGACATGCGTTTGCTTTTCGGTATTATGGAGTCCACTCGCGGATTGTATTGTTTTGGATGGGTGGATTGGCGATTCCCGACGGCGCGAATGTGTGGCGTTCACGGCGGTCGAATTCGCTTCGGCCGGGCCAGCAAATCGTAGTGTCACTGGCGGGGCCGGTTGCCGGATTGTTGTTGTCCGGCGTGTTGTGTTTGTTGGTGTATACCCTGGGTGGAAAAATTGTTTTGGGTAATTTCTTTATTCCCATTCCGCTGCCCAGCTTCGAGGGAGCGGTCATCCCTTCTGTGGGCGTGTTCGCCTTGATTTTTTGGACCGGAATTTTATTGAATTTCGTCATGAATCTCTTCAATCTGGTGCCAATTTTTCCGTTGGATGGCGGCCAGATCGCTCGGCAAATCATGATTCAAGCGGATCCCAGGGAAGGCCTGAGAAACAGTATTTTCTTGTCGTTGGCCGCTTGTGTCGGCATGATTCTGCTGTGTTTGAAGTTTGGCAATGAATTTGGGGCGATCTTTTTTGCCTTCATGGCCTTTTCCAACTATCAATCCCTTCAGGGTTTTGGTGGGTCGCGTTGGTGAGCCCAATTGGATTTGGCTCCGACATTTTTTCCCGTTGCTGCTGCGTTCACCGCTGCTTGCCGTTTGCGATGGACTTGAATCGAGCTCTACGAAGATACAACACGTAAATCGAATTCAGATGATAAAGGGTTGCCGAGATACCAAATTTCGCTGTTTGGGGAAAAAAAATCAAAAAAAATTCAAAATATTTTTCTCTAACCAAATTGCCCTCAACGTGTTTGCAATCTGGGCCTCAGAAAATTATCTAACGACGTTTCGCTCGAAGTCGTTTGTATTTCAATGGTACAGTTTTTTGTTATTCAACCATTGCCTTGTTTCGCAAGCCAGCGATCGGATGCGGTTGATAACGCAATGCTCCGGTTGTGGGTCGATGTTGGAAATCTTAAATGCAATTCAAATTGCTGCGATAAAAAAACAATTCAAAATTCGCAAAAACTTTATTTTTGTTTTTGACTTCGAGGTCGTTGAGTAGTTCGTGACGGTCGTGAATTGAAATAAAAAGCGGTTTAAGAATCGGTTTTCCCGATCATTGCAATTCGTCTGACGACGATCAGTCGCGGCTGATGTTGTCGATAGTGTATTTACAACTTGTTACAGTTGAAAACATTTTGAAAAGTGTTGAGGGCGACGATCGGCAGGTGTTTGTGGACGAAAAAAGTTGTGCGAATTCAATTGCTAAATTCAATGTTCGGAAAAAAAATTCAGAAAAATGAAAAAACGACATTGAAAAATCCAATTTGTTTTTTAAAACTATGTCAATCGTGTTCTGCAAAACAAAACAACGAGGCAGCAGTAGTTGAGGAGCTTTGTTTTTCATGCTACTGGTTTAATCGTTGAATAGTTAATTCACCATCGATGGTTGAATGCAGAACGACAGCCAAACCAATTTTGGTTTTTAAAATGGTGGGTTGGGCTTTATTTTGGCAATGACGCCAAGAGTTCAATTTGCCTAGGTCTATTAACGGAGGACGTCCTGTGGCCAAAAAGAAAGCAGCGAAAAAAGTAGCTAAGAAAGCTCCAGCTAAAAAAGCTACCAAGAAAAAAGCAGCTAAAAAAGTTGCCAAAAAAGCTGTTGCCAAAAAAGCAACGAAAAAGAAAAAATAGTTAGTCGCTCGAGACTGACTGACACAACGAGAAAGGGCCGCTAATAATTTCAGCGGCCCTAAGTTTTGCGCGGCCCGAAGATGGGCCGTTTTTCCCGCCGCAGCTTGATTTCGTGGGAAAACCTAGCCCAACACGGGGAGTTTTGCGACCGGTGGCTGCTCAGCGGCCTGCGCCGCCAAATTTAGGCACAACTGGTGAGCCACCGCTTCGAGATAGGGTCCCACCGCGGGATCATCAAAATTGGCCGCCATCGAACCGGCATCGCCCCGTTCTCGCAGACTGATATTAATCGGAATCTCACCAAGAAATGGAATCTTGTCTTGCAGCGCATATTCCCGCGCGCCACCCTTGCCGAAAATATCATACCGTTGGCCATTGTCCGGGCAGATGAAACTGCTCATGTTTTCAATCATGCCGATCACCGGAATCTTGACTTTGCGGAACATCCCAACGGCTTTGATGGCGTCGATCAACGCGACTTCCTGGGGAGTGCAAACAATGATTGCTCCGGTCAACGGTAACAGCTGCGACAAACTCAGCGCGATGTCTCCAGTTCCCGGTGGCATGTCGATGATCAAATAATCGAGATCGCCCCAAGCCGTATCGCGAACAAAAGTCGTAACGGCCGAATGCAGCATCGGCCCACGCCAAATAACGGCTTCGCCGGGGGGCACCATGAACCCGATGCTCATCAGTGGGATTCCATCATAGTCCAGCGGTTGAATTTTATTTTCGATTTTCGTGACTTGCCCCCGGACGCCGGTCAGGTGTGGGATGCTGGGTCCATAAACGTCCGCATCCAACAAACCGACTCGACAGCCGCCCCGTTTTAGCGCCAGTGCCAAACTCACAGCGGCGGTACTCTTTCCGACGCCTCCCTTGCCGGCGGCGATGGCGATCACTGCCTTGGCTGTCAAGCCAACCTGTCCTAACGGTTGGGCTGGCCGGCTATGCGGCACAATGTCCACTTTGATTTTCGAATTGGGAAACTGATTTCGCAAGGCACTCTCGAGTTGCCGCTGAAACTCGGTTTTCAACGGCCAGGCAAACGACGTCAAGCCAATTTCCACCGCGATGGAATCCGCTTCCACATGGATGCCGTGAATTTGTTTCGCCAAGCCGCGACCCGTTTCGGGGTCTTTGATCGTCGACATTAATTGGCGTACTGCGTTCGCTAATTCGCTGGATTCAGTCATAGGATAAGCATTCAATGATTTCAAAAAATTCGGTCAGTTTCTAACAGTAACAGGCTTCCAAGGAAAACGGTTTTCGACCCACTGTTCAATGGTCGGAGTTGGGGTTGTTTGCATCTGGCAATGGCGACGAACCAATTCGATCGTTCGACGGATGTCCGAGGAAGCACTACAACAATTGATAAATCCGCAAACTCGAAACAATGGCAACCAATCCAGCGTGTCATCCGAAGTGACTGCAAAAAAAGCCGTACTCGGAGTCATGGAAGCAAGGGTCCAGACCTTTTCACAGTCACTTACGCTCGTCGGCTGCGTCAATTCGAGAATGGTCGCTTCGGGAGCGTTTGCAGTAACTTCTTCCATCCAATCATCGATGTCCAGTGCCCAAACCAATTTAGTTTCCGGGAGGCGTGTTCGTAGTTCCCACCGCAACGCTGCTTGCCAGCGGTTGGATCGGGTCAGGACCAGCACTTGGGATCTTGTTTGCATCTATTCGATCTCCTCAAACGCTTCCGGGGAAAGCAACTCCGTTTCCGTCGATTCCGAATCGGACACGGGCAGTTGGTCCAAATCGGGTTCTGCAGCGAGTTGAAAATACTGTAACCGGCGCAACAGTTTTGCTCGATTCAGACTCAGCAGTTTGGCAGCTTTGGTTTTGTTGCCTTTGGCTTGATCAACGGCGCGCAGCAATAATTCCCGCTCGATCGACTCCAGGTATGCCTCCAGCTCGATGACCATTTCGGTGGGGCGGCCAATTTGTTGAGCCCGCCACTGGTCGCGAAATTTTTTCGGAAAATCATTCGACGAGAGCAGGCTGGATTGGGCTTGAGCCGCCGCCTCTCGAATGACGTTCGTCAGTTCGTCCAGATTTCCCGGCCAACGAAATTCAACCAGCATTTGCAGGGCCGATTTGTCAAAGCCAGCGAATTGCCGCGCACGTTGCGGGTTGCGTTTTTCGAGGATTGCTTGAGCCAACAAGGGAATATCCTCGGCCCTCTCCGCCAATGGCAATAGTTCGATCGACAAGGTCCCCAGCGCCAACGCCAAATCGGATTCAAATTTTCCAGCGCGCGCCAACTCTTTGAGATCAACGGACGTAGTGGCGATTATGCGCACCGCGAATTTTGGCAAACGCAAAAACCCCCACAACTCCGCTTGCACTGCCGGAGGGAGCCGGTCAATATCCAACAACAAAAGTGTGTCGCGTGGACGGTCTTGTTGCGACGATCGGGACCGTTGTTGTTTTTTCAGCAGCTCCTGAATAACGGATTGCAACAGTTCCTGATCCGCCAGTGGACATTGAACTGGTACGAGGTCAGTCTTAAGGGCGTCCTCCCCAGCCGCTTGAATCGTGCGCGCCAAAAACTCTTTGCCCGAACCGGGCGGACCAATGATTAAAACATCGGCTGCATTGCCCGTTGCCAACAGTGTTTGTCGTCGCAAGCGGTGGGAAAACGAACTGCTTCCCACCAAATTATCCAATTTGTAGCACAGCTGCGCACGCTGGCGAATTCCTGACAACGCGGTATGCAATTCGTTGGCGACTAGCGTCAGCCGGTCCATCGACGGCGGCTCGGCGAGATCGTGGCACGAGGCAATCACCAGCATTGCTCGACCCTCACCTGCCCCTTCCGCAATTTGGATCGCTCGAGCTTTACGCCAGCGCGGTTGGACTTCTCCGGCGTGGATGGTTGACTTCCCGGTCGTGACAAAAAAATCTTGGCCCACCTCATTTCCCAGAAACGGTTCATCCAGTAATTCCAGCGGCGGACAAATGCCATTCAATTGGGATTCCGTGTCGCTGGGACTCGGTCCGGGACCGTAAGATAGTTTCGCACCCAGTAGTTCAGCCGGATCGATCCCGAGCCAGCTGGCCACCGCTGGATTGGCATATTGAATCGTCAGATCCTGGCCGACCAGATAAATCAGCTGACTGGTCCGTGCGAAAGACTTGCTGAGTGACGTGTGGTTGGTGCGATGTTTGGCCATGGATTGGCGGTACAGAAAGACAGGGAATTCGAATCACTCATTCAATTTAGTTGAAATCGGGTATAAGTTCAGCCCACCGTGGAATTTGAGCTATTTCGGATCGGCTTCGCAATTTTCCCGAGTTTGGTATATTTGCCGTAACCGTAACGGATTGGAACTGAAATCTATGGCCCGTGAAAAAATTCTGACCAACTCGCCGCCTCCCGAAGACGACGATCCCAGCCTCCGCCCGACTCGTCTTTGTGAGATGGTTGGCCAGCGTGACGTGATCGCGCGTTTACAGGTTGCAATCGATGCGGCCCGGCAACGAGACGAAGTCCTCGGGCACATCCTGTTTGATGGGCCACCGGGACTGGGCAAGACGACGTTTGCCCACTGTATCCCCTCCGAAATGGGTGTGCCAGTTGATTTTCTGTCCGGGCCCAGTTTGCGCGCGCCGAAAGATCTTGTCGCCAGTCTGACCAACATGCGACCCAAGCAGGTGTTATTCATCGATGAAATTCATCGCGTTCCTCCAGCTGTCGAGGAGTACATGTACACCGCCATGGAAGACTTTCGGATCGATTTGATTCTAGGAGAAGGGATCAACGCCCGAACGCACAATTTCAAGCTTAAACCATTTACCTTGATCGGTGCGACCACGCGCGCGGGAATGTTGACGGGGCCCCTGCGTGATCGATTTCAGATTCGCGAGCATCTGGATTTTTATCAATTGCCGGAATTGACGGAGATTGTGATTCGCAACGCCAAAAAATTGCAGATCACGATTCATGATGATGCCGCAATCGAGATTGCGCTGCGCAGTCGCAGCACACCGCGGATTGCGAATAACCGTTTGCGCTGGGTTCGAGATTATGCGCAAAGCCGCGCTGCCGGCGAGATCACTTTGAAGGTAGCTCAAGATGCCCTGTTGATGGCTGAAATTGATGTGTTGGGATTGGATCGCCAGGATCGTCGATACTTGGATACACTGATCAGAGTTTGCTTGGGAGGTCCGACAGGCATCGGTACGATCGCCGCGACGATGAACACGGTCACCGATACGCTGGAAGATGAGGTCGAACCGTTTTTATTGCGGAGCGAGTTGATATTGCGAACCCCCCGAGGACGAGTGGCGACGCCGAAAGCGTTTGCCCATTTGCAATTGCAG
>JANNWZ010000107.1:0-9125 GCA_031409295.1 Mariniblastus sp.
AAATCCGGGATCACGGTTCCACCGATTTCAAACAACTGTTCTCCTTCGAGATATTCCCGACAGGCGAATTGATGTTTCGTATGTTGTTGATCAGCGACCAAACAGGCCCAGCTTAAATGCTCCTCGAAAGTGTAGGCGGGATAGTGTTGGAAATTTTCGAACTTCCCGAGGTCGACGCGTTCCGTTCCAAATTGTCCCGATCCAAATGGTTGGCCAGAACTGGCGGCTTTCAAGCAGGCGACCTGTTCGGCGGGAGATAGTGGAAAAGGAACATCGGTTCGAACCAAAGTCTGTTTCAATTGTGCCAGCCGCTCCTCGCAGGTCGTGGGACAGACTTGCGCGAGATCGACGCCATGCCGCGAGGCGATCGCGGCGTAATCCAGTGTTGTGGCCGGCATGGGAGTGGTGCCCTAAGAAATTAATGGGTGGGCGCAAAAATTAGCGAACCACTGAAGTGTTTATTTTCGACTTGAATCCGTGGATTGGCTATAGGGGCTCACGGGCCAAAAATTGACCAGCTCCTTGTCTTAAAAGCTCTTCCGCGAGGGACACACCCAGCGGAACCGCCAATTCCAGTCGATCCGTTTTCGTCGCCGTGACTTGGTGCCTACCGTCGCGACTGAGGACGATGCCCGTCAAGGAAAGCTCCTCGCCATTGATCCGCGAGTCGGCACCGACCGGAGACAGGCAACCGGCAAACAGTCGGTTCAACATCGCTCGTTCCGACATCGCCGAAAAATAGCTGGGGGCGTGGTTCAATTGGCTGACCCAATGGATCGTGTCGGAATCCGTGCGGCGGGTTTCCAATCCCAAGGCCCCCTGCCCGACTGCCGGCAACATCTCCCTCGTCGGAAACTCGTACGAGATCCGCTCGGCCCAGCCGAGGCGAATCAAGCCAGCGGCAGCCAATACCAAGCCGTCGTATTCCCCTGCCGCCAGTTTTTTCAGTCGTGTATCGACATTTCCTCGAATGTCGGCGATCACAATGTCACGCCGCAAATGCAACAGTTGGGCCGATCGGCGAATGCTTCCCGTGCCAATCTTAACACCCGCTGGCAAATCCTGAAACGCAATCCGTTGATGAGCAACCAACACATCGGCGCGATTCTCGCGCAGCGGAATGGCGGCAATCGTTAACTCCGGGTGGTCGTCCGTCGGTAAGTCCTTCAAGCTGTGGACCGCGAGATCGATTTCGTGATTCAACAAGGCGATTTGCAGCTGTTTCGTGAACAGCCCCTGGCCGCCAATTTGAGACAGCGGTCCGGTCTGCGCATCGCCGTCAGTCCGGATTTGGATCACTTCGACAGCAGCGCCCAACTGTTGCAACTGCTCCCGCACCCAATTGCTTTGCCACAGCGCCAATTGACTGGCGCGGGTACCAAGCCGAATTTTTTTGGGACGCGTCATGGAAGCAACACTCGCGACGCCGGCTTAGGGATTATTGGTTTCAATTCCAGTGCGACGCTTGCCGTCTTTCTCAATCATTGCTTTGGACATTTGGTGTTCCGGAATGACGACTCCGCAACTCACGCAAAACTGAATGGCCTGATCGATCGTGATGTTCAGTTCAATCGTCTGACTCTTGGCAACGGAAACCGTGAAGCCGGTCGCCGGCATCGGGCTGGTGGGCATCAATACGCTTAGCATCGGTTCGCCCGCCGCGTTGCGAATGTCCAACATGCTCTCGCCGGTAACGAACCCCATCGACCAAACTCCCTTGCACGGGTACTCGACCGCTATGACGCGATTAAATTGAATGTCGTTGTCGGTAAACGCGAAATCCGTGACTTGTTTGACCGAAGAATAGACATTGCGAATGATGGGGACTCGGTCAATCAACCCTTCAAAATAACGGTAGAAAAGTCGACCCAAGCCGGCCGCCAGCAATTTGCCAATCAAATACATCAACGCCAGAAACAAAGCCATAAACGCCGGAATGACCAAGTGGCGTTTCAAAAAACGAAGTTGCACGTAGCGTAGATAATAGTCGCGCGATGAGTTGAGTGGCATTTCACCGGGGTTAGTCCGCACCAACTCAACCACTTCCAAAGGAATCCAATTCGATTTGATTTGGGAATACCCATTTCCTGCCGAATTGACGAAAATTCGCTCGCCGTCGATCTCGCCGTATTTCGCCCCTGGGCCGCCGTCAGCGCCGGTGCTGACCATTTTTCTGACCGCCGTGTCGGTTTGCGTGTCGTCGATGAAATAAACGACCGCTTGGCGCGCTAACGACTCGATGGGGTGCAAAATTGCCCGATCGATGGTGTTCCAAGCCCACACAAAAAAAATAATGGTCAACAGCGGGGGCAATACAATTGCCAATCCGCGCAACGTGGCGATGCGAAAGGGATTGAAGGAGCGCCGCAACCATTTAAAAAAGCCGGATTGATTGGTTCGATTTTTTTTGTCGAGGACCCCCAATGCACTTGAATGGGATGGACCAGTGGAATTCGGCGGCTGATTATTGTCAGAATTCATGAATGAGTTGCAATAAATGGTTAAAGAGGAATCAACTTGGCGACCTCGAATCGGTCATCAAAGTCTTCGCAGATCCCGTCTCGATCCGCCCCATCTTAGCTAACTCCGGCCCCTCTGGCGACGACCGCAACCGAAACTTCTGCAGCTCCGTGTTGTTTGAGAATTCTCGCGAGTTCGCTGGTAGTCGCCCCAGAGGTGAGCACATCGTCGATTATCAAGACGTGTTGCCCCTCGATATTCGCCTTGGCGTGTAATTCAAAGGCGTTGTGCACGTTGGCTCGGCGACCCGTCGTGGACAAAGTTCCCTGTTTGGCGGTCGTCCGGGTCGCGCAAACCGTTTGGTTGCACTTTGGAATTCCAATGAGCTGACTGACTCGCTCCCCCAATATATCTGCCGCCTGAAATCCGCGTTTCAGTTTCCGCAGCCAATGCGAGGGTACCGAAACAAGTTGATCGAATTCGGTCCAGCCTTGGGAGAGCAACTCGTACCCCAAAAATGTTCCCAATTGCAAGGCCAGCGCTTCATCGTGTTGGTTCTTCATCCGAATGACCAATTCCTGCAATAGTCCTTGGTAATTCCCGATCGCGTAGGCGCGTTCAAATCGAAGATCGTGACCAAAACAATGCGCACACTGATTCGCCAATGGACTGGGACGGTTCAATACCGCACCACATTTACCACAACGCGAATTCACGGCGGGCGTCATTTTTTTCCAACATCGATCGCACCAATGCGTCGCTTGCCAGCGCTGGAAATAGTACCCGGAATTGAGTTCCGGTGTCGCCGGGGCGGCATCCTGAACGGTATTTTGCCGGGCGGTCAAAAATTGAGTTGATTCGTCGAAGGCGCTCTGCTCAAGTTCGACAAAACAGCCAACACAACTGGCGGGGAAAATCATGGACGTCAATTGTCGATGAATCGCGTTGGTATTGAATGAGTTTGTCGCCAAGGTTCCACCTAGCTCGAGCAAGTGACAAGCACCGAACAGTTCATTCAGTATCGGCGTAGCACGAATTGTGGTGTTGGAACTGGATTTTTGGTAGAGGGTGCTAGCACGATGCTGAATTGGCCATCAACGGTTCCGGGTGCATATTGTAGGATTCAGCGGTCCCGTGTTGAGTGTGCGGCCAGAGGCTCTGCGATGTTGCCAATGTGCCTGGAATCAATTTGGCAAAACTGTGGCCACTTGGCCGTACAGCATGACAATTGCTGAGAGTCCGAAAAACTGCAAACTGAACTACTCCTATGACAATTATCGATCGCTATTTGCTCTACCTATACATCAAGATCTTCTGTGTTTGTTTTGTCAGTTTCACCGGACTGTTCATCGTAATTCACTTGTTTAGCAACCTCGATGAATTGACCGCCATCAGCAAATCGCAAAGTTGGCCCCGCTTGATTTGGGAATTTTATGGACCGCGGACAGTCGAATTGTTTGAAAAAACGGCTGCGGTCTGGGCTTTGGTGGCGGCTGTATTTGCGGTTAGTCTGATGCAGCGACGGCGTGAAATGACTGCTATTGAAGCGGCCGGGATTACGAAAACCCGCATTTTGCGTTCGGTATTGCTATTTTCACTCGTCATCATTGGAGTGTCGATTGCGGCCCGCGAATTGATCCTCCCCCAGGTGCGAGACAAGCTCGTTCGGACGGCGCAAGACTGGGAAAACCAAGCCGATATTTCCATGGGGACCTATCAGGATCTCGAAACGGGAATCAAAATTCGGGGTGCTGTATTGTCGTTGAAAGAAAACAAAATTGCCGATGTCGAGATTCAATGGCCCAATGGCGGAGAAAAAGCACTTTCCAAAATTCAGGCCTCATGGGCCATCGTGACACCGGCCAACGAGCAACACCAAGCCGGATTGTTGCTGCGTGAGATCAAGTTGCCTGTGGACAGCACGCAATTGAAGACCGATATCGACGATCAGAATCAGGCGGTCTATTGGTCTGGCGATACCCCTTGGTTGCAACCGAACCAGTGTTTTGTCGTGTGCAATTTTGACCCCTACCAAGCGGCCTATGGTCGCAAGTTGTTGGGCTATCAATCGTTTCCCGAGCTGTTGAACGAGTTGAGGAAACCCCAACATTGGTTTGGGAACGATTCGACACAGATTCAAGTCCATTCCCGACTGTTGCAGCCGGTATTGGATGTGACATTGTTGCTGTTGGGATTGCCATTGATGATTGGTCGAAACGACAAAAATATTTTCGTTTCAGCCGGACTGTGTTTTTTTATCGTCGGGGCCATGCAATTGACGATGATTGGTTGCCACAGTTTGGGTTCCTTTAGTTTTATTCAACCATCGGCGCTAGCGGCTTGGCTACCCGTGATTCTGTTCTCGCCCTTGGCTGTGGTGGCATTCCAACGGATTGACGCCTAACAACGGCTGCAGCTCGTCAAACAGGTGTGCGGTCGCCGCACAGCAAAATTTAGGGCGCATCAACTGTAAAGGTTGGTTGTCGAAGTCGGCCACAACAGCACCCGCTTCGCTGGCAATCAACCATCCTGCCGCCACGTCCCATGCGCTAAGATTGGTGGCCCAATAGGCATCCATTCGACCACAAGCGACGTAACATAAATTCAGAGCCGCAGACCCGAGCCGTCGTACAGTGGCGGCCGTCGCCATCACATTCAGGAGTCGCGTGATTTGCGGGTCCTGTCGTTGGACTCGGCTGTTCATGCTATGCACCGTTAACGCTTTGCTCAGGGTCGTACATTGGCTGACGCGAATCGGGGAATCATTCAAGGTGGCTCCCTGGCCAACGAGCGCGGTGAAACATTCATTCGTCGTCGGGTCAAACACGGTGCCCGCCAAAAGTTGCTCGGTGCCGTCGCGAGGATTCCGATAAAGCAGACCCACGGAAACGGAAAAGGAGCGGAGTTGATGAACGAAGTTGGTCGTTCCATCGAGGGGGTCAACGATCCAACAAAAATCCGCCGGTAGGCGTTTGTCAGAAACGCTGATTTCTCGCTCGACTTCTTCTCCCAGAAAGTCGTGATTGGGAAATTCTTCCAACAGTTCACGGCGAATCAGTTGTTGCGATTCAAAATCTGCTTGCGTAACCCAATCCCCCGGCCCTTTCTGCCAACACTCCGCTTGACCCATCATTTCCATGAGAACTTGGCCCCCTCGTCGAGCTGCGCGTTGGCTCGCCAGTCCGAATTGTTGCAAAAGTTGGGGGGCAAACGAACAGGTTTTGTTTTCGATCAGCATTGAATTGCAGGGATTTATCGCAGGAGAATTTCGGTACATGTTATCTGAATTGAAACACCACGACCACACGCCTCGGCAGTAACTCTGATTCCCAGTTCATCCTCGGTTTTGACCCGACCCAGCGAGCACTGGAAATTTGACAGGATTGATCTGACCCTACTCCCTTTAATGGGATGAACTTTGATAGCATAATGTGCGTATTCAAAATCATTCTTTCCAGTACCACGCAATTTTTTTGCTATTTGTCTGAATCATTATGCCAGTTGATCATCTCCTGTTGGCCCAAAGTATCAAAATCACCAATTGGCTGACTCCGGTCTGGATCATGTCGATCGGAATTTCCATTGGCTATCTTTTGGTTTTGCTGTTGTTACTGAAGATTTGGCTCTGTCAACGCATTCCCGGGATCAATGCGGTCACCGAGAAAACAACGTCTCGATGGATTGTCGGACTTCTGACGTCGGCGGTTTATTTGGCTTTGTTTATCGGATTTCTGTATTGGATCAGTCGTGGAATGCTGAGATTCGATAGCAATTTGATTTTGCCGCTTTCCTTTGCGGTGCCGATTTGTTTGCTGGCCGGATTCGGAATTTGGAATGTCATGTCCCGACGCATGCGGGGGGAAATGTCAGATTTGATTTTCGATGGCTTCCTGTCCTGGGTGAACAAAATTTGCTGGATTGCATTGGCGTTCGCCCTGGTCGGTTTCGGTTTGGCGGCGACGAACGGATTTGGGATTGTCAAGTTTGTGGATGACCCCATTGGGATTGTGAAGTCGTTTGTGCGTTTGCCGTGGATGGGTTCGTTTCAACGGGAATTCGATCTTCCCGGTAGTACAGAGGGTAGCACCGGCGAAAAATTACCGATATCGTTTGACGGCGCCGAATTACAAGCTTTGATTTTCGAGTGCGACAACCGACTGGAGGCTGCCAGTATGGAAATCACTCCGGGTATGCCGCCAAACAGATTGCTAGTGGTCGACACGGTCGCGGGAGAACCCTCGGTTTATGTTCAGCGACCCGATGGTAGCGGTGCTTTTCCGGCCGAACCCATTGCTGGGATCTACGTCAAAAATCTGGGAAAAAATGCCGCCAAGTTAAAGGTAACTTGGGATTTGGTTCCGGTCTTTCGCGAAGTTATCGTCCTACCAGCTTTCGTGATTATCACGGTCGCCATTTATCTGTCCTATTTGATTTTCGTGTCTTTGTTCCCGAAGATCGGTGCGATTGCATTTTCCACATTCAAGACTGAAGCGGGTCAGCCACTTTATCTATTGGTGATGGGAATGACCATGGTGTTTTTGTTGGGAACCATCTTCGTTCCCTACAACACGTTCGGCGAAGACATCAAAATGTACAAAGATTCCGGCCTGAATTTGATTCGAGTGCTGGCAATTTTTCTGGCGATTTGGGCGGCCAGTAAGTCCGTCGCGGAAGAAATTGAAGGTCGAACGGCGTTGACTGTACTTTCTAAACCGGTTGGCCGACGACAATTTGTTTTTGGGAAATTCACCGGTATTTCGCTGGCGATTGCCGTCCTGTTCCTTGTCGTGGGCCTGTGGTTTTACATCTGGGTTGCGTACAAACCGGTCTACGACAACCAAGAAAGCTCCAAGGGGATTGCCGAGTGGTCGGAATGTTTCCTGGAAGCGATTAATGTGATGCCAGGTTTGTTCTTGTGTTTTCTGGAAGTGATAATTTTCGTGGCGATCAGTGTGGCGATTTCGACTCGGTTTGGAATCTTGGCAAATTTTCTGATTTGCTTTTCCATCTACGTGCTTGGGCATTTGACGCCATTGCTAGTCCAATCAAGTTTGGGGGCGTTTGAAACGGTTGCCGTGTTCGGGCGATTGGTGGCGATCGTGTTCCCGGTACTGGATCATTTCGATGTGCAGGCGGCCATCAATAATAATACGGCCGTCCCCACGGAATATATCGCGTGGGCCGTGATTTATACGGGTCTCTATAGTTCGATGGCGATGTTGGTGGCGCTGGTTCTTTTCGAAGACCGGGACTTGGCTTAAAACGGGTCTCCAGCGATCGCTTAAGCTCACTCGTGAACGGAGCCGGGGCTGGTCGCGGCGAAAATTAGGCGCTCAATTTTGTCGCACAGCGTCAAGCTGCGCGACGAGTGGAATTGGCGGAGGCGTGCATCGGTAAGCCGATGTTGGTTAGCAATCCAAAGGGCCCGGTGGTGGCGGTGTTGGATTGAGACCAGCGATGCGCGGCCAACGAGTCCAGCACAGCTTGGGCGATCTCCACGGCCTCTTTCCCCTGTTCCCCGGAGACCAGTGGTGTCGCACCGGTGCGGATCGCAGTGATCCAGTCTTTTTGTTCAGTCAAAATGGCATTGGATTTTTCAATCACAATATCGTGTTTGCTAAGAATTTTTTCGAACAATTGGTCGCGAATGAAGGCTTGCTGCTCCGGGGTCGTGTCCAATAAATCATAATGCCGATCACGAATCCAACCTGGTACTTTTACTACCGTCAATTTATTAGTGGCTAAATCGACAGCCGCAAAACCATCGGTGCCAAAAATTTGCATACTCCGTTCGTTTTGGAAACTGCACCGCGACGCCGTCAAATTGGCGACACCCCCACAACTAAACTGCAACCGGGCTTGTGCCAGGTCTTCGTGATGACCGAACATCGATAGGCCCACAGCGCGAGTTTCGATCAGTTTTCCAGGAAACAGGGCATTTACCAAATCGATATCGTGAATCATTAGATCATGTACGACCCCAATATCGGTCGAACGAAACGTGTAACCGCTAAACCGGTTGGCAATGACAAACTTGGGTTTTCCAACTTCGGCAACGGCAGCTTGAATTGCCGGGTTGAATCGCTCGACGTGGCCGACCTGAATGACGCAACGGTATCGATCGGCCAAGTCCACCAAGCGTTGCGCATCGGCAACAGAATCGGTCATCGGTTTTTCAATCAGCGTGTGAATGCCCTGTTCCAGCAATTCGCTCGCAACTGCAAAATGGGTATGGGTCGGTGTCGCGATGACCGCTGCGTCGATATCGGGAATGATCTTGCGATAATCGCTGACCGTCCGGGTTTCGATCTCGTCGAGCACTTGTTGTTGAGCCGTAGGGCTCGGATCGGCGACCGCAATCAATTGAACACTGGGTTGCGAGGCCAGCAAACGGGCATGAATTTTTCCCAAATGGCCAGCGCCGATTACGGCGACACGTAGCTTTTTCACGCGGCTTTCCTCCGTTGTTCGCGGCCTCGACCATGGCGTCCGGATTGGGATACCGCGATCCGGTCCAAAAGATGCTGGATGTCCGGAATCAATTCCCCTTTCGAGCTGAGAATTTCTCGGGCGCTCTCCAATCCGACTCGTGCTCGATACATCAACCGATAGGCTTCGTTGATCGCTTCGATAATTTCCGGCGCAAAGTTATTTCGTTTCAGGGC
>JANNWZ010000108.1:0-15537 GCA_031409295.1 Mariniblastus sp.
GTGCGATCCGAACAGCTGGGTCCAAGCACAACTGAACGACGCACCAAAAAATACGACCAAGCCGGTAATGTACACCCAAACGAGCAGCACAACCAACGAGCCAGCCGCGCCATAAACTTCGCTGGTGGTGGAAAATTGCAAATAAAAATCAATCAAATAGCGACTCGCTGCCAACATTGCGGCGGTCAATCCCGCGGCCGGCCAAACGTCGGTCCAACGCATTTTTCGAGTCGGAAAGAACCAGAAAATCAACGACAACACCAACGGCATCAAGATGAACGACAATCCTCGATCTGCCAAATTTAACCACGTCGTTAACTGCGGGTACTTGCCATCTACCAATTGATTTAGATACGAAATCACGGATCCTAAAGCCAGTGTGCCAATCAACAGAAATCCGGCAACCAACACCATCATCACGCCGACCAAACGTTTTTGAATGTTGAATCTCAATCCACATCGTGATTCTGGAGGGACTTGCCAAATGTCGTTGAAAGTATCGAACAGCTGTGTGAAGATCCCCGAGGCTCCATACAACAGGACCACCAGACTGATCATTCCTGCCACCCAACCGGAACTGGGGTCCTTGGCATTTTTTATGAGCCCAGCCACAGTGTCAGCGATCTCGGGAGACGAAATCGCTTTGACATTTTGAATGATTTCGCTTTCGACCCGTTGATCGTCGAAAACGTATCCAGCAATTGCGATGGCGATCATCAACAACGGTGCCAGCGACAACATCGTGTAATAGGTCATCGCCGCCGACATCCGGGACGAGTTGGACCGATCCCAGACATAAAACGTCGTCGTGAAAAGTGTCCAAATTCGGAGCAGCATGGATTGTGGCGAGCAAAATCGGGATAGTAATTTGGTCGCATGCGGACCATGGAATTGCTGGACCGATTGTAACAAATCACCTTGATCGACCTATGCCAGCTGAGCGAATGCTATCAAGCCAGAAGCATAAACTGATACGTCGAGAGAACATCAATTGCGCGATAACGCGTTTGGGAGCAATCGCGGTACGACGGATCAAGAATATCCGCCGTACTTTTGCCCGGAGGGCCGTTAGTTACTCGGCTTTGTCGACTGGCAATAATGAAGTTCTCTCGGTTTTGCCGTCGACCTTTTCGATCACGTCATCCGAGGTGTCAAATGTCCGATCTGGACCAGCACTTCGAACCAATGCATGATCTACTTCCGCGTCGAACCGCAATGATTCGCCCCATGGATCGACGTGTTTAATGACCAGCATGTTCGCGTCAATATCGTTTGGCAATTCACCGGCGTTACTGTCGCGGTATTCGGCAATTTCACCAGTCGCCGCAGCAATCAATGATTTTGTTTCGGCAACGTGTTTCTTGACGGTGCGATTTACATGAGCGGCGTGGCGCTCGTGTTCGACGTGTCGATGAGTAGCAATCCCACCCACCACAATCGCAGTCGCCAAACCCATGCCGGCAAGCGACATCAGCGTGCCCACTGCAGCCATTTTTTTACCGGGCCTTCGCAGACCTTTGAGGCTGATGAGGAGTGGTATTGGAGATAAGAACCCAGCTGTTAGTAGGCTGGCAAACGACATCCACATTCCGTTGAAGCCCCACCAATTGAATCGACGCCGTGGGGGTTGGGGAGCGACCGGTGCTTCAAATCCGATATAAATAGGCCGGGAGTGGCGGGCGGATTGTCGTTGATTGAACGGTATGTGGAATGCCATGGATCCAAATCCTCCTGGTAACGTGTAGCTGATGGGGACTTATTCGCCATCCCGACGGCAAGCTTGGGAAATTTTTGGAACTTTTTTGGCTTACGCCAATGCTGGGTTGTGATTAAAGCCAGACTGAGAATCACCGAGCGTAGATGGAGCTGGCCTGTTTCGGTATGGAAAACAGAAAATCACGAAATTCTTGTGTGTCGGTCCCAAGTTTAGCAACCAAAAATCCAGCAAAAGACGAAAGATCTCACATTTTCACTATTTTTAGCATATATGGTTGTGAATAATGTTTTAACGCGTTAGAATGCGGCTCGAAACGATAATCAACGCTATTTTATTGCCATGAATACGATCCAGTTATCCGAAAATGACCGCGAATTGATCGGCTTGCTGCGTGCAAATCCGGTCGTTTCTATCGGTTATTTAATCGAGGGAATGGGTGTTACGGCGACCGCTGTTCGACAACGTCTATCGCGGTTAATGGCTTTGGGATTGGTGCATCGTTCGCATTCGGTGGAAGGTCGCGGCCGGCCCAGTCACCGGTATGAATTGACGGAAAAAGGACGTAAAACGCTGGCAAATAATCTTGGTGATTTGGCAGTCGTCTTATGGAAAGAGGTTCAACGGATCGCCGATGCGGATACCCGGCAGCAAGTTATTTCAGGGGTCGTCGAGCGGTTAGCGATGCAATATGAGACCGAAGTTCAAGGTTCGACAACCGCTGAAAGAATGGAGTCGATTACAAGGATGTTTGCGGATCGCGATATTCCTGTGACATTTGAACAAAGAAATGGCCTGCCCATTATCAAAGTTTCCGGTTGCCCCTACCCTTCTTTGGCCCAAGATAATCGTGATATTTGCGAGATGGAACAACAATTGCTCGCCAAGATAATTGGCCAACCAATGACTCTTTGCGAATGCCAACACGACGGTGACTCCTGCTGTTCCTTCAAATCCGAAGCTTCAAAAAACTGAAAACTGAAAACTGAAAACTGAAAACTGAAAACTGAAAACTGAAATGACCGACATCCTAAATATCATCGACCTCAACGTATCCATTGGTGACAAAGAAATTCTTCGAGGGGTAAACCTCGAGATCCAGCGCGGCGAGACGCACGCGTTGATGGGACCAAACGGCTCCGGAAAATCAACGCTGGGGTTGGCCATCATGGGTCATCCAAATTACGAATGCACCAGCGGTGAGATTTTGCTCAATGGCGAGAACATACTTTCACTAGAACCGAACGAACGTGCTCGGGCGGGGATCTTTATGGCTTTTCAACGACCGGCCGCAATTCCGGGCGTCAAGATGGCGGATTTCCTGCGACATGCCACCACGAACGTGCGCAATCCCAACCGCAAGGAAGGTGAAGACTTGATTCCGATGCGTGAATTTCGCAAGGAGATTAAGGAGCGCATGGAACAGTTACAAATGGATAGCGAGTTCGCTCGACGCTATGTCAACGATGGATTTTCCGGCGGTGAAATGAAACGCGCCGAGATTTTGCAGCTTGCGATGCTACAACCCAAGTTTGCAATTCTGGATGAAACCGACTCCGGTCTCGACGCCGACGCCGTCCGTTTAGCGAGTCAATCCATCAATGAAATTGGCCACAAGAAAATGGGGCTGTTGATCATTACGCACCACGATAAATTGTTGGAGCACAATCCTCCCAACTTCACCCATGTCATTTTGGGTGGCAGGATTGTGGAAACCGGTGGCAAAGAACTCGCCGCCGAATTGCATGATTACGGCTACGACCGAATTCGCAAACAATATCCCGATGCCGCGCGAATAAACGATCAAATTCTTGCCGCCGTTCCGGCTGCTGTTTGAAAAAATGGAAGGCAGGAGGTTGGGGAATTGATCGTTGGGATTTAACACGTCGGTCGTGGATGCGGGAGTAGTTTGGCGATGCTGGAATCGTCAAAGAGCACCAGGTGACTGCGCTGCTTAAGTCGGCGGAAGAGACTTTTGTGAATCGCAGTCAGCGGCATCCAGCAAACCAATCAACGCAGGTCGATTTCAGAAAAACCAAAACCTGACAAGCCAAAATTGCGCAGTCTTTTGCACTCCAACCAGCACACTATCCGCTCATTCAAAATAATTAACCAATCCTTGAGATAAAGATGTCCATAGACCTGTCCGAATCGGAACAACTTCAATCCACCGAAATCAATAAATATGATTTCAAGACTGAGACCACCGCAGTGTTCAAGGCGCGGAAAGGTATTGATGCCGAAATTGTCAATCAAATTTCGGACATTAAAAACGAGCCCGATTGGATGCGGAAATTCCGGTTGCATGCGTTGGATGTTTTCAACTCCAAGCCGATGCCGAGTTGGGGCGGGGCGATTGATCTCGATTTTCAGGACATTTTTTACTACCTGAAACCAACCACCGATCAAGGTAAATCGTGGGACGATGTCCCCGCCGAGATCAAGGAAACTTTTGAAAAACTGGGCATTCCCGAAGCCGAACGGAAGTATTTGTCGGGCGTAAAAGCTCAGTTCGAATCCGAGGTCATTTATGGTTCGTTGAAAAAAGACCTGGCCGATCAAGGTGTGATTTTCACCGACACCGATACGGCGGTCCGCGAGCATACAGAATTGTTGCGCGAGTATTTCGGTAAGATCATTCCCACCGAAGACAACAAGTTCGCCGCGCTCAACAGCGCAGTTTGGTCCGGCGGTTCGTTCATCTACGTGCCACCGGGAGTCAAAATTGAATTCCCGATGCAGGCCTATTTCCGTATCAATGCGGAAAACATGGGACAGTTTGAACGCACGCTAATCATTGTCGACGAAGGGGCCCAGGTCCACTATGTGGAAGGCTGTACCGCTCCGATGTACACCAGCGAGTCTCTCCATTCGGCTGTCGTCGAAGTCATCGTGAAGAAAAATGGGCGTTGCCGCTACACGACCATCCAGAATTGGGCAAACAATATTTACAACCTCGTGACCAAACGAGCGTTTGCCTATCAGGATTCCGTGATGGAATGGGTCGACGGGAACTTGGGTTCGAAATTGACCATGAAGTATCCGGCGGTCTACATGATGGAGCCGGGTGCGCGCGGTGAAATTCTGTCGATTGCGTTTTCCAGCAAAGGCCAACATCAGGACGCCGGCGCGAAACTGGTGCATTGCGCCCCCAACACCACGGGCACGATCATTTCAAAATCGATTTCGAAAAATGGTGGCCGCAGTTCGTATCGTGGTCTCGCTCGCGTCGAAAAAGGCGCAGTCAATTCCAAATGTTCGGTCGTGTGTGATGCCTTGATCCTCGATCCGTCCTCGCGCAGCGACACCTATCCGTACATCGAAATCAACGAGCAGGATGTAACGGTCGGACATGAGGCCAGTGTCTCACGTATCGGCGAAGAACAATTGTTCTATCTGATGAGCCGAGGGCTATCAGAAACCGAGGCCAGCACCATGATCGTCAACGGTTTTATCGAACCCCTGGTCAAAGAATTACCGATGGAATACGCCGTGGAAATGAACCGCTTGATCCAGCTGCAAATGGAAGGCTCGGTCGGGTAGTTTGCCGGGAATGGGCGTTTGGAAATAAATGGTTGAGAACGCCTGCTCAACCTTCAATTTCCGATTTTGAATACTTTCTCATTCCAGCCACCGACCTTACACCTTCACTACTTCAAACTTCAAGATCATCCAACTCCAAACCATCCATGACCACTGCGACGCAAATCAAGCAACTCCCGTTCACTGACGAAGGCTTTCAATCATTTCTGGATGCACGTACCGAACCAGGCTGGTTGACCGAATCACGCTCCGCTGCTTGGCAGCGGTTTAGCGCCCTGCCCTGGCCGAGCAATAAAGACGAAGAATGGATGCGAACTGATATTCGAATGTTCCATCTTAACAAGTTTCATTTGCCTGGAACTTGCGTGGTAACTCCAGATCCAAAACCTGTTTTGTCGACCGGCGTTGACTTGGCGGGTTCGTGCGATACTTGCGATGGAGCGCCGGTTGGTCCTGCATCTTTGGATCCTGAATTGGCGAAAAAGGGTGTCATTTTTGGCAACGTCGCCGAGCTGGCTGAACAACATGGCGAGTTGATTCAGAAGTATTTGTTCACCGCCGTCGATGGTTCGATCGATCGTTTCGCAGCGCTGCATCAAGCAGCTTGGACGAGCGGGACATTTCTCTACGTCCCCCGCAACGTCCGGATTGAACGACCGTTGCACTCGTTGAATACCGTCTCCGATGGTGGTTCCGATTTCGGGCATTCGCTGATCATTCTCGAAGAAGGTGCCGAAGCGACGTTGTTGGTCGAGACCAACAATCCAGCCAACGAAACCGGTTTACATTGTGGAGCGACTGAAATTTTTGTCGCCGATCGAGCGAATTTGCGGTACGTCAATTTGCAAGACTGGAGCGAAAAAGTTTGGCATTTCGCGCACCAAAAAGCCGTTGTCGGCCGGGATGCGAATCTGCAATGGACCGTCGGCGCGTTGGGTTCGCGGTTGGCAAAAGTAAATCAGCATGTGGCGCTCCGAGGCAAGCGGTCCAGTTGCCAAGTCAATGGTGTGATGTTTACTCAAAACAAACAACACCTTTCCTATCACACCTTGCAGCATCATGAACAACCGGAAAGCACCAGCGATTTTCTCTATAAGGCGGCCTTGCAAGACCAGTCTCGAACCGTCTGGCGGGGTATGATCAAGGTCGATCAAGTCGCCCAAAAAACTGATGGCTATCAGCGCAATGACAATCTGTTGTTGTCGCGAACTGCTCGCGCCGACTCGATTCCGGGCTTGGAGATCGAAGCGGACGACGTGCGTTGTACCCACGGTTCGACCAGTGGCCGAGTCGACGAGGAATTGATTTTTTACGCTCAGTGCCGCGGATTTACGCGGAAAGAGGCAATTCGCGCGATTGTGATCGGGTTTTTTCAACAGGTTTTTGATCGCGTCACTATCGAATCGGTTCGCGAAGCCCTCGGCGATGCCATCGCTCGCCGAGTGCGAGAATACGATTAGTTAGCCGCGCAAAATTTGCCGCGACAGGCCCGGCCATTTGTTTTATCATGGAACGAATGTTTCCTGCCAACTTTGAGGCCAGCATGATCGTAAAGACGTCCCATGAAATTTATCTTGACTTCAATGCCACCACTCCGGTGTTGCCGGCGGCGGTAAAAGAGGCTCATGATGCCATGCAAGATTTGTATGGTAACCCCAGCAGTACACATACATCGGGACTGCGGGCGCGGTTCATTCTGGAGTCAGCCCGCGATCTAGTCCGTCAGGTTCTCGGCGCTGACAAAGGACAATTCGTGTTCACCAGCGGTGCCACCGAAGCAATCCAGATGGGAATTTTTTCGGTGCTGTGCCAACTGCGCGAAAGACGACTCAATGGTGAAACTCCAACGGGACAGCGTCTCCTGCTGTACGGTGCGACCGAACATAAAGCGGTTCCCCAAGCTTTGCAACACTGGGCTCGTTTGTTGGGCGTGGACCATGCGCTGGTGAAAATTCCGGTCGATCGACAGGGCCGGCTGGACTTGGATTTCATTCGACTCCATGCGGCCCAAGCCGATTTGATTTGCACGATGGCCGTCAATAATGAAACGGGTGTCATCACCGATCTGGCAGCCGTAGAAGCGGCGATTCGCGACCAGAACAAACAAGTGCCCTGGTTGGTGGATTGCGTTCAGGCAATCGGAAAACTCAAACTGGACCTGGCTAAAACGACGATCGACTACGCCGCGATTAGCGGTCACAAAATCTATGCGCCCAAAGGGATCGGACTGTTGTACGCACGACCCAACGCGCCGTTGGTTCCCTTGTTAGCCGGAGGTGGACAGGAACACGGGGCTCGCGGTGGAACCGAGAACCTACCAGGTGTCGCGGCGATTGCGGCAGTGTTAAAGTTGTTAGTGCAAGCGGACTCACGGGCCTTTGGTCTACCGAAGAAACTGACGGAATATCGCGATCGAATCGTCACGCAACTGAAGCGAGCCTTTCCAACGATTGTGTTCAACACGCCGTTTGAACAGGCAGTGCCGACGACGATCAATTTCGCTGTGAAGGGGTTTCCGAGCAAAGAGTTGCTCGACTTGTTCGACGCGGCCGGAATCCGAGTCAGTTCCGGTTCGGCTTGCGGATCGGCCGTGCAAGGTTCGTACGTACTCGAAGCGATGGGGCTTCCGCGCTGGCAATCCGACGGTGCGATCCGATTGTCGTTTGGACCCCTGGCCACCGATGTTGAAATCTCAGCGGCTTGCGAACAAATCGAGCAAGCTGGCCGCGCGTTGTGTGAATCTTGCTTGGTTGTGTCCCCCGATTGGGAGCATCCGAGTCGCCAACCGCTCAATGGTTTGGTGCAGTTGAAAAATGGCTCGATGTGTACCTGGCTGTTATTCGAAGCAAGTTCCCAGCGTTGTGTCGTCATCGATCCGTCTGCTGAATTGGCCGAACGGATCGAGTCGTTGATCCGTTGCCAAGGTAGCCAGATAGTTGCGATTCTTGAAACGCGCGAGTTGATTGACCGGGAATCTTGCCGGCAGGATTTGCTGGCGCGGCTGCCGGCGCTGACACTTTCATCGGCTTCCACGGGCGACCGACTTGGCTGGCCCACTCAAAGCGATGGGATGGCGACATTGGCCGATGGCAGCGTCTGTCCGTATCTGAAATTCGCCGATGACACGATCATTGTGCCGGTCGAACTCGCTGACTTGACTCCTCCAAGTCGCGTTTACTTGGTCGGTTCCTTATCCGAAGATCAGCAATTGCTTCCCGAAAACGTCCGGTTTGCCTTTTCAGGCGAGCTGATTTCGATGGGGGACCCCGGTCCAATCGAATCGGATTCCGATTCTTCAGAACGATTGCAGAACGCACTGCGCCGATTGTCGACAATCATTTTGCCGCATACGGTGCTGTGTCCGACGCAAGATCACAACAATGATTTTGCGACGACATTATACGCTGAGCAGCGTTGCAATGAGCCGTTGCGGCGACTTTTGGATCCCGTCAAGTTGTTGCCAAACGTCCAATCCGAGCGATGTCGAACGCAGTTTGATACCCATCAGTCGGAAATGAATCAAATCAAGGCAACTTCGGTGATGGTTCGAGATGTGCTACCGACAGGTGATACTTCGATCGAATTGCGGAAACATGAACTTAAAGCATTTTTTGAGCAGCATCGCAATTCGCTGATCATTGATGTTCGTGAGCCCCATGAATTTGCGTTTGCCCAAGATTGGAGCACTTTGGGATTTGACGCGCCGCCAGAGAATGTTCCGCTGACGCGATTGACTGGACAATTGCCCCGCTTGTTGAATTTAGCATTGGAGCAAGATCGCGAAGTTATCTTTATCTGTCGTAGTGGCAAACGAAGTGGCAAAGCAGCCGAGATCGTCCGGCGATTGGGGGTTTCCAAAGTGCATCATATCACTGGCGGAATTGCGCTCAATGTGTCCCAAACCTGTGCGACTCAGGATTCGCTAGCCGATACCGGTTTTGTAATTTGATCGGAGGTGATTGGTCGTAAGGCCAGCCGCGGAGTGAAGACTATCAATCCCGACCCGAAACGTAAGTGAGGAACCCGCTGAAACGTCAGCCAACCACGTTTCGGGTCGGGATAATACGGTCTTCCACGCGCCTAAAAAGCCAATTTAGCCGCCGCGGCATTGTTGAGTTTGCCTGGACAAATCTGGAAAAAATAATCAGAAAATTGACCAAATATTCTCGCCTTCCCCGAGACTTTATTTCCACGACTTGCACGATTTTGAGCCGCTGGATATATTTGCAACAACTGATGGCGGTCGCAAAATGACTAGATAATTTCGTTTGGAAGTAACGGCATCCAGTCATTGCAAGTTTACACGCACCCGTGGCGCAATTGGATAGCGCATCGGTCTTCGGAACCGAGGGTTATAGGTTCGAATCCTATCGGGTGTACTACTTTTACCAACGATTTTCCGAGTCAAATCGAATTACCGGGCACAAGTCCGAGCGTTGTTTTCCGAGTGTTAAGTCTGTAATTACAGACTTCCAACAGGAGAGCGTCGCTATGTCGAAACGTGAACCCGGTTATTGTCTGCACAAACCAAGTGGCCAAGCCTACGTTAATTTAGGCGGAAAGGTCATTTATCTCGGTGAATATGACGGTCCTGAGAGCCACAAGGCATACAACAAGATCAAGTCGGAGTGGCTTGTAAATCGCCATAGTTCGAAGTTTAGGCGAACCGGCCTAGTTACGATGGCTGAATTGTTCTTGGCCTATCTCGATCACGCTGAGCCATATTACGGAGCTGGTAGCACGGAGTTGGCGAACCTGAAATTGGCGATCAAGTCTGTATCAAGTCTGTACTCGGAACTCTCGACAGCGGATTTTGGGCCTTTGGAATTCGAAACGGTCCGCAACTATTGGGTGACCAAACAATCAGGCAAGCGTGGGAATCGGACGTGTTCACGCCAGTATTGCAACGTCCAGATGAAACGGTTGGTCCGAATCGTCAAGTTTGGAGTTGCTAAAGGACTGGTACCACCAAGCGTTCACCAAGTGCTGAAATGCATCGATCCGTTGAAGCGTGGTCGTGGGTCGTCGCCCGAATCCGTCGCCGTGTTACCCGTTACCCGTACCGACGTTGACGCTACGGTGCGATTCTTGACGCCGGTAGTCGCGGACATGGTGAGCGTCCAATTGCTACTCGGTTGTCGTCCAGGTGAGTTGGTGCAGTTGACGCCGGGAATGGTCGATCGTTCTGGTGAAGTTTGGAAGATCACATTGAAGGAACACAAAACAGCGTACCGTGGAAAAGATCGAGTGATATACGCTGGTCCGCAAGTTCAAGCGGTCCTGCTACCGTATCTGTTGCGCGGTGCCGATGATTGTCTATTCAGTCCCGTGGAGAGCGAACAACAGCGACGCTCTGCACAACATGCGGCACGGAAAACGTCAATGAGTTGTGGTAACAAACCGGGTTCGAATATCGTCAACCGTGAACGGAAGAAGGAACCCGGATTGGCGTTCACCAGTGGCACCTACGCACGATCTATCAAGGCGGCTTGTCTGCGGGCAAAGGTCGCAGTATGGGCACCGAATCGACTAAGGCACACCCGAGCTACTGAGATCCGGTCGCAGTTTGGACTAGAAGCAGCGTCGTCGGTGTTAGGTCATAGCGAAATTGGAGTGACGCAAATCTATGCGTTGGCCGATCAGGAACGCGCGGTGCAGGTCGCCAAGCAAATCGGGTAGTTTATTGGTGAACACTTTTGTTTGACAGAATTTGTGCGTCGTTGTATACTTCTGCCATCGGAACAATACAAGCAGCTCGTTAGCGGCTTGGTTCCGGAAAATTAGCATACAAGCAACTCGTTAGCGGCTTGGTGCGGGATATTTACATTCACGTAAATCGTCCTGGGCCACGTCGTTTTGTCGTTTTGGCCTATGGACTTGGAACCATAAAATGCCAAACGAAAACGAAGAATATCTACCTCTTGTCGTCGCGGTCGAGTCCGTAACCAGACGCCGGCCACATCTCGCAACCGCAACCCGTTGGTGCCAAACAGGTAGTCGAGGGATACGTCTCCAGTCTTGGTTTATTGGCGGTCGTCGTCTGACAACTTTGTTAGCGGTCCGTCAGTGGGTCGAAGCAGTTTCTCTTGCTGCAGGTTGCAATGTCGCACCAATCGAATCGCCTAAGCAAGTATCCGTTCGGGCCGCCAAAGCGTCGCGCGATCTGGCATCACGATTGAACTAACCAACAGTAAATGCCGCTCGATCCGGGCTCAGTTGGATCGAAACGGCGACGAAAGGATGCACGAGTCATGATACAAAAAACCAAGCTAAAAGACAAACCGAATCGGGTTCGCATTCCCGTAAATTACGCTTCGATCAATGATATTGCCTATGAGTCAGGACGCACCGACGCCAGCAATGCGGAACGGTTTGTTGATCGGTTCAGTGACAAATTGTTATTCATTCCCAAGTGGAATAAGTGGTTGAATTGGGACGGTTGCCGGTGGGCCGAGGATAGCGGTACAGGCGTTCACCAACGGGCCAAGCTCTATTCCAAAAGCCTATGGGGTGACGTTGGCCGACTTGCCGAATTCATGGATCGATCCGAATTAGGTCCATTGCAGACGTTTGTTAAACAGTCGAACCAAGCGGGCAAGATCCGCTCATTCTTGGAGCTCGCACGATCCGACGAACGGGTTGTTTGTCAGGTGGATCAGTTGGACAACCAGCCGACTTGGTTGAATGTCGCCAATGGGACAATTGACCTGGACAACGGGACGATCAAAGCGCACAGCCCAGCCGACAAGATCACGCAAATTGCAAACGTCAAACATGATCCCAAGGCGCAATGTACACAATGGTTGTCAACATTGAATTTGATCTTCGCCGGCGACGAAAAACTAGTTCGATATGTTCAGCAACTGTTGGGATATTCGATCAGCGGAATTGTTAGTGAGGAAGTGTTGCCGGTTTGTTATGGACTTGGTTGCAACGGGAAAAGTACCCTTTGGAATTGCGTACTGGAACTGCTTGGAGACTACGGTCGCGCAGCTAGTGCGGACTTGCTGTTGCCGGACAAGAACCCACACCCCACGATCATTGCGGGGTTGTACAAGAAACGGTTCGTGCCGATAGGTGAGCCAGCGCAAGGCCGGGAACTATCTGAGTCAATGGCGAAAATGTTGTCGTCAACCGATCGAATTGAAGCCCGACGAATGCGAGAAGACCAATGGGAGTTCTTTCCTACGCACAAAATTTGGATACCAACGAACCACAAGCCCAGGATCAAAGGAACTGACGACGGAATTTGGCGGCGCGTCAAGTTGATCCCCTTCACGGTTGATCTTCGCAAAGTCACAACACCCAAAAAAGGGTTCGCGACTTGGTTGGCGCAAAATGAGGGCTCCGGAATTCTCAACTGGTTGATCGCCGGTTATCAGGACTGGCGGGCCCATGGGTTTGCCGAACCACGAGCCGTTACAGTCGCCACAAACGACTACCGGGCCAACGAGGATACGCTTGGTGAGTTCCTGAATGACCATTGCGTGGTAGACGATCAAGCGATCGGAACAGCGGCTGAATTGTTCGAATGCTACTCCGTCAAACACGGTGGTAAGTGGACTAAGACGTTTTTCGGGAAAGCAATGGCTGAGCGGTTCAAAAAGGACAAACCCACCAACGGACAATTCCGTCGCCAAGTCATCTACCACGGTGTCAGACTCCAAGACGAAAACAGCGATATTCCCGAAGAAAATGAAAATTGGCACCAGTTGGCACCAGTTAGTCTGTTTCCTCTTAGAGTTTCCGCAAATCCTATAGGAGTTACTACCCAACTAGTGCCAACTAGTGCCAAAACTGAAATTGAGCCCGATCCGGACGATGAAAACGGGGGGTTGATATGACTCTTTTAGAGGTTTTTCGTGAGTGCTCGAATCGTCAAATTCGGTTGTCCGTGGTTCAGGGTGGGGCCAAGTTGAAGTTTGTTCCGGTTGATCAGGTGAACGCTGAATTGTTAGAGGGACTGCGCGAATTGAAACAGGGGATCATTCAAACAATTGAGCGCTCGAGCGGGTTGCCACCATGCCGACATTGCGAGGGCCAATTGTTCGCGGTGTTGACGTTCGACGGGTTTGAAAACTTAGAGTGTTTCGAGTGTGGGGAGTGTGCTGGTTGTCGTCCAGCAACGGTTGAAGCCATCAAGAAATATGGGGGCCAATAATGCACCACGAAAGTCATAGCGCGATCATTGCATTGCTGAGAAAGAACACTGAGAAGATCCAAGCCAAGCACGCACGCAAGGCCAAGCGAAACAATGGTGGTAAGAAGTCCAAGATAGACAAAACACCACCCACCCAAGACATGGCAGACACCAAGATAACGCGTTAGGAGCGATCCTAGAGAAGCACAATTGAATTTTAACCCCCTTCACTACTTCGAAAGAGAAAAACAATGTCAAAAGTCAAAACAGCGGCAACAATTCCAGCTCCGTCATCACTATCCGCATCGGACGTCATCCATCGTCGAAATGCAGAGGCCGATTTACAAGTGGCTGAAAAGGTCTTGTATCGCGATATCGTTTCCCGCTCCGGTCGGGGTGGTCAATTCAGTCCAGACGATCGCCAGGCGGCTGAGATTATCGCCAACAAAAACGGTTGGAACTTTGATGACGATATTCGCATTCTTAGCGAACTGCACCGTATCAAAACAAACTACCCTGATCTGGGAGTCGCCTATGACAGGGAGTGGCTGGCGGTCACCACCTATGCCAGTGAGACAAACCAAATTGTTGACGATCACGCAAAACTGTTGATTGCACGGGAAGTTGAGCGGCAACGATTGCTCGAGTACTCCAGACTGGTTGGATCTTATTCAAACATGGAACAAACCGCCAAGCAAAAAAACCCGCATCTGTTTGATTAGTGAAGTGACGCTGGAAATACTTTAACAACAACATTCAAAGGAGTGAAGCAATGCGATACAGCAAAACCAAACGAGCAATTTTCATTACAGATATCATCGGCCAGGAAGCAGACGGTTTTATCGGTGGCGATACAGTCCGCTCCGCACTGGAGGCCCTTGGTCCCGGTGACGTCAAGATCGTCATCAACAGTCCTGGTGGCTCCATCTTCGAAGCGTGGAGCATGATCGAACAACTGCGACAACACCGTGGGCGAATTACTACATCCATCGAAGGGATTGCCGCCAGTGCGGGAAGTGTGATTTTCTTAGCGGGTGAATTCAGGGAAATGTCCGTGGAAAGCACGATTATGATTCACCACGTCTGGACGGTGGCAGTCGGTAATCATCTCGAATTGGCCAAGGCAGCATGCGATCTGGAGAAAACCAGCGGAACATTGGTGGACTACTATGTCAACAAACTCGGGGCCAGTCGCCAACAGGTTACCCGGTGGCTGGACAATGAAACGTGGTTCACGTCAGAGGAGTCGTTACAACATCGGTTCGCACATCGCGTCACGGGAGCACCAACAAAACAGGCGGCCAGTCAGTTTCCTCTAAGGGACGCAGCAATCGCGAAATTGAGACGCAGCATCGCGAAGAACTCAGTTGATTGTGCGAGAAGTGCATGCCAAGAAGCAATCGAAAAACAAGAAATGCGAAGCCGCCCATTGATGACAAAAATCAAAGCACGAGCACACGAACAACAGCATCAGCCGATAACGTTACAAGGTCGTCTCAATTGGGAACTTGCGGTGGAAAAAGTGCAAAGGACTGCCGAAAAATATCACAATCATGCGTTAGTCGCGAAGTGCATACAGTTGTTAGCTAAGCCGTGTTCTAGCCCAGCGAATCCCAGTAATAGTTGGCGGGCAGTAACTGAGAGAATATTAAGGAGTGCCGAAAAATATCACGATCACGCGACGGTTGCCAGGTGCAAACAATTGTTGGCTAAGCCGTGATAGATACCCCCACCCGACCCCTAAATTGTAGTGTTTCCAAGCGACCACGACCGCAGGTCCCCCGCAAATAAATTTTGTCCAGCAAATAGTCAATTTGGGCAAGGAGAGCAAAAAATGACAGGAAAACGATTCAGAAGTGGTGGCGATCACATGCCACAGAAGGTTCAACTGGTTGACGGAGAGTCGCCAACGAAGCCCACGGACATATCGGAGTCAGTCTCCAAAAAATGGGATGAACTGATTGCGAAACTGCCCAAAATGTTGACACCGATCGACGGTTTCGAATTGAGAATTCTGGCAACGCTGTTGGCTCAGTCGGATGAATTGGAAAAACAATTGGCGTGCGATCACGAGCCAGCGACGGGCAGATTGTACATCTCCACATCAAAGCAGATCCACAATTTATCAGCATCGTTCGGA
>JANNWZ010000109.1:0-22778 GCA_031409295.1 Mariniblastus sp.
TGTCGCGGTGCCGTTGTGCATGGGTGACTATTACGTCAATGAAAAAACGGGTGCGGCCTTTCGCTGTGTTGGCACCAAACCAAATTTCTTTTCTGATTTGGTACTGGATGTTGATTCGGAGGAGAAATTCCATTTCTCACAGGGGCGCTGTTTCCAAGAGCACAGCGCCGAACATGGATTCTACGAATGTGTGATTGGAGCCATGGTGGCCAAGCGGTGTGGACTGCAATTGGGGGAGACGATCAAACCAACTCACGGCGATCCGAATTCTGCCAATGCCCATATTCATGATACGCCGTTTACAATCGTGGGCATTGTCGATGCGACCGGTACGCCCAATGATCGAGTGGTTTTTTTGAACATTGAAGGATTTTATTTGATGGCTGGTCATACCAAACCCATCGATGAAGAACGTGTTCTGAAAACGGCTGATGAAGACGTGACCCAGGGGGATGCAGATGAAACACCTGCTGGGTTGGAAGTTGACTTGTTCGCTGACGAAGAAGACGAAAGCAACAGCGAAACAATCGAGAGCGAGACCAAGGAAAGCGAAGCAGGGCAGGGGAGTGCCGACGAGGCCAAGCCAGCCGGAGCAGTTGCCGATAAGTTGAACGCCAGCCCTTTGGAAAGTTTGACTCCGTTGCCGATCGAGCAACGCGAAGTCACCTCGATATTGGTCCGCACTTCAAAAAATGATGAATACGGCGTATTGTCAATTTTCCTACCCGCCCAAATCAATGAAGGGGATTTAGAAACGACTTTGGACTGGTCGTCCTACCGTCCCGAACGAGCCCAAAAAGCCGCTCAGGCCGTCAACCCGGTTGAACAAGTCACCTCGTTGTTTCAATTGTTCGTCGACCCGGTGCGCTGGCTGTTGTTAGCGTTGACTTGCATGATCTGTGTCGTATCGGCGTTGAGCATTTTAGTCGGAATCTATAACAGCATGAATCAGCGACAACATGAGATTGCGGTGATGCGGGCATTGGGTGCGAGTCGGACAAAAGTCATGATGATTATGCTCTCCGAAGCGATCTTGCTAGCGTTGGCGGGTGGTTTGTTGGGCTGGTTTTCGGGGCATGTGCTCAATGCCGGGCTCAGTCCTTGGGTAGAATCGAAAACCGGGGTGCCGATCAGCTTTTTCGATTTCGCACCAGGAATTCCGCTAGGTTATTTTCCCGTAGCAGCCAGTCTGCCAGCTGATTGGCTAAGTCTGGCGATATCGCCAGAGCTGATGTTGATTCCGGCATTGATGCTGTTGGCCGTCTTAGTTGGGATTTACCCGGCTATTTCAGCCTATCGAACGGATGTTTCTCAGGCGCTCGGGAAATAGTCCAGTGCACCGATTTGCTGGTGGAACCCGCTCAAATGAAAAAAATCGTGAACGAATCTTGAAATTGCTCGTATCATTTTTACGTGCAAAACGCTAAGATTATCTGGAGTTCATCTGCTTGATCTCCGTTGACCCATGCGGAAGCAAAAAAGCCCGTCGAACACGTGTTGTTTCGACCTGGCCGCCATCAATTCCTTCAACTGACGCTAATTACCGTGTTTTCGATCCGAAAAACTCGATCTGCTGTTTCCCCCAATTGGCTTGCCTTGGCGAGTGTACTGGCATTCGGTTTGTTGTTGCCAACGTCCGCCGGGGCAGATTTTTGCCCGTTTTGTTCAGCGATCAACATGACGTTTTCGGAGCAACTCACCTCCAACGATGTTGTTGTTGTGGCGAAATTGTTGGAGGTCCCACCTCCTTCGGATGACCCGGATGCCGATTTCCCCAAAGCTCAATTTGAGATTGTGCAGGTGATCAAGGGTGTGGACTTTGTTGCTCCGGAAATGAAGTTCAGTACGCAGTTGGTGGGAACGTATCCAATCGGCGAAAAATTTTTGGTCATGGGAGTTGATCCTCCGAAGCTGGCCTGGACCACTCCGATGAAAGCCTCGGATCGCGTTTTTCAGTACCTGCAGGACATTCAATCGTTGCCCGCGAAAGGGCCCAAGCGGCTGGAGTTCTTTCAGAATTTCTTCGAAGACAAAGAGTCCATCTTGGCCTTTGATGCCTATGACGAATTCGCATTGGCATCGTATCCCGATCTTATCGCGATGAAAGACCAATTGCAGCACGATAAATTGATCGCCTGGATTCTCGATCCCGAGATTTCGGTGAACCGTCGGCGGTTGTATTTTACGTTGTTGGGGATATGTGGGACTGCCGAAGACACGAAAGTTTTGGAAGATCTTATTCGATCGAACGACCGCAAGAAACGGGCTGGACTCGATGCACTGATCGCCAGCTATCTGACGCTCAAGGGGCCAGCGGGCGTGGACTTGATCGAGGAGATTTTTCTGGTTGACACAGAAGCCGACTACGTCGATGCCAATGCAGCAGTGATGGCGTTGCGATTTCATGGTACGGAACTCAAGTTGATTCCCAAAGAAAGAATTGTCGTCGCAATTCGCCATTTGCTGGATCGTCCCAAGATGGCCGATATGATTATTCCTGACCTGGCGCGATGGGAAGATTGGTCTGTGATGGAACGGTTGGTCCAAATGTTCAAGGACGCCGACGAAGAAAGCAATTGGCTGCGCGTGCCAGTGATTACCTACCTGCGGGCTTGTCCGAAACCCGAAGCGAAAGTTTATATCGAGGAATTATCAAAAATCGACCCCGAATCCGTTCGCCGTGCCGATTTCTTTCTCGGTGGGTTTGGTGACGAAGATTCGGAGACCGAAGATTCGGGCGATGAGGAATCGGTGAAACCGGCGACTGAATCCCCGAAAAAAATTGACCCACCACAAACCGCAGACCCCTCCGCGGCGCTCAAATTGGTTGGCACAGCGAGTGCGGAGTTATTGTCCCCTGGTTCCGCCGCCGATTTGCTCGCTGAACGTGAAGTGTTTGTATCGAGTATTTCCGGGAATTCAGCTGAGGTCTCGATCGACACGCCGGCGATTTCGACAGGTACGGGGTCCGGCTTCGAAGAATTGAATGTCGCCACGGGTAGCCATGTTGTACTCAAGGTTTCCGTCGATCCTGCGCCACTACCAGTTAGCCCGGGTCAGGTCGGATCGAAAGATCGGTCGGTCGATTCGGAGGTTGAGATGCCCGTCACTGGTAACAAAACGATGACCAAATCAATTCCGACTGCGAACCGGGACGATTCGACTTTCGTATCAAATTCGTCGGCAAATCGGGGCGCGGCGATTCCAGTTGCCGACGTGGCACCGACGATTGTTGAAACTTCGCCGATCGCCGCTGTCGCCGTTCCGAATTTGACTTGGTCAATCATCTTTGTGCCAATGGGAATCTCGTTATTGCTGTTCTTGTTGCTGTGGTGTGTGGTTAACGGCTGGTTTGAGCGGTTAATTTTTTAGTTGCCACTTGCCTCGACGGACACCTGGAGAATTCGAGGCAGTTTTTCAACTACAATAGAACCATGAACTCATTTACACGCTCAGAGTATTCATCCACGATCAATCACGATAATCAACAGGTGCAGTACCGTTCGGTTAGCAAATCGGCCGTTGCCTGTTTGGTGTTTACGGCGCTGGGATTGTTGTCGTTTCTTACGCCCGCGTTTGTATTGCTACCAGCATTGGGCGTGGCGTTTGGGGTTGTGGCTTGGTTCAATTTTCGACGCTATCCTGACGAATTGGTCGGCAAGTTGTTCGCTCAAATTGGACTGGTTATCAGTCTGGTATGCTTGATCGCCAGCGTCGTGCAACACGTGTACATTTACAACACAGAACTTCCCGACGGATACGAACGAATCTCTTACAGCATGCTGCGAGACAACCCGAAGACAGCGTTGCCATTTTCCGAGGCGGCTAACGACCTCGACGGTAAAAAAGTCTTTCTCAAAGGTTATGTTCGTCCTGGTGATAAGAAGAACAATCTGAAGAACTTTATTTTGGTCGGTGACTTTGGGGATTGCTGCTTCGGCGGCAACCCGAAAATTTCCGAAGTTGTCGCGATAAAAATTGTCGACCCGGAAAAGACTGTCAATTACGGTTACGCGTTGCGACGGATTGGTGGTAAATTTCAGTTGAATCCCCAAACCAAAGTTACCAGCGACAAAGATATTCCCCAAGTTTTCTACGAAATCGAAGCGGACCATGTGAAATGAGTGGCGGCCCTTGGTTTATGATCGACGATTGGCCTGGCTCAATATCCGTTGGCCGTCTTCGGTCGTTGATGGTCGATCGGAGGAACGCGATTTGGTTTGCTGTTGTTGGGATTTTTTTTCTCGTGGTTTGTTTGAGCCCGGTTCGTTTCGTCGGCGCTCAGGTAGAAAACCCGGCCTCGACCGACAACGCCCTACCAGCGGCCCCGCTGGACCTCGCCCCTGCGCCAGCCTCAGTGTCGCCCCAGGAAAAACGGGTGTACGAATTGACGTTCGATGATCTGGCTTTCAAAATGGAAAAAGGTTCGACGTTTAATCGGGAAATGTTGACGCCCAAAATCAATGAATATGACGGTTCGACGATCAAGTTGCGCGGTTTCATCCGTCCTTCATTTACGCAATCTGGACTGACAAAATTTGTCTTTGTCCGCGACAACCAAGAATGTTGTTTTGGTCCTGGCGCGGCGCTCTACGATTGCGTCCTCGTTAAATTGGCCGACGGAAACAAGACCGATTTTACGGTTCGCCCGGTAACGATTGAGGGTGAGTTTTATTTGAAGGAATATCAAGGGCCGGACGGAAAAATCTGGTCCATCTACCGACTCAAAGAGGGTGTCGTGAAATAGTCTGATCCTGGATTCGCGACGAAAGCTGATGATCTGAACTGGGCGGAACCGAATTCTTTGCCCCGGTGGAAACCGCTTGGGAGAGCACTCCGTGCTACTTGCGGTCCGTCCCAAGCGTTACAATTGAGATTTTAACCGCGAACTTCTAAATAGAAACAACCATGGCGTTCTTTGATTGGGTTAGTCGACGGATTTTTACCACCGTCCATGGCAATAACCTCGTTTACAACACGTGTTGGGAAGATCCCCGACTGGATCGAGTCGCGTTGAAACTGGGTCCTGACGACAACGTCATGGTGATTACGTCGGCCGGTTGCAACGCGTTGGATTATGCAATTGCGGGCCCACGGCATGTTTACGCGGTCGACATGAATCCGCGACAAAACGCGTTGCTGGATTTGAAAAAATCCGCGATTCGAAATCTCGATTTCCCAGAGTTTTTTCGAATGTTTGGTCAGGGGCGATTGCCGGGAATCAAAAATATCTACCAGCATCAGTTGCGCGATGAACTGCCGACCTGGTCCAGGTCTTTCTGGGACAAACGAATCAAATGGTTCGACAATCCACGCAAATCGTTTTATTTTCGCGGCACGTCGGGGACGATCGCCCGGTTGATCAAATCGTATACGGACAACGTTATTCGTGTTCGCCCTCAGCTCGATGCTTTGTTGAATGCGGAAACGGTCGCCGAACAGAGAGAAATTTACGACAAACATTTGCGGCACAAGTTCTGGTCCGGCTTGATGAAATTCACCATGAACCGCGATACCACGATGTCAATGCTCGGCGTTCCTAAAGCCCAGCGACGTCAGATTGAAACGCAATATGATGGTGGATTGGTCAAGTTTATTCAGGACTGCATGGAAAGCGTCTTTGTCGAATTACCAATGAAAGACAACTATTTCTGGCGAGTCTACATGAATGGTGAGTACTCCCGCGATTGTTGTCCAGAATATCTGAAAGAAGATAATTTTCGATTGCTTAAAAACGGGTTGATCGATCGCGTGACCACCAACACCGACTCGGTCCAAGGGTTTTTGGAAAAACACCAGGGCACCATTTCGCGATTCATTTTGTTGGATCATATGGATTGGCTGAGCGATCAATATTTCCCGCTGCTCGAATCCGAATGGCAAGCCATCATCGATCGCGCCGCGCCGCAGTCACGCATTATCTGGCGAAGTGGTGGGCTCCGAACCGACTTTATCGAACAGGTTGAAATCAACTACCGGGGGCAGATTCAAAAAGTTCACCCCTTGTTGAAATACGATCAGGCTCTGGCAGCTGAGTTACATCAAATCGACCGCGTCCATACCTATGGCAGTTTCTATATTGCTGAGTTGGGAGCGTAAACCGGATGCCGTTTTTTGCAGACATGAAAGTTCTCTACCACATGCTGGTGAAGCCGGTTCGGGGTGATTCCCATGCCCAGCGAATGGAGAGTTTTTACGGAGGCCAAGCCGGGGCATACGATGATTTTCGACGTCGTTTGCTTAGAGGACGGGAAGAATTATTCCAGGCCTTGCCCAAACCCGCCGGCGGTATCTGGGTCGATATGGGGGGCGGCACGGGTTCAAATATCGAAAACCTCGCCGCGGAGATCGGTAACCTGCAAAAAGTATATGTGGTTGACCTTTCCGAGTCGCTGCTCAAAATAGCCGCCGACCGGTTTGAAAAACGGGGCTGGACCAATGCGACAGCGATTGCTGCTGACGCGACGAAATTCCAACCCCCCGAAGGCCCGGCCGATGTGGTGACGTTTTCCTATTCCCTGACAATGATCCCCGATTGGTTCGCCGCAATTGAAAATGCGCTGGCCATGCTCAAGCCAGGCGGTCATATCGGAGTTGTTGATTTCTATGTTGGACGTAAATATCCGGCGCCTGGTACCAAACAACATCGCTGGCTTGCGCGCACTCTCTGGCAGCCCTGGTTTGCAACCGATAATGTGTTTCCGTCGCCCGATCATCTGCCGTTCCTTCGTCACCATTTTGAAGAAGTTCAATTGGCCGAAGAGCGAAACCGGATGCCCTACGTCCCGTTACTTAGAACGCCTTATTACCGATTCATCGGACGAAAGAAGTCTGCGTAGAATGATCGGCAGTCGACTCCCAAACTGTCTCCATGAGGCATCCGTGATGAATTTCTGGAACTTCATGTTGACGATCGAGGATGAGTCTCAGAGTCCCTAAAAAAATATCATCCATATCCAAAGGATTGGGGCGACGACGTTGATTACCAGCGTGGCATAAAATCGCCGATTGCCTGAGTCTGTGAAGTTTTCGGCAATCGCCGACGCCCGCAGAAGTAAAAACATCGAATACAGATGCAAGATAACGGGCAACAAGAACAATCCGAAAATCGAGGCGCGCCATGCTCGGATCAACATTTCTTCTGCGTCAGAGTTGATTTCGCTTGTTGCGCTCGTTTGTCGTGTCGAAAGCGATTGCGTTTCCGGTTCGGCAGTCGATTGGTTTTGAGCTGCGCTCGAAGATAGCTGGTGCCGATCCTGTTCTTCTCGATTTCCGATCTGTGCGGAAGTTCCAATTTCTATTGGACTGGGCGAGTCGACTATTGGGGAATTAGTCAATTCCCTGGGTTGCCCACAAGACCAACAAAGATCAAATCCTGGTTCGATCGCTTCCTGGCACCGATGACAATACCAACCGGGACTTGAATCGTTGTTTGGCTCCCGCTGGCTGAGAACCAGTTGGCGGGCTTCATGTAGATCCTCTTTCTCGACCAACACTTTCACGCCACCTAACGCGCTACCGATATACGACAGCAGCGTCTCCAAATCGGCACCATCAACAACTGCCCAAATTCCATGTTCGTCCAAGATGTTGCGAATCAACTCAGCTTCGAAAGTTGTGGCGCAGTTGGCAACTTCGGTCAGATTATCATAACGCATAACAAGATGAACCGTGTTGGAACTGTTTTGCTTAGAACCAGTGATTTCATCTTAATCGTTTGATCGCCAACGACAACGCTTGCGCGAATATTTCCACTTCGCTGAGCGTATTGTAAAAATAAAAACTGGCCCGGCAGGAAGCCCGCAATTTCAGCTGATCGTGTAACGGCATGGCACAGTGATGACCCGCGCGGATAGCGATTCCTTGTTGGTCCAGCAAAATCGAAAGATCCTGAGGCGAGACGCCGTTAACTGAGAAACTAACCAGGCCCGCTCGACGATTTGCGGGAGGCCCAAGGATCGACAATCCCGGAATGGAACTGAGCGTCTCCATGGTCGCCGTTGTTAATCGCGTCTCGTGTGCTGAAATATTGGCTAGTCCGATTGAGTTCAAATACTCCAGGGCTGCCCCTAATCCGATTGCTTCGACGATCGGTGGCGTGCCAGCTTCAAATTTGGCGGGGAGTTCACCGGGGGTAAAACCGTCGATGGTGACTCGATCGATCATACTGCCACCACCCAGGAACGGCGGCATCGATGACAGAATCGAACGTCTTCCCCACAGAATACCGATCCCGGTCGGACCCAGCATCTTGTGTCCACTGAAAACGACGAAATCAGCATCCCATTCTTGTACGTCGGTTGGTTCGTGCGGGGTATGTTGTGCGGCATCGACTAAAGTTATTGCGCCGACGGCTTTGGCCCGTTGGACTATTTCCGCGACCGGAGCCTTGGTTCCCAACACATTGGACACGGCAGAGAAAGCGACGATTTTCGTTTTTGGTGTCAGTTGTTGGTAGAGATTCTCGAGATCGAGTTCACCGTCGTCGGTAAGGCCAACGAATTTGATTTTCGCCCCGGTGCGGGCGGACAATTGTTGCCAGGGTACGATATTGGAATGGTGCTCAAAAATGGTCAACAAAATTTCATCTTTGGCCGTAACGTTCGCATCACCCCAGGCCCGGGCGACCAGATTGATACCGGCCGTCGTGCCGGATGTAAAAATGACTTCTTCCGGCTCAGCCGCGTGAATAAACTGCCGGACCTGCCCACGAGCGGCTTCGTATTGAGCGGACGATTGCTCGCTCAACCAGTGAATTCCACGATGTACGTTAGCATATGTTTTGCGGTAGCATTCCGACATGGCATCGATCACGGCCAGCGGACGCTGGGTGGAAGCTCCGTTATCGAAATAAATGAGTGGCCGCTGACGATGGATGGACTGATTTAGAATAGGAAAATCGTCGCGCCAAACTGCTGGATCAAAGGGCGACTGGCTTCCAGTTGCTGCAGCTATTTTCGTGTTATTCATGCCTGCAAGTTTAGCATCCGTGCTTGCCGAGACAAACCGCGTTAACGTAGGATGAGCGTCGAAGATGGTGTAATCGCTGGGCGCGCTGAAACGAAGAACGTCCAGAAGTCAGTTAATTCGGATTTTCTTCACAATTGAGTTCTCCAATCCAAGCCACTCTCACCATGCCAATTTCCATCTCCACCGTCCATTTGATCAATCGTCTTGACGATTTGCGGCGTTGGGTAACTGATCAAAAATTGGCCGGCCGCACAATCGGAGTCGTGCCAACGATGGGGGCGTTGCATGAGGGACACTTGAGCCTGGTGCGAGCGTCGTTGGAAAAAGCGGACGCAACCGTCGTCACAATTTTCGTAAATCCAACTCAGTTTGCCGCTGGTGAGGATCTGGAGAAGTATCCCCAAACGCTTGCCAGCGATTTGGCGCAACTCGCCAGCGCCGGCCCAGTCGTCGTCTTTGCACCAACAGTGGCGGACATGTACCCTGCCCAATTTTCGACCATGATTTTCCCACCTACGATCGCGAAAACACTGGAGGGCGAGAAACGACCGACTCATTTTGCCGGCGTGGCGACCGTCGTGCTGAAGTTGCTCAACTTGACATCCGCCGATTTTGCATTTTTTGGTCAGAAAGATTTTCAACAACAGTTGGTGGTTGCACAAATGGTCAAGGATTTGAATGTGCCCACCGAAATTGTAATGTGTCCCATCGCACGGGCGGCGGATGGATTGGCGCTGAGTTCACGCAACGCATACTTGACGGCTGCCGAACGCCAGATCGCCTTGTCCCTGAATCAGACACTGGTGGCGGTCGAAAACCAAATTTGCCAGGGGCAGCGGGATAGTTATGAACTGATCGTCGAAATGCGACAGCTTCTGATCGATGCAGGCGTAACGAGCATTGAATACGCAGCAATTGCCGATCCGCTAACCTTGGAAACGCCGGAACAAGTCCGACTGCCAGTGGTGGCATTAGTCGCCGCGTATGTCGGACGAACGCGATTGATTGACAATTGTGTGATTGCAGAAAATTAGCGCCGCCAACAGGAACATTCAGCGTTCTGGTTACCAGCAAACTTGATCATGTGGTTAAACTAAAATTTAGAATCTCGTTCGACGCGACCAGGAACTATGCAACAGACTTTACTTTTCATTCCCCATGAATGGTTCGCGGGTCGACTGTTGCTGGTGTGGTTGGTGCTTAGTGCGATTCTGATGATCTGGCTGTTGCGGCGACATGGCTGGTCGAATGAAACTTGGAGTTACCTGCCAGTGTTAGCCATTGGAGCGCTAGTCATTTGGTTTGTTCTGCCGCACCTCGAAATCGATGGTGTTAACCCAGCCGATCCGTTAGGGCCCTTAATCAAAGTGGGTTTGGCGATTCGCGGCTACGGGATTTTTTTGTTGCTGGCAATTGTTTCCGGGGTCGGTATCACACTGTGGCGGAGTCGCGCTATGGGCATCGATCCGGATCGAATTCTGTCGTTGGCATTCTGGATGACGGTCAGCGGAATGGTGGGCGCACGGTTGTTGTATGTCGTGCAAAAGTCAGACGAGTTTCTGCGCATTGACGCCACGTGGGGAGAAAAATTGGTCGGTATGTTGGATATGACCAAAGGCGGATTAGTGGTTTATGGTAGTTTGATTGGCGGCATATTGGCGGCATTGATTTTTTTTCGTGTCACCAAATTGCCGGTGCTGAGAACGGCGGACTTGCTTGCGCCCGGGATGGTGTTAGGTTTGGCGATCGGACGAATAGGATGCTTGATGAACGGTTGTTGTTATGGTGGAATTTGCGAGAGCGATCGATTGCCGGCCTTGCAATTTCCGGCTGGCTCACCTCCCTACATGCAACAATTGAGTTACGGCGAATTACTTGGACTAACGACCTCGGCCAACGAAGACCCCAACAGTCGCGATTACGCGCGGATCGTGACGGATGTGGCTGCCGATAGTTTGGCGGCTGGTTTGGGAATCATCGTCGGCGATCTGCTTACCATCTACGCGCCGGATAGTATGCGAATTCAATTTTTACAAACCCACGCAGATCAAAGCGACTTGCGTCGTAGATTGGCGTTGGAAGTTGATAGCCAACGTCAGGGCAGTTTGCGGGTGCCGCTGTCCGACATGCCAACCCGTTCGTTAAGAGTTCACCCGACTCAGGTTTATAGCTCGATCGATGGATTTTTGTTGTGTCTGCTGTTGAGTTTTTACTGGACCGTACGAAAATATGACGGAGAAGTGTTTGCGTTAATGTTGATTTTGCATTCTATTGCCCGGTACATGTTGGAAATTATTCGGCGCGACGAGTCGGGTTTGTTCGGCACGGAATTGACGATTTCTCAATGGATGAGCGTGGTGGTTTTGATCCTGGGAGTGGTGTTATTCGGATTTGTAAGAATTACAAAACCGGCTGCTGATTCGCCGGGTCCAGCTTTGCCACAATGACTAACCGGAAACAAACGAATAACCGTTGGAGCCGGCGCTTCGAAAAACCCGTCCAGCCGAGGATTTTGCAGTAAAAAACCATTGATTGAACCGAAATATGCAACCCACCGACCGCCGTAAAGGCTGCCAAAAAAGGATATACTGGTGAGTCGAAAAGTGATTTTGCCGGGCCGCCTTTAGGGGAACTAACCTTTGCCAACTACGTCTACATAAGTAACGAATCAGGTTCGATGAACAAGTCGATGGCCAGCCAAGACGACCAGCATTTGATCCGTCGAACTCTCGACGGGCAGGGAGACGCGTTTGGTCAATTGATCTGCAAATACCAGGACCGACTTTACAACGGGATGGTTCAGATACTGAGAAGTGAGCCAGAAGCGGAAGATGTGGTTCAGGACGCGTTTGTTTTGGCGTTTACCAAATTAGCGAGCTTTCAAGGGAACAGTGCTTTTTTTACTTGGCTCTATCGCATCGGCTACAACGTGGCGATTACGCGAATTCGGCGCCGCAAGAATACTGTTTCACTGCATGGTCATAAAGAAATGGGGCAACTTGATTTTGCTGGCGTCGATCCCGGGCCGAGCGACCGACTAGAAAAACACGAACAAGTCGCCCAACTACAGCACGCCTTGGACCAGTTGACCGATGAGCATCGAGCGATTTTGATCTTGCGAGAAATGGAAGAATTGGACTATGAGGCAATTGCAGAAATTTTGAATTTGCCCATTGGTACAGTTCGAAGTAGGCTGCATCGGGCGCGCGAACAATTGCGTGAGCAATTGGGACCGATCCTGCATGGGAATTAAAACGGAGATTTTGCTGAGCGGCGGACGAGAACCATGGGCAAGTGGTTTTCAAAGATACAAGGTCAGGCAGATATACAAAATAACCAGCACAGAACAAACGATTATTTAGGGATTGAATCAGCCACGTCACTTCCAACGTGATTTTTTTCAAACGAGACCAATGTCAGACGTTTCTCAAAATGAACAACTGCTTTCAGCCCTCGTCGATGGCGAGTTAAAGGGTGAGGATCGCGCTCGCGCTGAAAAACTACTAGCCGAAAATCCTCAGTCCCAGTCGTTGGTTCAACAGTGGCGGCGGCAGTCGATGGCAATTAAGTCGCTTCCCAAGTGTCAACTGGACACGGGCTTTGCGGCGCGTGTTATGTCGGTGGTGTCAGAGAAATCGCGGGCCAGCGACGGCAATTTGAAAGGCCCATTATCACAGTGGAGAACGGGTTTCGCGGCGATTATCACATTGGCCGCGATGATACTGTTGACGCTGTTTGTGTTTCCTCGCGCTATGGGAAAATTCGGGCCGCTGGCCAGCAACGTCGCCGTTTCACCAGCTGTTGAATCGCGCGACAACGGCGTTAGGGACAATTTCAAATCCGATTCGCCAACTGCTCCTGTTGCCGGTTTGCCGACGGCTGAACCCAGCGGCCTTGTTGTTGAGGGCGAATTCCAATCCGGTTCGGAACCGGCTGATATGCCAGAACCCAGTGCCGCAGTACTGTCCAATGCACCACAGCAATTGGTTGCGCACGAATCCGCCGAGCCGCCAAGCGGAAGTGATGGACGGCAGTCGAAAAACGGAGCCATGAGTCGAAGTGCCAAGGATTATTCGCCCGAAGATCCGAGCGGAAAATTGGAAACGGGTCAAGCACCTCCACAAATGGCCAAGGCTCTGCCGTCATCGGCGTTTTCTGGTGTGGCCGCCGCTCCTGGTGGTTCCAGCGCTCAACGAACCAACGCAGAACCGGTCGTCGATAATCCGGTACTCGCGGATTTTCCCCCGCAAGCTCCCAGCGGTTCATCCAATCAAGACGCCGTGAACCAAGTGTTTTTCGTTGATTTTCGGGCGAATGCCCGACCTCTAGAAACTGTTTCGGAAGTCCTCGCGCAAAACCAAATTCAGGTTATTCAGGATGCCGAGAAATTGGAATTGACCCCCGCCACAGGTAACGATGAATCAGGTGCTCGCAAAGAGCAACCCGAAGCGGTCTCGGGCGAAACACAATCGGAATTTGCGACACTGAATAGTTTGACCAAACAATCTGTGTTAGGTTTGGAAGCGTTCTATGTCGTCGCTACTCGGTCACAAATGCGTCAAGCTATCCAACAGTTGTCGAATCAGGCGCCTGTTTCAGGCTACCAAGTTCCGCAACAACCGTCCCTTGTTGAAATGCAAATTGACAAAAACCAAGCAGCCGGGCAAGCGGATGAGAAAGCAGTTGCGCCTTTGGGAACCGGCTTTTCCGAGTTCGGTGGGCTACCCACTTCCGGTGATTCGATGAGTGGTTTGGTCGGTGAATTAGAAAAGAAACAAACGCCGTCCCCATTGCAAGAAGGCGGCAGTTTTCGTCAAAACGAACAACTGGGTTCGGCTGGAATCGGTGGTGGCGGACGAGGGGGAGCCGACCGACAACAAAATGCCTCGGCCACCCAGTTGCGCCCGTACGAGTCAAGCAATCAAGCTTTGCGAAATCCGCGATCCAGTTCGGATTCGAGCTACCCCATTGAGCCAGACGTATTGATTGCGCCTTCGGCCGCGGATGGCGACAAGGGGCTTGCCCTCAAGTCGGCGAATCAAGATTCCGCCAGTCGATTTGCCAGTCGTTCCGCCGTTCCGCCGGATGCGATTCAGCAGAACCAGCCAGATTCGGGCCAAGCGGGCGACGTTGGGAATTCGGCGGCCAACCAGCAGGCAGCGCTAATCGACGAGTTGTTTTCCGAAACGGATTCGGATGGCGAATCGGATGAAACGTTGAGAAAGTATTTGTTGTTGGTTCGCACGGCTCCGACACCGCCTCTAGAATCGCCGACCGCCCCAGCGAAAAATCCTGATTAGGGCGCTCGACGACACAACAATCTGGCTCGGCGTCGCGAGTTCTTGTGATTGATCGACGCGATCGTCAACAGGTTTTCCACTTGGATTTTGCGCCGAACAAATGACGGAACTGATTTGGTTTCATTTCTTGGGGCTCGGCTAGTGAAGCCTGCAGTAGGTTTTTCCCAACGACTCGACCGGTTTTTCGGTTTATCAAAGCGGCTCGCCTGAACTTGGGTAATAAAAACCATTTTTTGGGTTCTCATCAGTCCGCAGGTCGTTAACTTTGTGATTCCAATAATTGGAAATCTATCTCGAACCTCAATGGACTTGTTATGCCCCAGACGACCGAATCTAAAGTCAACTCAACCGTTTCGGCGATCGAAATCAGCGCGTCTGCAGCCGATCAATCACAGCCCTTTATCGGCCAATGGAACCACTTGATCTCGACTACCAATTGGGAGAAAGGTGAGATTATCTGTCAGTGGCGCGAGTCGTTGGCTCACAACCACGCGGTTGGAGCCGACATGTCCGACGAAGCTTGGAGTCAATTGGTGGGTGGTGTGACGCCCCAACATGTCGGACGACTGCGCCGTACATACGAGCGATTTGGACATGTGTATCGGGAATATGACGGAATTTTTTGGAGTCATTTCTATGCGTCGCTGGATTGGGTCGACGCAGAAATGTGGCTTGAGGGTGCGGTGCAAAGCAAATGGTCTGTCTCCAAAATGCGGCAGCAACGGTGGGAAACAATGGGGCAATTACCTGCCGATGAACCGCAAGATCGTGATATCGTGACTAGTGAATTCCAGGAGGAAATTCAGTCGTTAGAGTTGGCGGAAGGAAAACGCCAATCCGACCGCGATTATGTGGAAGGCCCGGTTTATGAGGGACCCGATTTTGGTGATGAAAGTTCGCAATCCGAATCGAAGCGGCAACCTCGTGCCGATCGCGCTGAATCCGAGAACAAATCGGCAACTCCCCCAAGTTCGGCTGGGATACGTCCCTTCGAATCTTTTACGGACTTGCCCGAGGACATCGAAGAGGCCACCAATGCATTCAAGGTCGCCATCATTCGTCATAAGTCGGACTCTTGGTCAGAGATCTCGTCAGAAGATCTGATCGGAGTCTTGACCGCGCTGCAGCAGCTTGCGTTGATCCCGGCAGAATAATCGTTTGGCGATCATTTGTTGAGCGGGAGAACGCTACAAATCGGTCTTTGATTTTGTTAGTATGACGACGTATCGTCGCAGAATTTTTCTAACAACAGTTGAGGATCGAATGTCGCTGAAACGTAAACTTCGCATGGGAATGGTTGGTGGTGGCCGCGGAGCGTTTATCGGTGCGGTACACCGCATGGCGGCGGCAATGGACGGGAAGATTGATTTAGTGGCGGGTGCATTTTCGGCGGATGCGGAAAAAAGCCGACTCTCGGGCGAGGACTTGTTTCTTGATCCAGCGCGGGTTTATTCCAGCTATGAAGAGATGTTGCAGCGAGAATCTGCGATGTCGACCGAACGTCGAATCGACTTTGTTTCCATCGTTGCGAGAAACGACCTGCATTTCCCCGTTGCAAAAGCTTTTCTTGAGGCTGGCTTCAATATCGTTTGTGAAAAACCGTTGGCATTTTCCCTGGCCGAAGGGAAACAATTGGCCGCGATTGTCCAAGCGACCGGCAAGGTCTTCGCCCTTACCCATAACTATACGGGTTATCCAATGGTTAAAGAGGCTCGCGCGATAGTCGCTGCTGGAAAGTTGGGACGGATTTTAAAAATTGTCGTGGAGTATCCGCAGGGCTACGCGATCACTGCGCTGAACGACGCCGGCACGGGGGCGATTTCGAATTGGCGAATGGATCCCCAGATCTCAGGTGTCTCGAACTGCATCGGCGACATCGGCTCGCATGCCGAAAATCTGGCACGCTACATTACGGGTTTGGAAATTGAGGAGTTGGCGGCGGAGTTGACGACGTTTATTCCGGGTCGACCGCTCGACGACGACGGCAATATGTTGATTCGGTACCGGGGCGGAGCAAAGGGAGTGTTGTATGCATCACAGATATCAACTGGGGATGAAAACAACTTGAACATTCGAATTTATGGCACGGAGGCGTCGCTGGAATGGCATCAGGAGCAGCCGAACGAGTTGATTCTTAAATTTGCCGAAGCCCCGCGCGAGATCCATCGCCGCGGTAACCCCTACAACGGGTCTCAATGTGCAAAATTTACGCGATTGCCGTTTGGACATCCCGAGGGGTTTATTGAGGCGTTTGCGAATGTTTATCTGGGTGCGGCCGCAGCAATTGCCGATGAAATTGTCGGCAAGTATTCGGCGTCGTCGGCCTATGATTTTCCGACAGTCGACGATGGAGTCGCCGGGATGGCCTTTATTGAGGCAGCAGTTCGATCGTCGAAAAACAACTCGGCCTGGACCAAGCCCTAAAAAACTCCGCCGGAAGACGCTGTACGGGAGAACTTTGGGTTTTCCCAGCGGTTAACGGTTTCTGTTGTGCAGTTTATGCGATAGAATTGCGGTTTGTTGAAACTATCTTAATTTTCTAACGAAATCTTCGCCCATGTTCACCGCACATCATGTCTTGCTGGCCCAAGAAAGTTTGACGCAAACGCAAATTATCTTGATTGCGATTATTCTGTTCGTGCTCTTTTGCCTATTCATTGCGATGGCTGTTTTTCTATCGTACTTTCGCTGGTGGATCCAGGCGTTTTTTACGCGTGCCAAAGTCTCGTTTTGGGATTTGATCGGCATGTCGTTTCGCAAGGTTAAAGCCAGTGTGATTGTGCCCTGCAAGATCATGGCGGTACAGGCTGGCTTGGTTGACGAAGAGTTGACCACCAAAGCCCTGGAAGCGCATTATCTTGCGGGCGGCAACGTTCCTTTGGTAATTCGCGCCTTGATTGCCGCCAACAAAGCGAAAACGATTAAGCTGAGTTACCGTGAGGCGACTGCCATCGACTTGGCCGGTCGGAACGTGCTTGAGGCGGTGCAGACCAGTGTCTATCCGCGCGTGATTGATTGTCCGCCCAAGGGCTCCGTGAATAAGACGCTGGATGCAGTTGCCAAGGATGGGATCCAGCTTAAAGTTCGTGCGCGAGTGACGGTACGTTCGAACTTGCAACAATTGATCGGAGGAGCCACTGAAGAGACCATCATCGCCCGCGTTGGCGAAGGTATCGTAAGCGCGATCGGTTCCGCTGAGTCGCACAAGAAAGTGCTCGAGAATCCCGACATGATTTCCAAAGCCGTTCTGGCTCGACGACTCGATTCACAGACTGCTTTTGAAATTGTTTCGATCGATATTGCCGATATCGGAGTAGGTGACAACATCGGTGCGCGATTGCGCGCTGATCAAGCCGAAGCGGATACGCGCGTGGCGCGGGCTCGAGCGGAAGGGCGACGCGCGATGGCGGTTGCTCAGGAACAAGAGAATACCGCCATGATCGAGCAGAGCCGTGCGAAACTGGTCGAGGCCGAGGCAGAAATCCCGCAGGCGATGGCCGATAGTTTCAGTTCTGGAAAACTTAACATTCTCGATTATTATAAATTTCGTAACATCCAGGCGGATACCGAAATGCGTAAGTCGATTTCCGTTGCCGGCGGAAATTCTTTGAAATAATCCCTACTGTTACGGTTGGTCCCCCCGCTAATTATTGAGATTTCCATGGCTCGCGACATCGAAGAATTCTTGCGCCGCGCCGCCGAGCGACGGCAGCAACAAAAAAATCAACCCGGACAAACCGCTCCACCGGCTTCGGCATCGCCGCCGATTGCCAACCCGACACCGGCGGCGCGACAACCCGTTGCCCGACAAACGAAAGCACCAATTGAAGTCGTAGAAGTCGAAATAGTTGAAACCCGGTTGGCTTCCAGGCCAAAACTGGCATCGCAGTTCGCCGCCCCGGCAGCGGGCCAGCCTGACCTGCGATCGGAATCGGTTTCCGAACACGTTCATCGGCATTTGGATACGAATCGAATTTCGTCGCAGTCGCAATCCTTGGGCAATCGAATTGCTTCCGTTCATGACGAGGTGGATCGAAACGTCCACAAGCATCTTGATCGTGATATCTGCTCGGTAGACGAAAAATTATCGAGTTCCCTACAAGATCAACCCAAAGTTGCCAATCAGGCGACAACACAGATCGCCGATGATTTGCTGAAAATGTTGTCCCAACCCAGATCGATTCGACAGGCGATATTGATTTCCGAGATTCTCAATCGGCCGAATTTTGATGACTTATGATGTCGTCGATGTTCCAGTGAAACAATGCGTTGCTGGCCAAACCAAGATCGGTTGGATCGGGACAGGTGTCATGGGTCGCAGCATGTGCCAGCATTTGATTGCTGCCGGATATTCGATAACGGTCTTTAATCGCACTCGTCAAAAAGCTGAATCGTTATTGGTCGCCGGGGCGACTTGGGCCGACTCGCCGCATGATGTCGCGATCGCCAGTGATGTGGTGTTTGCAATCGTGGGTTTGCCGTCCGATGTGCGCGACGTCTTCCTCGGTTCTTCCGGAATTTTAGCCGGCTCGCGACCGGGCAATATCGTTGTTGACATGACGACCAGTCAACCTGCGTTGGCGCTGGAGATCTTTTCGGCAGCTGCCAAGCGGCAAGTTCAAAGTATCGATGCCCCAGTCTCGGGTGGCGATATTGGCGCAAAAAACGGCACCCTGTCGATCATGATTGGCGGCGCTGCGGAACCAGTCTCGGCGTTGCAACCCTGCTGGGAAGCGCTCGGAAAAACAATTGTCCACCAGGGCGGGCCTGGCTGCGGACAACATACGAAAATGGTCAATCAAATCCTGGTCGCTGCAGGTATGATCGGAGTTTGCGAATCATTGTTGTACGCGTACCGCTCAGGTTTGGATTTGACGAAAGTTCTGCTTTCGGTCAGCAGCGGTGCCGCCGGAAGTTGGGCACTGGCCAATCTCGGACCGCGCATCGTCGACAACAATTTTGCTCCCGGATTTGTCGTGGAGCATTTCATCAAGGATTTGGGAATCGCCGTCGCTGAATCAAAACGTCTGGAGTTGACTTTGCCCGGCTTGGAGCTTGCGCAGCGATTGTATGCCGACGTACAGCGGCAGGGCTGGGGACTCGATGGCACGCAGGCCTTACAGAAGACATTGTCGTCCATGTCGGGAGTGGATTGGGAACAACGCTGAATCAACAGTCTTCCCGGATACGATTCGTTGGCCTAAAATACGTTTTTCCCCATTCGCGCGTGAGTACTCCCCGCCTCCGACCGATTGCCAATCGGCCTGCAATCGGAGGCTTTCAATCAGGAATCTGCATGTCCAAACTTCCGATCATCACGAACACCCCGGCAGTTGCAGGCGGAAGTTGTGGTAGTACAGGTTTTTCCATGGATGAGAGTCTGCCGGCCGTTCGCCGATTACCAAAGTGGCTAAAGCGGGACGTCCCCGTCGGAAATCAACTTAACTCTACGACGAAACTCTTGGAAGAATTAAGACTGGAAACGGTTTGCGAAAACGCGAAGTGTCCCAATCGGATGGAATGCTACTCCCAGCAAACCGCAACGTTCATGATTTTAGGCAACGTATGTACACGTCCCTGTGGGTTTTGTGCGGTCGGCCGCGGACGGCCGGACGCCTTGGAACTGGACGAACCAGCACGAGTGGCCGAAGCCGCCCACCGGTTGGGTCTGAAGCACGTCGTCATTACATCGGTGACGCGCGATGATTTGCCGGACGGCGGCGCTGAGCATTTTTACCAATGCGTTCTGGCGGTCCGTCAGAAAACGGGTGCCACCGTCGAAGTGTTGACCCCGGATTTTGTCCACAATCGAGCTGCGCTGGCGCGAGTTGTTGCAGCCGCGCCGGAAGTGTTTAACCATAACGTCGAAACGGTGCCCCGTTTGTATCGTCGCGTCCGTGGTCCCAAGTCCGATTACCGATGGACCTTGGGCTTATTGCAACGGGTCAAAGAACTGAATCCGTCCATTAAAACAAAATCGGGATTGATGTTGGGGTTGGGCGAAACCACCGATGAACTGCTGGAAGTATTGACGGATTTGCTGGATGTCGGTTGCGATTTCCTGACGCTTGGGCAGTATTTACAACCGGCCCAAGATCGGTATTTGCCGGTGGTTCGCTACGTTACTCCGGAAGAATTCGCGTGGCTCGGACAAGCCGCGAAAGACTTGGGATTCAAAAAAGTTGCCAGCGGTCCATTTGTCCGCAGTAGCTATCACGCGCGAGACATGGCGGAAACTTTTTAAGACGGACCGGCTGTTCGTCCAAGCGATGATCCGTTGCCCTGCTACACTTTCCAAGTACAACCCATGTCGATTAACCAAACCCCAACAATTTCGATTTTGGTCAACGGTGAAGCTATTCACGTGGGCCACGATTGTACCATTGTGGACCTGTTGGCCAAACTCAGAATTCACTCTCGCGCCATTGCAATTGAACTCAATCAGGAAATTCTGCCGACCGATCAATTCAACATTCAACTGTTAAGGTCCGGCGATCGGCTAGAGATCGTGACTTTAGTCGGAGGTGGTTGATGCCCGCTTACGTCAATTTAAATTAAGAAATTTCTCGCCATGTCGATCTCCACCAGCCAGTCATTGCACCAGGACGATCGATTGCAAATTGGCAATCATAGTCTGAGCAGCCGCTTGATTTTGGGAACCGGGAAGTATCATTCGTTTGAAACGATGCAGCAATCGCTTGTCGCGTCCGGCACGGAGTGTGTCACGATTGCGGTTCGGCGCGAGCGGTTGCATGACAGTTCGGGGCGGAATATTCTCGATTTCCTGGATCCGAATCGATACATCTTGTTACCCAATACCGCGGGTTGTTACGACGCCGAGACAGCGGTTCGTTGCGCGCGGATGGGACGCGAGATTCTTAAAGGGCTGGAAAATCCGGGTGCCGATTGGGTGAAGCTTGAAGTACTCGGCGATAGTCGAACCCTTTTGCCCGATCCAATTGAGACCTTGAAGGCGACGGAGATCCTGGTTGCTGCTGGCTTTCGAGTTCTGTGCTACACGAGCGACGATCCAATTATTGCGCGCCGCTTGAAAGATGCCGGAGCGACGAGCGTGATGCCCGCAGGCAGTCCCATTGGATCCGGATTGGGAATCCTGAATCACAACAGTTTGCAGATCATTCTTGATGACTTGAAACGGGATGATCCTTTGTATCCCGTAATCGTCGACGCGGGGGTTGGAACTGCTAGCGATGCGGCGATAGCAATGGAGCTTGGTTTTGACGCGGTCTTGATGAATTCGGCTATTGCACAGGCGAAGGATCCCGTCGGCATGGGGTTAGCGATGAGTTTGGGTGTCCAGGCGGGCAGGCTGGCCTACCAGAGTGGCCGAATTAAGAAATCTCGATATGCAGTGGCCAGCAGTCCGGAAGTCGGGGTAATTACCAGAAAATCGACCTAAACGGTAAATTCTGGAAATTTACCAATTACCGTTTTTTGCGAAAAACGCAGGGTTTGGCGAATTTTCGAGGTTTTTTTGAACTTTTGACGACTCCAAGAAGATTCCCCAGATTAGCAAGTCGAATTTGATTGACATATCCGGGGGGTCTCAGTAAAATCAAGCTCTGGTACCAGTTTGAGTTCTTGTCCACATGATCCATCATCAGCGGTGTATTGAGAACCTTATTTTTGCAAAAATGATAGGCAGCCTTGTTCTTTAATGGTGTATAAAATGAAAAATCAATGGAAACGAGTCCGGTCAGTTGTCTTTTTAGCGGTCTTGCCACTTGTCGCAACCGCCGCTGCGTCAGCGCATCAATGGATGAATGATAGTAATCCGATCGCGTCCGACGTAAAGAATCAAGTCTCGGTCGGGATTGATCAATTAGGATCCGATCGAATTCACACCGTTGCTTTAAATCGCGCTGGAGCGATTGAAGGTCGAATCGCTTCGATCGACCGCGATACCAAGCAAACGAGTGGTTTGGGTGAGCTGAAAATTTTCTTCGTTCGCGATGGTAAAATTGCGCAAGAGACAGTCACCGCTGAAGATGGCACGTTTGCTGTGCAGGGCGTTGCTGAGGGCGCATACTCTTTTGTAGCCACAGGAAAGAATGGCTTCGCTGCCTACGGTGTGCAAGTCGTAGCGCACGGTAATTCCGACAACGTGAATGTCATGGAGGCTGCTGCGGTATCGCCTCGTTTGGCTGTGGTCAAGAAAATTTTGGAACAACAACTTCCCTTGGAAGTTACCACAGAAATTCTCGCCGTAGCCGGTCAAGGCTTGGGTGAACAGGTTGTCGGAGCAAATCGAGTTCGTTTGAACGATGGAAAACTTTCGGGTCACGTTGTTCCGCTGGTTGGAAACGTCGAAGTCGTCAAAGGAACTTATGTTCACATTTTGAAAAACGACGATCAAGTTGCTGAAGTACAAGCTGACGAGCACGGTAGCTTTATGGTGGAAGATCTGGAGCCAGGTGTTTACGATTTCGTTGCTGCCGGTTCAAGTGGTTTCGCTGCAGTGAGTTTCGAAGCTGTAAACCAGGATGC
>JANNWZ010000110.1:0-4258 GCA_031409295.1 Mariniblastus sp.
TGGTTCCAGTTTTTTCATTGATCACGACCCGCGCTGGAATATCGGGTTCGACGCGCAGATTGTTAATCATCACGAGGAATTCCAGCGGTGATTCGGCGAATGACCGCGGGACCAAAACGTCGATGGAGCCAGCGTCACTGGCGCGAGCGGCGCAGGGGAAATACCGGTTGATTTCGGTCGCGATGAGATAAGCGGTGGTGTAATCCTTGTTGCGGAGAAGCAACCGAATATGGGAATTGTTGAACGGAAGTCCTTCGCAGAACTCGACTTCCAAGGTGCCTTGGACTTTTCCAACCGTATCGTGATTCTTCCTGACGGAACCGGCACTACCACTGGCCGAGAACCCACCGATTTGTAACGCACCCCCAGCCAAGGCGTAAGTCTTGCCATCGATCGCCAACAACTCGGTTCGCTGCAGTTGGCCACCGTAGAGACTCTGCGCATCGTCGAACACCGAGACGGTCGCGGTAAACTCTTCGCCGGGTCGGAGAAATGAAGGAATTTCGGCGCTCACGGTGACGACGGCGAGGCTCTTGGTCGGAACTTGACTGGCCAAGATGCGGTGGTTTTGCAACATGGTTTTTGCGAACTGAGCGGTGATCGATCCTTTGCCACCGGTTCCTTTCAAACCCGTAACCAAACCCATTCCATCGATGCGGTGGGGACGATGGCCTTCGACTGTAGTGATGTCTTTGATGCGAACAGTGGAGGCCGATGGCGGCGGTACAGGCCACGGTGCCGGCAAGAGTGCCGGTAGCGGAGTGTCCCGCAGTGTCTCGGGTGCCAGATTCGGAACCGGCAATTCCTCAATTGGAAATTGAACTGGAGCTTGAGTCGGAAGTTGAGTCGGAGCGAGAGGATCCAAATTTCGCGCTGGATCGGTTTGCTGACCGCCAACGTTGGGGTTGAAACCAGTCGTTTGCGAGAAACCAAATGCATCTCCGATCAGATTACAGGCCAACCAGGCGAACAAGATCCTGGAGGCCAGACCAGCCAGCCGAGGGTGACGACAATCGAAAATTCGCGGCAAGTTGATCATAATAGAAACGTCAAATGAAAATGAAACGTCGGACAAATCTCGCGAGCGAAAAGTGCGTAAACATGAAAACTTAGCATGTCAAAAAGTTAAACAGGACAGCCATCAAACGTGAATTGCTCCGGGTGTTGTCTCGAACGACGTGAATGACCGGAATATTCAATGCGGCCAAAGGCGATTCAGTTTTTTCCCCAACCAGCCTTGGTTGATAAATTTCTCTTCGGCCCCTTCTTGCCCCGTGGTTTCGTAACGAATGTCCAGGTTGGCGACTTTGGCGGAAGGAATCGTATTGTCCGGCATCACGTCCGTTGCGCGAACGATGCCAGTCAACACCAGGGTTCGTTGATCTCCCTCCAGCGCAACGTGTCGTGTGCCACTGATCAATAAACTGCCATTGGGGGTCGTATCGATCACCATAACAGTAAACTGATCAATAAACGCCCGCTCGGACCTAAACTGCGCGTTGCCGTTGAACTGCCGAGCGGCAGAGCTGTCTTGTTCGAAATTCAGTCCACCTGTGACGTCGCCCAGCGCGCCGGTCGCGCCGGCACTGGCCGAGCCATCGGAGGCCGAACTGTTTTGTTTTTGCATCAATCGTTGGTCTTTGTTCTGGACATCGGAACGCTCGTTGATCCGGACAATCAATAAATCACCGGGTCGATGCGCTTTGATATCGGCGAATTGATTACTAAAGTTCGGATCGCGGCGTTGCCACAGAGACGATGACTGAGCCGCCAGGTTTTCTGTCCAGCAACTCATCACCAGTGCGCCAATCACGAAAGTGAAGATAGATTTCATCAAGTTAGATTTCCTATTGCTTTGCAGACTGGGGCGCAAATTGTCCCGTTTGATTCGTGCAGCTATCGAGAGGTGGAGCTGAAAACTAGGCCGTTAGTGACAAGTGCTGAGGAAGTTATTCAATGATCGCCGTCGTCGCATTGACAATTTTCGCGCGAATGAGGGCTTTGGATTTGGGGTTTATGAACTCAATCGATTCCCCGACCCGACCATTCGCATTTGCCTGCGCGTTTTGCAAATCCACGGACAATCCTCGCTGGCGAACGAGGATGGTCACCAACGCATTTCGCGTGACAACGATTTTTGATTCGGTCGGGTCCGTATTGGTAATAGATTGGGCTTTTACCAGGGAAAACTGTTGAATATCGTCTTGAGCAGTCCGGCCGACCGTCTGCTCATACGAGGCAAAACTGACTTGGGGATTGTCGATTGGACGACGTACACGTTCCAATTTTTCGTGGTCCAGTAAATCTCCGCGCGAGATGTTTTCTTTGACCATTACCAAATCGCGATACAGGATGATGTTGACGGACGCCGTCGAAGTCGACGATCGGCCGGAATTGTCGGTCAGTTTCAATTCGAGAGTGCGTTGGCCCAGTGGAAATTCTGTGGGGAATGTAGGTTCAATGGTCAAGGAAGCGGTATCCATTCCAGAACGCGAGATCAAACTATCGATCGTGGAAAGCAACCGGACCTCGATCGAATCTTCCGGGATTTGAAAATTGTTGGCGAGTCGTTGATGGATCGCGCGTTCGACCAAGCGGCGGGTATCAATCGGTTCGGTAAACTGCACCAATGTCGACGACGCGTCCGCCAGTCGGAATTTTGCCGCATCCACGCCGGCCAATACTGCCCGATATCGAATCTGCCGGGCGGTGATCTGGCGGGCCCCCCGGTCAAGGGAAAATTCGTCCAGATCCAATTCCGACAATCGTTCCCGCATTGCCGGATCGCCACCTGTCAGGTCGGCAACGTCGCCGAGGCGGATCGTGGTCTGAGTGCAGGAGACAGTTGGCGAGCGCAACTGAATTTCGATTTGCTGGGCAGCCAGTGCAGAAACATTCCAGGCAAAAAGTATCGCCATGAGGTAATAGCTGGGCTGGCACATCAGGAATCGTCCTAGCGTTGAAAAAGCAATCGTTATCGAATTAGCTGACTGGTATTGGAAAGCATTTCGTCACCCGCCCGAATCGCGCGAGAATTGACTTCATAGGCGCGTTGAGCGGTAATCAGATTCACCATTTCCGCGACGACCTCCACATTGGAGCCTTCGAGGGAGCCTTGCCGGATCGTGCCGAAGCCCAGTGAACCACCAAGGCCGATAATTTCTGGTCCCGAAGCGGTGGTGCCGCGCAACAAGTTGCCGCCAATTTGTTCCATGCCGGCGGGGTTTGAGAACCGCGCCAATTGAATGGTGCCGATAATTGAAGGGGTGCCGTTTTGTACGACTTCGACGTCTCCCGTTTGTGAAATTGCCACCCGCTGCGCGTCCTGTGGGATCGTAATGTTAGGCTCCAAAGGTCGACCGTCCCCATTGACCAACAGTCCGTTGGCGTCTTTGTGAAACGAACCATCGCGAGTGTACGCAAACGTCCCATCGGGCATCGTGACTTTGAAGAAGCCCTCCCCTTCGATTGCCATGTGCGTTTGTTCACCGGTTTGGATACTGGTTCCCTGAGTCCACAACGTGGTGGAGCCGACCGCGCGGACACCGTTGCCGATTTGCAAACCGATGGGCGAAGTTTGGCCTTGAGACGTCGGCGCTCCAGGTCGTTTGGATATGTCGTAGAGCAGATCCGCGAATTCGAGATGACTTCGTTTGAAGCCGGTCGTATTCACGTTGGCCAGGTTGTTCGCCGTGTTGTCAATCAACAGCTCTTGGGCACGCATGCCGGTGGCACTGGTAAAAAAGGCTTTTAACATGGATTTGGTTCGGTGGGTTGGTTTTCAGTGGTTCAGTGGTTCAGTGGTTCAGTGGTTTATTGGTTTATTGGTTTATTGGTTTAGTTTCCAGTGGTTCAGTCGAAGACTTTGATGGCTCGTCGGAGGAATCGACGGTGACGAATCTATTGAATTGGATTTTTGATGGCTGATTTTTGATTGGAATTTCTGTGGGACTATCCACGGATACTTTCTTGCATGGCATCGGAGATCATGCGGATGGCTCGTTGGGACGCTTCGAATTGGCGCGAGCCGACGATCAAACTGATTAACTCGTTCATTGACGAAGCATTGGACAACTCGCGGCTGCCTTGCAAAACGGTAACATTCTCCGCTGGCCCGATCGTCGCTTGACCCGCCCGAAAATAGGTCTGACTTTCGGATTCGAGCAATTGATTGTCGTCGAAGGAAACGATCGAGATCTTGCCCAAACTCTGGTTTTGGCCCGCCTGTGAGATGGTGCCGTCGGAACCGATCACCAGA
>JANNWZ010000111.1:0-28086 GCA_031409295.1 Mariniblastus sp.
GGCAACTGTTTGAAAAACTGGGGTGGCAAGTGCTCACGAATATCGTGGATTTGCTCACTGATGACGTAGTAGTTATCTAACAACCATTCCACGAATGGCGAGTACCATTGCTGAGCTGTCGACCAGCGTATGGCGACTTGATGAGCCTCTTTGATTTTTTTGACATGTCGTTCAAAGCGCTTCAACGTCGAGGGTTGCGTCGTGCGAACATTCACGATTGCCTGTAAGCGCGTGCCTAAATCACGCGCGTGTGCCTCAAGCTGCAAATTCCCATAAGTAGAATCGTTGGACTCGATCGCGGTCCCTCGTTCAAGAGACTCCTTTGTCGTTTCATTTTCCATCGAATCCGATCCATGAGTAAAGCCAGTCGGGGTTAGTTCTTCGACGACTTCGGTGGTGAAAAGTTTTGGTTCGCTGGATTTTGCAGTCGATTCAATTTCTCGTCCACAAACGCTGCCATGGAGCATCGAGATCGCTGGTCAATGACCAGCGTTTCTTCCCCCTTGATGATTGTGACGTCAATGACACCACGTTGTAGTTGACGGAGGCGTTGAAGTTTGTAAAGCTGTGGCATAATACACCTTGAATTTCTTTCCCTTTCATCAACTTCCGATGCAGATGAAATTCTATTCGGTATCGCTTTCAATCCTTGAAAGCCTACAACGCAACGATGACAAAACTCTTTTGATCAAATAACAAGTGACCGTCTTGGCTCCCGAGTCACTTTGCATCCACCGAAAAAGCAATAACAGTGCCAATAAGTCGACTGTCACGACGAACCGACAAAACGTCCCCAGATTGAAACGCCTTTTTTTTCGCCAATGCATGAATAGCTTGAATATTGAATGTCAGCCTGGTTGCCAACCATCCAATGTGGCAGCTGCCGAATCAGTTTTTTACTTGATCTGGCAAAGTGAAACCCCTTTAAGGTCGGACCAGCTTCTGTCGTAAACTTCGGACAGCAGGTACTCCAGCATTTTCGACAATTGGCGAACATTTTTTTTCAATAAATCGTAATCACCTTGTGCACAGTCCAGCTCAATTTGATTAGCAAGAACGCCAATTTCAGTGGCAAAAAACGCTGCCGCCAGGTTTTTTATTTTATGGATGAGCAAGCGAGTCAAGATACGATCTTCCTGATCCATCGCGAAGCTCAATCGACGCATTAGGGGCGGGAGGTCTTCACTTAATATCTGGGCGAGCTCGGTCAGCAGTTTTCGATCGCCAGCAAGATTTGCCAGGGCTTTTACCTCATCGATTTGATTTCGATTTTTCATTCGCTTCCGGAGTTTTGAAAGTCGCAACAGTATTCGACCGGTTTATGCGCAACAATCCGCAACTAACATGCCATTGGGCGAAAGACGCTGATCGAGAATAGGTTGCTTTGGAAAATAGACCCCAAATTGATTAATCCGAATACTTGCGCCAGTAAAAACCGCGACTCTTTTGGAAATCGCGGCTTTTAACTGCAAACTGGAATGTGGGAGACGAACTGGAGGAAATCTCTGATTGTCTCGCGGAATTTTCATGATGAAGGCACTTCGTCCAGCCGAACTGAAATTCAATTCGGGCCAATCACATTCCAGAGTTCTTATTCGCCGGCGTTGTCTTGCGATGCTTCTTCAGTAAGACTTTTCATCAAGGCAGCCGTGTCCGCCATCATGCTTTTGTTTTTAGCAATTCCGTCCGTAATAAATTGATTTAGTTCACCACTAGTGTGTCGCTGAAATACCGTCAATTTACTGTGCATCGCGGCATGTCTTGCCAATTGCATTCCCACATAACACTCATCAAAGTTCTTTCCACCGTCTTTAGTCATGAACGCTTCAGAGTCAGTCAGGCATTGTTGAGCAAGTTCGGCTTGCATCTTAAGCATTGTCGAATCACCGTTAGCCGGTGCGTTAGTTGTGGGATTCGAAGTTGTCGTTCGTGCCGCCTTGGCTTGGACCACGTTTGTGCCACTGCTCGACGCAATCGTGTTTGCGACATTTAGTGGTTGTTGGTCTGCCAACCAAGGAGCAATCTTGTTGAGTTCCGCCAAGCATTCACCGTGGCCCGCTTGCATTTTTTTCGCAAACGCGACCACGTCTTTGTGTTTCCCTTTTTCAGTCGCCAATTTTGCCAAAACTATTTCGGATTGATTGTCCAGCGACAAACAGGATTCGATGGCACGTTGCATCTCAACTGCTGAATTTTGCACTGATTCACCAACTTGTAACGATCCCTGGATCGGCGGATTTACTCTTGTTTGTCCCGTCGAATTCGGGGTTCCCTGGCCTGGCTGTTGCGCCAGTGCGGAGTTAACCAACACCAATCCACAAATGGAACCAAAAACTAATTCTTGTAACTTCATCTTGCTCTCCTGATTATGACTGTTTTAGACTATGCCGTCATTCAAAACACTTGAATGCGCTTGATGATCACAAGATGCAGGTTTTGTGCCAGCCTTTGTTGCCGATTTCGAAAACAACGATTGAATACAAATTACTTACTAAATATCGCGGCAAAAACAAATTTCAGCGACTTCGCAGCAAATCAGAATCGCGCCGCGCGAGATGGTTGATCAGGAACCGCAATGATCAATCACAGAACAATGATCGACGGAAAACAGCCAGAATTCGACTGGCGCAACAATTGCACTTTCGATCGACTACAACTGACTCGACAAAAATAGACCTATCCCGGGGATAGCCCACTTTCTCGACCAGCAAACTATTTTTCTATTGAGCAACCATTTAATGACAAAGGTAAACCATGGACAACACAATCATCGCGGACAATCACCAAGCCTTGGCAGCCGTCGTGGGAGTTTTCGGGACACATCAGGAGGCGAATCGTGTTGCGACTGCTCTTGCCAGCGCTGGATTGAACCTGCAACGAGTTTCCCGGCGAGATCCGACGGTCAGCGGCGACATGCCAGATATCTTTTATGATGACATCACTGCAATCACAACACAGCCGTTCATCAACGGTATGTTACAGGGAGGTGCGATCGGAGCTGGCTCGGGACTATTGTTGCTTGGCGTGCCTGGGCTCAATATCCTGGCGCCTATCGCGGGAGCTCTCGCCGGAATTTTTATCGGAGGCGTAGCCGGAATTGACGAAGCCAATCGCGGTATTGAGTTACCCAATCAAGTGGACTACCAGCGTATGTTGGCTAGTGGCCAATCGTTTGTCGTCATCAGCGGAGACGAAGCGACTCGAATCAAATATGGCAATCAAATGATGGAATTAGGAGCACTGGCGATTCACCAACACCCACCGGTGCTGGAAGCGATTCGAACTTCGGTCCAGTCGGACATTGAAGAAAGTACTTCAACGTCGAACTGACGTACAGGAAAACCGCATTCGCAGTTTCATTTCGTTGCAGTTGATTCACCAGCCGTTTGAGCCGCTTTTCCGTCGGCGCCTTCGCTGTGTTGGCAGTGTGGTAGTCGCGTGGTGTTAGCGTCGCGCGATCGTTTCTGCCCCCCAAGCTCGAGCTAGGTGCGGACGGCCACGTAAGGCTTGTTGGGTGGGTTCGAAGATAATCGCCGAACTTGGCGATGGTAACTGGTGAACAAATCTTGTCGATTGACGATGATGACATTCCAGCCTTCGACAGAAGCACGAAAAAGATTTGCGAAAATTGGAACAAAAGGTTTAACAATTTTGCGAGCGAGATGATTCATGACGCGATTCTGCAATTGATCTCCCTTACTTGAATCAACGATAGGCAATTCCTGAGCCTGCACTATACAACCAGGGGTTCGTCTCCAGTTGCACTACCGGTCCGCGTAAACGCGGGTCGACTCTTCCTTGGAAACGGGCGTCTGGCGTCCGTCGGCTTGCATGACCACGATGACGCGATGATCGCCGGCTGTTTGCCCTTTGGCCCGCACCAACAATTGCAATTGGTCGCCCGGTTTCATGCTGCTGATCGGTGCAAATTGAATACGTTGACCTTGAATCTGATTTTGCAAATTGCCCTCGACCGCCGTCGGAACCAGGCCATTGGGAAATTCGATTTGCAGTTGCACGTTCGTCGCAGCTTGAGTCCCTTGATTGACAATGCGGATCTGATAACTGGTATCGGCACCAATTTCTATCGGGTCCACCACGTCGTCGATGTCAAAGAATACATCGATCAAATGTTCCACATTCAATTCTTGTTCGATAGCCGATTTTTGATTCAGATCGGCCACGGCTTCAAACTTGATATTTTGACTGCCGACATCGACTGGCATGGTCACCAGTTCGACAGCTGCATTGACGTTCATGCCGAGTTCGGCAATGCTCCAGACCACCGCATGTGACGCCGGCTTGTATTCGCCTTGGTTATTGGCGCTGACAAACCGCAAGCCGGCCGGCAATTTGGCAATCAGATCCACATTCGTTGCCGGCGAGGTTCCCTGGTTTCCGACCTTGAATTGATGAGCGACCTCGCGCTGCAAGTATCGTCGCGTCGGCCCGTCGGCAGCGGTAGTCAAACGAGGGGCGACCACTTCGAGTTCGATTTCATGTTGGGCGCGCAACCCACCGGCCGCCGAGGCAAACATCAGATTTTTGGTGCGGCCAATTTCCGCCGCCTTGAGTCCCAATTTCACGCGCTTGGATTGACCGGGCAAGAGCGTACCGATTTCATATTCCAGTTCCCGATAACCGCCTTGGTACTCTAATTGTTTGGGAACATCTTCTTGAATCAAGACGTTGTTCGCGGCGCCGTCACCTTTGTTCGTGACGACGACATCGAGAATCACATCGCTGCCAATCAAGACCGTTGGCTTGGTTTGATGGGTAATTTCCAACACCGGCTTGGTAACCAAAGTCCGCATCGAAGCTTGCGTAGCAAATGTAACGTGAGCGACACTGCCGATTTCGCCCGGCTGAATCGGTTTCAGTTGAAACTTGATCCGTTTTTCCTGGCCTGACTTCAATGAGCCGATATTCCAATGGATGCGCCGATCCGGCGTGACACTGGTCGGTTCGGGCGCTGCACCTTGAAATTCGGTGCCGGCGGGAATCTGATCGTGGACCTGTACATCTTCCGCATTGGCGCGACCGACATTGCGGACAACGATTTCGAAATCAGCCGGTTGATTAACCTGAATCTCGCGCGGTGATAATTTTTCAACCGTCAACGCTGGCGACTGAACTCCCTCCAGTTGCCGATCACCCGGCACATTGGTCGTTCGCGGCGGGGCCGTCGACAAAGCGGGTTCGGGACGGGAGTTGTTCAGCGGAACAGATGCCGCCTGCGCCGGAATTTGTGGACGCGCTGAGTTGTCCGGTCCAAAATTCGATTTCGATTGTACGGTTGGACCGTTGCCAATTTGATTGATGCCGTTCAACCGATCATTGCCAGCGATCGGAGCCGCTTGATTTGGAGGCGCGCCGGGGAAACTCTGCATCACGGGACTGGCGGCTGGATTGGCGGCCTTGTTTGGATTGTCTGAAAATCCATTATTGATCGGACGCAAACCGCTGCCGGAATCCGAGCCCACATTTACCGGAACCGGAGCCTGCATCGTCGGTTGATTGAGACCTTGCGAGGTGGGCAATTGATTGGGCAGTGGGGAAGGCGTGAAAGTCTTGGGTGCGGTCGGTACCAACGATGAGGGAGCACTCGGCGGTAAATTGTTCGCACCGGGAACTGGCTGCCCGTTGCTCAACGTCGATTTATCTTTAAGTCCGTCGACCATGTTCGTCGCGATCTGCTGACCTTCGGCACGCAAATCATTCGATGTGTTCGCCAGTCGATTGCCAAAATCGTTCAACGCATCCTTAGCTTTCGCGCTGGTGTCGTTTACTAGATTCGGCGCGAAATTGTTCGGCGGTGCAGGGGAGCGAGGATCCACAGCAGCGATGCCCGCCCCAGCCGCGCCCGAACCGGGGAGCTGTGCAAAGCGAATGGGAACTGGATTGCCCGGTTGAACCGGAGCGAGTTGCGCTGGGCTCTGAGTCACAGGCTGTGTCGGCGGTTTCGTGGCCAACATCGGCGGCGCCTTGATCGGTTCAAAAGCCGAGGCGGGATTTTGATTATTGCCAGACTGAATCGGCGGCTGCGAAGGTTGAAACGCCGATCGATTTGCATTCACGTCCGGTGGACTTAGAACCGCTGAACGAATTGGCGGTGTCGACGGAGGTGTGGTAGATGGGTTAAACGATGACGCGGGATTCGAGACCGCGTTGTTTGTTAGAGCAGGCGATTGGATCGCAGTATTCTTTGGCGCGGGGGGAGTGCTTTCCGGGGACGGCGGGAGGGTTCCGTCCGGATTGGGTGTACCTTCTGCAACCGCTGCCTTGGTCGGCGTTTTTTCACCGCTGTTCATCAAATGGATGACAGCAAAGGTACCGAGGCCCACAAACAGCCCGACCGCGAGAATTCGCCCAAGCAACGCTCGGCTGAATCGCGGATTGCGTTCGTGATCTTGATTGGAATCGGACATGACTCAGTATCCACGGGCAAAAATTCGGTCGGCCCAACTCCGGCTCGCTTGTATGTCGACGAACCAGGCACTTTGCCAATAGTCCACTTGGAAACCAGCGCAGCGCAAGGGCGGTGCCAATAATCAGGAGATACCAGAATCAGGCCAGCGGTGACAAGGTCAATTCCGACGAAGTTGCTTGAGCCCAACAATTCTTGACCGGTAAAATAGCTTGCCGAATCGAACTTGTGTCAGACTCGCTTGTGTGGCCCCTGTTTTGCCACTCCTGTTTTGCCACTCTCATCGCTGCCGGCCTTTGTCTGGCCCCGTTTTCCTTTCCTGTTTGGCCCCTGTTTTGTCAGCCTGTGTGGCCCCTGTTTTGCTACTCCCGCTAAACAATACAACAATGACTCCCGCTAAGACAATCAATCCCCCCCTCGCCCAAAAAATTCGGACGATAGAATTCCCCATTCCAATCAAACTCACTCCGAATTTTTGGGGAGAGGGGGTCGGGGGGTGAGGGGATTTTTGATAAAGCAGACTCGATCGCCGACAGCACGCTTTGCGTCTCGTTGGAAACTTGACCGCATGTAAATCTCAATACGCGAATCCCGTGGGTACGCATCCATTGATCCCGCACCGAATCGTAAATTCTCGCATTAGCAGACTGATGGCTTTTACCATCAACCTCGACGACCAATTTCGCAGCAGCGCAATAAACATCTGCAACATCAATTCCCAACAGGTGTTCACGTCGAAATTTATGTTGACAACGCTGTCGGTTCTTCAAGAGTTGCCACATCAGTCGTTCGAACTCGTCCGGCAGCTGTCGCCGCATTCGCGCATACTCGACGGCACTCGATCGTTCATTCATAGTTGACTGCTCCTCACCCCCCAGCCCCCTCTCCTCGTAAATTCGGAGTACGCTTGACCAACTTGCCAAGTTTTTTCGTCCGAATTTACGAGGCGAGGGGGAGCCAGAATAAAACTCGACGATCTTCCTCCATGATCAACATCGCCGAATCATCGACTCATCACGGGCCAACCCGACTCAAAATCAAACGCTGCCAACGTCGGTCCTGTTCGCCGCTGCGCAACATTCGATCGTCGACTGGAAAAACCGCAAAACCCTGTCGATTCGGCCTAACAAATCACCGCTCCAAGGCCGGGAAACAGCGGAACAGAATCGCGGACAGGTCCAGTTTCAGGGTATACAAGGTGACACAACATGTTGTCGACAATGCCTCTTTTCAATGCAGCGAGGAAACTGAGATTGGAATCAACACTTCGCCGGTCCGGCGGAAACAAGAAACGATTAATTGGGCCTGTCCCCATGTTGTTTTTGTGTCCCCGTTTTGTTTTTGAATTGAGTTCTGTATTAGATCGTCATTAAATTGGATTAATCGAGGCTGGGAATTCCGCAGGAAGAGCGAGTGAACCACGAAGTCACTAAGGAACAAGCAAATACATTCAAAAATCCATTTGTGCCTTTGTGGTACTAAGCCTTAGGACTAAAAGCAGGGGCCAGACCAATGTATTTTTTCAAACCTTGGCCTCAAGGCGATAAACCTATCTCAAATGTTCGCAAACGATTGTAATCTTTTTCAGTTAAACCAACCAAAGAAATTCTTTTTTCCGTTGCACCAAGACAGTCCGTTGACATTGCGTCGAACATCTCACTTTTCTCGGTCTCTTATTTCGCCGTCTTGACTCCAAGTTTTTGTCCTCGAGTTTTGTACCGGAGTAGAGCGGCTGTCAGCTTACCTGAGTTTAAGGGCCATGCTTATCAGTCTGCCAGCGCCTTCGCGGTGCGGGACGTCGCAATACTCAGGGCCTGCGATCAGGGAGTCGAGTCAGGCTGGCCAAGCGAACGAGCTCTGACTAGATTAATACCCATGCGCTGGTCCAACGGTTGTGCTCCCATGGTGAGCGCTTTCGACCCGACCAACGGGCAGCAGATAAACTCCATCAAACCAGTGAAAGAAAAATCGTGCTTTCCTTAATGCAGAAGCTCAATTTGAAACCAGAAAATCCCGGCTGTTCGACGGGACTTAATGCTTGGTTTGCCAGCGGCTCAAGTTTGACCTCCTATTGCCCCGCCAATGGAAAGGCGATTGGAAAAGTCGTGCAAGCGACAGCTGCCGATTACGAGCGGGTTGTCGAAAAATCTCAACAACGTTTTGCAGAGTGGCGTCAAGTTCCGGCGCCGGCGCGCGGACAATTGGTTCGCGATCTGGGAAATCGGTTGCGAGAATTTCGAGAGCCTTTGGGCGAAATGGTTTCGTATGAAATGGGAAAGATCCGGGCCGAAGGCATCGGCGAAGTCCAGGAGATGATCGACATTTGTGATTTCTCGTTGGGACTGTCGCGTCAATTGTGTGGATCGACCATGCACTCCGAGCGCCCCGGCCATCGCATGTACGAGCAATGGCATCCGTTGGGACCAGTGGGAATCATCAGTGCGTTCAATTTCCCTGTTGCAGTGTGGGCCTGGAATGCGGCTTTGGCAGCGGTTTGTGGTGACACGATGATTTGGAAACCGTCTCCCGTTACTCCGTTGGTCAGTATTGCCGTGCAACATCTGTGCAATGACGTGATGGCGGACCATGGAGTTGATGGCCTATTTAATCTGGTGATCGGCGGCAACCACGAAATCGCCCAACCGATGGTCGCCGACAAACGCCTGCCGCTGATCAGCTTTACCGGATCGTGTGCGGTGGGAAAAACCGTTGGCGAGGTCGTCGGCAAACGTTTGGGCCGGTCTTTGTTGGAGTTGGGCGGCAACAACGCGATCATCGTCGAGCCCGATGCGGATCTGCGGTTGGCTTTGCGGGCGATTCTGTTTGGTGCGGTCGGCACGGCGGGCCAACGATGCACTTCGACCCGCCGTTTGTTTGTACACCACTCCATCATGGACACGTTGTTAGCCAGTTTGGCACAAGCATACGGCCAAATAGCGATTGGTGATCCATTGGACCATAACACTCTCATGGGACCGCTCGTCAGCGAATCAACTGTGCAAGTTCATTTGGCTGCCATCGAATCGGCGATCAAACAGGGCGGGCAGTTGGTCTACGGCGGCCGGCGACTCGATCGACCGGGACACTTTGTTGAGCCCACCATCCTGGTGATGCGTGAACAAACGGCACAGGTTTGCGAAGAAACGTTTTCGCCAATCCTGTATGTCATGTCATACGAAAATCTGGAGCAGGCGATTGCCTGGCAAAACGCCGTCCCTCAAGGCTTGTCCAGTTCAATCTTCACCACGAATCTGCTGACAGCCGAAAAATTTCTATCGACGATCGGTTCGGATTGTGGAATTGCCAACGTCAATATCGGCACCAGCGGAGCCGAAATCGGCGGAGCCTTTGGCGGTGAAAAAGAGACCGGCGGCGGCCGCGAGTCCGGTTCGGATTCATGGAAATTCTACATGCGTCGGCAAACCAACACGATCAACTGGTCGCCCGAGCTTCCTTTGGCGCAGGGAATTACTTTCGGGTAAACCATGTCCCTGATCCCAACCCGACCGTCGTTCGACGCCGCACAAATCAACGACTTTGTTGCTGCAGCCTATGGACTCGAGATCGCGGAATCAAAACCGTTGCCGAGCGAACGCGATCAGAATTTCCTGATCCGAGTGGCGTCCAACCAACGCTTTGTGGTCAAGATATCCAATGCGGCGGAACCCGTTGACAACTTGGTCGCCCAAAGCGCCATGCTGTCTCATTTGAGCCGGTCGGTCGACGTCTGCCCAACCGTAATTCCAACTCGATCAGGCCATGATCGGATTGAAATCGTCGATCCCCAAGGCGTGCGTTATCCGTTGCGTGTGGTGAGTTTTCTCGAGGGGAAACCTTTGGCGGGACTTCGTTTTCGACCGCCTGAATTGATGGTTGAACTGGGGCACTGCATCGGAAAATTTACCGTCGGAATGCAAGCCTTCGATCATCCGGCATTTCATCGGGTTTTTCATTGGGACCTGGCTCACAGTCTAAGTGTTGTCGAGTCCCGTTGGGATTTGATTACCGACCCACAACAACGCGATTGGGTGCAGACACTTGTTCAACAGTTCCGGACTCATGTTGTCCCTCGCGCGAGTCAACTCCGACAGAGTGTGATTCAGAATGACGCCAACGATGGCAACCTGATCATCCATCAGGCGGGAATCGGACAGCCGCTAAGTGTCGTTGGGCTGATTGATTTTGGCGACGCCGTTTATTCATGGACTGTCGCGGACTTGGCGATTGCGATCGCTTATGCGATTTTGGAAACCGCGAACCCGCTATCGGCGGCCGGAAAGATTGTCGCCGGGTACGCTCAGCATTTCCAACTTACGACATCGGAACTGGAATCGCTGTGGGGCCTCGTTGGTATGCGATTGTGCGTCAGTTGTGTCATGGCGTTGGAGAGCTCGCAACTTCAACCCGATGATCCGTATCTCGTGATCAGCCAACAGCCAATTCGTCGTTTGATGCCTAAACTAACGGCGATCCCTTATGGATTCGCCACTTGCGTGCTCAAGCAATCAGCGGGGCAATTTCCCCCACCCACATATGATCGGGTTCGACAATGGTTGCAACGAAATAGCGACCAATTCGAATTTCCATTGTCGGATAAACCCCGAAACGACTCGTTGATTGTGTTGGACTTAAGCGTGGACAGCGCCATGCTCCCCAGCCTGCGAAATTCGACTCCCAGTGAAATCGCCGCTACGTTGGACTTGGCGATCTCGAACACGATGAATTCGGCAGGGGCTGTTTTGGGTGTGGGACGCTATCTCGAACCTCGGTTGATTTATGCTACCGATCAATTCGGAGACAACGCAAATCGGGAAGCCGAACGACGCACCATTCATTTGGGCATCGATCTATTTGTTGCTGCCGACCTGGACGTGTGCGCAACACTGGGCGGTGTGGTGCATTTCGTGGGCACCATCGACCAGCCACTGGACTATGGCACGCTAGTCATTTTGAGGCATCAAACGGAATTGGCCGACGAGTTCTTTACGCTTTACGGACACTTGGCCACCCGAACCGTTGAAGCGATCCGGATTGGACAACCGGTCGCATCCGGTGAAACGATTGGCTGGATTGGCGCGACCACCGAAAATGGTGGCTGGCCGCCCCATTTGCATTTCCAGATCATCGTCGACTTGTTAGGGTTGGAAGAAAATTTTCCGGGTGTGGGACAGGCCTCGTGTCTTGAAGTCTGGTCGAGTCTGTGCCCCGACCCCAATTTGGTCTTGCAGATTCCCGCATCCTGCTTTCCTCAACCCAGCCCTTCGAAAGTTCAGACCGCCGCGAAGCGAAAGAGCGTGACCGGTGGCAACCTGTCACTCTCCTACCGCCAGCCATTGAAAATCGTGCGAGGTTGGATGCAATATCTGTACGACGAAACTGGGCGCGAGTATTTGGACACGTATAACAACGTGCCTCATGTCGGACATTGTCATCCCAGAATCATCGCTGCCGCTCATCGCCAATGGCAACGCTTGAATACCAATACGCGCTATCTCAGCGATCTATTCAACGAGTTTGCGGACACGCTGTCGGCAACTCTGCCAAGTGGATTGGAAATTTGTTATTTACTCAATTCAGCCAGCGAGGCCAATGAACTGGCGTTGCGATTGGCGCGCAGCTACACCCGAGCGCGCGATGTGATTGTCTTGGAGGGAGCTTATCATGGACATACCAGTTCGCTGATCGATATCAGCCCTTACAAACATGCAACTCTCGGCGGCGAAGGCGCTCCGGCCTGGGTTCATACGGCGCGGGTCGCGGATACTTATCGGGGCCCGTTTCGCGAACTGGCCACCGCCGGCCAGAGTTACGCTAACGACATTGATGTAATCATCGATTCTCTACGCGATTCCCAGACCAAGCTGTGTGCCTTTATCGCAGAGTCTTGTCCGAGTGTGGGGGGCCAAATTATTTTCCCTCCCGACTATCTTCGTTCGGTTTACGAATCAGTCCGTCGCGCTGGCGGCGTTTGCATCGCGGACGACGTACAAACCGGTTACGGACGACTGGGCTCGGCGTTTTATGGGTTTGAGTTGCAGCAAGTTGTGCCCGATATCGTGGTGTTGGGCAAGCCGATCGGCAACGGACACCCGCTCGCGGCCGTCGTCACCACGCGATCCATTGCGGAGTCATTCAATAACGGGATGGAGTTTTTCAGCACCTTCGGCGGCAACACAGTTTCCTCGGCGATTGGTATCGAAGTGTTAAAAACCGTCCTCGAAGAACAGCTGCCAGCTCACGCATTGCATGTCAGTTCAACGTTAACCAAGGCGTTGAATCAACTCAAGCACAAACATTCCATCATCGGCGATGTGCGTGGCAGCGGGCTGTTTTTAGGAGTCGAATTGGTGCGCGATCGGTTGACGTTGGAACCGGCGACCGCCGAAGCGAGTTTTATCGTCAACCGGATGCGCGATCGTGGCGTGCTCATTGGAACCGAAGGGCCGTGGCACAACGTCCTGAAGGTTCGCCCGCCCATGCCGTTCAATTTGTTGGATGCAGCCGTGTTCAGCACCTGTCTGGATGACTCGCTGAATGAGCTGTAGTCGATCGACCTATTTGCTATGCACTATCGTCGTTTCGGCGGGTAAGATGCCGCGACAGTCGATCCAGCAAGCCAGCTTTTTTGGTGGCTTCGGTCAGGTTGCCGTATTTGGATTTCAGGGCAGCTTCTCGTTGAGTCATCTCGCATTGTTTTTGCTCCAGCGCAGCCCATTGCTGACTGAGCTTGGCCCGATTGATTGACAACTCCACTTCTGCATCGCGCAACTTCGACGTCAGTTGTTCTTTGAGGGCTTCGATTTCGATGGAATCAATCTTATCGAGCTGCGCGATCGAATCGTGCAGAGCTTCCAGAGCGTGACCTTCTTCGCAGCCCCCTAATCGAGGTGGCTGGCGATCATCATCCGACAGTTTGACACCTTTGCCCGACGTGGAAGAATTGGTCGACGTAGCATGGGTCTTTTTTGAAAAACTCTTTTTAAACGATGCGTTCACCGCAATTGTCTGTTCCGCAATCTCGTCGCCCGACATTCCGTACTCAGCCAACATTTGTTGTTTACGTCGATCCCAATCGGAAAGTAACGGGTCGTAATCATCCTGGTCGAAATCATCGCTGCAACGGTCATCGCTTTCTTCCGAATTGATCTCAGTGAATTCATTCGCACTGGGCGAACAACTCGTGCACGGCGGGTTGATTGGCAATTGCGCGAAGAGGCCTTGTAGTTTCAAATCCAGGTTCAGCAGGAACTGTTCGAGTTGAAGTTCGACGTTGGTGGAAATATCGACCAATTTTTCGTCCAGCGTTTTTTCCAACTTCATTTCCACGGTTGGCAGGGGATCCGAATTGCAAATTGGATCATGCTCATTGAGCGAAGCCAACGTTTCCACATAGTCGATCAACTGAGACGATTTGTCTTCCGTGGAACGATTACGGGTAGGTTTCTTTCGGGTTCTAGGAGTCGCCATGGAACGATTGAATCATAGGAGGGATCATTGGGTTGCCAACCGCTCGATAGGGCAGCTCGAAAACCAAGAAATAATAGGTCAAGGTTTGGGACAAAACCTCGAACAAAAAAAAATCCGTATTGATTCCCGGATCGGCAACGAGTCACCAATCCGAAATATCAATGGTATCCGCACAACCGGACTTGCGGGTTTGAGTTCCATTTTTTGTTGGAGTAGGAGTAACGCTGGGGGGCTCACGCCATTGCCCAGATCATTCAACAGCTTGTTGAACCAGCGATTTCCCCGATAATGAAGCATCGGCTAATTCTCCCAACCGTCAAACGTCTCCGAAAACGGATAACCATGACCAGCAAACCGTTCGTTCACCTCCATTGCCACAGCCATTATAGTCTGCTCGATGGAGCGAGCTCGATTCCGAAATTGGTTCAACGCACGGTGGATCACGGCATGAACGCTCTGGCCCTTACGGATCACGGCAACCTGCATGGGGCTCTGGAATTTTACCGAAAGTGCAAAGACAAACATATCAACCCCATAATCGGCTACGAAGCCTACATCGCTCCGGGCAATCGGGCGGTCAAGGGGACCGCCGGTCGAGATTCGAGTTATCACCTCACTTTGCTTTGCCAGAATGCGACCGGTTTTCGCAACTTGGTGAAATTGGCATCGATGGCCAGCCTGGAAGGGTTCTATTTCAAACCCCGCATCGACAAAGAAATTTTACAGGCTCACAGCGAGGGCTTGATCTGTCTCAGCGGTTGCGTGTCCAGCGAGTTTAGTCGCGCGCTGTTGCGCGGGGGCAACGGTATCGAGGAGCAGCTCGAAAAAGCGGCCGAGGTTGCCAAATGGTTTCACGGTGTGTTCGGCGATCGGTATTTCATCGAGATCATGAACAACGGACTCGAGATTCAGCGCGAACAACTCAAGGGAGCGGTCGAAGTTGCCAATGCGGTGGGGCTGCCGCTGGTCGCCACCAGCGATTGTCACTACGTCGACAAGACGGATGCCGAAGTCCAGGACGTCATGTTGTGCATCAATACAGGTAAATTCCGCACTGACACGCAGCGGATGAAAATGGAAGGCAGTGAGTTCTTTCTGCGCAGCCCCAGTGAAATGTATCGACACTTTCCCGGCCTCGAGGATGCCGTCGCGCGCAGTCAGGAAATCGCGGATTCGGTTGATATTCAGCTGGAATTGGGCAGGCGATTTTTTCCGGTCTTCAAATTGCCACCAGAAATCGAACCGGATGATCGCCTGAAAGAGCTGTGTTATGCCGGCTTAAAAGACCGTTACGCCGACAACGCCGAAATGTATGCCGATGGTCAATTGGCGCAAGTCGTGATTGACCGGCTGGAACGGGAATTGGGTGTGATCAAAAAACTGGGCTTCGCCAATTACTTTTTGATCTGCTGGGATTTTGTCGATCAAGCCCGTCGTCGCGACATTCCGGCAACGGCGCGGGGCAGCGGTGTCGGTGCGATCGTCTGTTTCGCGCTATACCTCAGCCACGTGTGCCCCATCAAATATGGCTTGCTGTTCGAACGCTTCCTCGATGAGAATCGGCTGGAAGCACCCGATATCGACATTGACTTTTGCAAGGACCGGCGCGGCGACATCATCCGCTACGTTAAAGAAAAATACGGCGAGGAAAGCGTTGCCCAAATTGGAACATTCGGCACCATGAAAGCCCGTGCGGCCATTAAAGATGTGGGACGGGCGCTGGGAATTCCGCTGGCGCGCGTCAATCAAGTGACGGCGATGGTACCGGAGAAGTTGGGAATTACGCTCGATCAAGCCATTGAAAAAAGTGAAGAGCTAAAAGCAGTTTATGAAGGCGATCCGGAAATTGCGGAATTGTTGGATTATGCCAGGAAACTGGAAGGGTTGGCGCGCAATATCGGCACTCATGCTGCCGCCGTGGTGATTGGTGACGGCCCCCTAACCAACTATGTCCCGCTCGGTCGAGTCAGCGGCAAGACCGATATTATCACGCAATGGTCGATGAAGGATGTCGAGGCGGCGGGACTGTTGAAGATGGATTTTTTGGGCCTGCGCACGTTGACCATCTTGCGGACTACGGTCGATCTGATTGAGCAGACGACTGGTCGGCGCATTGACATTCTGAAATTTCCGCTCGATGACAAACCCACGTTTGACCTGCTACAATCGGGTGAAACCAAAGGCGTGTTTCAATTGGAAAGTGGCGGGATTCGCGACTTACTACAGAAAATGAAACCCGACCATTTTCTGGATATTGTTGCCACCAATGCGCTGTATCGACCGGGCCCGCTGGAAGGGGGCATGGTCCAGCAGTACATCGACGTCAAACATGGCCGCAAGCCCGCCGAGTATAAACTCGATGTGTTGAAAGATATTCTGGAAGAAACCAACGGCGTGATGGTTTACCAAGAACAAGTGATGCAGATCCTTAACCGGTTAGGCCAAATTCCGTTGGCTGCGGCGTATACCTGCATCAAAGCCATCAGCCGAAAGAATGAAGACTTGATCGCCAAGAATTACGATCAATTCATGGTCGGTGCCGTCGAGCAAGGGCTGAACAAGAAAGACGCGCAAGATTTGTGGGAGATGATTCTCAAGTTTGCCGGATATGGTTTCAACAAAAGTCACTCGACCGCCTACGCGTTGGTCGCCTACCAAACGGCTTATCTAAAAGCTCATTACCCAGTCGAATTCATGGCGGCGCTATTGACCGGCGATATCCCGGGCCGAAATTTTACCAGTAAAGATTCCCTCGTCGAGCATTTAGAAGACTGCCAACGGATGAAGGTCGAAGTTGTTCCCCCGTGCATCAATCATTCACAGGTCGATTTCCTGGTCGCCGATGGGAGAATTCATTTTGCCATGTCGGCGATCAAAGGTTGCGGCGTCGGTGCGGCAGAAGCCATTGCCAACGAACGAATTTCGAACGGACCGTATCGTAGCCTGTTTGATTTATGCGAACGAGTGGAATCCAGCAAGTGCGGTCGTTCGTCGATGGAGACGTTGATCAAAGCGGGAGCAATGGATTGTTGGGGCGCCCATCGCGCGCAGTTGTTAGCGGTGCTGGACCGAGCCATCCTTGCCGGTGCAGCCATCCTCAAAGACAAACTGAGTGGCCAAAAAAGCTTGTTCGGCGATGATGACGAGGGAGACAGTCCAGTTCGCGCAACCCTCGGCTTGCCCGACGTGCCCCCGATGGACGAGCGCGAAAAACTCGTCGCTGAAAAAGAAGTGTTGGGATATTACTTGACCAGCCATCCGCTGGCGGCTTACGAAACTCGCTTGCTCCGCTACTGTTCGCACAAAACTTCATCACTGGCGGGACTCAAAGATCGCGATCGGGTCAGTGTCGGTGGCATGCTGTCTTCGATCAAACAGACTCATGTGAAAAATCCACGGGAGGCAAATTTACCGACCAAGTATGCGATGTTTGATTTAGAGGATGTCGAAGGGGCGATTCGTTGTGTGATGTGGCCGCAGGAATTTGCCAAATTTGGACAGTTCGTGGTGCCCGATGGAGTGGTCGTGTTGCAAGGCCGATTGGAGTTTCGCGGCGGCGACGAAGCCAACTTGATTGTCGACAAAGTAATTCCACTGGATCAATTAAGCGAAAGCATGGCCCATGGCATCAAGGTGCAAATCGACCAGAACCGGCATGGCGTGAGTGGCTTGAAAAACGCCTATGAAATCTTGCGGGGTTATCCGGGTAATCGCGAACTAAAGCTCGAACTGGTGTTGGCCGATGGCATGCTTGTCGAATTGAAATCGAATCGCCGGATTGAAGTCAATGAACAACTGTGCGGACGATTGCGAGACTTACTGGGTGCATCCCAAGTGGAAATGCTGGTCGACGAAAAAAGTTTGTCGGCCAAAGCGGGCCCCGCGCCGAAATGGCAACGCAAGGAGTAATTAATGATCGCCCCAAATTCCGTGTCCTACAAACTTCTGCGACTGTTGTTGGCTGTTATTGGCTGTGGATTGATGATGGCCACCATTCCAGTTTTTTTTTCTACGAGTGTCATGGCGACACTGCATGCTTGGCTGGGATTGGGAACTTTCCCCGCTCAACCGATTACGATTTACCTGGCGCGCTCGACATCGATGTTGTATGCGGTGCATGGCGTGTTGATGTTGGTGGTCTCGTTCGACTTGCAACGATATTGGCCACTGGTGCCAGTATTTGGTTGGCTGCATGTCGTGATCGGATTGACCATGTTTGGAATCGATTGGACCACGCCCATGCCGTTGTATTGGTTGGCAGGCGAAGGGATTCCGATTGCCATCGCGGGATTGGTCATCGTATTGCTGCACCGACAAGCGGCCTGACGATTATGCGCGACCACCTGACTGGCAGGTATTCTGACTCCTGTTCAAACGTGGGCGACCTTCTCATCGCCGAAGGCGACATTTGTAAACAGAAAACAAACGTTGCTCGAACAGATACAGCGGCGGGGCTGTAACGGATTCACACCGGATTCCCTTTGATGGTTTACGGCAATGCAAACCATCACCATTTCATTGGCAGGAGGAATGCAACCAGCCAGTCTCGTTTGTCGACCTGAAAGCCGCCGGGAATATTACACGACAGCGACCAGAGTATTGATCCAACCGACCAGCAAACGGGTTCTGCCAATCTCGAATTGGGAACGTTTTTTGTTCGAGCACCAACATCTTCCGCTGGTGATGATTAACGCGGTTGTTTGGATTATTCGGCGATTACCGATTGGTTTTCGCAAATTCTGATTCGGGCCGGGCAAATTCTCGCCTCAACCCTGAACAAGTTGACATAGGTTTCCCATAGAACTTTGAATTTCGTAAACCCCGTCTTCCGTCACGCTATGTTTCATTCACGAAAACACCTCCATTTGATTGGTCGGCAACGACGCCCGCGAACGAATCGCGATGGGGCGGCAGTTGTCGAGACCGCGCTGTGCATTCCGTTAGTGATCATCTTGATGCTCGGCACGCTGGAGGTTTGCTCCGGGATTTATCTCTCGGAATCGTTGAGCGTTTGCGCTTACGAAGCAGCCCGAATTGGCGTCCGTCGGCGAGCGACGGCCGACGATGTCTATGCGCGGGCGGTCGAAGCACTGGCCGATCGCCAAGTCGTCTTACCAACCAATGCCGCCGGAAAAGTCACTGGCATCACGATTGAACCAGCCAGTTTCAGCGGACTGAGCGCGCTGGATCCGATCAAGGTGACGATTTCAGCCCCTACTTCGGGCAATTCACTTTACATCTTCGACAGTTTTTTGAACCGTACAATTACGACCTCAGTGTCCATGGTGCGAGAATTTGATGAATAGTAACCACCGATTATTGCCCACTCAATGGCTGCGGAATTCCACGTCCGCACTGACGAGTCACACACCCGCGAATGAATCGCTCCGCCGCCAACCATCTGGAAGAACGCGTCGCGACAGTCGACGTCGCGGCGTAACGGCGGTCGAATTCGCCATGGTCGCTCCGGTCTTTGTGATCGTCATCGCCGTTTGTGGCGAGGTCGCACGATTGAGCATGATGCGGAACATCGCCCAAAACGCCTCCTACGAAGCGGCGCGCTTTGTGATGTCCGATGGCGCGAAAGTATCCGACGGCATTGCCAAAGCCCGTGAAATTCTCGCTCGCGTTGGTACGGTCAACGCTGTGGTAACGATCAACGGGTCCGATGGCGCGCTCAACAGCAGCGGTGTCGTGACCAACGAGCTTGGTGTCAGCACCCAGGCGATTACCTGTGCGATTGAGATTCCCCTGGGTGAAAACTCAGCCATCATCCCGTCGTACGTGTTTGGAAATACCAAGATCCGTTCGAACATGACTGTTCGCACCGAACGCTATCGAGGCTACTACGATGGTGTCACGACACAATAGCTTTACGACACACGCAGGACCGCAGTGATACTCGCCGAAGTTACCGACCCATGGCGATTAGCAATTATTGTACCAGACCAGCCCTGTTCGCACGCAACCTACCCCTGCCAAGAAATTTTTGGAGACCATTGGAATGTCTGACCCAGCATTGAATATCCGTCGAAACAACATTCGACACACGCGCCGCGGCGCCGTATTGCCGATGTTCGCCGTCATCCTGCCAGTGTTGATGATTCTGTGCGGATTCGCCATCAACCTGGCCTACATGCAGCAGGTCTCGACGGAATTGAAGATCTGCACCGACGCCGCGGCTCACGCCGGTGGACGAGCGATGAGCGTCCACCAGACGACCGATGCCGCCATTGCGCAGGCGGAATTGACCGCTCAAACCAATCGCGTGGGAGGAAAGATAATGTCTATCGGGGCAGCCAACCAAGGCCAACAAAACGACATCGAAGTCTTTTTCGGGACTTCGACTCGAAGCAACAATGGTTACGGGATGTACCAATTTGCGGAAGTACCGAAGGCTCAAATTGACAGTGGCGCCGCCCGGGCCAACAGTGTTGCAGTGAACAGCCAAATCAACCTGCCGCTGGTATTCCAGGCGATGAACTATAATGCCTTCGGCGGCAGCATGACGAACTTCGATATCCGACGCCGCTCCATCGCGACCCAGGTTGACAGGGATATCGCGTTGGTGCTGGACCGCTCCGGTTCGATGTTGTGGTACAAGAATGAAACCCAACTGACCAGCACGCTTGACACACTGTACAATACTTACGATACCGTAGAAACCACGCCGGGCTTTTGGAAATACGGTTGTTATGAATGGAAGTCCAATAAATGGAACTGGAAAGGCTACTATGCGCTGCCCGTCAGCTCCAGCTGGCAAGTCGATATGAACGACAAAATTTGGACTCCTCCGGTTACCAGCCAAGTTCGGCGGATCAGTAGCACGGAAAAAAGCAACGCCACGAAATTCCTCTACGACCGGACTTACACGGACAATGTAATTTATCAAATTGAACGCTATTTGAATCCCAGCCATACCTTGGGTACTTCGTTTACGTCGAGTGAACATCCCCAACTGGTTTCGCAAATGGCGCAGTATGTTCGGGACTGGAGATATCAATACAACACCAAAGCCCCCCGCCATAGTCGCTGGTATTTTTTGGACAAAGGTGTTACTGCGTTCCTTGACGTTCTGGAAATCACCGATCAGAATGAGCTAGTTTCGCTCGTATCGTTCGCCAGTACTTCTCGAGTCGATCTTGCCTTGCAACCAACGTATAGTTCTATCCGCACAACAGTCGCCAGTGTTTTTCCAAACGGCGGCACCGCTGTGGGAGATGGAATGCTCGATGGCTTGCCCCCGATTATCAGTGGCTCGGCCTCCCGACCCTTTGCCGCAAAGACAATTTTGGTATTAACCGACGGCGACAGTAACGCGGGCGTCGACCCGGTTGCCGCCGTGCAACAAATCATCGGCAGTAATAACGTGACCATTCATACCGTAACATTTACTCCGGAAGCTAACCAGACTGCCATGCAAGCCGTCGCCACTGCTGGTTTCGGCAAACACTACCACACGGACGACGGAGACGAATTGGTCGATATTTTTGAAGAGATCGCCAATAACCTGCCCACGATCTTGACCGAATAAGTCGTTGGTCGGCTGCCGTCGACGATCATCCGATTGACGACGAACCACGGATCATCGGACGCGGGACTGTTGATCGAAAGCATTCCGTGTCACGACCGGCTCAAAAATCAAACCCGTTGATCCATTGATCAACGGGTTTTTTTGCATTCCTATTTGACGCTTTAGCGTTTTAGCGCTGATCGACAGATCGGCATCGCTCGACCATGGTCCGTCGGTACATTAAAATGCCAATCCATTCCGCTGTAAACTCCTGTCGAAACAACCTTTGCCAAACAGTCATGCCCAATAAAAAAACTCGTTCACTAGAGCTTGTGCCAGAACAACTTCGCTGGACCTGCAACCCCGAATTGCTGCCTTTCGAAACGACCGCGGAATTGGAACCGGCGCAAGGGGTTGTTGGTCAACCCACCGCTTACGAAGCCTTAAAATTTGGTTTGCAATGCTTGGCCCGCGGTCAGAATGTGTACGTGCGTGGAGCGCGCGGAACAGGACGAATTCAAATGGTCCGTGACCTGTTGAAAGAACTGGCCCCAACGACCACCGACAAACGGGATTTTTGTTATGTCCATAATTTTCAGCGTCCCGACCATCCACGGCTGATCAAGTTGCCGCCTGGCACCGGTCCGAAATTCCGCGAACGAGTATTGCGACTGGCCGAGTTCTATCAAACCGGACTTTCGAAGGCGCTTGAATCCGAACCCCATCTGTCGCAACGCCATGCCATGCAGGAAGCACTGCAATTGCAAATCGAACAGATCACTGAGCCACTGGAAGCTGATCTCAAATCCAATGGCATGGCGCTGGTCTCGTCACAACAAGGACCGATTTCGCAAACGATGATCCTGCCAATTGTCGAGGGCCAACCGGTACCGGTCGATCAACTGAAATTGTTGGTCGATCAAGGCCAGGCCCCACCGGAACAACTCGCGGCCTTCGAAGCCAGCTATTTGAAGTATCAAAAACGCTTGCAGGACACAGGACGTCAAGTCAGTGCGACGATTCGCGAAGCGACCAAAAATGTTCATGAATTCAACGCGACGCTGATTCGCTCGCTGTCCGCCGAAATCATCGATCCGATATTACAGAAATTTCCCGAGGAAAAAGTCCGGCAGTTCCTGGACGAAATCGTCAACCATGTCATTCAACTACGTCTGCATGCCAAGCCCGGCGATGACGAACCGGACTTTCAATCAATTTATGGCGTGAATGTGGTGCTCACTCAAACCGACCCGACTGCCCGGCCGATTGTCGAGGAGAGCACACCGAGTCTGCTTAATTTATTGGGCACCGTTGAGCCGAATTGGGCACCAGGCAGCGAAGCCGTCGCAGACTATCGCGGCGTTCGTGCGGGTGCGCTGCTGAACGCCGACTGCGGTTACTTGATCCTCGATGTCAATGAGTTAATCGCAGAACCGGGAGCGTGGCGGGCATTAATGCGTACCTTGCGAACCGAGCAGTTGGAGATTGTCCCGCCCGAATTGGGATGGATGCGACAACAGGCGGTCACACTTCCGGAACCGATCGACGTGCATGTGCGGGTGATTTTGCTCGGCGATGTTTCCACTTATTACGAACTTGATCATTACGATACCGACTTTCGGGAACTGTTCAAAGTGTTGGCGGATTTCGACAACGATTTACCTCGCGACGACGCCGGCGTCATGCTCTACGCTCAAGTCATCGCGTCGTTGTGCAAGACGGAACCGTTGGCACATTTTCACCGCTCGGCAGTCGCTGCATTGACCGAACATGGTGCCCGAATCGCTGCGCGGCGCGACAAACTCACCGCCCGCTTTGGTCGCATCGCAGACATCGCCGGTGAGGCTGCATTTTTGGCCGATGGAAATACGGTGCGGGCTGAACACGTCAAATCAGCGATTAAACGGACCAAAACTCGCGCCAGTTTACCGTCGCGAAAATTCCGCGAAATGGTGGAAAATGAAACGATTATCGTCCAGACCAGCGGTGCCGTCGTGGGTCAAATCAATGGCCTGGCCGTGATTCATTCCGGCCCGCTAACCTATGGATTCCCAGCTCGCATTACTTCGACGATTGGTCCAGGAAATGCCGGGCTGATCAACATCGAAGGACATGCAAAAATGTCTGGCTCGATTCATACCAAAGGCTTTCACATTCTGAGTGGTTTGTTGAGACATTTGTTGCGTACCCAACACCCGATTGCTTTTAGTGCTTCCATCGCTTTCGAACAGAGCTACGGCGGCATCGATGGCGATTCGGCTTCCGGTGCTGAAATAGTTTGTTTGTTAAGCGCGCTCACGGATGTTCCGATCAAACAGAGTATGGCCATGACCGGTGCAGTGGATCAGCTGGGCCATTTGCAAGCCATCGGTGGTGCTAATGAAAAAATCGAAGGCTTCTTTGATGCCTGTGACTATTTTGGTTTGACGGGTGACCAAGGCGTCGTAATTCCGAAATCCAATGTCGGTGATTTGATGTTGCGCGAAGATGTTGTCGAGGCTTGTGCTGCGGGGAAATTCCATGTCTTTGCAGTGGACAACATTTATGATGCCATCGAATTGATGACCGGTAAGCCGACAGGCCAAGCCGACAAATCAGGCGACTACCGCAGCGGCTCGTTGTTGGCGATTGCCAATCAACGGGTCAAAAATTTCTGGCGATTGACGTTGGCAAACCCGCAACAAGTGTTGACCACCGAACCAAAGTAGGTGCGCACCATTCAGGCAATGACGCCCCAATGGCACTTACTTTGTAGCGGAACGGCGCGAGCCGTCCGGTTGTTGCGTGGGAATTACGGATGAAAACCGGGCGGCTTGCGCCGACTCCGCAAACAATTACTCGAATGCGAGTGCCATTGAATGACGCCCCGGAGCTTGACTGCTATCAGTATTGCGAAAGCAGGTTCGACTTTTTCGGGGGAGAGCAAGACTCCCCCAACCGGCCAAACTACCGACTTTGAATCAAAATAGCGAATTCGAGGCGACTGGAAAATCCGAATGAGCTCAATCTCAATGATCGCGGGGATTTTTATGCAATTGTTCCAAAGTCTGCCGATCGCAACGACGATAACACTTGTGACGGATATCCCGCGTAGATCGTGTTGTGATATTGGATTCCGCGGAACCGGAAAATGGAGTTTTCCTCACGATGTATTCTCAAATTAATAACCAAGCTCTAAGTCTTGTTTTGTGCGGTGCAGCGATCTTGTCTGCCGTCGCATCTACCGGTTGCCAATCCAGTATTGCTGGCCAAACACTGCCAAGTGCCTACTTCCTTAGCGATGACGTGCAGTATTTCGCCAAAGGCCCGGAATTCAAACTTGCCAAAGAAGCTGCCGCGCAAAAAGAAGCGCGGGCGGAAGCAATGAAGAAACGTTAAACCCTGGATTGAACATTGAACAAAGCATGTCGGGGCACCGATTTGCTTGTCTGTTTCGAATATCAAACAGCTCGCCACGTCCGAATTCCTCGGTTGGCGGGCTGTTGGTGTTTGTGCTCCAAAGCGAGGGGCGGGTTGAGATTGGTAGTCTTCACCATGTCGCTCGCCCCAAGGCTTGGCAGCCGGTCTCGATTTGACTTGCCTGCGTAGCAGCATCGCTGCAAGACGTGGCAGCACTTACTCCAGCCAGCGTGAACCAGCCGGCGGAATCGGTGTACCGCCGGGACGGAACATCCGGGGCTTGGTGGTAAACCGGGGTTCAAATCCGAATCGGAACCCCAGATTGTCGCGGCTGACGTCGTAGTTCGCACCGAATTGCCACAGGAAAGATTCGCCAATGTAGACCAGACTCAACATCTGGCCGATTGATCCGGTCGATCCAAAGTCGATTTGTCCACCCGCATTGACTCCCCATTTGTCACTCATCCGATAGGTCAGAAACGCTGAGAGAATGTTGCTGCTGATGGGCCCTTCGATCATGCGGTAACCCAAATACACGTTGCCGATTTCGGGTCGGCCAACATTGGCTCCGAAACTCGCGGTTCGCAGTCCTTGTGAAAAGAAATCGAGATAGCCGTCAGACACGAGAGATAGTCGGTCCCCCACATGCCAGGCGAAATCGTAATCGAATAATCCAAAATCCGCACCGTTGTTATCGCGAACCGCCTCGGGAAACAACGTGGTCTGTGCGTCCAGCGTGATCCAATCGATCACGCGTTCTTCGCCCGCTAGCCCGCGTTTGGTTTGCCAGCGCTGTCGAACACCGAACTTCACCAACGACAAATCGTCGGCGATTTCCATCGACGGCGATGTCACGTGACTTTGCAAGCCAGATCGCAACGCGAAATAGCGTTCATCGTAGGGCAAGGGAACGTTCATACCAGGCAGAATGCCGAAGGTATCGAAAGCAAATCGTCGGCGAAAGTGTTCCTGTGCGTCGTCATCCAACGGATCGTAAAGTGGCAATTCATCCAGATCCTGCGAGGCGTCGGCATAGAATGCATCCATGTCAAACGAAACCTTGTGGGCCAGACCATTGACATTCCACAATACGCTTTGGATCGTCGGGTCGACTTTCCAGAACGGCAAACTCGCCCGCACACCCACTTGTCCGTAGGCCCGCATTAAATCGGCGCCAGATAAGTCTTCTTGCCAATAGGTGGCATCTCCCAGGACATAGGGTACGACTTTCGTCGGCCCAAACTGAAGCGGGAAATCTAATTCTTGCCGCGAACCGGCCCGGAATCCATTGACGTCGGCTTCCCAGGCCAAGGGATCAAACTTTGCCAATTCCGACGCGTTGAGTGGCGCATCAGCCACGCGCATTTTCGCGTAACCGGCATGCGAGTGTCCGTGCCAGACCGCGCGATCGTTGAACAACGGTTGACCCAGCGAAAAATGATCGAACTTCGGCAACCATGTCGTCTGTGTATAGAAATCGTTAATCTGCACATCGGTGGTCAGATTATAGCTCTGGGTTCCAAGATTTCGTTCCAGCCACAAACCAGTCGTCGCATCTTTTTGTGTATCCCATTCGCGTTCAAAAAACTGCTCGAGAAAATTTCGGTCCGAAATGTATCCCAGCTCCGCCTTCAGCTGAAAACCGGGAGCAAACTGATGTCGGTGCTGTCCCCAAAGTCGACCACGTCGCTCAGCTTCCGGGGTCAAACCCAATCGATCGGCCCCCAGAAAATCACGACCCGTGTCGTTGATGAACCAGGACTTATATTGTCCTTGTACGAGGCCTGGAATTCCAAACAGCTCATCCTGTCGATAGTTGAATTCCGTCCCATAACCGATTCCACGCTCGCTCAGATAGTCCAGCAAGCCGGTCCAGTTGGTCCCCGCCGGCGGTTGTTTAAAGCCTAGCAACTGGTACAAATCCCAGCCGGTACGAACTTGAAAACCAAAATTTTGATCGTTGTTAACACCGAATCGTTTCAGATAAATCGACGGATCATTGAGACTGGTTTTGAAGCGAGGCCAAGCAAACACCGGAACTCCACCCAAGTAAACCCGATTGGATTGGCTCTCGACGAAGTATTCGTCCTCGGTCACGGGGCCGCCGGTGGTGGGATCAAATAGGCTGGTATTTGTGTTCGGATCGATCGCGGCGGTTGACTGCTTGGTCAACGAGACACTTTCCGATTGCAACCAATATCGTGGCACACCCAAGCGCGACGAGGTAAACGCCGTTCCAAACGCCTGAATGTTATTTGCGTCGACCTGTTGGACGACATCGGCTTTCAATCGAACCAGACCCTGATATTGCGGTACCGGAGTGAGCACTTCCGCATCGAGGATTGTGCCGCGCTGCAGCTCCACATCGTAAAACATTTTCTGTGCATAAATGACTCGACGATCTTTGGCAAAGACAACATTGCCTTCGACGTAAAATTGACTCGACTTAGAACCATCGGGACGTGTAGTTTGCCACTGCACCAGATTATCGGCCAACAAGATGACCTGTCGATCCTGGTCTTGGCGAAACTGTTCACTCTCGTTGAGTTGCGGGCTGTCAATCGCAATCCGGAAACCGCCGACACCGATCGAGACTCGTTCGTTTTCATTTTGCGGATTGGTGAATGACTTCAGATTTAACTGCGAGCCGGCATCACGCTCGGTGATCTGTACGTTCATCGCCGAACTCGATGCTGGATTGGTTTGACGAGAGCCAACAGGTGGATTGACCGGGTTGGCACCGTTGATTTGCGGATTGGTACCTGGAAAGCGGACCGTTTGACTGTTCGTTCCGGCGCCAAAATCCTGATTCAAATTTATAGTCTGACCTTGCTCGGCGACTGGGACCGACGCTGCATTAATCGGAATGTAAGTTCCAAACTGAGGGGATTGGTTGGGCGGCGGAATTTGTTGAATTGCTCCGGTTGTTGGCGAAACCACAATCTGTTGCGCGGGAGTCGTAAACCCGGCGGGTTGAACGGCGGCCAAACCATTTCCTAATTCCTGTTGTGCTCGGCTGAAAATCGCCGGCTCCGGACGCGAACCCAGTTGTTCGATGGAGCGATCCAGATCGACCGTTTCCAGGGTGAAGAAACGCCCCATCCATTTTTCATCCACAATCCGATCCGTGGCCGCTCCGGTCACAAGGTGGGGATCGCCCGCACGAGGAAGCTCAACAACTACTTGGTCTTCCAAGTAGGCAATGACTTTATGGATTTCACTCTCGCCCGCTGTTGGCTTCTCGACCCACAAGATCGCTTCGTTGGCAGTGGCTGTGATT
>JANNWZ010000112.1:0-72807 GCA_031409295.1 Mariniblastus sp.
GACCTCGATTCCGGTTGCCTTTAGGTAGTTAATAACCTGGGCCTGGTTCCCAACTCATTAATGACTTCGAATGCACAACCGATGATTTTCTCAGTGATTTCTCCAAACTGCACCTCGGATCGACGATCATCCTGTTAATCCTGTAAATCCATGTTCGTTTCTCCCGTTGTGTCGACTGGTGAGGGTTACGCCAGTTTGCTTATGTACTGCTGCTTAGCCGAATCAAACTCGTTTTCGCTACGAAGTTGTTTTCTGGCAATTCGGTCCGCACTGGACATTGCCCACTGAACACTGACGATGTCGGTGGGTTGGTCAATCGGCGCTCAGTGTTTGAGTTGGATCACGTAGCAATTTGCCCCGGTCGGCTCGCTGATCACGGAAATAATGCGACCGACGCCTGCCGCCTCGAACGGCGGAATGCAGACTTGACCACCAAGTTCAATGGTTCGTGCCACGCAGTGATCAATATCCGGAACCAGGACGCAACCTCGGTTTCACGTTTCCAGAATTGGTTGCGGCGGAACAAGGGGGCAAGCTGGCCAAATTGTTACATCAATAACAGTCTTTGCTTTCGCAGGACTCGTTCGAGTATCAAGATCGGATCCGTTGACCGATTGAGATGTGTGCGTGGAGTTTACTGGCCTCAGTCGCCCGAACCGTCGGCCTTGTCTTTTTCGCCACCGGCGGATTCGGCGGCCTTTTTAGCCGCTGCGGCGGCGGCTTCGCGTTCGGCTTTGTTCGCCGCAGTGTGGAACTCGAATTTTTCACCTTCCAGCTCAGCGATTTGGCGGCGCTGATCGGCAGTCAGAATTGCCAATACGTCTTGTTGGGCTCGGTCTTGCAAGGCTTCCGTTTCGCGCGAGATCCCAAGTTGCGACATTTTCTTTTCGCGGGAATCGATTTGAACCTGATTCAATTCTTTTTGCAGCGAGGCGCGAATCTTCTCAATTTGAGCAATCTGATCGGCCGTCAATTTTAACTCAAATTCCAGGGCCTCAATACCTTGATTGGTTCGTTTCAAATACTGAATCCGAATTTGTTTCAGGCGCGCCATTTGTGATTCCGACAATCGATCCGACAGCAGTGTGTATTCCTTATCGCGAATGGTATTGATGGCCAATTCCAACTGAACCTTCAGGTCCTGTCGAGCGTCGGCAGAAAGGTCTTCGCTGAAAGCGGCTTGATATTTCTCAAACTCAAACTTCAGTTCAGTTTCGATGTTCATCCAGAGTCCGTACAAGCCATCCGATTGTTCATCGGTCAAGCCTAACCCCTCTTCAATGCCACCCAAGGTCAACATATAGGACAAACCCATTTCGCTTTCGCGATTGGTTTGAGAATAGCAAACCGGCAGGGCCAACGATTGAAACGAGAAAGCTACAAATAAAATCAAAAGTCGCATTTTTTTTACCCAGTGGAAGTGTGTCTTAGTTTTTTTTTGAACCGGCATTTGAACCCGATTAGCGCGTTACTCATGATAACTTACTCGGAACGAGTTTTGCAAAATGATTCGAAACCGATTAGGAAAAAGTGCGGAAAATCGAAATAAATTGAATTTACCGGTATTTTGTTTTGACTTGTCACAACATCTCGCTTACGTTGTAGGCGTTGGCGGACGGCCGAAGAATTCCGTCCGGGCCACAACAATCCACTTTCATTTACACAACTCGGAGCGAGACTATGAAGTTTTCCATGTTGGGGTTTTGCCTTACTGCCCTGGTAGCGACATTTACATTTGCAATTTCTGGATCAGCGTTAAACGGACAAGTCGTCCCTGCCAATCGTGTCGACTTTGCCAACAATGGCGGAAACGTAGTGATGCGATTCGATGAAACGAGCCAAGCCGAGGTGAATGGTCTACAAGCATTCTTCGGTTACACAGGAACCGGCCAACCTTTTTTGGATTGGAATTCCACAACCGCAGCGCCGGTTTTTAGAATCAACGGACGGGGTGAAGCTTTTTCGTTGATGTTGTCACCCGGCGGCGTGGGGATGGGGATTGTCAATGCGACCAGCAAGCTGCATCTTTTTTCCAATGGTACAGGCTTGGCGGCTCGCGCGCATATCCAGGAAACGAATCCCACGCCCGGCAACCGAGAAATTTTGCGACTGGAAAATAACGGGGGCGTCCAGCTAAGGATGATCGACAATTCGATTGGCGGCGCAACGTTTCGAACCGAAAACGTGATTGGCTTGTATGAAATTGCCACCGGACCGGTACACTTTCGAATTTCATCAGATTCACCCTCGAATTTGATGAACCTGATGTCGGGTGGTGTTGGCCTGGGTACGCAATCGCCCATTGGAGCGCTGCATATTTTGGCCGACAACGGCGTTAGTAGTGGCTTGGGGAGTGCATCCATAATCACTCAAAACACCAATCCTGTGGTGCAAGATCGAATTGCGATGAGCGCCAGCAATAACGGGGGCGTTTTCCTGTCGATGACCGATACCAGTCGTCCAACACTTTCACAATGGGCGATCAGCCTTAAAAACGACACGTTTGCCTTAAAAAAAGCCGGCGCTAATTCGCCTGGCATGACGATCGATTCCACGGGAGCAATGCGGTTTTCGAACAACGGCTTCAGCAACTGCACCGTAGCGTCTAATGGAGATTTTTTCGCACGGGGAGCCATTCGGTCCAACGGCCCGATTCTCGGCGGATCGGATCGCAATACCAAGGAAAATATTCAACCGGTTGATACTCAAGAAATCCTCGCCAAAGTTGTCAACTTGCCGATTACGACCTGGAACTACATCGCCGATGAAAAGGACACACCTCACATGGGCCCAATGGCTCAGGATTTTTTCAAATCCTTCCAGTTGGGTGACGACGATAAAACCATTGCCTACATGGACAAAGACGGTGTCGCGTTGGCCGCAATCCAGGGACTCTACAAAACCGTAGCGTCCAAGGATCAAGCGATTACCGAGTTGACGCAATCGGTTCAAGCTCAGCAGGAAGTAATCGACGAGCTATCGGCTCGATTGGAACGATTGGAAGCCGCGATCGCTCCCGCCAATAAATAAGGGCGAGGTCGCGTATTTTCGACAAGATCAGTAATTTTGAAATTGAGTCCCAGTTCGTACTTGAACTGGGACTTTTTTTTGGTCGATCCGAGTAAACAGCCAGAAGCTGCGGCGGCGTCGAGAAACGGAGTGCAGAGATCGGTGGCGTTAGAGATTCCTGATCGAACTCACATCGTAATTTCCAGGGACCTGAAATTGTTGCCAATTTCATGCGCGTTGCGTTTTGGCCCCGCGACCAGTAGGAAACGTGGCAAAAAATCACCAACCCGACATCACGAATTCGCTATTTAGGGCGATTTCGACTGGTTTTCTGGTTTGGTACACACCTTGCGAATGAACCTATGCAGCTTCAACGGCAACTCAAACCATTCTTTCGACAGGATTCAATTCATGGCCTATCAACAACTCCACACCGAAAAGTTCTGGCAAGAATCGGTTAACCAGGAAATCAAACTTTTGCGAGTACAAAAAAACCGAGAGGCGCGCCAGGCCCTTCGCAATTTTTTGGCCGCCATCGCGGTGACAATACTCGTCGGCTACGCGCTCCAAACTATGCCGACCTGGCTTCCCTCCGTGGTAAGTTCCCTTGAATACTACGGAGTCATCCCGACCCAATTTCCCGAGGACGTCATCGTGTCGTAGCGAACCCGCGCCAAGCATAGGTCCCACTTCAATCGGCCAAGGTTGCACAACCAACTATTACTTTGTGACTGAATGGATTTCCATTAGCCGGAACGCACTAGCGTCCGGTTACTTTGGAAAAAACCGGGGGCTAGCGCCCTGCGGCTGATTTCGTCAACCCAATATCTATGGTTTAACAATGCACTAGTATCCCGAACCAGAAGTGGATATTTGTTCAATGGGATGCCACGTCGTTTTGATTTCACAAAATTCCTGAATCAGGTACGGATTTTCCGACTCGGATGACAGCCAATCCAGTTGATACGACTTGACCCGTTTCACATTGCCAATCGCCAGTTCCTGAATTTGTTGGAACTGTTGGGGATCGTGACTGTTATCGGCGATCGCGTTAACATCCAAATGCCTGGCGGCATGCTCGACGATTTCGGCTCTCGATCCAGTCAAAATATTGACCACGCCACCGGGTACATCGGATGTGGCGATAGCTTCGGACAACGTAATGGCCGACAGCGGTTTTGATTCGGACGCCAACACGACCACCGAATTTCCACCCGCGATAATCGGCGCGATCAGCGAAATCAACCCCAGCAGCGGACTGTCCTCGTTGGCGATCAGGAAAACCACGCCAGTCGGTTCCAGCACCGAAAAATTGAAATGGGCGGAAGCAACTGGATTGACGCAACTAAAAATCTGTTGATATTTGTCGCACCAACCGGAATAATAAATCCAGCGGTCAATGCTGGCAACAACTTCAGCCTTGGCCGCCGCATCGCTTAGGCCTTGCGCTTGCAGCTCGGCAATAAACTGCTCGCGACGACCTTCGAGCATTTCCGCGATCCGGTAAAAAATCTGACTGCGATTGTAGGCCGTGGTTCCCCACCAGCCCGCTTGCGCGGCGCGCGCTGCGACGACGGCGTTTCGCAGATCTTTGCGCGAGGACAGGCAGATATTTCCCAGTGGTTGGTCATTGACCAGGGGTGCATAAAACCGGCCCGATTCGGTGCGCGGGAATTTCCCGCCAATGAAGATCTTGTAAGTCTTCAGGACTTCGAGGCGGCCGTTGGTGTGAGGGTTTGTTTTTGCCATGATATTTGATCGGTGATTCAAGTGGTAATGTGACGACCGCGGTTGTGAGTAAGTAAGGTTTGCTGAAAACCACTACATGTCCAAATAGGCGGCCAGGCCATGCAAGCCACCCTCGCGACCAAACCCGCTTTCCTTGTATCCACCAAACGGTGAGGTCGGATCGAATTTGTTGTAAGTGTTGGCCCAGACAATTCCGGCGCGCATTCGCGACGTCATGTTGAAGATTTTCGATCCCTTGTCAGTCCACACACCAGCGGACAAACCATAGGGAGTATTGTTGGCCTTCTGGATCGCTTCGGCTACGGTGCGAAACGTCTGTACGGCCAGGACGGGTCCGAAAATTTCTTCTTGAGCGATTCGATTGGATTGCGCGACATGAGTAAAGACTGTGGGACGACACCAATATCCTCGTGCGGGGACAGGGCAGTTGGGTTGATAGAACTCCGCCCCTTCCTGTTTGCCGAGCTCGATATAAGCTTCGATCGTGTCGAGCTGTCGGCGCGAGTTGATCGCGCCGATGTCGGTATTTTTGTCTAACGGATCGCCCACAATCAGACTGTTGATACGGTGTTTCAGTTTGCGAATCACTTCCTCAAACACCGACTCTTGCACCAACAGCCGGCTGCCTGCACAGCACACATGGCCTTGGTTGAAATAGATTCCGTTGATGATGCCTTCGACCGCCTGATCGATCGTCGCATCCTCGAAAACGATATTCGCCGCCTTGCCGCCCAGTTCTAAAGTCAACCGCTTCGGAGAACCCGCGATCGACTTCTGAATCTGTTTACCAACTTTCGTCGAACCCGTGAAGGCAATCTTGTCGATGCCTTTGTGATTTACGATCGACGCTCCGACGGGACCATGACCAGTGACAATATTAACCACGCCGGGCGGCAGGTCAGCCGCTTGAATGATCTCGGCCAGTTTCAACGCCGTCAACGAAGTCGTTTCGGCGGGTTTGAGCACGACGGTATTACCCGTGGCCAGCGCCGGAGCAATTTTCCAAGCGGCCATCAGCAACGGAAAATTCCAGGGAATGATTTGACCGGCGACGCCCAAGGAACGGGGTTTTCGATTGGGAAACGCATAATCGAGTTTATCGGCCCAGCCCGCGTAATAAAAAAAATGGGCGGCTGCCAGCGGAATATCGACATCGCGGGATTCGCGAATCGGTTTGCCACCATCCATGGACTCAATCACCGCCAACTCGCGGGCCTGTTCCTGCATCAACCGCGCAATGCGGAAAATATATTTTCCACGTTCCTTGGCGGGCATCTTCGACCAATGTTTTTCGTACGCCGTCCGCGCTGCTTTGACCGCTTTGTCAACATCGGCGGGGCTGGACTCGGTGATCGACGCGATCGATTGTTCGGTGGCCGGATTTATGGTGTCAAATCGTTCGCCGCCAGTCGACTCCTGAAACTTCCCGTTGATGAACAAACCATAGGATTCTTGCAATTGAATGTGTCCGGTACTTTCCGGAGCAGGGGCCAGGTCCCAAGAGCCGGGAGTCGGGGTCAAGGCTTTATCCATCGTTGGTTTCATCCTGCTGAGGTCGTTTGAGTCGGCGAGTCCGCGAAATAGGGGCAACCCGCTAGTCGATCGAGAAATAATCGGCCGATTGATAGGCGCCACTGGTTTGTTTTAAATACTGCATCAACACGTCATTGGCTAACGAGCTGGCCCCGAAACGAAACCATCGGTTGCTCAACCACTCCATACCCAGAGTTTCTTTTACCATGATCAAATAGTGCAAGGCCAGTTTGGAATTGGAAATTCCACCAGCTGGTTTCATACCGACCATTCGCCCCGTCTTGAAAAAATGGTCGCGGATCGCCTCCAGCATCACGAGCGTCACTGGCATGGTTGCAGCCGGCTGAATTTTCCCGGTCGAGGTCTTGATAAAATCCGCACCAGCGGAAATCGCGAGATCACTGGCTCGGCGTACATTATCCAGTGTTCCCAATTCACCCGTTTCGAGGATTGTCTTTAGTCTGGCAGTTCCACAGGCTTCCTTGACGGCCGCAATCTCATCGAACACATATTCGTAGTCTCCCGCGTGGAATCGGCCCCGCGAAATCACCATGTCGATTTCGTCAGCCCCTTGTTCGACCGCCATTTTTACGTCGTCGAGTTTAATCTGCAACGAAGAATTACCGCTGGGAAACGCGGTCGCGACCGAGGCGATTTTGATGCCGGAATTGCCAACCTCGCGTTTGGCCAGCGCCACATAATTGGGATAAACGCAGACGGCGGCGACCGTGGGCAGGCCTGGAACGGCGTCGTGGAGGTGGCGCGCTTTGTAGCATAGCTGTTTGACCTTGCCCACGGTGTCCATCCCCTCGAGCGTGGTCAAATCGATCATGCTGAGGACCATTTTGAGCCCCATCAGCTTCGTTTCGTTTTTGATGCTGCGAGTTGTAAATCGATTAGCTCGCTCAACCACTCCGAATTGATCGACGGTCGGAGAGTGAATGGGTTTGTACTGCGGTAGGTTGGACATTGGATCAGTGGAAAAAAGCAATTCCGACACGATTAGGAGCGAAACTTCGTCTCCCGGAATTGACGGACGGCATTATAAAGTTACCCTGTCAGTTTACCATAAACCGACAACTTTCAATGCAACCGATTCAATGGAATGGAGATTTACGATGCGTTTCTTACTCGCAATCATGTTTTTCAGTTGCCCGGCGTGCAATTTTCTCCACGCGGAAATTAAAACCAAATCCGTCGAGTATCGCGACGGGGAAACCGTGTTGGAGGGCTTCGTCGCGTGGGATTCGGCGCGAACCACAAAGACCGTACCGGGTGTGTTAGTCGTTCATCAATGGATGGGGCTGACCGATTATGAAAAAGGCCGTTGTCGTCAGCTCGCCGAATTGGGTTATGTGGCGTTCGCGGTTGACATTTATGGAAAGGGCATTCGTCCGGATAACTTTGGCGCGGCCGGCAAAGAAGCGGGAAAGTACAAATCGGATCGGGAACTTTTTCGTCGAAGATTGAATCTTGGATTGGCTGAATTGCGCAATCAAGCAGGTGTTGATGCGGGAAAAATTGCCGCCATTGGCTATTGCTTTGGTGGGACCGGCGCAATCGAACTCGCTCGCAGCGGCGCGAAGATTTCTGGCGTCGTCAGCTTTCATGGAGGGCTCGATTCGCCTACGCCCGCGGATGGCAAAAACGTCGCAGCGAAGTTGTTGGTCTGTCACGGAGCCGACGACCCGTTTGTTCCTGCCGCCGAAATCGAGGCATTTCGGACTGAAATGAACGCCGCCAAAGTCGATTGGCAGATGATCTTTTATGCCGGTGCCGTGCATTCGTTTACGCAGACGATGGCCGGCAACGATAACTCGACAGGTGCGGCATACAACGAGTCGGCCGATCGCCGTTCTTGGGTTGCGATGCAAGCGTTTTTCGCGGAAATTTTTCAGTAAGCAGGCGAGCGCGGAGGGCACTATATCAACTGGCGGACTTGCCCCGCCACAGGTTTCACCCGCCTCAAGTTTTGAACGTTTTAGGGATTGAAAACCGAGCGTATTCTTGATCGCAGCGGAACGAAATTCGAATTTCCAGCTGCGTTTTGGCCAACAGGTGTCAAATCAACTGTCCCGAAGCCAAAAAAATGCGAAACCTGGCCGCGTTTTCGGGGTTTGAATAGATGAAGGTTCGAGTTCGACGGAAGAAACGCATCGTGGCGCTCACGCGCACCACACCCCAACACGCGGTGCGTTTCTTCCGGTTGATCGCGAGGATCCGATTGTTCGGTCACTTCCCATCAATTGATGTTGGCGCGAGCCAATTTGGCCAATTCCGGTGCCCGGATCGTGACTTATTCATTAAAATGGCTACTGCGCACCCCTCGCTTCCGATCTCTTTCACGTCACGAATTACCCTATGAACATCGGTCCAGTGCTCGTCCAACGCGGTTTAATCTCCGCGCCGCAATTAAACCAGGTTCAAAACCAAGGCGGGGATCTGTTGACTCACTTGGTGGAGGCTGGCTACGTAACGCGAGATTCCGCCATGAAAGCGATGGCCGAGGAACTGGGGGTCGAGTTTATTGATTTGCGCGAGACCAAAGTCGACCTGTCTTTGCTGGAGACCTTTCCGCAGAAGTTGATCTATCGTCAGATCCTGTTTCCGGTCAGCCGACACAATGGCACGATCGTGATTGCGACCAGCGATCCGCTCGATTTCTATCCGCTAGACGAAGTCAGTGCCGCAACTGGTTTGGCCGTCGTACCGGTGCTGGCCGAGAAATCTGAAATTGCGAAACTCATCCGCACTCACCTCGGGGTAGGTGGTGAGACGATCGAAGGCTTGATCGAACAGAAGATGGAAGACGGCATTGAATTGCTGAACGAAATCGAGTCCGATGGCAGCGAACTCTCGGAGATGGCTCAGGAAGCGAGCGTCGTGCGGTTGGTGAATGAGATCCTGCTGGAAGCGGTCGAGTCCCGTACCAGCGACGTGCACATTGAATCGCAACAGGATGGGCTTGTTATTCGGTACCGCATCGACGGCATTCTGCAGACTCAACCCGTTCCTCCCGAGATCAACCACTTCCGCGCCGCCATGATCAGCCGTCTGAAAATCATGGCGCGATTGAACATTGCGGAAAAGCGTTTGCCACAAGACGGCCGCATCAAGATTCGGGTCAAAGGCCGCGAAGTCGATGTGCGAGTTTCCGTGATCCCCATGATTCACGGCGAAGGCCTCGTCATGAGGATTCTCGACAAGGGTGCGATGGTCTTCGATTTGAAAAGTCTGGGGATGTCCGATGAAACCTATACCAAATTTCGAAAACTCATTTCCTTGCCCCACGGAATTATCCTGGTTACCGGCCCAACCGGCTCCGGCAAGACCACGACTCTCTACAGTGCGCTGATTGAAATCAATGACGCTTCGACCAAGATCATTACGACGGAAGATCCGGTTGAGTATCAATTGGCTGGGATCAATCAGATTCAAGTGCAGCCAAAAATCGGGCTGACGTTCGCCCATTCGCTGCGCAGTATTTTGCGACATGACCCGGACGTCGTGCTGGTCGGTGAGATTCGTGACTTGGAGACCGCCGAGAATGCGATTCAAGCGTCGTTGACGGGGCACCTGGTATTCAGCACGCTTCATACCAACGATGCCGCGGGAGCTTTCACTCGGATGGGTGATATGGGTGTGGAGCCGTTTTTGGTTTCCAGCACCATCGAAGCCATCATGGCGCAGCGGTTGGTGCGTCGTCTGTGCTTGCATTGCCGACGCGAAACACATCCCCATGACATCGATCTGCCAGATGACTTCCCCCGTCAGCTGATCAATGGTCGGCCTATTTATGAACCAGTTGGTTGCCGCGAGTGCCGCATGGTGGGCTATACGGGTCGCCTCGGTGTCTACGAACTCCTCGTTACCAATGACAAACTGCGACAACTGGCTCACGATAAAGCCAGCACTTGGGAAATCAAGAAGGCCGCGATTAGTGACGGCATGAAGACGTTGCGCGATGACGGCTGGCTCAAAGTCCTTGATGGCAAGACATCGATCGAAGAAATTCTGCGAATTACCAAGGGAGATCGGACGGTCTAGATGCCTGAATTTACCTACACCGCCAGAAGTCTCACCGGGGAAATGGTCACCGGTTCGATGTCCGCCAATACGGAACGGGATGTCGTAAATTCACTGACCGGTCAGTCGTTGTTTCCAGTCAAAGTTTCCACGGAAAAAAAGAAAAAAAATATTACGTTTGGCGGCGGTATCAACGACCAGAAGATTGCGGTCTTCTACGAGCAGTTTGCTTCATTGATGACTAACGGCGTTTCGATGATGCGGTCGCTGACGATTCTCAAAGAACAGACTCGTTCACCCGCCCTTCAAGCAGCGCTCGAAAGCGTCATCGCGAAAGTGGAAGATGGTGAAACGATCTCCAATGCCTTCGCTCAACACCCAAAGATTTTCAGCGAGATGGCCGTCAATATGTCGCGCGCCGGCGCCGAAGGCGGCTTTTTGGAAGAAGCCCTGGATCGGGTCGCGAAATTTACCGAACAGCAAGCCGAGTTAAAATCGCGAACGATCGGCGCATTGGTCTATCCCGCCGTTTTGGCCACGATCGGTTCTCTGGTGGTTATCGTGTTGTTGGTGTTTTTCGTCCCCAAATTCGGCGAGATGTTCGACCAACTTCGCAGCAAAGGTGAACTACCCGCTCTGACAGATTGGCTGTTAGGGTTCAGCACGTTTTTGCAACGTTACGGAATTGTTTTTTTGATCATTGCTGCGATACTTTTTTTTGTCGCACGGGTTCAATTTAATACGGTCAAAGGTCGTCGCGCTTGGGATGCGATCAAGATCAAGCTGCCGATGTTCGGTCCGATTTTCTTGAACTTGGCTGTGGCGCGGTTTTGTCGGGTGCTGGGAACATTGCTCAAAAACGGCGTGCCGATATTGCGCGCCTTGGATATCAGTCGCGATGCGTCCGGCAATCGGATTTTGTCCGAGGCGATTCAGGCGGCGGCGGAGAATATTACCTCGGGTGAAACTTTGTCGGTACCGCTGAGCAAGTCGGGGCACTTTCCGCGAAATGTGACCGAAATGATTAGCGTTGCGGAAGAATCCAATACGATGGACGATGTTCTGGTCAGCATCGCCGACGGATTGGAAAAAACCACCATTCGTCGTTTGGATCTGATGGTCAAGTTGATCGAACCGCTCATGTTGTTGGTCATGGCCGGCATCATCATGGTTGTCGTGATCGCGTTGTTGTTGCCGATTATGAAAATGGGCAGCGCGATGCAATAAATACTGTACAAATTAAGCTCCGTATACTGTGCTCAAATTAACTCTCAATAATGACTCTCAATAACCCGAGGAGATTGACATGAAAACTCGACGCCGAAAAAATTCTGGCTTCACCCTATTGGAAATTTTGCTGGTGATGGCGATCCTCGTCGTATTGGCATCGTTGTCAACTTTCGCCATTTTGAATTTACAAAAAGGTGCCTACACGAAAGCTTGTGCCACTGAAATTTCCACGATGAAAAGTGCCTGTACTGCTTACAAACTCCAAGCCGGAAGTTACCCTTCCACGCTGGATGATTTGTACGCCATGCCCAGTGGATTGACCCAAGCTCAATGGGGCGGACCGTATTTGGAAAAAGCGGTTCAACTGGACCCTTGGCGACGTCCCTACACTTATTCGGCTGACGAAATCAATAATCGCGTCTCGATTACGTCGGCTGGGCCAGACGGACAAGCCGGCACGCAAGACGATGTACCCGAACCGTCCGGCCAATAGTTTTTCGCTTGACCGTTGCCCAACCGAATTTGTTCGGCAGGTGAATCGCGGATTGTTTCACCATATCAACGGTTGCTGCCTGATTGAAACGCGCCGGTCCCCGATCGCCCATGAATGTAACTAGCCAGCGACTTCATCGTCTGCAACGAAAGCCCTGCGAACTGCGCTCGGGCTTTACGTTGATGGAGGTATTGTTGGTCATGGCGATTATCGTGTTGGTTGGGGCTTTGGCAGTGCCGACGGTCTTGCAATCTTTCTCCCAACAATCGCTCGACAAAGGTGCCGACCGGGTTCGCGTGGCGATGGGTCAGGCGCGCGTGCGGTCAATCCGCGAGGGCGAGATCTACGCCGTGTTCTTTCTGGAAGGTGGTGCCTGGTTCAATGTCGCGCCGTTTACCCAGGCGAAACTGCAATCGTCACTTTCGACGCAACGCCAACGTCTGGCTGACAGTCGCATCCAACCTGATTTCGAAGACGATTTGCTACCCAAAGGAATCAATTTCGCGGCCGGCGTGGTGCCTATCGACGCGCGCGCGGCAGAGTCGTTATCGGAAAGCAACAGTGGCAATTCGATCCGTCCGATCCTGTTTTATCCCGATGGAACCTCTCAGGACGCTCAAATCGTATTGCAAAATGATCGCGGCAGTTTCGTCGAGATTCAATTGCGGGGCTTAACAGGTTTGTCATCAGTGATCCGTTTGCAGCAGGCACCGAACATCCAATGACCCAACGATTCCTGAACTCGGCAGACCTGAGGCAGAGCCTCGCAACCGGGCGGTGGCGATCATCGAGAAACGTCAAGTTTTCTGTTGCTTCCAGCCGTCGCGGGTTGTCGTTGTTGGAAGTCATGCTCTCCATCGCCATCCTCGGGATTTCAATGGCGATTATCGGGAACCTGTTTTATTTGGGTTCCCGCAGTGCGTTGCAGGCCCGGCTACGCAGTGACGCCAACATTTTGTGCGATACCAAAATGGCCGAACTCGCGGCGGGCATATTGCCGCCGAACTCGGTCGGCAATCAAACGATCGAGGAGAATCCACTTTGGAGTTATTCCCTGGACATCCAATCCTCCGAACAACCTGGACTGTTAGTTGCGACGGTAACTGTTCAACAGTCCGATAGTGCAGCTGCCGTGCCAGTTTCCATGTCAATCGTCCGTTTCATCCCAGACCCAGATTATGATCCCACTGAAGAACAAGAATAACTGGAGCGGATTGGCTGGCGGCAAACATTGGTTTGTTCGAATGGTCGACGATGAAATTCCAGTCCCGCGACCGGTAATCAACCGCCGTCGTCGCGGCTATAGCCTGTTGGAAGTCCTGTTGGCGTTAGCGCTGTCGGTGGTAGTGTTTGCTGCGATTGCCACGGCGATTCAAATTCACTTGGCGGGACTGACCAAACAAAAGGTCTTGATCGAACGAAAACAGATCGCGCGCGCTGTATTGACCATGGTGGCCAACGATTTACGGGCTGGCATCCAATACAAGGCAGCCGATTACTCGGGACTGGAAAATCTGGTTAAAACGCAACAGCTGATGACCAATAGCATGCTGGGCGCGGCTCCCGCGACCGGTGCGGCCGCAGGGGGCGCGACTGCGGGCGGAACGTCCGGAACGGGTACGTCGGGCAATGCGGGAACAGCGGGCAGTACAGGCGCAACAGGTGGCGGTGCGGCAGCGGCTGGCGGAGCTGGTTCGGCTGGCGCTAGTGGGGCCGGATCCAATAGCTCAACAGCCACGGGGGACGAGGAAACAGAAATCATCGACGAGGAAAATGTATCCTTTCGACCAGCGATGATCGGCAGTGCCAACGTGATCATGATCGATATCAGCCGATTGCCTCGCTTGGATCAATACAACCCGATGATCGCGAGTGCGGAGTCGTTAGTTCAAAGTCCGTCGGATGTTAAATCAATTGCCTATTTCTACTCGGATACCGACGGCGGCATGGCCGAAAAAATTCAGTTTGATAACACGGCGCCGGGTGGTCTGTACCGACGCGAAATCGATCGGGCGGTGGCAGCGTACATGGGCGACATTCAATTACTCAGTGCACCTGATCCTTTCACGAAATTGGTTGCGGCGGAAGTGGCCCAGATTCAGTTTCGCTACTTCGATGGAACCGATTGGAAATCCTCGTGGGATTCGGTGGACGAAGAGGGATTCCCAGTCGCCATTGAAATCAACTTGGTAATCGATCCGGCGCGTTCCTCGACCAACAATACCACATATTCCTATGGCGGTTTCGATCGACAGACGATGGAAAATTTTCGCACGGTAGTTTATCTGCCGGTTTCGGAACCCGTGGTTGAAGAAGAAACAACAACCGAGTAATTGTCATGATGCAGCTTCAAAACAATCATAGATCTCGCGATTTTCGTTCCGCGCCGCCTCGCGCCGGATTCATTATTGTCATCGTATTGGTAACGATTGTAATTCTGTCGTTGTCGGTTTACACATTTACTGCGTTGATGCAAACCGAAGAGCAAGCGGCACGATTGATGACCAAGCGGATTCAGTCGAAATATTTGGTCGATTCGGGGGTCGATTATGCTCGTCTATTTTTGTCGAATACGCCGACCATCATTCGCGAGAAGGGTGGGGTCTGGAACAACTCGACTCGGTTCCAAGCTATTCCGGTCGCCGTGGAATCGGTAAACCCGGACATGGTGGGATATTTTTCCATCGTGAATTCCAATCTTGATGAACAAGGTGTAGCCGAAGGCTACCGATTTGGCTTGATGGACGAGTGCAACAAGATCAACTTGAACGTGTTGCCGTTCACCGATGTATGGCTACCCAACAGCGGACGGAACATGCTGATGGCACTTCCCAACATGACGGAAGAAATTGCCGACTCGATTCTGGATTGGCTGGATGCTGATGATGAAACGCGCGAGTTTGGTACTGAGGGTGCGTACTATAGTTCCGAGCAACCACCCTATGCGGCAAAAAATGGCCCGATGGATAGTCTGGATGAATTGCTGCTGGTGCGCGGGGTGACGCCACAATTATTGTTTGGCTTGGACGTCAATCGAAACGGAATCCTGGATGAATCGGAACTTACCGATAACAGTTCTTCGGCCGATGCTGATATGCTGCTGGGATGGGCCAATTACATGACGCTGTACAGCAATGAAAGCAATCTCAACGACGAAGGTCTTCCCCGGGTCAATATTAATGGTGACGATCTGGAGCAGTTGTATAGCGATCTGAAAAGCGCCTACAATGATGAATGGGCCAACTTCGTGATTTATTATCGGACGGCGACTGATTTGCCTGTCAGCCAACCTCCCTCCGAAGCCTCCGCGGTGATTCAGACTGCTGAGAAGTATCCGATAGATTTTACAAATCTGCAAAGTAAGCGCAAATTCAACAACATCATCGAACTCGTTGGAACTTTTGTCAAAGTTAACGATCCGTTAAACCTGATTGCTTACGTTTCTTCGCCGATGCAGATATTGAACCTGGGACTTACTTTGCCGATTGCCATGGAAAATTTGACGACCTTTGAAGGTCCGACGATCCCCGGTCGGATCAACATTATGCAGGCTCCCCGACGCGTTCTCGAAGGAATTCCTGGATTCGATTCGGACATCATCGACCGGATCATCGAAGTGCGGGAATTTGAACTCGATGACCCCGACGGAATCGACAAAAACCGGCAATATGAGACCTGGTTGATGGTTGAGGGGATCGTCGATTTGGAGGTGATGAAAACCTTGATGCCGTTCATTTGCACGGGTGGTGACGTTTATCAGGCGGAAATTGTGGGTTATTTCGCAGATGGCGCCGGAACATCGAGGGCGGAAGTCGTGTTAGATACTACTGTTCCGATACCGCGCATACTATTCTGGAGAGATAAGAGCCATCTCCAAGGTGGTTATTCGGTCGAAACACTGGGCACGAATTTGGTCGAATGAGCCCTTGGGGGCGACCTCGCAAACAGCTTTTAATTTCATCACTAGACAGCCCGAATCCTCCATGCAATTTACTGCCCTCGAATTCGAGACCGATCAGATCCTGGTCGCCGCTGCGCGACAAGTAGGTCGTCACGCTGAAATACAACATGCGTTTACGATTCCAATGGGAGATCGCGACGATGCCAAAGTGGCTGAAGCGATTAAGTCGGCCTTGGCCAAACATGGTCTGAGCCGGGCCGAAACCATTGTCGTGGTCAATCGTTCATCGGTGGAAATTCGCGAGGTCAGCGTTCCTCCCGCGCCCGATAACGAACTTCCGGATATGGTGCGGATGTTGGCTCGGAATGAGTTTGCCTCATTGAATGACAATTGGTTGCTGGATTTTGTTCCTCTGTCCAACGACTCTCAAGCACCTCGCAAAGTGTTAGCCACCGGTCTATCGCCGGAAAGACATCGGCAAATCATCAAGATCGCTGAGGCGGCCGGAATCAACGTCAAACACATTGTGTTGCGCCCGTTTGCTTCGTTTGATTTTCTCCGGCCAACCTTGAAGGCTGGAAAGAGCAGCCTGATTGTCGACCTGGCTGAAAATCAAACGGACATGATTATCAGCCACGATCTGAATGTTGTGGCGACTCGAACCGTTAGAGTACCGGCTTCGGAAGACACAGAACAACGAATCAAGTCGCTGGTTTCAGAGATCAAACGAACGTTGGCTTCGGCACGTGGCTCGTTGGGCGATCGCAACGTAAACGAGATCGTGGTTTTGGGTGATACCGCTGCTGACGAATTGCTGGCTGAACGGTTGCGCGAACAACTGTCGGTCGACGTGGGTTTTATCAAACCATTTCAATTGATCCAATCGGCGCCCAAGTTCAAACTTCCCCAACATCCGGCACAATATTCTGCGTTGTTGGGAAGTCTGACTCAACAAATTTCGGGTAATCGGCATTCCATTGATTACCTCAATCCGCGTCGACCGATTGTACAGAAGTCCGATCGTCAGAAACTATACCTCTACGGTGGTTCCGCCATCGCGGCAACTTTGCTTGGTTTGATATTTGGTTGGTGGACTTTAAGCAGTCAGGCGACCGAACTCGCACAACTGGATACCAAATTGCTGCGGTCCATCGAAAAGAACAAAGGGGACAGCAAACAGCCCGGTGTCGAACAAGTCATTGGCGAAGTGGGCAAGATCGACGAATGGAAACAGTCGGACATTAATTGGTTGGATGAATTGTTCGAGTACAGCGAGCGGTTCTTGACGCCCGACGATGCCATTGTCGATTCGTTTGATGCAGGTTCGCGCAGAGATCAACCACAGATCATAGTGCGAAGTCGCATGGCGGGCGGAGAAATCGAGTCCGCTGTCGTGAATTCACTGGATTCCAGACCCTACCAAGTCTTACCAAACAAATGGGGTGAGTCAGACGATGATCCCAGCTACCCAACGTCGGTCGATTTGAACGTGTTGTTGAGTGTCGATCGGAGCGATGTGATCAAACAGATTGATGTCAAAGCAGCTGCGTTTTTGAAACAACAAATGGAAGCGCGCCGGAATTCTGTACCCCAGCAATAGAGCTCCACAACTCATGGCCTCTGACTTCCGAGAAATCAGAACACGAGGTGCGGATTTTCGAATAAGCCATCATTAACCAGTACAATATTCATGTTTGAAAACTTGACCCCCCGAGAACAAATTCTGGCCAAGCTGATCTTGGGCTTGGTGCCAATGACATTGTTGTTTGTTGCCGTGTTCTGGTTTGTTGGAAGATACAACGATAACAACATGGCCATCGTGAGACTGACCGATCAAATTGCGGTGGAAGAAGGCAAGATGCTGGCGGCCAAAAAAGCTGACCTGCGCCGAGATTATTACCGCAGCGTGAGCTTGCCCTCCAATATCGTCAACGCCAGCAATGATTACCAAGCCTGGTTGAAAAAACTGGTTCGCGACGACTTGAAAATGGATTTCAAATCACTCACCCCGCGTGATGTTGCCGACCTGAAATTCAAAACCAAGGTAGTCGGTAAGTCCAAGTCTTTTACTTTGCTCGCGAGCGGTGATTTAAAGCAGCTGGCGGAATTTTTACACAAGTTTTATTCCGTCGATCTGTTACATCGAATCAGCTCGTTGAAAGTCGTGCCCGTTTCCATCGGTTCCGAAAACGGCAAGAAAGTTCGAACTGGCAAATTATCGCTGATCATTTCGGTCGAGGCCATTTCGTTGGTCGACGCCGATGTTGATCGGGATTTTGCGACCAGTTATCGCGAGCTCGCACATTCGGCTGAAGAGTACCAACTCGCCATCCTGCGACGCAACATTTTCGGGCCGGCCAATAATACGCCGACCATCTCGGCACGCCCTTCGGCGTCCTATACGGCGGATACAGAAATCAAGATCGGGGTCTCTGCCGATGACGCCGATGAAAACGATGTTCTCAATTTTGAATTGGTTGAGTCGAGTGTGGAAGGCGCAAAGTTGGTTCAATCCGAAGGGGGCGATCGCAAAGCAAGTTTGGAAATTCCTGGGCAAAAAACCGGCGAATACACTTTCAAACTGGTCGTCCGCGATAACGGTTTTCCAGCCAAACAAAACGAAGAAGTCATTAAGGTGACCTTCAAAGATCGCGTTGTCGCTGCCCCTCCCACGCCACCGCCGGTAAAACCGAAATTCATTCATGCGAAGGAAACTCGCATCACGGGCATTGTCAAAGATTCCACCGATCAGTGGCTTGTCTGGATCAAAGTCCGCACAACAGGTGAACGATTCCAATTGAAAACCGGAGAGTCATTCAATCTTGACGAAAAAACCTGGACCGTGCACACCATTGAACCGGGGCAAGCGATTATCCAGGTCGATAACCAGTTGCTGACTTTCCGACCGACCGATCCGTTTGATACACCCCGCGCGACCGAGGTCATCGCTACGTCCAAAGATGCGGAAGTAGAAACGAAAGTTGAATCGGGAGCCGAGCCGGAGAATTCGCCTCAGATTGAGTCATCTTCCTAGACCGGTGTTCATCGCGCAATGATGGTCGCCCCAATCGGAGCGTGATCAAGTTCAACTCGCCTAGATCTTGCTCACTTCGAAACCGGCGCGATACTCGCGCGACATCAATTGGTTTCCTCGTTCATGATTAGTGACTTGTTCCGTGGAGGGATCCATTTTCAAATCGATTCCCATCGTCAGGACGTCCTTCGTGACATCGACTTGGTTGGCAATTAGGTGTTCCACCAAGCGACCGACTGAGGCTTGAAACAAATCGCACTCTGTTGAAATCGCGGATCGTATATCTGCCAGTGGCAGCGCTTTTCCGAGCTGATGTGAAACATTCCCGGTGTGGCACAACGCACTCGACAAATGACCAGCTGCGACCGGCGCGTTCAAAAGACTTTGATCGTTTGCGCGAACCGCGTCCAGGAAATTGGCATAATGGTCTCCACCGCCACTCCAGTTTTTGATCGGTTGATCGTCGTTGTCATAGGCTGCCGCGTCAGTGTAACTTGGAATCGAGACGTACCCCTGTTCACATTGAATCACAACTCCGACTCTCGAACCTCGATAGTCGTCCATCTGCCGATCCCATTGGTTTTCGTCAGCACCGGTTTGAAATTCGAAAGCTCTGGGTAGACCACGTGTTTCGAAAATCAGCGGCGCTTCGGGATAATCATGGAACACAACCTGGGTATTGGGCGTGTTTCCGGCATCGTTGTATCCCAATCGGCCCCCGACGCTCAGAACGCGAGGCGAAATGGATTCATAGCCCAAAAACCACCGCGCGATATCCATCTGATGAATGCCTTGATTGCCCATGTCGCCGCTGCCAGTATTGAAATCCCAATGCCAATCATAGTGTAAGCTGGGTCGATAGATGGCCCGTTTTTCCGCCGGCCCACACCACAAGTCATAATCGATTGTCGCAGGAATCGGCAGCGGTTGCGGCAGCTTGCCAATGCTCTTGCGGGGCTTGAAACAGGTGCCAACGGCGTATTGAATCCGACCCAATTTTCCCGCCCTCACGAATTCAACGGCCTCTTTCAAGCTGGGGCTGGAACGGGATTGCGTGCCACACTGGACGACACGATTGTACTTGGACTGCGCGGCAACCAATTGACGACCTTCCCAGACGTTGTGAGATACCGGCTTCTCGACGTAGACATGTTTGCCAGCCATCAGCGCACTAATACCAATCAATGCATGCGAGTGATTCGGTGTGGCAATTGAGACTGCGTCGATCGATGGGTTATCGAGTAACTTGCGGTAATCCTGATAGCGTTCAACTTCTTTACCTTCCGCCTGTTGATTCAGCAGTGCCTCGTCGCAATCGCACAGGGCAACCACATTTTCCTTGAGACCGGCGATGTGATCCAACCCGCGCGAACGGACCCCAATCACGGCACAATTCACTTTAGCATTGGCTCCCAGGATTCGTCCGTAAGCAGCGGCCGGCAAAGCTATTGCGGTACCAGCCGCGACGGCTGTTTTCAGAAAATCTCGGCGTTGAAACGTCATCTCTCTATCTCCGTTATCGACTTGGTAACCACCCGTTGGCATCTCATTGGCAGACCCTAAAAAAGATAGAGATTGCTGGCCTCATTCTAACAGAAATGGCTTGGAGTGTCCGAATTGGGGGAATCACCAAGAACAACGACGGCATGTCAAATAGCCGATATTCTTTGTGTGATCGTCGCTGCGTTCCGACACGAATGTCATGAATTGCGGTTTCCGGATTTACCAATCAGTGCTTTCAACTCCAACCAAGGGCGGGTATTTGCGACATCCAACGAGACCAGGCAACCCCGGCGGGCTTGTCGGACTCCATGCCGCATATCATCCAACCCAGAAACACGATGCGCGTCGGTATTGATAACAATCGGGATACCATGTGATTTGGCAGCGATCAAATGTGTATCATTCAGGTCCAAACGTCGCGGATTGGCATTGAGTTCGAGTAATTTGCGATGCTCGACCGCCGCTTGAAAAACTGCGTCCAGGTCGACATCGTACGACTCACGCTGATTGAGCAACCGTCCCGTGGGATGTGCCACCATGCTGACATGGAGGTTGGCGATAGCGCCCGTGATTCGATCGGTGATCTGCTGTCGAGTTTGGTTTTGACCATAGTGCACGCTGGCAATCACCCAATCCGCTTGGGACAAAATACTATCCGGCAAATCCATCGGGCCATTTTCGAGAATATCGCATTCAATCCCTTTGAGAATCAAGAAATCATCGGTGGCTTGTTCGTTAATAGCATCAATTTTTCGCCATTGGGCCAACAACCGTTCACCGTCCAAACCATTAGCCATGGCGACACGTTTTGAATGGTCGGTGATCGCAATGTAATGCAAACCGCGCGCGCGAGCGGCGTCAGCCATTTCCTCGATCGTCGCAGCACCGTCGGTGGCTGTGGTGTGCATGTGCAAGTCGCCGATGATGTCGGACACTTCGATTAATTTCGGCAACTGACCGGCGTCGGCCCACTCAAATTCTAGACGGGCTTCTCGCAGTTCCGGTTCAAAACAGGGGAGCCCCAAAGTCCGATAGACATCGGCTTCTGTTTTGCCCGCGATCCAAGTGGATTGATCGCCGTCCAACTGATAGACACCCCACTCGTTAATGCGCAATCCCAGCTGTTTGGCCCGGCTGCGAACGATGACATTGTGATCTTTCGAACCGGTGAAATACTGCAAGGCTGCCCCGAAAGATTCGTCGGGGACAACCCGCATATCGACTTGAAATCCATGCTTCAACTGCACCGCCATTTTGGTTTCACCGCGGACGATATCGGCTGTAATTTCTGGAAAGGCTCCCAAGTGGTCCATGATCGCTTCGGGATTAGCTGAGGTCACCAGAATATCGATATCGCCAACAGTTTCTTTTCCTCGCCGATAACTGCCTGCGAATTCCAATTGCTGAATTGCCGGGCACTGGAGTAAATGCTCGCGTAGCCGAGCGACCCACTGATCAGCCACGTACCACAACATCCGTTGATTGGCTGATTCCGCAATGGCAATTCCGGCAAGAATTGCCGACTCCGTCTTCTCGCCGAAACCGGCCAGCTCACGAACGGCTCCGGCTTGGCACGCTGTTTTGAGTTGGTCCAGGTTCGCGATCCCCAATTCGTTAAACAGCACAGCGGCTTTTTTTGGTCCCAACTTGGGTACCTTCAACAGATCCAGTACGGTTTTGGGAACCGTCTCGAGAATTTCCTCGAGTTGTTTCAGTTGGCCCGTCTGCACCAATTCACGACACTTGTCAGCCACCCCCTTGCCGATGCCGGGGATCGAGGTCAGGTCGGACTTTGACGCGAGCAACGTTTCAATGGAATCGGGGAGTTCACGAATGATCCGCGCTCCGTTGTGATAGGCCTTTAGACGAAACGCATTGGCCCCAGTGAATTCCAGCAAATCGGCCAGTTGATTCAACGCGTTCGCAATCTGTTCATTGTTCATGAGGATCCTGTACTTGCCTCGTCGGCTACGGGCAGATCTGGCAATTCTTGAATTGCGGGACTGCGATTGCGGCGCGTCTTGGCCGGAATCAGTTCGCGCATCCACTCGAGTTTTCCAAAACAGAGCAGCCGATCATTGGCTTGCAAGACTCGATCGGAGCGTGGGTTGGGAATTACGGTTGTGCCACGATAAAGCGTCAAGATATTGATATCTTTTTCCTGCAAACCAGATTTCCCAATTTCGATCCCGATGTATTCCGAACCAGCCGGAATAAAAATCTCGGCGACGCCATAGCCGCGACTAACGGTGAGGCGCTGACGAACATCGATCTCGGGAAAATCGACTTGGGCTGCGATATAGTCGATGATCGAACCGGCAATGTCGAGTTGTGTGCAGCGTTCAATGCCTTCGAGACCCGGCGAGGAATTGACTTCCATGATTTGCGGTCCGTCCAGCGCTTCTAACATATCGACTCCGGCGACTCGCAATCCCATGATCTGCGCGGCGCGAACCGCGGTCGCACAATAATCGTCGTCCAAGACGACCCGTTCGGTCACGCCACCCCGATGGAGGTTGCTGCGGAATTCTTGCCCCTGAGCGACACGCCGCATCGCGGCGACAACTTGATCACCAACCACGAATGCGCGAATATCGCGGCCTTTGCTCTCGGCGACAAATTTCTGAATCAAGACGTTTTGCTTTTGGCTTCGCAGCAACTCGATAATTGCCTCGGCTGATTTCACGGATTCCGCCAACAGCACTCCGATGCCCTGTGTCCCTTCCAATAGTTTGATCACGACCGGTGCGCCACCAACTCGTTCGATCGCCGGCAACACATCTTTTTTGTCATGCACGAAAGTAGTTTGTGGTATGCCAATATGATGTCGGCTGATAATTTGTAAACTCCGCAATTTGTCGCGCGAGTTTGAAATACCCGACGACGAGTTAGTACAGAACACATCCATCTGCTCGAACTGCCGTACCACGGCTGTACCATAAAGAGTCACCGAAGCGCCGATTCGAGGTAACACCGCATCGTAGTGGGAAAGTTGTTTTCCCATGTAGAACAGGTCGGGATTTCCTTTTTGCAAGTCGATCGCAAACTTCAACGTGTTCAGGACCTTGGCCTGGTGACCGCGTTGGGTTGCCGCTTCCAAGAGCCGTCGTGTGCTGTAACACTTGCGACTGCATGAGAGTATTCCAAATTTCATCGTACTGCACCAAAAACTAAAAATTGATATAGATTCCGACTCAATCCCGTTCGGTGGGTCTAAACACCGCTACGGACATTTTCGGTAACTGTCGCAAAAACTGCACCCGTCCAACGCCCCGTAACTCACCAATATGCGTTCCCTCAACGATCGCAAGCCTTGCGACAAAGCGCGGGATAACTGCCAACTTTTCACTGTTTTGGCGATCTAGCCCGCGATCGTCAATACCTGCAAGACAATTTGCGGGGCGATTTCGCGACCCGCCTGAGCTCGCGAAGCCAATTAGCGGGACGAGGAGGGGAGTAACGGTGGTGACGGCAAGAATCCGTCTACGTCGTTCCATTGCTAGCGCTCAGCCTGCTTTGGTTTCCGGTAGGCGAACTGAATTGCGTCGTCCAGCAACGACTGCCGCGGGCAGAGAGATTCCGTGTCGTTCGAATTCCAACGCCAATTTTTCGTTGATTCGAAGCTTTGTCTCTTCGAAATCAGATGAAGACAGCACCAACAAGCGAATTTCAAAACGCAGTTCACTGGTTCTAAATTCGACAAATCGGACGTGCGGCGGTGGTTGCAAAACTACCGCGGGATCGCGTTGCGCGACTAACATCATTATCGCCTGAGCTTGATACGCGTCCGCATCTCTCGGCAATGACACTTCGATCAACATCGGAATCGATTCCTGATCTCGAGTTTTGATCACGGCCTGCGCGATGATGGTAGAATTTGGCACGATGTTCATGGTACCGAGATTATCCTCGATCAATGTCGTGAACCAATTCACCGCTGCCACGCGACCGTATCGGCCAGCAACTTCAATACTGTCTCCAACGGTGACGCGCGAATCAAATAGTAACACCGTTCCCGCAAATCCGTCGCTGACAAAATTACGTGCCGCATACAGCAGACTGATCGTCAACAGGGTGCCCAGCCACGGAATTACCGGAAATTCAAATTCAATGCTGTGGGCTGCCAACAAGATCCCGCCGTACACGACGGTGGCGCTAATCAACTTCGACGCCAAAGCCGGATTACCGATTTCTAATTTTGTTTGGTGCCGAAAACACCATTGGGCGAAGGCGGGAAGTTCGCGGGCGACATAATAGGTTGTCAACCCAATCAGCAAGAGCTTCCCGACAACTACCAACCCCGCCAGCGCTACTCCGCCAATCCGCATCTTCAACAACTCCGGGGGGAGAGTAATCCAGTCTTGCCAGATCCAATAACTCCCACCAAGGAAACAGAGTGTCGTTACAAATCCGACACCCTGGCTGGCAGTTTGAGAGTATCGTTGCACGAATTCCCGAACGCGCGGTGAGCGAACCGAAATGGCACTATCAGCCGAGTGCCCAAGATCTTCGATCAGGTTTTTTCGTCGGATTAGCTCCGTGGCTTTTTGGCCGATGATCGTGCGCAGGGAAAATGCCACAACACCGAGGAACACGGTCAACGTGGCATTGATCGAAAGTGTTTTGGCTAATTCGAACCATCCGGAAATCGTCAGCCCGACTGCCAAAAGAAAAATCGCCACACCGCTGACGTAGGTGACCACTCGGTGCCGCACCCAGCCAGAATCAGACGAGGCGGCATCGTGTTCCAAGCGTTGGTACAGCTTCGAACCAGGCCAACACAATTTTTGAAACTGGTTGAACAAGAGCACCGACATCATCAAGAAACTGAGTCGCCCGACGGAGTCATACCAATGTCCCTTGGCAAAACAACTAACAAACACAAATGTGAAAATCAGCGGTGTCACCAGGAACACCGTCAATTCGATTTGGTTTAACACATAGCGGGCGGTGGAATACTTCATTCCATAGATCGCCTCCGAGAGCCCACCTTGCGAGAAGAACTCTTGGACCAATCGAAACATCACGGCCACTAAAAACACCGCGATCAGTCCGGCCCCAACCGAAAACTGGAAATCAGCCGAAACTGAATTGGCGGCGTTCCAGCGCAGGAAACACCCGATTGCCAATAGGGGAGACCAACAAAGCATCGACGCCATCAAAGTCGACAGAAACAAACGGCTCGAATCAAGACTGGAAATATGCTCGTCGCGAATCGCATGCTTGACCGTACGATCCGAAAACCACAACAACCGTTGGTAACAAACAAAGCCCAACAGAAACACCATCATCCCAATCGTGGTCGCAAACAGATTGCCGAGGAAAGCGTTTTGAACCGTATTCAGCAGGGACTGCCAATGCCGAGTTTGGGAAACTTCGATACCGAAATCAGCGATTTCGCGAACAACCAAATTTTGAATTAACGTCTGACTATCCCCAAGCATGATTCTTCCTTGAAATGCTGGTAGCTGCCGGTATGGTTGGCTGGCCGAACCGTGTAACCTATGTTATTGGTAGTTTTATTGCAATAAAAAAAAGTTGCTATCATATTTTGGGTAGGCATTTCATGATCCGATATACGACGACGATTTTTTTGAGTGCATTTCTGTTGTTTCAAATTCAGCCCCTGATTGCCAAGGCCATTCTGCCGTGGTTTGGCGGTACCGCCGCGGTATGGACCACCTGCATGATGTTTTTTCAGCTGGTATTGCTGTTGGGCTATGTCTATTCCCATTTGCTGCGATACACATTTGCACCCAAAACAGCCTGGATGATTCATTCGTTGTTGCTCGGGGCAGCTGCCTGTTTCGCCAACATCCTGCCGGCCGATACACTGCAACCGGACGGCGACGAAAATCCAACTTTTGCAATTTTAAAGTTACTGTTGCTAACCATCGGGTTACCTTTTTTCACACTTTCAACCACCGGCCCACTGGTACAGGCTTGGCAAAGTACGTCTCATCCGCAACATTCTCCCTACCGGCTCTATGCGTTGTCGAATCTAGGTTCCATGCTGGCGCTGCTGAGTTTTCCATTTTTGATCGAGAGATATTTTTCGCTGGATACTCAAGTCAGCTTTTGGCGGATTTCATTTTTGATGTTTTGCGGTTTATGTTGTTGGAGTGGATGGCAGACTGTGCGATCGCCACGATGGGCCGGCGGCATCGATCCTAGTCTGGTATCGTCGCACTTAGTAATGGGCGAACCAAATACGCGTAAGCAGTGGGAGTTCGGGGGTGTGTTGATACCAACGATCTGGGTGTTGTTGGCGATGGCCGCATCGGTCATGTGTTTGGCGACGACAAATTTGATGTGCCAAGAAGTTGCGTCGATTCCACTGCTGTGGATCTTACCGCTGAGCTTGTACTTATTGTCATTTATCATTTGCTTCGACCGCCCGGCATGGTATCGACGTCGAATTTTTACGCCGCTGTTGGCGATCAGTTCGATAGTTGCCCTGTTGGTCCTGCATCTGAATGTTTATGCGGGCTTGTCATTGCAAATCGGGGCGTTGGCTGCCGTCTGTTTTTCTGCCAGCATGACCTGTCATGGCGAATTGGAACGACTCAAACCTTCACCGCAGCGACTGACCTGGTTTTACTTAATGGTTGCCGTTGGTGGTTCGTTGGGCGGGGTTTTTGTGACGGTGGTCGCACCGCATTTGTTTGTCGGATTCTTCGAATTTCAAATCGGTCTATTGGTTTGTTTGTCGATTCCGTTGGCGGTGATATTTTTCGATCGACGCCCCACTTCGGATCCTGCCTACGATCCTCCGGGTCAGGCGCTGCTCATTGTTCCCGTGCTACTTGCCGCCACATTGGTGGTTTGCAGTTTAGTGATGTTCCTCGGTCCCGACTTTCCTCCTGGTATCGTTTTTCAAGCGCGCAATGAGTACGGGCTGGTATCGGTGGTAAAAAAAGGAGACTACCTTAGGTTCATTAATGGAAGAATTGAACATGGTGGTCAACATCTTGGACCCAATGCAAACTTGGCCCATGGCTCGTATTATCAACCTGGATCAGGCGTGGCCGTCGCGATCGAGTGTTTCCGCAATTATTTGGAATCTAGTGCGGGTGGACGAGGATTGCGGATTGGAGTCTTGGGACTAGGGGCCGGCAGCATGATGACCTGGGGGCAACCCTCCGACTCGTTTGTGTTTTACGAAATCAACCCGGAGGTCGAGAGGATTGCCCGGCAATATTTCAGTTTTCTCAAAGACTCATTGGCCCGATCCGAAGTAGTCCTGGGCGACGGCAGGTTGCAATTGGATCGACGCGCCAAGAAATTGCAAACCCAAATTGAATCCGCCATTGGGAACGCGGACACGATACAGCAATCCAATAGCCGATTGGAAAAATTTGATCTATTATTCCTGGATGCTTTTTCCAGCGATTCGATTCCGATTCACTTGATGACCAGTGAAGCCTTTTTTGTATACACCCGCAATCTGAAGTCGGACGGTATATTGATCGCGCATATTACAAACCGATTCGTCGATTTGCGGCCAGTGATTTACCAACTGGCAGTTGATAAGGGGTTGACTCCGATTCTGTTGGATTGCAAATCGCCGGACGGAAGTTTTGAAACTCGTTGGGTTCTCATGACCAGCAATCCGGCAATCATCCATTCGACGATAGTACAACAATTTCGAACTCCCTGGCCTTCCGACATGCGACCGGTGCATTGGACCGATGACCACACAAGCGTCGCGGACGTGATAGATTGGTCCGGGGCAGTCGATTGGCAGGCGTTGAATGAATTGAAAAAATCGAAGTAGTAACACAGCACCGGCATTGTTTTTTTTCGATCGCGGTCATGCCCGGCTACCGAACAAACAACTTGCCGCGAACCAGTCTGACAACGTGGAATTTCAACATAATTGAGAATTTAGTTTGACCGACCGTGAACAACAATTTGAGATTGAACGTATCGAAAACGGCGAACGAACGAATTGTCTGGATTTCGTTGCCCGCGAAGAGCCACTTGAAATTCGAATCGTCTTCGGGCCCGACGGGCAACGCAAGACGCGAGGTTTGTCAGTCACCATGCGGACTCCCGGGAATGATTTTGAATTGGCGGCCGGGTTTTTAGTATCGGAAGGCATCATCTCCAGCCGTTCTCAGATTGGGGAACAGCGAATTGTCGGTACCATTCCGGAAGGACAGGTGTCTTCGAACGAGGTTGAGATCGAAATTAATCCGCAGGTGGAGTTTGAATTCAGCAAACTCCAACGACATTTTTATACAACCTCGAGTTGTGGAGTATGCGGTAAGGCATCGCTGGCTGCGATTAAGGCGGACCAGGTGCGACCCATCCTGTCAGATTTACGAATCAATTCCGCTATCGTCCATCAATTGCCGGAATTGCTCAGACAACATCAAACGGGTTTCCAACGAACGGGGGGATTGCACGCGGCCGGCTTGGTACGAGTATCGGGTGACCTGATCTCAATTCGCGAAGATGTCGGGCGACATAACGCGGTCGACAAATTGATCGGGAGCCAATTGTTGACGGGAACGTTTCCAATCGTTGATGCCGTATTGGTGCTGAGTGGTCGCGCCAGTTTTGAACTGATGCAAAAAGCACTGTTGGCGTCGATACCAATTGTCGTCGCGGTCGGTGCTCCGTCGAGTTTAGCCGTTGAATTGGCTCGGGAGTTCAAATTGACCTTGATTGGATTTACATCGCAGCGAAAATTTAATGTTTATTCCGGCCAGGAACGGGTGACGATCTGAGGCAGCCGGTTTACAATTGAGAAAGCTGAAAAACCAAATCCCAGTGGCATTGAGATCTTATGCTTAAACCAACGGCCCAACGCGAAAAGATTTTGGAATTGCTGGAACATCATGGTGGCGTCACCGAATCCTCCGTTCGCGCGGTCCATCACGAAACAGGCGTCCCTGAAGCGGAAATTTGGGGCGCCGGAATGTTTTATACGCTGATCAACAAACCGGGTCGACGAGTCCGGGTTTGTGATGGATTGACGTGCCAGATGGCGGGTGCCGATCAATTGGCCGCCGACCTCGCCAACGAGGGAAAGTCCGTTGAACGAGTCAGTTGTCTCGCCCAATGCGACCGGGGCCCGGCGACGCTGGACGAAGATCTCGAGTTAGTTACTTATCATGGCAAATCGGTCGGAGTGACACCCAACAATCCAGAACTACCCATGAATTTGGCCGGGGCTGTCGACGAGAGTTTTTCGGCGTTCGCAACAGCCCAACAGATCGGTGCGGAAGCCGTCATCGAACAACTCAAGGCGGCCGGTCTGCAAGGGCGGGGTGGGGCGGGTTTCCCAGCGCACTTCAAGTGGTCCGCTGTGCGCTCGCAACGTGAAACCGAACGCTATGTCGTTTGCAATGCCGATGAAGGCGAACCTGGTACGTTCAAAGACCGCGAGATCATTCTGCGGCAACCGCTGAAAATGCTCGAGGGGTTGGCAATCGCCGCCTATTGTGCCGGTGCTAACGATATTTATATTTACATTCGTGGTGAATTCACGAACGAAATTCGTACGCTGAAAGCGGCAATTGAAATCGCGGCCCCCAAAATAGCTCCGATCAAGATTCATGTGGCCTATGGACACGGAGCCTACATCTGTGGGGAAGAAACCGCTTTGATCGAGGCCCTCGAAGGAAAACGCGGCATGCCTCGTTTGAAGCCTCCGTTTCCAACCGAAATGGGTTTTCGCAATAAGCCGACCTTAATGCATAATGTTGAAACTGCCTGCTGCGTGCCAGCGATTGTCCGTCGCGGTGGTGCCTGGTTCAAAGCGCTTGGTAAAACCGAGGCCGGTTCGAAGTTATACTGTCTGTCCGGCCACGTAAATCAACCAGGAGTCTACGAACTACCCTTGGGCGCGACGCTCGATGAATTGGTTGACGCCGCCGGCGGATATGAAGGAACACCGCTGGCATTTAGCCCCGGCGGAGCGTCGTCTGGTTTTTTGCCGATGAAGTATCGTGATTTGCCGTTGGATTACAAAAACCTCGCCAACGTCGGCTCGATGCTCGGTAGCGCTGGTTTGGTTGTACTCAATGATACGGTTGATCTGGCTCAGGCGGTCGCCTGGCAAATGATTTTCTTTGAACGAGAAAGCTGCGGACAGTGTGCACCGTGCCGAATTGGCACGCGTTATTTGCGCCGACAAGTCGATAAGTTCATACAAATAGGTGATCATCATGCGCTAGATCATGCAGCGGATGTTGGCTGGGAAATGGAAGAGGGCTCAATCTGCGGTTTGGGGATGGTCGCAGCCAAGCCACTGGAATCCGTGCGACAACATTTTCCTAATGCGTTTAAGTGAATTCAATTCGGAAAGAATAATCATGAATTGGCCAAAAAAACCTACTGACTTTGATTTTACGGTCGAACTCAACGGACAGACCTGTCCCGCACGCGCGGGCGAAACGGTACTGGATGTGGCCGGACGAGTGGGAATCGAGATTCCTACGCTGTGCCATGACCCACGACTCGAACCGGCCGGAGCCTGTCGCGTCTGTTTGGTCGAGGTCGCTGGCCAACGTCGGCTGCAACCCGGTTGCGCCTGGCGAGTTGCCGCAGGGATGCAAATCACTACCGAATCTGCTCGAATCGAGCGACACCGTTCCGTTTTGTATGGCTTATATTTGTCGGACCATGCGCAGGACGAAACTGGATTGCCCGTGGAAACGGGCAATGGCAATCAGCTGCGCCAATTGTGTCAACAAACGCCTCCACTGCAATTGGACCCAGTTGAAGCTCCCCGATTGGGTCGTGAAGGGGATGGTAATCCCTACATCGAATTCAACCCTGATTTGTGCATTCTGTGCGCCCGATGCACGCGTTATTGCGACGAGGTGGAAGCCGTCAACGCAATTACGTTGTCCAATCGAGGTTCGGCCACTACCATCGCGACCGTGGCCGATCGATCGTTACTTGATACCACGTGTGAACTGTGCGGCGGGTGCATCGATGTTTGTCCGACGGGAGCCTTGATCGAGAAAAAAGCCCCGCTGGTTATGCCTCTCACCACTCAAACGACTCGCACAACCTGTAACTTTTGTGGAGTGGGTTGTCAACTGAATTTGCATACGCATAACAATCGAGTCATCAAGGTCAGCAGTCCGCCCCCCGGTGAGACGCTAAATGATGGCAATCTGTGTATCAAAGGGCGTTTTGCGTACGACTTTATTCACCATGAAGATCGAATTACCGAACCGCTGATTCGCGAGGCCGATGGCGAATTACGCACGGCGTCGTGGGACGAGGCGCTCCGCTATGCCGCCGAAGGAATGAACCGGGTGAAAGCCCAATACGGTGCGGATTCGCTTGGATTCGTGTCTTCGGCCCGTTGTACGGTCGAAGAAAACTACTTGATGCAAAAACTTTCCCGCGCGGTTTTCGGGACCAATAACGTGCACCAATGTGCCGCCACGTGACATGCTCCTACCGTCGCCGGTCTGGTGACTGCGTTTGGAGCGGGTGCGATGACGAACTCGATCGAAGAGATTCGCGACACTGATTTGATGTTTGTGATCGGCTCCAACACTACGGAAGCCCATCCCATCATCGCAATGGAAATGAAGCGCGCCCGCCAGAAGGGGGCGAAACTGATCGTCGCCGACCCGCGTGAAATCTGGATGGCCGAACATGCCGATTTGCATTTGCAATTGCGACCAGGTACCGACGTCTGGCTGTTGTCCGCGATGGCAAATGTAATCGTAACTGAGGGCTTGGTCGACCAGGATTATATCGATCGCCACACCGAAGGTTTTGCGGCCGTGCGCGACCGCGTCCTGAATTACACTCCGGAAGCCGCCGAGCCGATCACGGGTGTGCCAGCCGCAGATATTCGAACCGCCGCGCGAATGTATGCCACCACCAAAAAGGCCGGGATCTATTACACGCTCGGAATTACCGAACATACACACGGCACCGAGAATGTATTTTCGTTGGCGAACCTGGTGATGATGACCGGGCATTTGGGAGCGCCGTCGGCCGGTATGAATCCCTTGCGCGGGCAGAACAATGTACAAGGTGCCAACGATGCGGGCGCTACGCCAACCTATTATCCCGGTTACCAACCGGCAGCTGATCCAGAAGTTCGCGCGAAATTCGAAGCCCTCTGGGATGTCCCATTGCCGACCGTTGTGGGATTGAATCTAAACGTGATGATGAAGGAATTGGCCAAAGGGAAAATGAAAGGCCTGTATGTGATGGGGGAGGATATCGTGATCTCCGAACCTAACGTATCTCAGGTGGAACTGGGACTCAATCATTGCGAATTCCTGGTTTGTCAGGAAATTTTTCACAATGAAACGACACGGTTTGCCAATGTCATTTTCCCAGCGAGTTGCTTTGCCGAGAAAGATGGCGTATTCACCAATACCGACCGCCGCGTTCAGTTAGTTCGCAAGGCGATTGATCCGCCCGGAAACGCCAGAGAAGATTGGCGGATCTTATGTGATTTTGCCCGGGCCGCTGGTTTCCCAATGCCGAATTATTCCAGTCCCAGTGAAATTTATAGCGAGATGGTATCCGTCACGCCCAAGTTTGCGGGCCTCTCTCATGCCCGGTTGGAAAATCGCATCGCAGGCATGCAGTGGCCCTGTCCCGACGCCGATCATCCAGGCACTCCGACCCTCCACGTCAATGAGCCGCTCAATGGTAAGGCTAAGTTTGTGGCGGTCGATTACCGACCCAGTGACGAGCTACCGGACAATGATTTTCCGTTGGTGATGTCAACCGGTCGCACGCTGTTTCACTATAACTCGGCCACTCAAACGCGGCGCGATCCTGGACCCGCGATCAAACAACGATCCAACTTCATTGAAGTCCATAGGCGGGATGCGAAAAAGTTGGGCATTGAACACGGGGAAATCGTGCGTGTCGTTTCCCGACGCGGCGCGGTGGAAGCAGAAGTTTGGGTGACGCCGCGCGTACGATTTGGCTGCATTTGGATGCCCATGCACTTTGCCGAATCCCGCGCGAATCTGTTGACTAACGATGCGGGCGACAATTATACCGGGACCGGCGAATACAAAGTCTGCGCAGTAAAAATCGAAAAAATTGGCGTCCAGGTCGGTTAGGTTTTCCGATTGAATCCGCAAGCGTGATTAATTTTCGGTCTTGGAAACTGAATCGTATTGATTTCGTCCGAGGAAAACTATTTGGTCTTCAAGATTGGAGAAAGTAATGATCCGTCGCTATTTTCAATTCCGTTTGCGGTCCATGATGATCGCTTGCGTCGGCTTGGGCTTGATCGGTGGCTGGCTGGGTAGTGCGGGCCGCCAATACCTTTTCGAGACAGCGACGATTAATCGGCTGTTCGAGAATCGGAGTAGCTATCGTTCGGTCCGATTGCGACGTGACGGCGTCGTGGCGTCGGCTTCGATTATGGCATTCTCGTGAAAGCCATTGAAAAATTTCGTAACCGTGCGTTACGTTGGCCCCAAATTTTTGGAACCAATTTGTGAACGATCTGGCATCGTAATTTTTGACCGGGTCGTATCCATTGTGATCGACCAGAACGACTGTCCGACTAGCAATCAACTTGATCCACTGAAACGATTTCCCAAATTGGAACGAATTGAATTTTACCGGATGGACCAAGTACAACTGGCACGAAAAATTGAAGCGACTCTCCTCAACACCCAGTTCTGCAGAGCGGTCGCCGATTCAACTTCCCAAGTTACCGTATTGACGTCCTGCAATTGAACGTGTCCCGACGACTGTTGCCGTGCGTCGTTCAGAAAATCGAATCGGTCAAAACATCTGAAACTTACCGACGGGTTCAAACGCATTTTCATAATGCACGATGTTGGGTCGCTGGCTGGTCGTCGGCCAGATGATCCCAATCACATCGAAACGCGCCCGACATTCCGTCAAGCGATGCCATTTCATATAACCTTGCGCGGTTTTGGTGAGATGTTGCTGTTTCGTGTTATCGACTGCGTCGGCGGGATCACCTGCCTGGTCGCTCGTTCGTGTTTTGACTTCGACGAACACGACTGTTTTGCCATCAACGGCGATCAAATCGATTTCGCCGAACTTGTCTTGATAACCGCGTTCGATAATGACCATGCCCTTGCGAAGCAGGAAACGTTCCGCTGCCAACTCGCCCCGATTACCGAGAGTCAGGTCAGGCAGAAAACGATCATAGAAATCAGTTAGCGGACCGGCGAGGCTGAACTGATGAAACCATTTTCGAAGTTGTTGCGGCATGGGAAATTCATCGGCAACGGTAGTTCGTTCAAATCATTGATCGTCTGATTTTGGCTCTAACGAGGAGGCATCATCTTTGGGCAATTCGGAGCCCCCTTCTTTTTCTGGCGCGGCAGCAGGTTCCGTAGTTGGAGTAACTGCCGGGTTCGCTCCACTGGGGGCTACTTCCCTAGGGGATTCGCCTGGTTGGGGTTGATCCGCTGCAGGCTTGGGAGATTCGGGCACGACTTCTGGTGCAGCGTCAGGCTGACCGACCGGAGGCTTTGCGTCCGCCGGAGTTTTTGGCGCGTCTCCAAACTCGCCTCCGCCACCCGTCGGCACCGCGGGAGCATTGGGATCCGGAAACGAAATATCAGGACGACTTGGAACAACGGGGCCAGGCGCATCCGCCATTGGATCTACCCAATCCTTGAATTTCCCATAAACGATTGCATAGGCCGGATCGGAGGATCGCGCGACTCCACGTCGAGCTGGGTCGGCTAACGCTGATTGCGGAGTCGAATCCACGATCTGTTGATAGATTGTTTTGGCATTCTCGAAATCACCCAAACTCTCGTAGGCATAAGCCAGTGAAAAGGTCGAGCAACGCTGCAACATCGTCGACTTTGATGCTGCGGGAGCGTCGACAATTTTCTTCAATGTGTCTCGAGCTTTTTCGATCAATTTAATGCCGGCGGCTCGATCAACAGGCAATTGAGCATTGCCGTTCCTCAGATCGAGATCGCCTGCCAATTGCAATCCCCACAGGCCAGCCGCACCATCAGGGAACTCTTCAGCAACCTCTTTCAATCCGCTGGTGTTTCCGGTCAGGCCGAATTCGGCGATCTTTTGGTTCAAAGCCATCCATGGGCGTTCTTGTTGATCAAAACGGACCTTGATTAACCATGCGCCGGCAATAAACGCCAGAAACAATAGCGCCGCGCCCAAAGCGATGAAGGAACCATAGGGACGCAGCGAATCTGCCAGTCGTTCGGCTCCGGACAGGGTCTCTGTTGTCTGCTCACCTGGAACTGGTTGAGGCAGCGATTTGTCTTTCATGGTTTGGCTCATAGCAACGATCGGTGTCCAAGATTTTCAAGTTTTGGCATAAGCCGTCTAGTATACGGGGCTGACGAAGATATGGTCAAGAGCGAGTCGCAAACGGCTTGGCCCCGTTCTATTGCTCTGATTGGCGCTCGAGAACGACCAATTTCTCAGTTCTCGACCTATCGAATCGCAGACATCCGATGGACATTGACAGTAATCAGGCAAGCCCGGCAACCAACGATGTTTTTCTCGGTGTATTTCGAGCCAACCAATCCCTATTCGCCCTCAAACTGAATTTGGTCCAAATAAAACGTCAGCGGTTCTGATTGTCCAGCAAGCGAAAACCAAAATCCTGACTTGATCCGCGAAAGATCAGCGGCGGTCAAATCAATGGTGAATTTCTGCCATTCTTGTGTGAGGGTAACTACCAGTTCTTGTTTGGTCGTATCGAAGAATGGTTTATCCTTGCCAATCAGACCAACGCCCAACGTGATACTTTCACCGCCAGCGCGACCTTTGGCGTGAAACGTCAATTTCTTGGCGGCGGACAAATCGAAACCTCCAGGCTGGTCACCCCAATCATTGGCGGGACTTTGCCAAACCACGCCGCCCCAGTCGGAAGTCAGGTTGAAATCGCATTGCAGGCAAACTTTCCCGGCAAACGGTTCTATCGGACAATCGGCAGTCAATTTCATTGCTTTCGCGTTTCCCATCCATCCCGACGGAGTAAACGCGTCGCCATTGCCCGCTTCATCGAAGACCACAAACGGCAACGATTCTTTTTCGACCTTGGCAACTTGGCCCGGAGCATCTTCAGTTTTATCACCGGTCGTCATGGCTGTTTTTTTCGCATCGTTGGGGGCGGCAGGTTCATCAGCCCCTTTTACCTGTACGACCAGGTTCGCTACGGCACTGGCTTGATTTCCATCATCCACGGTGACATAGATCCGGTAGAGCCCTGGTTGTTCTGGTAGCGTCACGGTGGTTTGTGGCTGATTGGCGGGCACGAATCGGTTGGCAAACTGTTCCGGAGTCTCTTGAAAAAAACCGCCGGTCACATAACTGTTGGCCTCGGCCAGCATCGTCCATTGCACCGTCAGACGATCATTTTCCGGATCGCGGGACTTAAGCAGGAGTTCCAGTTTAGCACCTGGTGCCACGATCGGTTGACCGGTAACGATGGACAGGCTCTCGATAACTGGACAACAATTGACGGGCGGCTTACCCGACCAAGCTTCGACTAACACGTCCACTGGCGAGGTCTTGTTGCCATTGGGCAACAGTAACCCAAACCAAGTCGCTGTGCCTTCCTGTTTTTGACCCCACAAGAAAGCGTAAGAACCCAGACACAATTCTTGATCGGCGGCAAGTTTTTGATAGACGTTTCGATAAACAACCGCCTTCTCAGTACTGGTCGGTTCCGTAATTGCGCCGAATGAATTCTTCGGAACTTCCCAAGTCCCGACCGGTCCAAACTCAGTCACGATATACGGCTTGGTCCCACCGGACTGTCGATAGCGCGCGGGCAAACTGGCAGCGCCACCATAAGAATTGATGCCAACAATATCGAGACTGGGGCATAGTTTGTGGATGGCCTCGATTTTTTTCCCGCCCATTTCTGCAATGACGCTCATGGTCGGATGGTTCGGATCTTCGGCTTTGATCAATCGCGCCAAATGCTCGACATGGCTCCAGACGGCTGGATTGTCACCAGCTGCACCTTCCATCTCGTTGCCAATGCCCCAGAGCAATACCGCCGGATGATCTTTGAACCGCCGGACCGCCGCGAGGACATTGTCAACTTGAGCCGCGACGTTTTCGAAATTGTTGTAATCGAATTTGGGACTGGTATGTTCCAGCCAAATTCCGACAGCGACGCTCAGCCCTTGCTTGTGTGCCTCGTCCAATTGTTGACGAATCTCCTCATCGGCTCCCCACGTTCGATTGGAATTAGCGCCGCAGGCCGCCAACAACCCCAGCGATCCGGGGCCACCGGCGCCGCGAATGAAGTAGGGTGCTCCGGCACGAAAAAGCTGCCAGCGCCCGTTCGACTGACGTAACTCGACCTTGATTGGCGCGTTTTTTTCTTGTGAGTTCGCGGGTGTCGCGAATTCAACAAAACCAGTCATCCATAACAGGACCAGCAAACATCCAAGGACCGAGAAATTAGGAAGCCGGTAGATCATCATGTTCGCCTGTTAAATTGTGATTCAATTGTCGGATGTGATTGTGTTTGGCCATCTTATGATTGGCTATTCGTGCTTCGACTGGCGGAAACCCAACTTCAATTTTGAGCAGACTGCCATCTCGATCGAACAAACGGCTTGTTTCATCGGCCGTTAACTGCGTGCCCGATCGCTGCGAAGATCCCTGATCGGTCAGGATGCGTATCCACTGACTGTCCGCTTGGTGGTAAACAATTGGAGTTTGACAAAAGGTAAATGCAAACGAACCGGCCTCAACCGGCAACCGGATGGACTGCCCTGTTCGATCGGTGAATTTCAGCTCCGTTGCTTGTTGGGTCCATTCTCGTGCTTCAAACAGAAACGGGTCGAATGACAATACTCCCGCATGAATTCGAATGCCTAATTCACTGAACCGCGACAAGAGGTCTTCCTTGACTTGACCGGTCATCCCGGGTTGTTGCGCGCCAGCATGGCGCGGAGTATGCGAATATGGATCCGTTGGAAACGCACCGTACTCGGACGGCGATTTATCCAACGCAATCCCATCCCGCACACGTTGATAGTGAGCGACTAGACGTTCCACAATTTCGGGCGCGGCGGAACTAGCTTGAGCCGAAAGTACATTCTCATTGATCGCCAACGCCAACTTGGAAACCATGTGCCAATAAATTGAGCCGAGTCCCTCGTAGCCGAAAAACGTCCCGGAACGACCCGTGAAACTCTGATGATCAAACACCTGTTCGTACAAATGTCGAACCAGACCGGTCTCTTGAGCGACCAATTCGGCATAACGCGGCTGTTGCGCCAACAATTCCAGGCGGGCCGTTAAGTCAGCTGCATTTCGGAGTTGGCCATGAAAATGAAAATTGCCGTTCACATCTTTACGAATGATCGAATCATCCTGGTCGCTGAGCAACTGCTGAAGTAACTGCGAACTTTGAATCAACTCGACCGGCAGCTGATTTTTGGTCAGGAACGTCGGAAGCTCGCGATCGGGATAAAGCAAATAGCTATTTTGATCCGCGCGATACAGCGCGCTGGCCCGCAAGGCATCCAAGACCGTCACGGCTTCGACAGGCGATAACACACCGGAACTCAAAACGGCAACCTGTCCTTCCAACATCTTGTACAGATGTTGAACCGCTAGCGATGGCCGCGACTCATTTCCAGCCTGGTTCCAATCCAGCAAATTATATGCGTGGTAGAGCCCATCGGCCCGGCGGTTCATACGGATGGTTTGGTCCATTGCCGCCAGACAATGCTCGAGGAATTCGAGACACCGCAACATCGGCAGGGAAGACGTTTCGCCACTTAGTCCGGAATCATAAATCGTTTGGCGAAACCGGGAACCGGCCTGGGATAATTGATCCACAATCGAACGACGGTTCTCATCGGTCAGAATGTCCGCAGTCAATTGCTCGGCGTGATTTGTCAGCACTTGACTGATTTCCGTCATCAAGCTAACGACTTCACGCGACATTGTGATTGAATCGAGCTCGCTGGATCGGAACCAGTTGGCCAAAAACTCAAAGTAGCGCCTCAAATGACAGACCGTGACTACCGACAATCCTTTTCCCACCAAGGCGTTGTTCGCATCGTTCCACTCCGGACGTTGCGTGTTCAGCCAGATCCCGCCGCCCGGCACAAAATTGGTCATCTTGGCGAGGATCGGCACTAACAATTTTTCGATCAACGTAACGCGGCAAAGTTCATCCCGTTCGTTTCGCAGCAGTTTTCCGTCGGTGCCGCAATTTGCCACGCGTTCGTCGATGCGGGCCGCCAATTCAAAATCGAAATCGATTGTCGACTGGGGATTTTGGATCATCTCTTCGTACGGACGAATCCGATACGGAACTTGCGCATAAGTACAAACGGGAACATCCAGCCATTGATTCAATCGCAGCGGCGTGAAATCGTGCGACCATTCCAACAGCTTCAACAAGTAAATGACTTGGTGATCTCCCCAGTAGCCAATGTTCGCCCACGGATCGGCGGGATCCGGCGACTCCCACTCGAATCCGTCTTTCGTGATTCGATAGGGGTTGTAACCGTCGACGGTTGACGCATTCAAAAATCGAAACACCATGTTTTCAACAAACCGGGGATATGCCAGCGCCAACGCCTCCCAGTTTTGAAAAATGTCGCGCCAATTTCCTTGATAATCCAAATTCTCTGAACCATCCGCACGGAGTGTCGAGATAGAAAAGAGATTCCAAGGCCGCGTCGGATCACCATGTCGGCGACTAAAGGTCAATGGTAGGTAATCGAGCCCTAAACGCAGCAGGTCCGGATCATTAAGTTGTCTCAGGTGATTCAAGAGCTCATCCAGGCACAAGCCGTCGGGCAGGGCAGTCAGAAAATCCTCCCGATTTGCGAAAACACCCGCATTGAAAATTTTGACATGCCGCAGAAAGTCGATTTTGTCCAACGCGTATCCGTTAACGGGAATCCCACCGCGCATGATGTTGAACAAAACATTCGATTGGTGCCGATTGCAACGTAACAGATCTCCACCGATCTGTTTTCCGTCAGCCGCCGAAATCATCGCGGTCAATTTCGATTCGCCCTGAGCCAGGTCATACCGGACAGCTTCCATCGCCGTCTCGCCCGAGGCAATCAGTTGATTCAAATTGATTACATCGGTTTGGTCCAAATCAACGCTGGCTACTACGTCCCAAGCGGTCGTTGCGCCCGACGCCAAATGGAGGTGGCTAGCGACCAGATAGGCCCCACGCTGGCCTCGAACATCATGCTCCGAAACGACCGGCTTCCCGGCTCGAAAGGCCGATAGTTGGCGCGTACTGAGCAAGATCTGGGACGCTTCCAAGCCCGACTGCCAGACGACGTTGGCGCGTAATCCCTCACTCGGCTCCGCTCGATCCGTGGGAATCGAATTCAAGTAAAACAATCCCAACCCGGTAAGCGGCAGTTGTTCAGTTCGCTTGTACGCATCCACCAAGTTACTGAATCTTAATTGGAAATGGTGGTCCAGCGCCGGTGGTAAAATATTCTGCAACCCATCGAGCAATTCCAGCGCGCAGTCTTGGACCCCAAAATTCCGCAAGCGACAATTGCGAACCAAACCAAATTTGGCGCTGAGCGTCCACTGATACTCAAACGCCAAACCGAGATCCGAATTAATTTCCTCAAAAACCAGTTTGTTTCCCAGCGGATTCTTGTAGAGGTTGCGGCGAATCGCGGCGGACGGTTCACACGTTCCCGCGAATGGTTCCCAAGTTGACAATCCCTCTCTGGATTCCACTCGAAAGATTGACAACGGTCCCGTCACGTGGCGCAGGTCCAGCAGTTTGTCAGCCGAATAATAGGGAAACAGCGCCCCGTTGGGATCTTTGCGTCCTGCCGTCAACGCGCCATAGCTGGAGACGAACATCCAATAGTCGCTGGCGCTGGTCAAGCTCATCATGAACTCGGGCATCAGCTGAATATTTTCGATACTGTAGAACGACTCGCCCTCGCGCTCGACCAACATACCAGTCCGCTGCGTCTTCATGGAATGAACCGGTCCTGAAAGTTGTGAAGACACCTTCCTAACGCCTCCTGGAACATCCGTATTCCCGGCGAAACCGGTTTCACCGGATGGTATAATTGAGCGATTTGAATTCATGTTTTCAGCAGGAACGAAAAAATCAGGTTGACGAAGAAATTGATTTGCGGGATTTCAAATCGGCTTCAATCGTTTTGAGCAGTGGCTCATTGATGTTGTAAAAAAATAACGCGACGACCGCTCCGCAGAGAAAGACGGCTGGAACGAGACTCATCATCAGGACAATTCCGTGGATCGTATCGGCTGACTGAAGTTGGTCGACCTCACCAATCGGGGCGACAAACCCATAATAGGCCAACGCCCATCCTGGCACCGCCGATCCCAAAGCGCCCCCTAGTTTCTGGGACAGCGTGGCTGAGGAGAATACCAGTCCGGTTGCCCGGCGGTGGTTTTTCCACTCCGAGTAATCCGCCACGTCGGCATACATCGCCCAAAGCAAAATTGGAACTGGCCCGGTTACAAACGCGGCGATGATGTGCAATGCATACATCCAGAAGATCTGATCTCGATCCAACAGAAAAAAAGCGGCAGTCAAAATCGCCTTGGCCAGATTCATCAAAATCAGCAACAGCGGTTTGCCAAAAATTTTCGTCAAAGGCTTGGTCATGAACATGCCCAAAATTCCTGCTATCGTCCCTGCCACCAGGAAGTTGCCGAATTCCGAACCGACATGATACTTGAAGTAAAACCCAACTGCGCTACCTCGCGTCCAATCGGCCAGGATCTGAAATAGACCCACAAACACCAACACCATCCACCCACGGTTCTTCATCAAATCCCATACGTCGACGCGGAATCGTGTGTGCTCGGTTTGCACAGGCACGACTCGTTCGCGGGTTGTCCAGAACGTAATCACAAACAAGATTGCGGCGGCGATTGCATAACAGACCACGGTCCAGAAAAATCCGGTTTGCTTATCGTCCACGACTTGTTTCACCACGCCATCAACAACCACGACCGCGCCATCGACAACCAAGTCTTTCATGCCACCAAAATAAGCCACCAGTGGCTCAGTGAATTTCTGAACGACCAGTCCGCCCAGAAACGCACACACAAACCGATAGGTCGAGACCGAAGTTCGCTCTAGCGAATTTGGCGAGATCACTCCCAGCAAAGCGCCATAGGGAATGTTGATCGCGGTATACGCCATGAACACCAGGATGTACGTTACATAGGCATAGATCAGCTTGCCTTGCGGCGAAAAATCGGGCGTGTAAAACGTCAAAATCCCGGTGACCGCAAACGGCACTGCCATCCAAATTAGATAAGGACGAAAACGACCCCAAGCCGAATTGGTTCGATCGGCAATGAACCCCATCATCGGATCGTTGATTGCATCCCAGAGCTTGGTCACAAAAAACATCGTGGCGGCGGCGCCCGCCGAGATACCAAATACATCCGTGTAAAAAATCAACTGAAAATTCTCAAACAACTTCCAGTAAAGATTCGATGCAGTATCACCCAAACCGTAACCGATTTTTTCGCCGACCGAAAGTTTGTCCGGTTCGGAGGTGTTTACTGTAGTCTGAGTGTTTGACATGAATTTTCCAACGAACTGCCTAAAACCAAACAGGCCAAACTCCTCAATTCGAGAAGTGGCCCGGTGCAATGTTTAAACCAAATTCAAACCCGGCGTCGATCGCCAGCATTTCCAATGTAACCTATTTAGTCTGAACAGGCATCCTCTTTACGCCCACGGAGGAACCAAGCATAGTTCCAATTTCGTGTTGACAAATCAGCAACTAAAACCGCTTCTCGAGAATTCAGTCTGATCTGAATTCAGTTTGAAAGTCCATTTTTGAACCGTTCTCTTACTTCTTGGGGTTCAACAAACTCTCGTACTCTTGATCCTCAACTTCGCGCTGAACCATGTTCAGAAATCCGACCATCCGTTTGCCCAGCTTACCCTTCGATTCAAAGATAACGGCTTCGGTCGAGCCGCGAGGTCCGGAAGTCACCCCATATCGAATCTTAAACGGCTCGCCGTCGCGCTCGCTAACAAACAGTTTATCGAGCCCACCTTTTGCGACACCCATCGATTCCAACACCTTAGTTGGATCGGGGCCGGCTAAGTACTCACGAAACATGGCTTCGTCGGCCGGGCCTTTGAATTGGTTTTTGAACTGGTGCATTGAATACAGATTCGCCAATCGCTGAATGTTTGTGGTGTTCACCGACTGGATTGCCGCATCGGAGCTCGAGGACGAACTACAACCGACCGCACCAACCAGGATGAATAACATTACCATCACCAGAGCGGAATCGAACATTCGCATCATGAAACCCGCTCCATTGAAATTATTTCGGAACACCCCAACCGCCTCCACCAAATACCAGCCCTTGTTCTCGCATACTTAAACAATATGGTGATTTTTCGCCGAAAGGGCCAAGCGAAAAGCACTCAACACTTTGTTGAGTGCCGCGATTCCAACTCATAGATTACAACAAAACCCTAAACCTACACGCTCTAGCTTATAGGTCATTTTTCGAAAGAACAAATCCTTCAGCACGTTTGCCGAGGCCGTCCAGAACTCTCAAAGATGCGGTGTTGGGAACCAGATGGGTAGAACCATCTCCAAACACGGCCGTGAAACTTCCAGGATGTGCCGAACCAAACCCAAACTCCTGGGTTCGACCGGCGCCATTGCGAGGATAGCTGGCAGGACGAATCGCTACGTCCGACAAAATCGGGACTTCCCAAGCTCCTGCGGGGAACGTACCAGCGACGGTCGAAACGCCAAAAATTCGCATTACTGGCCAATCAGCGCCGGTATAATACCCCATCAACTCCCAGAAATCCCAGGCGACGGCATCAATCGTGTAGAACTTGCCATCCACCGCTTTTTCAGCAACCAAAAAAGTGTTCGAACTACCATCGGTAATTGAACCAAAGCCAATCTTGGCAAATTTAAAGACGTTGTTTGTACTGGTGTTGACTTGGCCACCCTTAGCCAGAATTCCTGTCCAGACTTCAGCCTCCTCAGTCGGGACCGGATTCACCTCTTGCCAAGCAAATCCAGGAAGCCAACCCGGAGCCGACCAAGTTCCCATCACGCCGGCATAATCGCCCAACGCAAATGTGGCAAATCCCATGTTCGCTAATCTTGCGGTTCGATTCGGGCAATTGAACGAAGAAATTGGATTAACTGAAATTCCATTGGGACCGGTCATCCCAACCGTTTTTCGCAAATCAAACATCGTGTTTTGTTCAATAAATGGAAGTATTTGAAACATCCAACTGGCGTTTTCATAACCATATTTGGAGACGTTTTGCTCGTTCCAATACTGATTCACGGCACCCCCGGCCGACGGGAAAGCCATATTGGCCGATTCAAAATTATGGGAGGCCAACCCGATTTGTTTGAGTTTGTTCAAGCAAGTCGTGCGCCGAGCGGCTTCTCGAACTTGTTGAACTGCGGGGAGCAGCATGCCAATCAAGATGCCAATAATGGCGATCACAACTAACAACTCCACCAGGGTAAATCCAGTTTTTATTGGGCGAATGCGACGCATCTTGAACCCCTCGAAAAAAATTTGATAACGGTTTCATGACAGTGCCTAATTGTCTACATTATTCGACAAATAGTCAACTAAAAAATCAACTTCTTGAAACCGTTTTCATACAAATAGGCTACAAAGATCAACCTTCTATGGACGGCTTACGTACCTTAAACGCTCTATTCTAAAGTTAAAGGTAATCCTCGTACCATTGCAGAAGTCTCCCAAATATTTTAAAATTTTTTATTTCAGCCCTTGCAATTGAATTCATTCCGGCCGATTGGTATTCGCGATTACCAATTGGTGGTCCGGCAAAACCGTTTTCGAGCTACACTAGGGAATTGATTTCGAGAATTTAGTCTCGATTTTTTTGTTTTCTTACTGATCATTGTGACGTTTTGGCCCAAAAAATCTGACGTTGGACAACCGTGGAAATAGACAAAAAATCGACAATTGACGACATTGCCCGCTTTGCAAAAGTCTCAAAAAGCACGGTGTCTCGTGTACTTAATGACACTACGCCGGTCGCCAAAGACAAACGCAAAGCGGTATTGGCGGCTGTCAAAAAACTAGACTTTCAACCCAACCAATTTGCCCGAGGCTTGGCGGGTGGTCTTTCAATGACCATCGGGATTGTCACCCAGAACATTGGCAGCCCGTTTTATGACTCTGTAACCAGTGGTGTCATCAAAGGACTCGATGCCACGGGTTACACTCCGCTGATTGTCGATGGTCAATGGGACGTTGACATTGAAAAAGCAGCCGTCCAAACGCTGCTCGGTCGGCAAGTAGACGGACTGGTAATTGTCGGCGGAAGCATGACCGAAACCGACTTGGAAAAAATCCGATCGCAACGGCCGACCTTCATGGTTGCCCGCGAATTGGACGATTGGAGTGGTAGTTGTGCTTTTGTAAATAATTACCAAGCCGCCTATGACGTAACTCGATATCTAATCGAACAAGGGCATCGCGAGATCGCGCACATTACCGGTATTATCGGCCATCAAGATGCGATCAAGCGGCTCGAAGGTTATGCCGCTGCGCTAGCCGATTGCGGAATTCAATTGGACAAACAGCGAATTTTTGAAGGCAACTTCAGTGGTCAGTCCGGCATCTTGGCAATCGAGACTTTCCTGATTCGCGGAGCACGTTTCAGCGCCGTGTTTGCGGCCAACGACGAGATGGCCTTTGGGGCCAGGCTGGCACTCAGTCGGCGGAATATTCGTGTTCCCGAGGATGTTTCATTGGTTGGTTTTGATGACCAACCCTTGTCCGCTTTTATGACTCCACCCCTGACGACGGTGGCACAACCTGCCCTTGAAATGGGAGTCGCAGCGGCTCAGGCAATTGTTCAACGTTTAAAAAACAAGCCCTTCACTCTGCCAGTTTTCCCCGCTCGATTGGTCCTACGAGAGTCCGTGACGCGGTTGCGTTAGTCGACCACTTCAACTTACCTATTGGTGTTAACCAAACCAGAAAGAACTCGACTCTCGACGCATGCTGTCGTTGTTGTATCTTCGAAATGCTTTTGGCATTCGCCAAAAAAATATTGGAGCCAGGCGAAAGCATCAAGTTACGATAATTGGAGTTTTTTTCGCCTGGTCCGGTCGGTGGCCAACTATCAACCTGAATTCGGGTCCGACTGTCAATTTTTGAACGATTCGGTTACCTTGGCCTGTTGCTTACGGTTTCCATCGTAATAAATCATACTTTGGCCGACTATTGGCAAGGTTTCACGCGATTCAGCTCACCATGACCGAACTTCCACATTTTGATTCCGATGGGAAATCGCATATGGTTGATGTTGGCGACAAGCCGATAACTCAACGAATCGCCATTGCTAGTGGCAAAGTTCGACTTGCTGCAACAACATTGGCGATGATCCGGGACCGATCGGTCCAAAAGGGAGATGTGCTCGAGTTGGCGCGGGTGGCTGCCGTGATGGCTACGAAACGAACCGCCGATTTGATTCCTTTATGCCATCCGTTGCGAATGAATTCGGTCGAAATCAAATTTGCGAGTCCGGACGAGGTTTCGATCCAAATATCAGCCCAAGTTACGGCCACGGAACGAACAGGGGTTGAGATGGAAGCTTTGATGGCGGTTTCGGTGGCGGCACTTACCATTTACGATATGTGCAAGAGCATCGACCGAGCAATGCAGATTACGGATATACAATTGGACTACAAGTCGGGCGGAAAGAGCGGCGTGTTTGACCGCGAAAAACAGTCCGACCTTGCCCGACCGCCCAAAACGTGAGCGGATGTAGCTGCGGGCAAAACCAGCCAACCACACAAAGTCTTAAATCTAAGGATGAAAATCAGTGAGCCAAACTGCCAGCCGCGAAGTGATCGTCGAGAGTTTGGCCCACCCGTTGCCGGAACAAGTGCCGCCCACTTCGGTCGCCGGTCGTCGCTGGCAAAAAGATGATCTCGTTTCGATCTATGAACCGATCGCGGATGATTTGGGATTGGTGGAACAGATTCTACGAGCTGAATTGTGCCGTGACACTCCGTGGGTCGATCGGTTGCTGGAACACAATTGGATTGGCGGTGGGAAACGGATTCGCCCGGTCTTCTTGTTGCTCGCTGGAGCGGCCTGCGGAAAGTTAGGCCCCGGACATCACCAATTGGCTGCCGCCGTCGAAATGATTCATGCGGCCACGCTCGTTCATGATGACGTCATCGACAAAGCCGAAACACGTCGACACTTGCCGACAGTCAATGCCACTTGGGACAATCGAACGAGCGTCTTGCTGGGTGATTTTCTGTTTACTCATGCGTTCTATGTCGCCAGTCTGGCGAATGATCCCCACGCATTGAGAGTCCTCTCGCAATCGTCCAACAAAGTGTGCGAAGGGGAGATTCGACAAAACGCGTGGCAGGGTAATTTTGAATTGGAGGAGTTGGATTATTTGGCAATGATCTCTGATAAGACCGGCGAGTTATGCGGTTGCAGTTGCAGAATCGGCGCGATGTTGTCGGGCGCTGATCCGGCGACCAGCGAACAATTTGCCCGATTTGGTCTGAACCTTGGCATTGCGTTCCAAATCATCGACGATGTCTTGGATGTTGTCGGCCAGCAAGCGGAAGTCGGCAAAACGTTGGGCACCGATTTATTGAATCAGAAACCAACGTTGCCCATCATTCATTGTTTAAAAAATTCAACCACCGTGGATCGCCAACGTTTATTGGACATGCTTCAATCTAACTCGGCCACCGTGGATGATGTCTTGCCATTGTTAACGCACACCGATTCAATCAGGTATTCGCGAGCGTTGGCTCAAGATCATGCCGGGCGGGCATTACGTTTTGCCGAAACCCTATGCCCCAGTCCTTATTCGACCGCGCTACACCACCTGGCCCGTTTCGTCTTGGCCCGCATGCACTAACTTGGACGTCGTCACAACAAATAGATGACCGCTTTGCGTGGACCCAGATCGGCTTGGTAGTCGGAGCATTTACCGACGCTGATTGGGTTTACCGCCGTCTTGAATTAACAGATTGTTACGATCCAGCAGCGGACGAACTTCTTCGACAAAATCATGAATGTCGGTAAACTGTCGATAGACACTGGCAAACCGAATATAGGCGACATCATCGAGATCCATTAGTTTATCCATTACCATCTCGCCGATCTCGTGGCTTTCGATTTCGGAATCATTGTGCTGGTACACCTGTTGCACGATTTCCAAAATAATCCGTTCCAGTTGATCCGTTGGGATTGGTCGCTTCCAACAAGCGCGTTCCAAGCCTCGACGAATTTTTTCGGGCCGAAACATTTCGCGAGCATTGTCTTTTTTGACGACTTTGATATCGAGCTCGGTCACCCGCTCGTAAGTCGTGAATCGCTTGTCACAGGAAACACAAATTCGACGGCGACGAATCGCAAATCCCTCTTCGCCCGATCGTGAGTCAATGACTTTGTCGTTGTCTTCTTGGCAATAGGGACATTTCATGTTAAGTCAACAAGAGTGTTGGGCGGAAAAACAATTTTCTGTATGATAACCTAATTCACGCCGCTGCCAACAACCTTTTTCCGACAATCATACTCGACAATCCATCAGCGGCCGTCGTATCAGAGCAAGAATCAAACGTTGTCAACCATTTCAATTCAACAGTCGATTTCTGGACGTACCATGTTTGACGAGTTCGGCGATCAGGAACGAAAGTTGTGGCAGGGTCAGTTTTCGGCTCGCAGCTTAATTGGTGATTGGCTCGGGGCTTTGTTGATAACAGGCTTACTGTTGACCACCACCTGGAATATTCCGGTACTACAAAATAGTCCCAAAGTTTGGCTGGTAACGGGTTTCATGATCGGAATGTTGTGGATCGCGTTGGTCGGCTTGACGCTGCATCGGAAATTGAGTCATCGGTACGAGTTGACCAGTCAACGGCTATTGCATCGAAGCGGAATTCTGAACCGCAAACTGCGCCGCCTCGATTTGATCGATATCGACGACGTGAGTTACTTTCAGGGTCCACTGCAATCGATGTTAGACATTGGCCGAATCGAACTAACGACCCGTGATCAAGACCAACCGCGTTTATTTTTGCCAGGTATCGCTAGTGTACGACAGGTCGCGGCTCTAATCGACCACACCAGACGAATCGAACGGCAGACTCGAGGGATTCGCGAGCAGTCCATTTGATACCAACACAGTGCCGGATTCTGAAATTAATGACCGCGCCAGGCTTCGGCCTGCGAGTCGAAAGGCGGAGGGGAATCTAGGTTTTGCAACCGCAGGGTTTCCGGCGTGAACAAGCGTCATCGACTCGACAGCACAAATCCTGAAACGCACGTTGACAGTCGACGCATTTGCACAGGTGCATGGCAATACTCGCTCGCAAGTCTTGGTCCGCAATTTGATTTCCCACATAGGCCGCCAACTGCTGATGAACCTGCATACATCCAATTGCGGCAGGAAGATTTCGACGCGGATTTTGGTCGGAGGATCGCCAGGCAAACATCGAGACACCTGCGACCAACACACCACCGCCACAAATGCCAGCGATGCGTATCAAAGCGGTTCTTCTGGTTTCCTTTAACTCATCAGCCAGCGAAGACTTGGCTCCAAAAATAAGGCCGGGTTTGCAAGGCTGCCATTCATTATCTGGAATACGGGCCGGAGGTTTCATGACGGAAAATTGAAAAACTGGATCGAGATGTTGCGAGGAATAAATGTAAGATGCGCGTCGCAGGGTTTGAATGATGTGGACTTTGATACAACCGCCCAAAAATATATCCAAATCACTCCGATCCAGCGAGTCGGATGTACGCAAATTTACAGCTTTTCAACCCTTCGAGGCGAAAGCAAGAACGGCCCGTCCTCGATGTCTTGATAACTTGCCGGCGGCAAGCCAATGCAAATCGTCTAAGGTGCTTGAAAACCGGAGAGCGAAACTGACGTGGGGATCAGTGATTTTGCCGCTTGTTGCGGCAATGTCGGTGCTTTTTCGTTTACCTCGGCCGCGAGCTTGCCGATGTCTTTCAAGACTATTTTACGACGGGCGATAGTCAGAAAATTCTCTTTTTGCAGCTGCCCCAGCACGACCGTCACGGTCTCGCGCGTGCTGCCGATCACGCAGGCCATCTCTTGATGAGACAACCGGATATTGAGCAAGTAACCCTCGGGATTGGGTTCTGCATATTTTTCAGCAAGTTCCAACAAGAGATGAATGACTCGTTCGCGGTTTGAGCGAAACAAGAGATTCCTTAATCGACGCTGAATTCGTTGTTGTCGGCAACCTATGATCTTGGTCACGCCCATCACCAGGTCCGGGTAGCGGTGAATGATCCTCTGAATGGCGGTCTTAGGAATCAGAACCAGCGTTGTTTTTTCGGTGGTTTCGACGTATTCATCACGATGTTCGCCTCCGACGAGAGCTAATTCGCCGAAGATCTCACCGGCATCGATGAACCCAAGAATCGATTGTTTGCCATCCGGAGTGGCATGGCAAATCTTGACGCGACCTTGCGCCACCAACAAGACACCATCGGCCAATTGATGGGGGAGATACACGGGTTCGCCCCGTTTGAGCTGTTTCATGCGGGACTGTGATTCGAGATCCTGGATGTCAACTTGCGAAAGTCGAGCAAACAAGTCGCAACTTTTCAGGTACCAAAAACTATCTCGCATTTCAATGAATCCCTATTTTATCTGGGCCGACCGAACCGGTTAGTATCTATGTATACGCAGCGCAGCGGCAATGGATCGTAAAATCTTTGAAGATTTAGGGTCAAGGAATTTGACGCCAAACCGTCCTACCACTTACGTCAAACTCGAAAAACTAGACAACATCGGGTGTTTTTGACGATGTTTCTAGTTGCCGCGACCACCAAAGCCAGGTAATTGTCCGCCTCCGCCGCCAGGTTGGCCACCACCGCCGCCAAATCCACCGCGACCTCCTCCACCTCCTGGTCCTCCACCGCCGCCTGGTCCTCCACCGCCGCCGCCGTTGGCTCCTCCTCGGCCACCTCCGCCCGGTCCTCCTCCTCCTGGTCCTCCTCGACCACCGCCTTGTTGTTGCATCATGGTCCTAAACGCATCGCGAGCCTGCTGCATTTGTTGTTGCTGTTGTTGTTGTGCTCGCGCGGTCGCATCGCCTCCCGCTGCATTCGGCGATTTGCTTGTACCGTCCGACGAACTATCGCGATCGCGATTGTCCTCGACAACGTCGGACTCGACAATTTCGATATCGTCCGGGAACATATTCTTGAGTGTGTCAAGCACCGCCTTATTGTTTGCTTGACGTTCCAGAAATGTCACTGTCGGAGAATCGCTCGATTGCGAAACATCCAAGTCACGCACGATGTTCACAATCTCTTGATAAATAAAATCAGGACCCGTGACCAATAGCCGTTTGGTTGTTAGATCCACACCCAACCGGGCTTGGGGTTTTTCCTGTTCTTCGGCCGCTGCGCCGCCGCCTTTGCCACCCTGCAACTGTGCCAACGCTTTCATCATCTGGGCGGCTTCGTTGTTTTGGGCAGCGCCCCCCTCCGCCTTTTCCGTTGCGATAAAATCGGGAATTTGTTTTTCAATAAGCACTTTCAGTTCTTCTGGATCGCGATGGAAAATTTCTATCGTGCGGAATTCACCGATCGTCTCGGGATTATGAGGCGGGTCCGGTTTGTCGAGCAGTTCGATCAACTGGGAAATTTGATCCAGATCGCCGCCGGTCGCACCCGCGACATAAATTGAATTGAAAGAAGCGTCCATTCCGAAGCGTACTTCCCCCTCAAGTATCCCGGCACCCGAACCGCTGGCTGCGCCGGCACCGCCCCCGAGCAATCCGCCGAGCAAATCACCGGCACCACCCCCCAACATATTATTCATCATGCCCCCCATTAATCCGCCGGCGCCGCCACCGCCTCCTCCGCCACCGCTGTCGGCAATTCCAAAAAACTCCTCAATAAACGGCTTCATGTTTTCGGCTTTGCGATATTGCAGGAAAAAAAACGTGGGCAGTTGAGTTTCGGAATCTTCATCTAATCGGTTTCGAATCGATTGTTCCAAGTCATCCAGGGCATCCAGATCATCGGACGTTAAGACGATCCCATAATCCGTAAATCGAGCATCGATCCGTGCGCCGGGAACTGACTGAATGGCGTCAATCGGACGATAGTCCGACGCATTCCGGCGTTGGACTTCATCACTGGTCTTGGCGCTCGACGTCTCATCCTGTGGGACCTGCTGCTTCGAATGCAACAGCAATCCTGTTTGCAAATACGGAGAAACGCTAAAACAATGAGCGAGCAAAACCAAACCTTGCGAACCAAATTGATGACGACGTTCGTTGAGGGAACCCCGCGAATCACCGCGTGGAGAATCTTGTTTTTCGGCAGGCGCAGCACCTTTTTCCGGCGGCGGAACAACGCCCTCCCCGCGCATGAATTTCTCCAAATCTTCCAACTCGGATGATTTCTCGGGCAAGCCTCGCAACCGAGAATTGAGATCCTTGCGTTGTTCAGGCAACACGATATTAAACGGATTGACACGTCCAGTTTCACCCAACAAATCCTCCAGCAACGATGGTGTCAAAGCGTCCATGTCACTGGGGTCCATGTTAATGATGCGAGTCCCAGTTCTAGGCCCCGTTTCCACCGGCAACGAATTTGCATCCAGATCTGCAACCATTCGCGACACTTCGCGAACCTCTTGGGGTTTCCCCCGCACTAGGATCTGGTTCAATTCGGGATTAGCCATCACGACCGGCCCGGTAACCGTTTCGGCGGTCGCTGTTTGACGTAACAAGCTTTGAACCGCCATCATGATATCAGTTGCGTCTCCATTGACCAATTTAATGATTTCAAAGGACTCTCCTCCTTCACCGGCAACTGCCGCGAGTGCTTCTTCGACCGCCAGATGGTCTTCATCCCGACCCAGAATCGTAATGTTTCCAGTCACTTCGTCCTGTTGCATGCGAGCTGGCGTACCTTCGAGTACGGTTTGTAACAAGTCGTAACCCAATTTCGGATCAACCAAAATCGAATAGTTCTTGAATCGCAATTTGGCAATCTCGGCTCCTTCTTTCGCGTCCTGAGGCACGTCCACAACCTTCGCAGTTTCGTCAAACATTTTTTGCATTTTGTCGGTGCCACGAATATACAACTTGTCACCAAAGGGCTCACGCGAAATTGTCAGGCTGCCATCTTCCGTAAAATCACGACCGGGCTCCATTCGCAACAATCCTCGCGCGATCAACATAAACGTCTCGGCATCGACATTTTTTAACCGATACACATTCACTGATTGGTTATCACCAATCAGACGGCGTTTTGCCGTGTCGATCAAATTCCGAATGTCCCGCAATGTGCCCCCCGATTCACGCACATGGATTTGGTTGGCCGCCGGAAACACGGCGAAGAAATCCTGATTGTTTTTGCCCACCATCGGCCGCAGCTCTTGGTACATCGTATCCACATTCAAGTCGCCCAAATCGAAAACACAACTCAAGATTTCGTATTTGCCGCGAGAATCCAAATCTTCGGGTTTCACCGTTTCGATTAGCTCATTGGGGAAATTGGCGTTTTCCAATTGGGTCATGATCAACATGTTGCGATTGCGAATCAAAGTAAAGGGCGGCGTTCGCATGCGCAGCGCATGGTTCAATTGATCCAAGGCTTCCAAAGTCGTGTATTCGGAATCGTCCTTAAGATAAAACGTCCCCTCCGGCCAATCGTTGATGGGCTGCAGAGAAAATCCAGCTTGTTCCGCGAACCAGGGAATCACGTCTTTCCAGTCCGATTCCTGAAATTGAAACCGAATTTTCGGCGAACCCACAATTTGTTTTTCCAGCTCGTCGGCCGCTTGTGCCGGGGACGCATTAACCGCCGGCTCACCGTTTTCTGCCGTTTGCCCAACCACTGCAGAAAGTTGGAATATCGGCAGGCAAGCCAACAAGCCAGTCAACGTGAAAATGATGTTTCGTTTCATGTAAACTCTGTTCGAAAAATTAGCCATATTATCTTTGAGGGTCGAATGATTAAGTATGGTTAGCAGATAAGCCTTGGGCCCCGGAATTGATCAATTTGCCCATCAAGATCGCAGCACCCGTACAAATTCAATTGAATATTCCGATTAATCGTCGCAAGTCGAAAAACGTCCATCAAATCCACCGCCACGATTCTGAGAAATTCATCGATCCACCGCCCCCATCAAACTCGAATTCGACACTGAGTCGGGGCTTGGCGTCGCCAGATTAAACTCCGGATCTGGTAGAATGTTTCGAATTAGACAAAATTTGCGTCACGAAACAACAAATACTGGGAAACATATTGGGAAACCGATGAAAATTCTGTGTCTGGAATCAACTTGCGATGAAACCGCCGCAGCCGTAATCACCGGAGAACTTTCGGTTTTAGGGAGTGTGGTGGCATCGCAGGATCGGTTGCATGAACGATTTCAGGGCATCGTACCGGAAATTGCGGCCAGGGCGCATGTCGAACGAATTCTGCCCGTTATCGATCAAACGCTGCGATTGGCCCACACGAAACTCTGCGAACTCGATGCGATCGCCGTCGCCAATACGCCGGGTCTATCGGGTTCGTTGCTGGTGGGGTTAATCGCAGCGAAATCGCTGTGCCTGGCGCTCGAGATACCCTTGATCGCGATCAATCATTTACACGCCCATGTATTCGCCTGCCAACTGAACGCGCCGACTTCGGTTTTTCCATGCGTTGGGATGATCGTCAGCGGAGGTCATACCCATCTATATCACTACGAGAACTCCATTACACCCCGTTATCTCGGTGGTACGATCGACGATGCAGCAGGTGAAGCGTTCGACAAAGTTGCCAATATGTTGGGACTTTCCTATCCAGGCGGCCCCGCGGTTTCCAAAGCTGCCGCCACTGGCAACGCCACCGCATACGCCTTCCCGCGCAGTTTCATTCACGAAAAACGACTTGATTTCAGCTTTAGCGGACTGAAAACCGCCGTTCGATATGCTATCACGGGTCCGGGCAAAGTTGATCCGTCAACAGCTCAACTCTCAGCGACCCAGATCGCGAATCTGGCCGCCAGTTTTCAACAAGCGGTCGTCGATTGCTTGGTCGCTAAAGCGATTCAAGCAACTGAGCATTGTCAATTAAAGACGCTCTGCGTCGGCGGTGGAGTCGCAGCCAATCGACTTTTTCGCGAACAACTGACGGCGGCTTGCGACCTCCAAAAAATCCAGCTGCACATCGCGCCATTGCAATATTGCACCGACAATGCAGTGATGGGAGCGATCGCCGTCGAGCGCTATAAGGCAAACTTATTCGAGACGCTGGAATTGGATATCAGCCCCGGCTTGGTTCGAATGTAGTTTTTTGCAAAAAACCACCTACGCTTGATCGAGGAGCAAAACAGCCGTTACTTCCGTTGAGTCATTTGACCTCAGGAAAACTTTTGAGAACTTACCGAACGCCAATGGAAACAACCCCTGCTTCGCCGCAGTTATTCAGCGGCGATCCGGCGAAAAGTTTCAGCCCGCGCGGCTTATTGCGCGACCTGCAATTGGTTGTCGATCTTGTAAATCCCGGGCTGAAGTCGCAATTGTCGAACCAATCGATCGCTATCCGCTCGGGTGGGTACAAATCCAGTAATCGTGGCCGTCCGATTGTTTACCGACACTTGGTATTGACCACTCATGTTGAGAGATTCTGGGAGTCGCGCGAAACTGGCGTTAAAACGATCGGCGACCTGCGCGGACGTCACAACCGGAGCGGAAAAACTTGGAACCAGCCTGGCCCGTAAACTCTGCCGGTTCACTGAAAATCCGTTTTGCGTGCCAGCCCCACCGAACCCCTGGCCAATTTGACCTCCGCCGGCTGCGCCTCTTCCCCCGCCCGCACCGCCGCCAGCGCCACCGGTATTGTTAACGCCTCCACCAAATGTGGCGCCCTCGGACAACGGAGGACCACTGGTTTCCGAGCTCGCCCCTACAAAGCCCAACTCGGTTACGCGCGTGGCTGTTGATCCAACAAACCCCTGATTTCGCTTGTCGTCCGATGGTGTTAAATCGACAACATTCGCCGGATCGACGTTGCCGTCGGGCTGCGTGCCAATATTTCCGGTTTGTTGCCCGCCAGCCGTGTTGTTGGTGGTCGGAGTCTGCGCGGATGTTTGTCCCGTTGTCGATCCCGTGTTGCCGAAACCCGTGCTGCCCGTGCTGCCCGTGCCGCCCGTGCCGCCTGTTCCGCCCGTTCCGCCTGATCCACCACCAGTGCCTTGTCCCAGGGAAGCAGCCGACCAAACGCAAAACAAGCCGATGGAAAGCCCGACGGCCACAAAATTCTTCACGTATCTACGGGATTCAGCCATGATTTTCTCTTCCGATTTGGACCAGGAATGGTGGACCAGACTTTTGACCGACGATCCGCCCTTCAATGGACTTAATCGGCCCAAAAACGAATTGAATCAACTCCACCCTCGCCTGATGCTGAATTTGACCGGATTGTACTTTCGCAACCCGAATAATTCATAAGATTGATCACTTCGAGACACGGATTTCTGGTGAATCTTACCGGGCGGACGAAACAATGCAATCAGCTTCAGGGTTATAATCCGTACGCTTTTAGTTCACCACCGACTCTTTTAAAAATCTACCTTTGCGATCAATATTATGACCATGAACCAATCTGCACTCTTCCGACGCCATACGATTTACGCTTTTTCTTTTCTGGGGCTGGCCTTGGCGTGCAGTATTTTGCCTACCATGATCCTCGGGCAAACGGCCAAATCCGATCGTCCGCCCACGGAGGATTTGTTGCCGGAATCGACCGTCGTGTTTATCCAAATGGATAATATTCGAGAATTCATGACGAAGATGAATGATAGCTCGATGGGAAAAATGCTGGCAGATGAGGCCGTTGCTCCGTTGGCGGAAAGCTTGTGGGGCGAAGCAAAATCGGCTTACGCCGAAGTCGAGGACCAAGTCGGCGTTTCGCTGGACGACCTGCAAGCGTTCCCAGCCGGTGAAATTACATTTGCCGTGATCGCGCCGCGGCGCAAGGATCCGGAGTTCATGCTCATCATTCAAACCGATCCAGAATCGGAAGCGGTTGATCGTATTTTGAACCGTGGCCGTGAAGTCGTTGTGGAACAAGGCGAGGAGATTACAGCCGAGGAAAGCGAAGATGGAATCAAATTTGAATCTTTTAACGTCGAGGGTAAAAAAATTACGTTTTTCCGCAAAGACGGATTAATGGTTGGTTCAACTTCCCAGGATGAATTGGATCATTTCATTGATCGTTGGATGGGACGCGAAGTGGAAAAAGTTCGACCACTCTCAGAGAACCGAAAATTCATCACAATTTTGAATCGCTGTCGCGGAACCAAAGATGTCAAACCCGAAGCCCGTTTTTTCATCGATCCAATTGAATTGGCCAAGAGTGCGACTCGCGGTGATGCCGGCTCCCAACTCGCCATTAACTTTCTGCCGGTCTTCGGTCTCGATGGCTTGCTCGGTATCGGTGGCAGCATGCTCCTCAGCGAAGACGAATTTGCTTCAGTCGTGCATGCCCATGTCTTGTTGGCAGAACCGCGCAAAGGTGTCTTCGAAATGCTGGCCTTTCGCCCAACTACTTACGAACCTGAACCTTGGCTGCCTAAGGACATTTCCAACTACTTCACTACGAGTTGGGATATCAATCAAATGTTGGTCGAACTAACCAAGATCATTGAGACGTTTCAGGAACCGGGTACGGTCGATAAATTCTTCACGGAAACAGCCGATAAGGAACTTGAATTCAATGTTCGGGAAGAACTGATCGGCAATCTGACGGGACGAGTTACTTTCGTACAATGGATTGAACCGCCGATGCGAGCCAATAGCCAGGTGCCTTTGTTTGCTCTGGAAGTCAAAGATCCAGCCGCGATGGAAAAGACTTTGGAGAAGATCTTTGCACGAGCGAATCGCGACCAACCCGAAGACAGCGAGTTTCGTTGGTCACCCACCGATCACAAAGGCATCCAGATTTACGGAATGGCCGAAGATGCAATCAAGAATCAAATGGAACGCGGACGAGAGCGACGTCGGCAACGGCAGGAAGAACAGGGGCAAACGCCAAACAATGAGCTCGATATCGAAATGAACTCGATGCAACCCTCGATGGCCTTGGTCGGAAACTACCTGCTGTTTTCGCAACAGAGTCGCAAAGTGATCGAACAGGTGATCGAAACGGATCAAGGTGATTCTGAATCGTTGTCCGAAAACAAAGACTATCAGAGAATTTCCTCGAAAATGACCCGTCTGTTGAAGACCGATATGCCAGCCGGGATTTTCTACGCGGACCCGCGCGTGACGTTTCGCTGGATGTTTGAATTAGCGACCAGCGAAAACAGCAAGTCGTTGATGGCCGAGCAAGCCGTGGAAAACAAATATATCGGCGGCATTAAGAACGCCATGGACGAGAACCCGTTGCCTGAATTCAGCGAGCTGGAGCATTATTTCCAACCTCAAGGTGGATTCATGACATCCGATGAAACGGGCTTCCATTTTCTGATGTTTGAACTCAAAGAAGGCGAGGATTAGTGGTTCAGTGGTTCAGTGGTTCAGTGGTTCAAGCTAAAATCTCTTTTACGACGTGTCCGTGCACGTCAGTCAAACGATAGTAGCGACCTTGAAATTTGTACGTTAGTCGTTCGTGATCGATCCCTAACAAATGCAGCATCGTCGCGTGCAGATCATGAACGTGTACCGGGTTTTCGGTAATGTTGTAGCAAAACTCATCGGTTGACCCATACGATAATCCTTTCCGAATTCCCGCCCCGGCCAGCCACAAAGAAAAACAACGGGGGTGGTGATCTCGGCCATAGGTCTGTGCATCCAGGGCTCCTTGGCAATATGAGGTCCGCCCGAATTCGCCGCCCCACACGATTAGCGTGTCATCGAGCATTCCGCGTTGTTTCAAGTCATTGACCAACGCGGCGGAGGGTTGATCCGTATCGCGACATTGGCCCGGCAACTGTTCCGGCAACGTAAAATGTTGATCCCAACCCATGTGGAACAACTGGATGAACCGCACATCCCGTTCAGCCAACCGGCGGGCCAACAAACAGTTATAGGCATAAGTTCCCCGGTTCAAGACATCCGGACCGTAAGCATCCAATACGTGTTGGGGTTCATCTGAAAAATCGGTCAAATCGGGAACTGAAGTCTGCATTCGATAGGCCAACTCATACTGCTGAATTCGAGTATTGATTTCCGGATCGCCGTTTTCCGCCAATTTTTGTTGATTCAGTTTTTCCAAATCGTCCAGCATCCGCCGGCGCGCTGACGCGTTCAAGCCCGCCGGATTGCCCAAGTATAAAACCGGATCACCGATACTCATCAATTTCACGCCCGCAAAGGAGGACGGTAAAAATCCGCTGCCCCAGAGTCGGTCGTATAGCGGTTGGCAATTTGGTCGTCCCGTTCCGCGCGATACCATCGCAATAAATGTCGGCAGGTTTTCATTCATGGAACCGAGACCATAATGCAACCACGAACCAATGCTCGGTCGTCCAGCCAACTGATGTCCGGTTTGAAAAAAAGTAATTGCGGGATCGTGATTGATTGCTTCGGTATGCATCGAACGGATCAGGCAGATATCGTCGGCCAGCGTCGAAATGTGGGGTAACAATTCGCTTCCTAATTCCATCCCACATGCGCCATGTTTGGCGAACTTGAAACGGGTCCCCGCCAATGGAAACGAGTTTTGCCCCGCCGTCATGCTGGTAATCCGCTGATTCATATCGACGAAATCGCGCAGCTCCTGGCGTTCATGTTGTTGCAACGCCGGTTTGTAATCGAACAGTTCCTGTTGCGAAGGTGCACCACTCTGAAACATGTAGATCACCCGCTTGGCTTTCGGTGGATGATGGTACTGTTTCAACACACCAGCGTCGCGTGGTTCAAGCGCATTGTTGGGCTGGGCCCAACCGGACCGAACGGCCAACGAAGCCAAGGCCGCTGTTCCGATCCCGACAGCCGAGCGACCAAAAAAGTGTCGGCGGGTCGGCAACAAACGGTGCTCGTCGCTGTGGCTGTGCAAACCTAATTCGGTCGACATGCTGGTAGTGCTCCGTGTTAAATGGCGTCTACTCGATTGTCATAAACTCGTCGAGATTCAAAATCAAATGAGCGGTCGCAGTCAGCGCGGCATGCTCAGTGGCATTAAGATACTTGTCGCGCGAACTAGCGCCGATTGATAGCAGTTGTTCGGCTGCCGTTGGTTCGGCGGCAAAGTGTTCGCGAAAATAATTCAGATTACTTTGCAAAATTACCATCATCGCGGGATCGCATTCGCGGGACAGTGCCAGTCGAATCAATTCGTTTAATCGTTGTTCATCCGACAAATGGGGCAGCCTCAACACACGCTCCGCCAACCGCCGAGCGCTTTCGACGAAAGTTGGGTCGTTCATCAAAGCCAACGCTTGCAACGGGGTATTGGTCCGGCGCACGCGCACATTGCAGACTTCGCGCCCGCCGGCATCAAAGATGGTCTGCTGCGGCGGATTAACCGCTCGTTTCCAATAGCCATACATGCTCTTACGATACAAATCTGCGCCCTGACCAACCTGGTAGTCGATCCCAATATCGGAGGCAAGCACTGACCACAATCCATCCGGTTGATATGGCTTCACCGAAGGACCGCCAGGTTTCTCGACCAACAAGCCCGAGGCTTGAAGTGCCAAATCACGAATCACGAATCCATCCACGCGGAAGCGTGGCCCATGTGACAACCAGCGGTTCTCCGGATCGATGGTCAACTGTCGATCCGTCGTCTGGGAGGCTTGACGGTACGCAGCGCTGGTCACGATCAACTTGTGCAGCGCTTTCACATTCCATCCCGACTCGATGAACTCCACCGCCAACCAATCGAGCAGTTCTCGATGGCTCGGTTGTTCACCTTGCATGCCAAAGTCTTCGGTTGTTTTGACTAGTCCCGTTCCAAAATGCTCTTGCCAGATTCGATTGACTGTCACGCGCGCAGTCAATGGATTGTTGCGGGAGACTAACCAACGGGCAAACTCCAATCGATTCCGGGGTTGCGCTTCGCCGTCCAACAACAAAGCCGTTGGAACGCCTCGCGGCAGAGGTTCAGTCTTGACTGGCTGGTCGTATTGACCGCGTTGGAGTAAATAAGCCGGAATCGGGTCGCCATCACGCTCGCGCATCACCATCACTGTGACCAACGGAGAGTCATGTTTCAACAATTCCTGATTCGCTACTTCAAGGGCATCCTTCGCCACCTTTAACGGTTGATCGAGATTCTCATAGTGTTGACGCAGCGTCTCTTGATCCTCCGCTGTTCGTTTCCCGGAAGGTTTCGCAAAAATCGACCCAATTCGCGGATCGAGTGTTGCCTCGGCAACGATGGGTGCAGCGATCGCGTCAACTGCCGAACTGGATGGCAAGTCACTTGGTTGAGGGTCGGACTTGACGGACTTGGGGGCATCCTGTTCGGCGATCCAGTCTTGCAGTCGCTGAGCCAATCCCTGTTTCGCAATTTCCAAGTTCTGTTCAGCGGCTCGTGCGGTTGGCACCCATTGAGGCTCGACCGTCGATAATGGTGAAACGGTTTTGAGCGTCGGATTCGCGTCCAGCCCCCGGCCAAATCCAATTTCGCCAATATTGTTAAAGTAGCCAAACATCTGGTAAAATTCACGCTGGCTCAGCGGATCATATTTGTGATCATGACAACGCGCACAGCCTACGGTCAGCCCCAGAAATACTGTGGAAGTGGTTTCGACCCGGTCAATTACGTTCTCGACAAAAAACTCCTCCGGCAGCGCGCCGCCTTCCCCATTCTGCCGATGATTCCGATTGAATGCCGAAGCAAGTTGTTGCGATTCCGTCGCGTTGGGCAACATGTCCCCGGCGATCTGTTCGATTGTGAATTGATCAAACGGCATGTTGTTCCGAAATGCCTGAATCACCCAATCGCGCCAAGGCCAATTGGTTCGTTCAAAATCGACTTGGTAGCCATCGGTATCGGCATAGCGTGCCGCGTCCAACCAGCGCAATGTCTGCCGCTCCGCATAGGCCATCGAATTTAGTAGTTCGTCGATGGCGGAATCATAGGTTTCCTCGGTTGCATTCGCCAACCAGCGCTGCCGCAGTTCTGTCGATGGCAACAGTCCGGTCAAGGTCAACGATGCACGGCGGAGAATCGTCGCCGGAGCGGCCTCAGGCGCCGGAGACAACTGTTGTTCCAATAATTTCTGCGCGGCAAAAACATCGATCGGATTATGCAACCAACGCGCTATCAATGCCGGATCCCAGCCCGCCGAAGTTGCCGCTTCACGAACCGTTGCGACGGGGATGACAGGTCGAATTGGCAACTCGAATGACCAGTGACCTTGATACGGAGCGCCTTGCTCAATCCAACGATCGAGCAGTGACTTTTCGACTTCTGTCAGCGACCGCTGACTGCCGGGAGGCGGCATTTGCACGTCGGGGTCAACACTGCGAATTCGTTTGTGAATTTCGCTGGCATTCAAATCACCTGGAACGACGGCCGAATATCCACCCAAATCTGCGAAAAGATTCTCTTTTGTATCGGCCCGAAAGTTGGATTCCTGGTCAACCGCGTCGGGACCGTGACAATGAAAACAGCGATCCGAAAGAATGGGGGCAATCTGAGCATTGAAATCGATCGGTTCGTCGTTTATGCCAGCCAATAAGGGGCGAGTCTGCAATATCAATGCAATGACGAACACCACACCTGAAATCCGAATCCCCGTTCGACGAACGGTGCGAACAGTCTTTGCGAATGGAATTTGAATAATCATTAGCGATTCATTAATAGTGATTTATTCCGAAGCATCTGGAGGAATCGTCAATTGTGGAAATGGTACACGACAATTTCGCTCAAGCTTGAATTGTACGAGACGAGATCGCGGCCTGCAATTGACGCGTTCATCGCACCAACTGAGTAAACTATTTTTTGTGAAATAGATTGCAATCGAATCACAATCGGATACAAAGGCTGTCGCGACTTCTACGTTCTCGAATCACAGGTGTCTACGTCAAACGATATCCAAGTTCCAAAAATCAATTCGTATCAACAAAATGGCTAGTCAAATGAAAACGAATTTGTTCGCTGTTGCTGTCCTAGCGTTATTTGTTGACATCGCCGGTGCACAAGGCGTTGCAGTTCCAGGCACGACGCCTCAATTCAATCAGCCGACAATTTCAGCGCCTGGTTCGATTCCCAATCTACCGGCATCGCAACAACAAGTGCCAGGACAGTTTCCACCTGCGATTCAACAACCAGTTCCCGGACAGTTTCCACCCGCGATTCAACAACCAGTTCCTGGTCAGTTTCCACCCGCGATTCAACAACCAATTCCTGGCCAGTTTCCGCCCGCGATTCAGTACCCAAACCAAACCCCAATTCAACAACCTGACCAAGGCCCCCCTGTGCTGACCAAATCGCATTTGCGCGATATCGACGGATTGGTGGTGCAATTGTCAAATTATACTCGTCAGATGCACGATGAATATCATTTACACTTCCAGGGTGAGCGACACGCCGAGAAACTCGATGTCGATGTGACGGCACTCGAAGGATTGGCGGACGCTTTGCATGCGTTTGCTGTATCAATTGATGGCAGTGCACAATCCGTTGCTCGCTTGCGAAACGATACCAACGAATTTATTCAGTTATCCGTTAGAATCTCTCGCACCATCGATTTGACAGAGCCTTGGTTACGAACGGCTGAAGGCACCGAAGGCGTGCGTCATATGCGGGAAATTGCCCGCGGTGTTACCGGGGTCGCGTTGCAGATTGATCGCTATTTGCCGGTCGATGTACAAGTTATCGACAACCAGGCGGAACGACTGGAAGCCGCAGTGAAAGAACTGCATGATGAATTTCATGAACACCTCGAGGGATATGAGGTGTCCCAACACTTGGACGAAGACCTTGAGGAAGTTGAAACTTTGGTCGAGCACATGCACGGGTTGGCTCACAATCGCAGTTGGCAACAGATTGATTTTGGACATCTGATGCAGGATACCAATGAGATTCGCCAAAAAACCGCCCACATCGAATCACTGTTTGTGCAACAGGCCGGAATCGGTGTGCGCAGTCAGGATTGGATCGGAATTGAACATGCACGGGACGCAATTACCGATGTTTTGTCATCGGCCTATTTGTTGGAACACATGGTTCGCAAATCGAATCCCGCCTTTTTTCAACCCCCAATCGAACCGAATCTTCGACCAAATGTGCCCTTACGCGACCGCCATGGACATGCGATTCGCAACCCCAATTTTTCCCACGACCAACAACGTCAAATGATTCCTCAATATGGCCAGCCACAATACACGCAGCCACAATACGCGCAGCCGCAATATTCCCAGCCGCAGAATGGACTGCCCGGCGGAATTCAATAGTCGATTTGGCACAACTGAGACGAATTGATTGCACATTTTTCGCAGCGATGATCTCACCAGATCGCGACCAAACTATGTCTCCTGCGGTTGGCGTCGTCAACCGCGAACGTCATTAAACATTGTCCGAATGCGTTAGCTCACTACATAAACCGGGCCGGGGCCAGCTAATAGGAACTGTCCTAAAGTAAGTTCAATATTGCGTTTTGCCGAGATAACGTTAGAGATTTGTCTTACCGCATTAACGCTTAACCATGTCAGGTAAAGTGGCCGCAAGTATTAACGTGGTATTGAATGCTTAGAACCACCAAGGCACAAAGTCAAAAAACGAATTTTGATTGACTAGTCACTTTCCTTGGTGACTTTGTGCCTTGTTGGTTCACTCGCACTTCTTACGGAATTCCCAAACCTTACGGAATTCCCAACCTCGATTAACCCGTTTAGCGAATGTCAAAAACGGAACCCAATTCAGGACTGTTCCTAAGCCACATCCCGAACACTAGCGTGATCAATCGACGAAAGATAAAGCTGGACGTATTTCTGCGTTTGTTGGGCAATCTCAAACTCGGATTCCATCATGGCTCGTGCTTGTCGGCCCAAGCGGTGCCGGTAACGCGCGTCCCGGGCCAACTGCAGAATTTGATCCGCCAACTGCGTTTCGTTACCCAATTCAGCCAGCAAACCGGTTTGATTGTGGCGAACATATTCAGGGATGCCGCCCGCTCTAAATCCAATTACGGGTGTTCCACAGGCCATGGCTTCCAATCCGACTTGTGGTTGATTATCTTCCCGCGACGGAACGACCACCATGTCGGCAGCCGAGTAAATCAATTGTTGTTTGTAAATCGAATCTACAAAACCCATTTGATGCAATCGCGGGAGGTCTGTACTTTCTTCAATTTTACCAGCTCCAAACAATAGACCTTCGATGGCGGCAACGGGTTGGGAAATTTCGCCGACGCCCTGCACCCGACTCGCTCGCTCCGCAATGTAACGAAACGCATTCAACAAATGTTGAACTCCTTTGCGGCGGTTGTTCACGTCATCGGCGCCAAAACCGACCAGCACAGCGTCGGAGTCAATGCCGAGTTGTTTCCGCGCAAAAGATTTGTCGATCGGTCGAAATTGATTTAGATCCAAACCGTATTTGATTGTTTGAAACGTCGTCGCCTCAGGCCACACCCGACTCTTTTGCGCCAGAGTCCCGAGCCAATCGCTGGGCGTGACAACGTGTATTGTTTTTTTGGCCAGCGCCGTTCGCTTGGCCTCAAATCCGATTCTTGAAACGTCACCAATGCCGCGTTCGGTGACTTGCTCACAGTCACCGCAACCGAAACGGAATTGTTGACATTGATTCGCGTAGTGACAGCCACCCGTAAACGCATTCATGTCATGCAGCGTCCAAACCAATGGAACCGCATCCGGGATCGATCGAAAAAACGAAGGGTAATCGGCCAGATATGAAATCCAATGCAAATGGACGATATCCGACGCAATGGCGGCCCAGTTCAATCGAGTCGGTTCCGGCAACTCCGCCATCGAGAATGTCTCGACTCCGGCCGGACGGGTTGCCAGATGCAAGTTGAACTGGCGGTAGATTTCCCGTTGGCGATACTTTTGTTTCCGTCGCTCCAGGGCCCCGTTCAAAAAACCGGTCGGCAACGGAAGAAACTCGATTTTTTGAAAACTTCGATCGAGCTCAATATTTTTTTCGTTGCGATAAAACCAAAACTGACTATTGAGCGAATTTCGCGCAGCGGGTGCTTGGGCCAGCTGATTCAATCCCTCGTGAATTCGAATCGCGGCCGTCGCCGCGCCTCCGTAGGGAAATGTATTGAAGTGACTGATTTTCATTGATCGTCTCTCAAACAGTCAGCCAGTGCAGCGTAAATTGCTCGCGGGACGCTCCGATTAAGCGACCCTGCGGGACTCGGCGAGACTCACTGGTTGAGTTGTCAATTGAGCGTCGAATTTCTTTTTTGCCAAAAACATATTTTCGAGCATCGCCCGATTCCCCTTCCGCATGACTTTCACTCGTATCGCGCGACGAATGTGTTCCCATTGGTCCAACCAGGGATTCCAGGTCGCCATTCTTTTTTCGCCGAGGGACAAAGGTTCCAAACAACCGTCAATGAATTTGTTCTTGTCTTGCATGAAACCATGCAACAGAACTTTCGAGTCGTCGAGCAGGTCCCGCCGAACTCGGGAGACAGTGGAAAAGGCGATCTGGTTGGTCGATCGGGCACGGCCCATTTTCTGAGCGTACTCAAACACCGCCATATCAAACACGCCCATTCGCGCTTCGTCAGGCATTTGCCGGGCGAAATCCATGGCGTAACAAGCGCCGCCATTAATATGCGGATGTAATATCAGCTTCGGTTTTTTGAACCAACGATGTCGATAAACTTCGGGGACATAACAACCCATCATGATCGGGGTCTGGGCTTGGCTGAACCATTGGTGTGATAGTCGGTCGATCCAATCGGGCTTTATCGGTGCCATGTCCGATTCAAGCCATAGTCCAAAACCGCTTCGATCGCTGAAATATTTGGCCAGATATTCCATGCAATCCCAGAACATGGCGGTTGGTCCTTCCGGATAACCAAAAACTTGCGTCGGACAAGCAAACGGAATCGCTTGGCCAATCTTGGAATACGCAGCAACCAGCTGAGAGCTGGTCTTAGTTCGAGGACTTGATGCGAGCAAAAAATGATATCCTCCCGCCGGTTGCGGGAACGTCCGCAGTCTTGCGGCAATTTTCAAATACCGCGTCACTTCTTCATCGCAGAAGTAAGGGAGAATAATGACATGTTGCGGGGGAGTCTTCATTTTCGCGGAATCGGGAATGAGCGGAATGATTTGACAAACTTGTAGGAGATTGATGGATTCTGGTCAAAGGCAGATGAAGCTAGCAAATCCTTGCCGATTTGCTTGGCACCCGACCGGCCGAGCTGTAGAATCGAACGTGCTAGCATGCCAATAGACGGAGAGCCGATGGCAAGCAATGTTTCGATCCATTTTCCAGGGTTGCTCACTATGAAATCCGCCAGTCTCGCTTTATTGATCCTGGTGTTTCTAAGCGTGGCTGCCCATGGTCAGGAGATTAAACAGGGGAATACGGCACCAACTCAACCCCTTCGTAACCTCGACTCATTTTTTCCGTTCGCGCCTCCGAACAAATTGGAGCTCTGGGAAGCGCGTAAATTGGAACTGCGACAACACCTGTTGGTTGCCTTGGGATTGTGGCCGCGACCGGAAAAATGCGACCTCAAATCCATAATCCATGGCCAAATTCAACAAGACGGCTATGTGGTAAAGAAAGTTCTTTTTGAGAGCCTGCCAGGTTTTTTTGTGACCGGCAATTTGTACTTGCCAGACAAAATCGAAGGTCGATTGCCGGGAGTACTTTGCCCGCATGGCCATTTCCAAAACGGTCGATTCAATCGCGCCTCCGATCCGGCAATTGCCGAGGAAATTCAGCGAGGTGCGGAGAGATTCACCAGCAACGCCCGCAGCATTTTGCAATCGCGGTGTGCTCATCTGGCAAAGATGGGTTGCATTGTATTTCATTACGACATGCTCGGTTACGCTGATTCCCAACAGATCAGTTACGACGTAGCTCATGGTTTTGCCCACCAGCGGCCCGAGATGAACGGCGGAGAAAAATGGGGATTGTTTAGCCCGCAGGCCGAGTCAAATCTGCAATCCGTGATGGGGTTGCAAACTTGGAACTCGATCCGCGCACTCGATTTTTTGTGTTCGTTGCCCGAGGTCGATAGTTCCCGAATCGGTGTTACGGGAGCCAGCGGAGGCGGCACCCAGACATTCCTGTTGTGTGCGATTGACGACCGACCCACCGTTTCGTTTCCGGCTGTCATGGTTTCGACCGCGATGCAGGGTGGCTGCACGTGCGAAAATTGTTGTTATTTGCGAATTGGAACGGGTAACGTGGAAATCGCTGCGATGTTCGCACCCAAACCAATGGGGCTAACGGCTGCGGATGATTGGACCAAAGACATGCCCCAACGAGGTTTCCCCGAGTTGCAGGCGCTGTATCGGCTGTACGGTGTTCCCGAGCGTGTTCAACTTACGGCCCGAACCGAATTTGGCCACAACTACAATCAGGTCAGTCGCTTGGCTATGTACCAGTGGTTCAAACAGCATCTCAACCTGCGCGGCTCAGTCGAAGAATCAGAACTCAACTTCATTGAACCCGAGGACTTATCCGTATTCGATGCGCAACATCCGGCGCCAGCGGGCGGCCCGGATTTTGAAATTCAATTGACGAGCGAACTCAAACGCCAATCCGACGCAGCACTAGTGCAGATGTTTGCTGAAGCTGAACAAGGGACCGCTCCCTTCGTTAACCCCATCGAACAGTTTGTCGAAGTCGTGCGATCGACTGCGGAAATCGAGACGTCGCCACTGACTTCAGTTGTTGATGTCCGGACTGATGAGACGGTTTCTAAAGTGGTGGCCAAAACGATCCGTTGGAAATCGGCTTCCGGTATCGAGCTGGCGTTTCGGGAACCGATGTCGGAGCGACCGCACCGCGGAGTGGTATTTATCATCGATTCCGCTGGCGATCAAATTTTTGACGAGAATCATCCACTGCAACCGTTGATCAAAAAATTACGAGACGAACATTTTTCGATTCGATCCTTCAACAGTAACTTCCCGCCCCCCAATCAAGTACAGTCTCGTAGGGTCGAAAACGGTCGTGCAGCATTGGCCTATACACTTGGATACAATCCGCCGGAACTCGCGCTGCGCGCCAATCTTTGGTTAGGCGCTTTGGAACACGTCTCGCTTGCCGATCAACGTCCACTGTTTGTTGTGGCCCTGGATCGCTCGGCGTTGGAGGTTGCCCTCAACGGTCACTGGTTGCGCAAACTGAAAAATCTCAAGGGTATCATCGTCGACACCGACGGTTTTCGATTTCACGACGTGACCGATATTCGCCATCCTGATTTGCTACCAGGGGCCGCCAAGTATTTCGATCTACCCGGGCTTTTGTCGCTGGCTTCACCGCTGCCGATGCTCGTGTTCAACGAAAACGAGGAGTCGGCAAAATTTGTGTTGGATGCGTATCGCAAAACAAACGAACAAGTCAATCTGCAATTAGTGGACGAACCAAACGAATCCGAAAAGTCGGACATGATTGTTCATTGGATCAAGAAGAACTTGTAACCGCTCGCTGCACGAATGCCCTCAATGAACAAAAAAACTGCTGCCAGAGGGTCAATTCTGGCAACAGTCAATGTGAAAGACGGCAAGTAACACTTTCGGTTGTTGCATCGGTGACGTTCTCTTTTCGGAGTCGTCAAAACCTGAACTCAGGTTATACCAATTCTTTCAACGAACCGATTAGCGTGCGAAGACGTTCGGCAAGCAAGCTTGCATCAAACGGCTTCTTAAACGTTTCATTGATTGCCGAACGGTCGAACGAGATAGGTTGTCCGTCGTCAGGCAACAAAGCGATCAAAATGGTGTCCGCAAAATCTGGGTTTTTACGCAGATTTTGACAGATTTGCATCGACTCAACTTTACCGATCGAAAAATCGGTGATGATGCAATCGGGGTGGAAACTTTCAGCTTGGATACCAGCTTCGAATCCGCTGGCAGCGACAGCTACTTTGAACGCTCTTTCGGGAGGAAGTTCCCGTTTCAAATTTTCAATTAACACCTGATCTTGAGCAACGATCAAAATTTTGGCCATTGCTTCATCTTCTAGGTCCCCTAAAGGCATACCATGCTCTTTAAGAAATTTGATCAGGTATTCGCGTGGAATGCGACGGTCTTGCGAGCCGGGAATTCGGTAGCCTTTGAGGCGACCCGAATCGAACCACTTGCTAACCGTGCGCGGGGCCACTTTACAGATCTTGGCGACCTGTCCAGTTGTGAACACCTTCATCGCAGGCTCTCCATTAACACATTAAATCGTCTTTCGCTACCACTGCCAGTTTCGTCCGCGAGAACGCCACCGCCATTAGTAACTGTCTATCCCTATGTTCACATCGTGCGAACACCTGGGTCGAGATAGACCAATAATCGCTTGTCTAGGAATGATCGTTTTTCAACTCACAATCCCGTTACGACATCGGCTGTGCCTGAATCCACCCTTGGGAGAATCTGTTAAAATCGGTCCAAGACGAAACATCGCCCCGTTACAATCCGCAGACTCGTGGTAGTTTCACTCACAGCAGCGAAGACATCGCCTGGAAAGCAATTCAACCATCTGGTATCCAATTGGGTCGCGGATACAGACAGTTTTCAACCAAGCGAAATGCTCGGCTATTGATTTCCCCCCTACAGTCACCATTGTTCGTCCCCTGACAATCCGAATGCTGGTACGAGTCCTGCGTTCAAGAACGAATAATGATTTCCTGCCTTATGTTTCGTTTATTTGGAGGGGGATTCTTTAACATGATTCACCAATCGTAGGGCTAGCGACCAGTGCTAACGAAAAAAACGCCAGTACAACCGGCGCAAGTCGTCAGGTCCGACCGAATCTGTATCGGCTCAACATCGAACGTTGTAAATTTTACAAGTTCGATTATTGTCCATTGAGAAAATCGAACACCAAAGCGCCGTCAATTTTGCCGTCAATCAATTGCACAAATTCCATATGGGCGGGATGGGTTAGATAAGTATCCCGGTCGGCCGTGGTAGCAAAAGTAACGACAAAACAATGCGTATAACCTTGTGCCAAATTTTCAGGACTGATGTTCTGCCCCATTTCAAACCCGGCAATGGTAGCAATCTTGGTTGGTAGCATGGCGAAAGATTTGACGACTTCCTGAACCTTTTCCTGTTCCAGTCCGTCTTTGAACTTGAACAATACAATATGCCGCAGCGCTTGGTCTGATTCCCCCATGCCCAAGGCTGCCAGCATTTGTTTTGCGACAAACAGATTGCCAGCGGGATTGAGATGCACTCCATCGCTCGTAAGGATTCCCTGCGGCTGATTTTCGGTGTTCCGTTTTTTCAACTCATCCAGAAACGCTTTGCGCAAGTCCACCATGGCTGATTTGGTATCGGTAGCCACTTTGCGGCTGATTTCCGAATACTCTTCCAACATTGGATCCATCTCGTTGCCCCCAGCGGTTTTCTCCCCAATCACAGTGGGAGTACACAGAATCACTCGTGCGCCAGCAACAGTGATTCTCTGGACCAGTTCTTTCAGGCCGGATTCAAACTCTGCTTTCGGTGTTCCCAGATTGCGATTCCAGTGCCACACGTCGTTAATGCCGATATAAATTATGACCAGTGTGGGCTTCTTACTGAGCACATCCCGATCCAGACGGGCCAACAAATCAGGAACTTTGTTTCCACTGACTCCCGCGCCAATCACTTCAACGGTATTACTGGCAGATTTTTTTTCGATCGCGGCTCGAACCAAAGTCACGTAGCCATCCGGCTCAACACCCGCTTCGGTAATGGAGTCGCCCAAAAAGACAATTCGCTCATTTCGCGATAAATCCTGAGACAACGCGGGTGACAGCGATGCGGAAAACATGAGGCCCATCAGGTTAGCATAGGAAAATAACCGAAAATTGAAAAACGACATTGGTTGGTCCTTGGATTTTGAAATGGGAGTTGAGAATTTTGTAATTCGATCCGATTGCGTTTAACAAACGACTGGGATTATAACGAAAGTTTCCATTCAAAAGTCGCCCGCGATTTTCAAATCCGGCGGCCAAATTCACGAAACCGCAAGCACGATGACTCGATTTCGTCCCTGTATTGACTTGCATGAGGGAAAAGTCAAGCAAATCGTCGGTGGCACGCTGCGCGATGAGGGCCACGGATTACACGAGAATTATGTTTCCGAGTTTCCCGCCGAGCATTTCGCGCGACTCTATGCCAACGATCAATTAACAGGCGGCCATGTCATCAAATTGGGACCGGGCAACGACTTGGCCGCCAAGGCTGCCTTGGCGGCCTACCCCGGCGGACTGCAAATCGGTGGCGGCATCGC